>NZ_JBXAHR010000032.1:0-541 GCF_058952315.1 Bacillus sp. GW823-FHT06B01 | reverse complement strand
AATTCAGCACGTTCGTCTACAAGAGTTGTAATCGTTGTGTAGTCAAAGATTGCTACTTCATAATGCGCCGCAATCAGTCTTCTTACGATCATATCGTAAATTTTCTTTTCATCACCTGATAGTTTGCTTGGATTTGTAACTTGCTCTGTCGGTATAATTGCATAGTGATCTGTCACTTTTTTTTCATTCACATAACGCTTATTATTCATAATTGATTCAATTGGTGCTGGCAATAAACCTTTATATTCATCAAACTGACTTAACTTCTGTAAAATATCAGGGAACGTCGCTGCTTCTCCTTGTGTAACATAGTTAGAATCCGAACGCGGATAAGAAACTATTCCTTTTTGATATAGGGCTTGTGTTATATCAAGCGTCTTTTTCGGTGAAAATTTAAAAGCTTTATTAGCTGTCGCTTGCAGTGCTGATAAATTAAATAAAAACGGCGGCTGAAACTCTTTACGCTCCGTTTTCATTTCTTTTACTACAGCCGGTTTACCTTGGCAAAATGCTGCAATTTTATTTGCCATATCAGGGTCTT
>NZ_JBXAHR010000031.1:0-545 GCF_058952315.1 Bacillus sp. GW823-FHT06B01 | reverse complement strand
TCACTATCCTTCTCCCATTTCCCCTCATACTTCTTTCCTTCTATATTAAAGGTTGCGAACACTTCCCAAAACGGCTCCGACTTAAAGTTTTCTATTTCTTTTTCACGCTTTACGATTAATGCGAGTGTCGGTGTTTGTACACGTCCGGCGGAAAACACATCATTCATTCCCTTTTTCTTTAGCAAAATGCTAAAGACACGCGATGCATTCATACCAACGACCCAGTCAGCGCATGATCTTGTATATGCTTCGTAATACGTATTAATCGTATCTGCTTCATCTAGTAAGTTTTTAAACCCTTGATAAATTGCTTGCTTCGTTAAAGAGGAAATCCAAAGACGTTTCATCGGCTTTTGCACGTTACAAAGATTAATAATGTTTCGTACGATTAATTCCCCTTCACGCCCAGCATCACCCGCGTGAATAATTTCTGTTACCCCCGGATTATGTAGCAGCTGTTTCACAACATTAAATTGCTTATACTTTGACTTTGTTACCTCAAACTGAAAACGCTCTGGAATCATCGGTAACGTATTAAGTGACCA
>NZ_JBXAHR010000030.1:0-590 GCF_058952315.1 Bacillus sp. GW823-FHT06B01 | reverse complement strand
ATATCTGATAATCGATTGCTGAGTGTTTGAATTTTTTTTGCTTGTTTTATAATATCTTCAGGTTCTAATTTTAATATGGGGCTTCCATTTGAATGAAAGGATCCCTTAAATGTATCTCTGCCGTGTCCGTCCATAGTTAAACGTGTAAAAAGTCCTTGTTTTGTATCGTTCTGTCTCACTGTGTATTGCTTACCAATTAGAGGTGCACCGAATTGAGTGTGGTTACCAATCGGGTCATTTTCATGTGTATAATCAGTTGCTTTATTGTCCATTTTCCCTTCATCTACTCGTCTTTTTGCTTCAGGACTTAGTATACGATAGGGATTCGGTGCAGCATATGTAGTTGCATAACAATCTAATTCTGCAGCGATAAGGTCTGCTTCTGCACCACCTTTACTATGTCCAGTGGTATGAAGAGAAGAAGGGTTATATTTTGCTATGATGTCATTTTTTGCCCATTTTAATCCAGTATCAAATGATGTTTCAGAATCAGGTTTTATAGTTTGACTGTTACTTGGAGTAATTACTTTAGAATGTGTTTTAATTCCAAACGTAATCTGATCGATATCTGTTTCGAAATCTGCTAATTG
>NZ_JBXAHR010000029.1:347-645 GCF_058952315.1 Bacillus sp. GW823-FHT06B01 | reverse complement strand
ATGAAAGAGCAAGTATTACAAGTAACAAAAGGTGACTTCGTAGGATCAGCAAGTGGAGCAGTAGTATTAACAGCATTAATCGTATTTCTATCAAGCGTATTAGTATAATAGAAGTTTTGTAATAAAAGAAAAAGAGAGGAGAATGCAAAATGAAAGAGCAAGTATTACAAGTAACAAAAGGTGACTTCGTAGGATCAGCAAGTGGAGCAGTAGTATTAACGGCATTAATCGTATTTCTATCAAGCGTATTAGTATAATAGAAGTTTTGTAATAAAAGAAAAAGAGAGGAGAATGCAAA
>NZ_JBXAHR010000029.1:0-249 GCF_058952315.1 Bacillus sp. GW823-FHT06B01 | reverse complement strand
AAATGAAAGAGCAAGTATTACAAGTAACAAAAGGTGACTTCGTAGGATCAGCAAGTGGGGCGGTAGTATTAACGGCATTAATCGTATTTCTATCAAGCGTATTAGTATAATAGAAGTTTTGTAACAAAAGAAAATAGAAGGGAGAATGAAAGATATGAAAGAGCAAGTATTACAAGTAACAAAAGGTGACTTCGTAGGATCAGCAAGTGGAGCAGTAGTATTAACAGCATTAATCGTATTTCTATCAAG
>NZ_JBXAHR010000028.1:0-655 GCF_058952315.1 Bacillus sp. GW823-FHT06B01 | reverse complement strand
CTCGGTAGCTCAGTCGGTAGAGCAGAGGACTGAAAATCCTCGTGTCGGCGGTTCGATTCCGTCCCGAGCCACCATTTATCTTAATAATATACGCCGGCTTAGCTCAATTGGTAGAGCAACTGACTTGTAATCAGTAGGTTGGGGGTTCAAGTCCTCTAGCCGGCACCATGTAAGTTTCGGAGGGGTAGCGAAGTGGCTAAACGCGGCGGACTGTAAATCCGCTCCTTCGGGTTCGGCAGTTCGAATCTGCCCCCCTCCACCATTTACATAGGGGCATAGTTTAAAGGTAGAACTGAGGTCTCCAAAACCTCCAGTGTGGGTTCGATTCCTACTGCCCCTGCCAAATATATTTACACAACATGGCGGTTGTGGCGAAGTGGTTAACGCACCGGATTGTGGCTCCGGCATTCGTGGGTTCGATTCCCATCAGTCGCCCCATTTTTATTTTTAAAATTACAAATAATTTAATTGATACTTACATATAATTAAGTAAGAATTCGATGGGCTATAGCCAAGCGGTAAGGCAACGGACTTTGACTCCGTCATGCGCTGGTTCGAATCCAGCTAGCCCAGCCATTTTGCGGAAGTAGTTCAGTGGTAGAATACAACCTTGCCAAGGTTGGGGTCGCGGGTTCGAATCCCGTCTTCCGCTCCA
>NZ_JBXAHR010000026.1:0-1674 GCF_058952315.1 Bacillus sp. GW823-FHT06B01 | reverse complement strand
CCCTGTGAGAGTAGGACGTCGCCAAGCAAAAACCTAAGTCGATTCGACTTAGGTTTTTTTGTATTTATTTTTATTTACTAAATGTCATAATCCATAAATTGAATGACGCTAAAGAAGAAAAAAGATGAAATAGAGACTGTTTAAAATGAATTTTGAACGATAATGCCATAAAAGATAATAAAGTAATACATTTAAATGTTAGGTTAAGGTAAGAATTACCTTTTTGTATTAATTGAGTCGTGGAATGACTAAAATATTTTACTTTTTATATGAAACCGTTATGTGGAAAATAGCTATTTAGTTGTTTTTCACATAACGGTTTTTCATTTTTAAAGGATTTTACATAAGAAAAAATCTATAATTAAGATAGTTAACATATATTTTTTGATGGGTGTGGGGGATTATGAAAGAAATATGCATGTTATTAGTGGCTGTTATATTATGGGGGACAGCCATTGCGCCAACAAAGTGGGCATTAGAATCTATTCAGCCATTTACTTTGTTATTTATTCGCCTTTTCTTAGCTGGTGGAATCTGTTTACTATTCTCATTTAAACAATTAAAAAGATCAGTTGTACATAAACAGGTCCCGTGGAAAAGAATGAGTTTACTATCTTTTACTGGCGTATCTGGGTACTTTATGTTCACATCCTACGGTATTTCTTTAACAAGTGGATTGCATGTTAGTATTATTGATGCTGCTTTACCTTTAGTTACAATTCTTTTTTCGGCGTTCTTTTTGAAAGAAAAAATTCGGCTTAATTATTGGATCGGTATTGTATTGGGGGCTATCGGAGTACTTCTTATTACAATTCCATCTAGTAATGTCGATCAAGAAGTATCTTTAATAGGAGATATCCTTATTTTATTAAGTACGTTCTTATTTGCTTTCTATACAGTATTGCTGAAACGACCAAAACAAGAACAGTATCTATCAAACAAGGTTTTTACAACATTAACTTTAATTATTGGAGCTGTTATTCTATTACCATTTGCAATGGCAGAAACTTTTTATTATGGTTTTCCAAAAATCGAAACATGGAAGACAGGGGTTAGTGTAATATATCTTGTTATTGGGGCAACAATTTTAGCGTATTGGTTTTGGAATAGAGCATTAGAGACAGTCTCGGCATCAGTAAGTGGATTATATTTAAATGCGTTACCGTTAATAAGTATAGTTGCTTCAATTGTTCTATTAAATGAATCTTTAACGTGGAGAATAGGAATAGGTGGCAGCTTAGTTTTATTTGGAGTGATATGGGCGGATAAACGTAAACTAATTGATTTATTTATATCAGACGATCAAAATATTAAAGAGAATGAAGAATGTTAAAGTTTATAAGAGCATGTATATAATGTTTAATGGAAAGGACGCTTTGTATGTAATAGGATGTCCTTTTCATTATTTTCATTGAATGAGAGGAATTAAATAACTGAAATTAATAATAAAAATAACTTTGGAATTATTTTTATTATTAATTGAATAAAAGGTGTTGACGATTAGGCTATAGAGGTGTAATATAGAACAAGTCGCCGATGCAATAAAGCAGAACACGGCAAACGAAATGAAAAACTTAGTTGACATTGAAAGTTGAAAATGTTAACATAAGGGAGTCGCAAATGAGCGACCGAGTAGTTCTTTGAAAACTGAACGAAACAAACAACGTGAAACGT
>NZ_JBXAHR010000025.1:0-1843 GCF_058952315.1 Bacillus sp. GW823-FHT06B01 | reverse complement strand
GTTTGAATATTCAACAGATTTATTTAATGAAAATACAATTAAACAAATGATTGATCACTATTATTGCATTTTAGAACAAATGGTAGAAAATCCGGAACAAGGGATTAAAGAATTCCCATTGGTAAATGGGGACGAGCATCGGAAGATAACCATGGAATGGAATGATACAGAAGTTGGATATAGGCCAGATGACGGACTACATTGTTTAGTTGAAAGAAAGGCAGCAACATGTCCTGATAGTATAGCGGTTTCATTTAGAGATAGAAAGTGGACTTACGCACAACTAAACCAAGATGCAAATAGGTTAGCTCGTTATTTGAGAAAACGCGGTGTAGGATTAGAAATACCTGTTGGTATATGTATGGATCGCTCATATGAAATGGTTATAAGTTTATTAGCTGTACTTAAGGCTGGTGGGGTGTATGTTCCGATTGATCCATTGTACCCGTACGAGAGGATTAACTATATCAAATCAGATGCAAATGTAAGGATAATGTTAACTCAACATCACATTTATGAGTCATCTAATTGGCAAGATAGCGATATTTTATGCGTAGATAGCGAATGGGGGCAGTGGGAGAATGAATCTGCTAATAATCTCGATATTTCATTTTCGGGAAGTAATTTAGCATATATTATTTATACTTCAGGTTCTACAGGTCGTCCCAAAGGGGCAATGAACACTCATCAGGGCATTTGTAATAGGTTGAAATGGATGCAGGATGCCTATCATTTGGATCAAAGTGATCGGGTTTTACAAAAGACTTCATTTAGTTTTGATGTTTCGGTATGGGAATTCTTTTGGCCATTAATGACGGGAGCTACATTAGTGTTAGCGGAATCAGATCGTCACAAAGATAGCTCATACTTAATAAAACTTATCCAAGAACAACAAATTACTACGATACATTTTGTTCCATCCATGTTACAGGCATTTGTAGAGGAGCCAGAATTGCATCATTGTACTGCCCTACGTAGAGTCATTTGTAGTGGAGAAGCTTTACCATTTGATTTAAAGGAAAGGTGCTTAAAAGAGTTACCGAAGGTTAATTTATATAATTTATATGGCCCAACAGAGGCAGCAATTGATGTAACACATTTTTCGTGTGAGAGCGGAGGACGAAATAAAAGTGTCCCTATTGGACAACCTATCGCGAATCACAAGATATATATATTAGATGAAGAAATGAATATAGTACCTATAGGGGTACGTGGAGAGATTTATATTAGTGGAATAGGAATTGCAAGAGGATACCACCATCGACCAGATTTAACAGCAGAAAAATTCATTCCCAATCCTATTGCTGAAAATCAAGGAGGCAGATTATATCGCACAGGAGATGTGGGAAGATATCTACAAGATGGGAATATTGAGTATTTAGGAAGAATAGATGACCAGGTAAAGCTAAGAGGATTTCGTATTGAACTTGGAGAAGTAGAGTCTGTGCTAGCCGAGCATCCTGCAATTCTTGAAAGTATTGCAATAGTAAAAGAGGATGAGACGGAAAATAAAAGGTTAATTGTTTATGTGACAGTAAGGAAAGGGAAAGCGGTTTCAGTTCCGGAAATGAGATCGTATATGCAGCGAAAGCTGCCAGAATATATGGTGCCAGCCGGATTTGTAATTTTAGATAAGATGCCTTTAACACCAAATGGGAAAGTAGATCGTACGCAACTCCCGAATCATATTTGGTCAAGGGAGAGTTTGGAAAGACCTTATGAAGCACCTACAACTGAAGTGGAAAAAGCGATAGCCAAGGTATGGAAAGAAATATTAAGAGTAGATAAAGTGGGATTGTATGATAATTTCTTTGAACTAGGTGGTGACTCTATTCTTAGTATT
>NZ_JBXAHR010000024.1:0-2360 GCF_058952315.1 Bacillus sp. GW823-FHT06B01 | reverse complement strand
AATGTTGCAGATGAACAGGAAATGCAGGTTGCGATTGATAATGTTATTCGGAAATTTGGTACTATTCATGGAGTTATCCATGCCGCAGGAAGACCGGATAGTAATGCACAAACTACGATTAATGAGACTGGAGAAACCGAAATTTCGTGGCATTTTATTCCAAAAATTCGCGGTTTGTATGTTCTAGAAAAAATATTAGGAAAGTTTGAATTGGACTTTTTGTTATTAACTTCGTCTTTATCCCCGATATTAGGAGGGCTAGCCCATGTTGCTTATGCTTCGTCAAATGCCTTTCTAGATACATATGCAGGAATGAAAAATCAAATGGGCAGTAAATCATATCCTGTATTAGGGATAAATTGGGAAGCATGGCATAACCATGAAGAAGTGTTTGAACGATATGGAATTGGACAGACGCTAAGTAAATTTTTTATCACACCTGAAGAAGGAGTGAAAATCTTACACCGTATTCTCTGTAATTCAAATTTAGAGCAGGTTATTGTTTCTACTGGGGATTTGTATTCGAGATTAGAGCAATGGGTAAGTGTTAAAAAAGCCTTCAATGCCAATCAAAAAAGAGAAATTACAAAATTAAAGGTACGTCCTAGAATGAAAACCATTTACGTAAAACCAAGAAATCAAATTGAAGAATTAGTTTGTAATATTTGGATGGAAATACTAGGTATTGAGGAGATTGGTATACATGATAATTTCTTTTTTGACCTAGGGGGGCATTCCTTACTAGGAACACAGGTAATATCTCGTTTGAGAGAAAGTTTCCCTATTGATATCCCATTACGCTGCTTGTTTGAAGCACCTACAGTTGAACAATTGTGTGATTGGATCATTTGTGAACTAGCTCAGTACATTGATTCAGAACAATTGGCAGAGTTGAAATGAAAGTCATATAAAAAATCCGGACGTGGACTTCTTTAGGAATAGATTGTAAAGGCGGATGAAGGCAATGAGTGATATGACAAAGCTATTACGTGACTTATCAATAGAAAAGCTTCAACAGTTGGTACGTCAGTCAAAAAATTATAAAAAGAGTGCTAATGAAGGAATAATAAAAAAGTATGACAGAAATATGGAAAACAAATATCCCCTGTCTTATGCTCAACAAAGATTATGGATTATAAATCAATATAATCCGAGTAGTGCAGCATATAATATTGCAACTGTAGTCACAATTGAAGGAGTATTCAGTATCCAAGCGCTAGAGTATAGTTTAAATGAGATACTGCAAAGGCATGAGTCTTTACGTACTTCTTTTATTAATAGTGATGGGAAAGTGTACCAAACCATAGCAACTAAATGTAAGATTGAAATGCCAATAATTGATATTAGGAACCTTAGTTCAAATGAGGTGGATAGTGAATGGAGAAAAATAATGGCTCAAGAAATTTCTCAGCCTTTTGACTTACAGGTTCCACCACTTCTTCGTGTGATGTTGGTACAGTTTGAAGAGAATAAATATAAGCTATTGTTTACTATGCATCATATAATTTCTGATGGTTGGTCTCTTGGAGTTTTAATTAAAGAAATGAATAGGTATTATGAAGCATTTGTTTCAGGAAAGCACCATGAAATGTCTGAATTAGCGATACAGTATTTAGATTTTTCGTTATGGCAAAAGAATTATCTTCAAGGAAGTGTTTATGAAGAACAACTTAGTTATTGGAAAAAGAATTTACAAGGGAAGCTTCCTGTATTACAATTGCCAACCAATCGGCCAAGGCCTCTTGTTCAATCATTTAGAGGAGAACGACTTTACTTTGAGATCCCTAGAGATTTAGTCAACAAAATAAAAAAATTAATTTCAACAGAAGAGATTACTTTATTCATGGCTTTATTATCGGCATACGCGACATTATTATATCGCTATTCCCTTCAGAAAGATATTTTGATTGGAACTTCTATTGCTAATCGAAATAAAAAAGAGTGGGAAGCTCTTATTGGCTTCTTTGTTAATACACTTGTTATTCGATGTGATCTGTCAAAACAGCCTACATTTAAGGAATTATTTTCTAGAGTTAGAGAAACGTGTCTTGGCGCTTTTGCCAATCAGGATTTCCCATTTGAAAAAATAGTTGAAGAATTACATGTTGAGAGAGAAGCAAGTTATCAACCTGTTGTTCAGACGTATTTTTCGTTACAAAATGTTCAAGAAATTAACTTGAAAATGAAGAACTTAACAATGGAAATGAAAGAATTAGATACAAAAACCTCTAAATTTGATATAAGTCTTACTTTAAGAGAATCTAATGATCTATTAATTGGCGAGTTTGAATATTCAACAGATTTATTTAATGAAAATACAATTAAACAAATGATTGATCACTATTATTGCATTTTAGAAC
>NZ_JBXAHR010000023.1:0-2384 GCF_058952315.1 Bacillus sp. GW823-FHT06B01 | reverse complement strand
GTTGGGACCTTGTCCCTGTGAGAGTAGGACGTCGCCAAGCAACTTTAAGACGAGTCAGAATGACTCGTCTTTTTTGTGTTTTAAACTTCTTATCAGCTTCAAGTAAGTAATCTGTATTTTTTTGATCCCCTCATATTCATTTTCTTTCTTCATTTTTGATGTGTAGTTTAAGATTTTCTATTCTATTTTTTGTGGAAGCAATCTATCGGTGTGTTAAAATAGTACAGTTGTTTTTCGAGGTACTTTAATATAGGAAGATTTAAACTTTTTTAAGGAGATAATATGAAAAAGATAGGTGTAATTACTATAGTAGTTTTAGTCCTTCTAGCAATTACTTATATGTTAGTCGGGAATTATTTTTATAATTATGCGTTGAATGCGAAACAAGAGAAAGAGTTTTTAGAGGATAATCCTCACTTAGTAGAAACTGCGAATGCAGCGGGAGGTGTGTTCGCTACAAATGAAGAAAAGGATGCGAACTTTGTATCAAATCATAAACCTAATACACGAAACATAAATTCTTTCGATAAGTTGAAATTGACAGGTTATGAATATATGAATGAACAATCTAGCCATAAATGGGCAATTGTAGTTCATGGGTATGATAGTAGGGCATCGAAAATGCCGAAATATATCCGGAACTTTTATGAACAAGGATATAACGTCATAGCGCCAGACCTTCGTGGGCATGGAAATAGTGAAGGTGATTATATAGGGATGGGCTGGCATGATCGTAAAGATATTTTGATTTGGATTCAACAAATTGTAAAGAAAGACCCTAATGCTGAAATAGCACTCTTTGGTGTTTCAATGGGGGGAGCAACTGTAATGATGACTTCAGGTGAAGAGTTACCTTCTAACGTTAAAGTTATTATTGAAGATTGTGGATACTCAACTGTTATGGATGAATTTACGTATCAACTAAAAGATTTATTCCATTTGCCAAAGTTTCCTGTTATGAATGCGGCAAATACAGTTACAAAATTAAGAGCTGGATATGATTTAGAAGAAGCTTCAGCTATAAAACAAGTGGCGAAAAGTAAAACACCTATGCTATTTATTCATGGGGATGCTGATACATTTGTTCCTTATGAAATGTTAGATGAAGTATATAATGCTGCAAAAGTAGAAAAAGAGAAATTAATTGTTCCAGGTGCTGGACATGGAGAAGCCGAGAAGGTAGATTCGAATAAATATTGGAATACCGTATGGAAGTTCGTGGGGAGATACATTCCGGCGTAATTAGATTGTTTTAGATTTGTATATACGATAATCAGAAGGAAATGTTTTTATACTTTTGATGATCGTTTTTTCTATTTAAAAACTTATTTTAGTTTGTAGTATATAAGGTTTGAAGCATAAATTTTTGAATTCCTTATTGCCAGTGCTACAATAATTGAAAACTACATGTTAATGAGGTGTTTCTATGAAAATTGAAGTATGGTCAGATTTTGTATGCCCATTTTGTTATATTGGGAAACGTAGATTAGAAATGGCTTTAGAGCAATTTCCGCATAAGAAGGATGTTGAAGTGGAGTTTAAAAGTTTTGAATTAGACCAAAATGCTCCAATCTATTCTGGAACAAGTATTAATGAAGTACTTGCATCAAAGTACGGGATTAGTATTGAAGAAGCTAAGCGTAATAATGTACAACTAGGAAATCATGCAGCTAGTATGGATTTAAATTTTAATTTTGAAGAGATGAAGCCGACGAACACTTTTGATGCGCATCGTCTAGCTAAATTTGCAAAGGATCAAGGGAAAGAAAAAGAGATTACGGAAAATCTACTTTTTGCATATTTCACTGAATCGAGAAATTTAAGTGATATGGATACGCTTGCTACTATTGCTGAAGCTTCAGGTTTAGATAAGCAAGAAGCTTTACGTGTTATTAATGATAAAGGTGCATATGCAAATGATGTTAGAATTGATGAAGCGATTGCTCAGCAATATCAAATTTCAGGAGTACCTTATTTTATTATTAATCAAAAGTATGCTATTTCAGGTGCGCAACCACTCGAAACTTTTGTCGGTGCACTTCAACAAGTGTGGGAAGAAGAGAATCCTGCACCTAAGTTACAAGAGCTTTCTTCAGAGGGTAGAAGCGATATGTCTTGTACGGATGAAAGTTGTTCGATACCTTCAAAAGAACAATAGTTTTTATGAAGGAATAGCAACCCATAGAGTATTTTATGGGTTGCTTATCTATTCTTATAGAAGAGGTATATAAATACATAATTTAATAACGTAAATAAGATTTATAAAAAATGAAGTTTTTTTATAAAAACATATTGACGGTTGTATCTTAGAGGTGTAATATAGAACAAGTCGCCGATGCAATAACGCAGAACGCGGCACACAAAATAAAAAACTTAGTTGACAT
>NZ_JBXAHR010000022.1:0-2743 GCF_058952315.1 Bacillus sp. GW823-FHT06B01 | reverse complement strand
TTGCTTCATATTATATGGTTAAGTCCTCGATCTATTAGTATTCGTCAGCTCCACATGTCACCATGCTTCCACCTCGAACCTATCAACCTGATCATCTTTCAGGGATCTTACTAGCTTACGCTATGGGAAATCTCATCTTGAGGGGGGCTTCATGCTTAGATGCTTTCAGCACTTATCCCTTCCGCACATAGCTACCCAGCTATGCCCTTGGCAGAACAACTGGTACACCAGCGGTGCGTCCATCCCGGTCCTCTCGTACTAAGGACAGCTCCTCTCAAATTTCCTACGCCCACGACGGATAGGGACCGAACTGTCTCACGACGTTCTGAACCCAGCTCGCGTACCGCTTTAATGGGCGAACAGCCCAACCCTTGGGACCGACTACAGCCCCAGGATGCGATGAGCCGACATCGAGGTGCCAAACCTCCCCGTCGATGTGGACTCTTGGGGGAGATAAGCCTGTTATCCCCGGGGTAGCTTTTATCCGTTGAGCGATGGCCCTTCCATGCGGAACCACCGGATCACTAAGCCCGACTTTCGTCCCTGCTCGACTTGTAGGTCTCGCAGTCAAGCTCCCTTATGCCTTTGCACTCTACGAATGATTTCCAACCATTCTGAGGGAACCTTTGGGCGCCTCCGTTACACTTTAGGAGGCGACCGCCCCAGTCAAACTGCCCACCTGACACTGTCTCCCGGGTCGATAAGACCCGTAGGTTAGAATTTCAATACAGTCAGGGCGGTATCCCACCAGCGCCTCCACCGAAGCTAGCGCTCCGGTTTCAATGGCTCCCGCCTATCCTGTACAAACTGTACCAAAATTCAATATCAGGCTACAGTAAAGCTCCACGGGGTCTTTCCGTCCTGTCGCGGGTAACCTGCATCTTCACAGGTACTATAATTTCACCGAGTCTCTGGTTGAGACAGTGCCCAAATCGTTACACCTTTCGTGCGGGTCGGAACTTACCCGACAAGGAATTTCGCTACCTTAGGACCGTTATAGTTACGGCCGCCGTTTACTGGGGCTTCAGTTCAGAGCTTCGCTTACGCTAACCCCTCTCCTTAACCTTCCAGCACCGGGCAGGTGTCAGCCCCTATACTTCGCCTTACGGCTTCGCAGAGACCTGTGTTTTTGCTAAACAGTCGCTTGGGCCTATTCACTGCGGCTTTCCGTTAAGAAAGCACCCCTTCTCCCGAAGTTACGGGGTCATTTTGCCGAGTTCCTTAACCAGAGTTCTCTCGCACACCTTAGGATTCTCTCCTCGCCTACCTGTGTCGGTTTGCGGTACAGGCACCTTTTATCTCGCTAGAAGCTTTTCTTGGCAGCGGGGAATCAAAGACTTCGCTCCATAAGGAGCTTCCCCATCACAGCTCAGCCTTCACGATAAGCGGATTTGCCTACTTATCAGCCTAACTGCTTGGACGTGCACAACCAATCGCACGCTTCTTCTATCCTTCTGCGTCCCTCCATTGCTCAAACGATAAAGAGGTGGTACAGGAATATCAACCTGTTGTCCATCGCCTACGCCTGTCGGCCTCGGCTTAGGTCCTGACTAACCCTGAGCGGACGAGCCTTCCTCAGGAAACCTTAGGCATTCGGTGGACGGGATTCTCACCCGTCTTTCGCTACTCATACCGGCATTCTCACTTCTAAGCGCTCCACCAGTCCTTCCGGTCTGACTTCACTGCACTTAGAACGCTCCCCTACCACTGATACCATTGGTATCAATTCGCAGCTTCGGTGGTGTATTTAGCCCCGGTACATTTTCGGCGCAGAGTCACTCGACTAGTGAGCTATTACGCACTCTTTAAATGGTGGCTGCTTCTAAGCCAACATCCTAGTTGTCTAAGCAACTCCACATCCTTTTCCACTTAATACACACTTTGGGACCTTAGCTGGCGATCTGGGCTGTTTCCCTCTTGACTACGGATCTTATCACTCGCAGTCTGACTCCTAAGGATAAGTCATTGGCATTCGGAGTTTGACTGAATTCGGTAATCCGATGAGGACCCCTAGTTCAATCAGTGCTCTACCTCCAAGACTCTTACACTTAAGGCTAGCCCTAAAGCTATTTCGGGGAGAACCAGCTATCTCCAGGTTCGATTGGAATTTCTCCGCTACCCACACCTCATCCCCGCACTTTTCAACGTGCGTGGGTTCGGGCCTCCATTCAGTGTTACCTGAACTTCACCCTGGACATGGGTAGATCACCTGGTTTCGGGTCTACGACCACGTACTAAACGCCCTATTCAGACTCGCTTTCGCTGCGGCTCCGCCTCTTCAGCTTAACCTCGCACGGGATCGTAACTCGCCGGTTCATTCTACAAAAGGCACGCCATCACCCATTAACGGGCTCTGACTATTTGTAGGCACACGGTTTCAGGATCTCTTTCACTCCCCTTCCGGGGTGCTTTTCACCTTTCCCTCACGGTACTGGTTCACTATCGATCACTAGGGAGTATTTAGCCTTGGGAGATGGTCCTCCCAGATTCCGACGGAATTTCACGTGTTCCGCCGTACTCAGGATACATTCAAGAGAGAACGAAGTTTCGACTACGGGGTTGTTACCCTCTACGACGGACCTTTCCAGGTCGCTTCGTCTACCTCGTTCCTTTGTAACTCCGTATAGAATGTCCTACAACCCCAAGAGGCAAGCCTCTTGGTTTGGGCTATGTTCCGTTTCGCTCGCCGCTACTCAGGAAATCGCATTTGCTTTCTCTTCCTCCAGGTACTTAGATGTTTCAG
>NZ_JBXAHR010000021.1:0-3885 GCF_058952315.1 Bacillus sp. GW823-FHT06B01 | reverse complement strand
GGACCTTGTCCCTGTGAGAGTAGGACGTCGCCAAGCAACTTTAAGACGAGTCAGAATGACTCGTCTTTTTTGTGTTTAATGGAAATAATCTTGTAATTAATGTTGGTTCTATGAGTACGTGTATCTAGCAAAAAACAGCTTTATTTTATTATGATTTCACATCTAAATAGCATACCTTCAGAAAAATATGGATAAGTTTGTTAGACCATCTATTCGTTAACAAGAATATATACAAGGTATTGCCCTCTGTAGCCTGCTCACACCTTCTTTTATTTCTTCAGTTGTTAAATGTCCATACCCTATAATAATTCGATTATGATGTTTTCCTTTTTTAATGGCGTGCTCTTCCACAGGATATACTTTCACTCCGAGTTGTTGGATTTCCTCAAGTAATTCTTTTGTGAATTGAACTTGATTGAATTCAACAATCAGATGTAATCCTGTAGAATAACCGAAAATATTGATCTTATTGGAGAATGCTAATTTTAATTGCTGGATAAGGAAGTCTCTTCGAGTTTTATAAATTTTTTTCATCTTCATAATATGTCGCTCCAAATAATCTTCGGCAATAAATTTAGCAAGAACAAGCTGATTTAAAGAAGGTGTATGTAGATCTGAAAACCATTTTACCCTGCGACATTTTTCAATAAGGTGTGAGGGAAGAACTAAGTATCCCATCCTAAGGGCCGGTGATAAAATTTTACTAAATGAACCTATATATATAACACGCTCGGGATCCAATCCCTGTAATGAACTTACAGGTGAGCCTTCATATCGAAACTCACTGTCATAATCATCTTCAATGAGATAACAATTTGTTTTCCTTGAGTAGTTAATCAATTGAACCCGTCGTTGAATCGGTAACGCTCCTCCTAAAGGAAACTGATGAGAAGGAGTAGTGAAGATGAATTTTGGGTTTTTATTTGCAGGCAGCAAAGATGTATCCATCCCATTATCATCAACTGGTATAGGATAAAGGAAGGCTCCTGAATTTTTAAAAATTGTTTGAATGTCATTGGTGATGGGATCTTCTATTAGTACTTCGTCGCCTGTTGACAAAAGTAGCTTAGAAATAAGTGTTAAAGCTTGCGTTGCACCGGAGGTAATTATCAATTGTTCTGGATGACAAAAAACTCCTCTTGTTTTAAGTAAATAGTGTGATAAAACCTTTCTTAATTCGGGACGCCCTTCGGGAATATCGTATCCAAACGTAGAAGGAGGTGTTTCATTCCATATAGTATGAGATAACTTTGCCCATCCCTTAAGTGGAAATAAGTCTAATGCTGGTATCCCTGAACGAAAATTAATGATGTTACTGTCTTTGTTTATTTCTTCGCACCAAGATAAAGAATCAATTAGAGTTGATTTTTTACGTTGTTCTAAATAAGTTCCTTCTGCAATGAATGTCCCGGCGCCCTGTCGAGCGACCAAAAAACCTTCGGAAAATAATTGATCATAAGCTTCTAAAATTACATTCCTAGACACGCTTAACTCAGAAGATAATTCCCGTGTAGATGGTAGTCTTTCTCCAGATTGTAGTTCTCCGTTTAATATTCGTTCACGTATTTGGTGATAAACCTGTCGAATTAAACTTATATCTAACGATCGATCAATAGGTATCCAAAGCATATAAATGCTCCCTTCATCAAAATTGGTACCATAAAAGTTTGGTTAAAATGGTACTAATATGAACCATTTTAGCATGCTATAGTTGGATCAAATAGTTCTAAAGGGGATGAAAATGTGATGACGAAACCAGAATTCCAAGTAGCTCAGGCATTTAAATCGATTGCACGAAATGAACATATAAAATCCTATGTACAACAATCCACTGAACTCTATGCGTTGTTATTGCAAGCTGCGAAACGCTTTGTCACCGGAGAAACGAGACATGAGGGGATTGTGATAGCAAAAGAACTAATTACAAAAGGTTATCATACTTCACTAGAATACATAGGGGAAAATACTCTAGATATAGAGGAATGTTATAAAGCAAAAAATGAGTTTTGGAATCTTATTGGGGATATGGGTGCTCTATCTATGAAACAAACAGTATCACTCGATTTATCGCATATTGGATTGTCTATAGATCCAAAAATATCTTATATTCATTTAATGGAGTTGGCAGAGAAGGCAAAAGTACATGGAACTACCCTTATGATAAGTATGGAAGAATCATCTAAAGCAGCAGACATTCTTTCCATCTATAAAAAAACAACTGAGCAATATCCTAATGTAGGGATAACGATTCAGGCGCATTTATATCGCTCAAACAATGATATTCAAGAACTCCTACATTATCCAGGGAAAATACGAGTTGTAAAAGGTGCCTATCAAGAAATTTCGGATATTGCCATGCCTAGGTCAAATGACTTAAACCAACAGTATCTTCAGATTGTAGAACAACTAGTTGAAAACAATCATCCTGTATCTATAGCTACACATGATGAAATTCTTATTAAAGAAATGGAGAAACGTCAATATTTTAGTCAATCTAATGTAGAGATAGAAATGCTATATGGAATTCGTCCAGATATGTTAAGTGATTTGAAAAACAAAGGACATAATGCTAGGGTGTATTTGACTTATGGGAAAGAGTGGTACTTGTATTTATGCCATCGGATAGCTGAATATCCGGAAAATTTATATCGTGCAGTGATAGATATGATGCATTCATCTGCAGTACAGCAGCGTAGGGAATATTAAATGTAAAAATTATTTTGGCTATGGTTATTATGAGGGAGTTCAGTTGTAGTGAGTAAGTTAAAGCATTTTGGTTGTGGCCCCCAAAAAAGAGTCGGATTTTCCTTAGAGTAGAAATTCCGACTCTTTTTATATTGAAAAGATTATAGTTTATAAATTGTACAGCCGTAGTATACCTTGTTGTAGAATTTGTTTTGGTGGGTGTTTTATATGCATTGGATTCTTATTGTCATGTATTCTTAAGTTTATAGCTAGAAATAAATGAATTTGTAATTCTATATGTATTTCAAAACGGAGGATATATATAAACAATAAAATTACATACTTTGTTAGTAACTCGATTCGCTCTTCTAGCGGTAAAACGTAAATATAGGTATAGGATAAACATCCTTACATGTGATAAAAAGTAATAAAATACAAATAGAACAAATGTTCTTTGTGGGTGTGTTAGGTGCACTCGATCAATTGAGGTGCGTATTTTTAATCCGGTATATGTGTTTAAAAAAGAAATGCTATTAATTGGTTCGGTCCTCGAGTATAGTTTATTTGTATATCTTAAATGTTTGTTAAGAGGATATAAAATTTATTACGACTAGGCCATATGGAAATGGATGCTGTTAAAGATGAAAGAGATATAAGTCTGCTATTTCAGTGACATAGGGATAGTTAGTAAATGTATTAGTGTGTTTCTATATATTTACGAGTAAACAGGTAAGTAACCATTACTTCATATAAGAGGGACTCTATAACTAGAGTAGTATATAAGAATTTCTGTATCGTTGTCTGTTTATAAGAATACGTATATCTTCAATCGTTTCTAATAGAGTGCCTGATAAACAAAGAGGTGTTAGGGAGCGGAATAAGTTTTTAATTATATATTAATATTTATTAAAATAAGGTTGTTAATTTCGCGGGGGAAAAACTTCCGTACCAATTCAGTTTAGGGCGTAAGTAAACTTGAATATATTTTGGGAGAAGAAAGTAAAGCGAAGTCCAAGAGGCTTTTCGGATAATGCAATATTTATAGGTTCTTCTCTAGATTAGAGAGTGTAAAAATATTAACTTGAATAACTTTATAAAAAGGTATTGACGATTAGGATATAGGGGTGTAATATAGAACAAGTCGCCGATGCAATAACGCAGAACGCGGCACACAAAATAAAAAACTTAGTTGACATTAAC
>NZ_JBXAHR010000020.1:0-4673 GCF_058952315.1 Bacillus sp. GW823-FHT06B01 | reverse complement strand
GTTTCCTGACCATTCAGCCAGTTCTGTATTAATGTAAAATGGACTATTATCAAGATCAATTTCCGGATTAGGCTTTTCAAAATGAAGAGTAGGTGGAATTACCTTATTCTTAACAGCTAACACAGTCTTAATAAATCCTGCCATTCCAGCAGCTGTCTCCAAATGTCCTATATTTGTCTTAACTGAACCTATTGCACAGTAAGGGCTTTTAACCTGACTATCTTCAAATACTTGTTTCAACGCTGCAATTTCAATTGGATCACCTAATTGTGTCCCAGTCCCATGAGCCTCTATATAAGTAATAGAATGCGGTGAAGCACCTGCGAGAGCCTGAGCAGTTGCAATAACTTCTGCTTGTCCTTCTATACTCGGAGCTGTGTAGCCAATCTTATCAGATCCATCATTATTAATAGCTGATCCTTTGACAATAGCTAAAATATGATCTCTATCTGCAATAGCATCTTCAAGTCGTTTTAGCAAGACTACACCTACACCATCTCCAAAACTAGAACCGCTTGCCTTATCATCAAATGCCCGAGTGTGTCCATCAGATGAAGCAATCCACCCTTCTTGGTACAAATATCCTGTGTTTTGTGGGATTTTAAGATTTGCCGCACCAGCTACAGCAATATCACATTGGTAATTTAAGAGACTTTGACAAGCTGTATGTATGGCTACTAAAGAAGTAGAACAGGCTGTATTAATACTGATACTTGGCCCGTTTAAACCTAGCTTAAATGACGTTCTTGTTGGTAAATGATCCTTCTCGTTCCCCATAGCAATTTGCCATGCTCCAATATCACTAGATGTACGTGTATTCATAAGAATATTTTGTAAAAAGTAAGTACTGGATGCACAGCCTGCAAAAACACCTATTGAGTTAGTAGAATTATCCCCTACATATCCACCTTGCTCTAAAGCCTCCCAGGCACACTCTAAAAATAATCGGTGCTGCGGATCCATATATTCTACTTCTCTAGGCGTTAAACCAAAGAAATTACCATCAAAGTACTCAATTCGATTTATACTACCATGAGCTTTTACATAGTTAGAATTTGATACTAAGTCTATACTAATACCAGCAGATAGAAGTTCTTCATTACTAAAGAATTTAATGGTTTCTTTTCCTTCACAAAGATTTTCCCAAAACTCCTGAATATTATCCGCGCCCGGAAATCTCCCCTCCATTCCAATTACAGCAATTCCATTTATATCCCCTTGAAACTTATCTTCCTTTTCCACACTATTTCCTCTCCCTTCTAGACAATATCAAATTTCTCTGCTGAATCATTGCCTCACGCTGCTTTTTTCCACGTTCAATCCCACTTATAGAGCGTGTATATTGTTTTGTTTTCCCAAAGAAAGAAAGGTCATATAAAAATTTGGACATAGATGAAATCGTGGGATACTTAAACAACTCTATAATCGAAAATTCTAACTCCAATTCCAATTGTAGTTTTTCGTGTAATTGAACTAACATCAAAGAATTGCCACCAAGTTCAAAAAAATTATCGTGTATATCTAACTTCGAAACTAAAAGACAATCTTTCCATATTTCTACAATTTTATTTTCAAAAGCTACATCGAAAGAAGCTCCTTTTCTAGAAGATTCTGGCGAGTTAATTGTTTTTTCGTAAGAATGAGTAATTTCCCGAAGATCCTTACTTTTATTTTCAAATTTAGATTTAAGCGGTTGTACTAAATTTGATGCATATGCTTGAATGTCAGATACCAAATTATTTGACATAGCTATTTTCAATAACAGACTCTTAAAAATATTCAATAACCCTTCAACTTGATCATTGTTGAAATGCTGTTCACTATAAATTAATCTAATAGTCAGTCCGCTTTCTGGCACAACAACAAGTGTTAATGGATAATTAGTTTTGAGATTATCCTTAATGCCTGATATTTTAATTTCATCAATCCCATCTCTTTCCCACGATTTAACTGGATAGTTTTCGAATACTATTAGGCTTTCAAATAGCCTGCTAGATTGCCTTAACCCACACCAATTATGAATTTGAGTTAAAGGGGCATATTCAAACTCTTTCATTTCCATCTGTCCTACATGAATTTTTTTCAAAGATTTCTCAAGAGAGTCCGATAAATTCAACTTTATACGCACTGGCACATTATTAATAAATAATCCCATCATATTTTCAATCTCTAATAGTTCTGAAGGCCTTCCAGATACAGTACTACCAAAAACCACATCATTTTCCTCTGAAAAACTACTAAGTAAAACCGCCCATGAAAATTGGATTAGAGTATTAAGTGTAATTTTAAATGTACGAATTGAATTTGTAATTAGTAATGAATCTGCTTCATCCAAACGCATTTTGCATTCACTAAACGTCTTAATCCTCTGATGCACTGTTGCATTAAAAGGTAATGATGTAGTGCTCTTAAATCCTTGCATATACTGCGCCCAATAGTTTTTGGCACTTATCATATCTTGATCTTTTAACCAAGCTATATAATTCCGATAGGGTACTGGTGGATTTAATTTTATCTTCCTTCCATAACTATATTGACTATATAATGTAAATACTTCATTTAAAATTAGCCAATTACACCATCCGTCAAGAATCAGATGATGATATCCCCATGAGAAATAATAGGTTTCTTCATTTAATCGAAACAACTCCAAACGAATTAGCGGGGCAATAGTAGGATTAAATATTCTATACTTTTGATTAGATTCACTAATAATACGCCTTTGTTCATCCTCTGGAATTTCTCGCAAATCATATTCTACCCATGGCAGAGTAACCTGCTTTCTGACGATTTGTAACGGTTTTTCCAAATCACCCCAAACAAACATAGTCCGCAAAACCGCGTGACGATCCACAACCTTCTGCCAAGATCTCTTAAATGCTTTCACATTTAGCTTTCCACTCACCGTACAACTAAATTTCTCACATAGAACATCAGAATCTGGTGAAGAATACATATGAAGTAACATTAGTTGCTGCATAAAAGTTGCAGGATATATATCTTCTACATTCTTTAATATCACTGTTGATTCTCCCCAATCTCAATTTCTTTTAACATACTCTCCAATTTCATCATCTCGCCTTTATCAAGTTCAGCCAATGGAAAATCAAAATTTGTATAAATACAGCCATCTAGGGAGTTTAAAAAACTAACAATTTCATCTATTTTTGTACTAAACATCGTAGATAAAGTTTGAATCATATCAACATCTAATAAACAACTATTATAAATCCATTGAACTTTTAATTTCCCATTAACAATTACGATATTGATCTCTAGTGCATATCTGTTTCTTTCTTTTTTTTCATATTTAGGAAGATTATCATTATCAAGAAGAGTAAACAAACTTGAATCCGATGTTTCAATTTGACCTAAATAATTAAAACAAATAGCACTTAAAGGTATCTGGTCCAATTTATCTAATATTAAATCGCTTGCTAAATAACGTAATTTGTCATATCCATTACTATGTAATTGAGCTTTACAGTATTGTTCTTTTATACCTGCCAACCAATCACCAGTATTGCTCCAATCTAGATTTGCCGATAATACTAATGGATAAATATTTGTAAACCATCCAACTGTATTAGATGGGTCAACATCAGCAACAAATGGGTCTCTCCCATGTCTCTCAATATCCAGTAAAAAATCATACTTACCGAAATAGGATGTTAAAGTCATTACTAAGGCAGTTAACAACACTTCATCTACTTTCATCCTCGACACATATTGCAACTCTCGTAATATATATTGCGTATTAAAATCGTTTATTGAAGCATTCTTCGTTCTTATATCTGATGCCTTATTAATTTTATTATTTTCGAACCTAAATGCTTTCTTCATCCTGGATATATATTTTTCTGAAAACCAATAGTTTTTTTCAACCTCAAAATTCGTTTTATTCTCTTCAACCCAATTCTTTAACGAAATAGCCCATTTTGAATATGATAAGGCTGGAGGTTGCTGTGTAGAAGATACATTATTAAGAAGGCTTATATATTCATGCTGTAAATCCTCTAGTATTATCCTCCATGACATACCATCTATTACCAAATGATGTATTACTAGTAATAATTTATCTGGATTGCTATTCCCAAGGTTTATTAATGCCGCTCCTAATATTGGTCCCTTCACTATATCAAGCGAAGAACCCAGTCGATAACAAAGTGCCTCAGTTTCTGCTTGCAGCTGATTCATTGATGTATGTTCAAAATTAACTTTCATAATTGAAACTTTATTGTCTTCACCTACATATTGTGTCCATTCTTGTCCATCTAAAAATCGTAAACGCAAAGCATCATGACGTTTAATAACATGTTCTAACGCTTTTTTAAGAATATCGAATTCCAGAGGTTCTTTGGCTTCTAGAAATACGTTTTGAGTATAATGTGAATTATTAAGTAATTCTAATTCAAAGAAACGTTTTTGAATTGGCGTCAATGGTAACGGTCCTCTCCACTCATCCACCTCATTTAATCGTTCTATCAAATTATCAGAATAATTAACATTTCTACTCAAATCACGAACCGTCTGATGTAGCACAAAATGTTTTGGAGTGAACTGATAACCTAATTTATTTAAACGTGAAACTGCTTGAATACTAAGAATAGAGTCACCACCTAGTTCAAAGAAATTATCATACAATCCCACTTTATCTACTCTTAATATTTCTT
>NZ_JBXAHR010000019.1:0-7846 GCF_058952315.1 Bacillus sp. GW823-FHT06B01 | reverse complement strand
TAAGGTTATACCTCAAGAATATACAAATATTACATGTAGATTGTTAGATATAGAGGTATCACAAACAGTAGAAGAAATAGAGTGGATAAGTGAAAAAATATTTGATGAGGTACTTGCCGAGGCAGCGGATTCAATTATTGCGTATAGAGGAAGTTACCGCTGGGTACAAAGCTTTGAACAAATAGAATTACCAGAAATCCAGGATAAGCCTAAACATCTGAGAGAAGGTGGAGTATATATAATCACAGGCGGATTAGGCAAAATAGGTACTATATTAGCAGAGTACTTGGCAAAGACAGTGAAAGCGAAGCTTGTATTAATAGGACGTAGTGGGCTACCAGAACGAGAAGAATGGTCAGAATGGTTCAAGGAGCACGGTGAAGAAGATATAGTTAGTCAACGGATTAAGAAAGTTCAAGAGATAGAGGCTCATGGTGGCGAAGTATTAGTATTAAAAGCAAATGTTGCAGATGAACAGGAAATGCAGGTTGCGATTGATAATGTTATTCGGAAATTTGGTACTATTCATGGAGTTATTCATGCCGCAGGCATTACGGGTGAGCAAGAATTATGTCCAATTTCTGATACTGATTCTACGTTTATATCATCACATTTTATTCCGAAAATTTGTGGTTTATATGTATTAGAGAAGACATTAAAGGAAATAAATATTGACTTTTATATGTTAGTATCTTCTCTTGCTGCAACTTTAGGAGGACTTGGTACAACGGCTTATGGGTCAGCAAATATATTTATGGATCATTATGCGCAAATGAGGAGCAAGAATAGTGAAGATGCAGCGCAGTTCTGGTTAACAGTAAATTGGGATGGAAGCGCGACGGATGAGGAAACAGTAGAAGCTTTTGCTAGATTATGGGGAGAGGTGACTGTTCCTCAAATAATAAGTTGTACGAATGGGTTTGAAGAAAGCTTAAAGAGGTGGATTACCACAATTTCGGATTATGGAAAAAAGGAACTAATTTTCCGTGATAAGGGTATTCGAAATGATCATAAAAGACCAAAATTAAAGAATGTGTATGTTGCACCAACAAATGAGCTTGAAGAAAAAATAGCTGAGATATGGGGATATGTTCTAGGAATTAAACAAGTTGGTATATATGATAATTTTTTTGAACTTGGTGGGGATTCTTTACTTGGAACTCAATTAATAGCAAGGTTAAGAAGTGCATTTCAAATTGATGTTCCTCTTAAGTCTCTGTTTGAGACATTGAATATTGCGAATCAAGCAATTTTAATAGAAGAATTGCTAATACGCTTGATTGAGGAAATGGACGAAAAGGAAGTTACACGCATTCTAGAATTCGAATAAACAAAAAGGATTTTTAAAGGAGTGAAACAATGAATATTAAACAAGTAGGTGTAATTGGAGCAGGGGTAATGGGGCAAGGTGTATCCCAAGTACTTTCTCAAAAAGGATTCGAAGTAGTATTAGTTGATACGACAGAAGATATCTTAGAGAATGCAATAGCTTCAATTAAAAAAACTTTACGGTTTGAGAGGCTATTAAAAGGAGACGAGGAGAACCTTAATGAAAGAGATACTATATCACGTATAAAAATAACGACACGTTTGGAAGATTTAAAAAATGTAGATTTTGTTATTGAAAATGTGACTGAGAAGTGGGAAATAAAAAAGGATATTTACCCTGTAATTGATGATATTTGTCCAAAACATTGTATTTTCGGCGTAAATACATCGGCATTATCTATAACAAGAATCGCTGCTCAGACAAAGCGACCAGATAAAGTAATAGGTATGCATTTCATGAATCCTGTACCTATGAAGAGTGTGGTAGAAACGATAAAGGGATATCACACATCTAACGAAACAATTTGTGCAACAAACGAATTATTAAATGGGATGGGCAAAGAAAGCATAATTGTGAATGATGCTCCTGGCTTTGTTTCTAATCGGGTACTCATGCTTACTATTAATGAAGCAGTATTTTTATTACAGGATCAAGTGGCAACGCCTGAAAATGTCGATAGAATTTTCAAAGAGTGTTTTGGTCACAAAATGGGTCCATTAGAAACTGCAGATTTAATAGGAATAGATACAATATTATATTCAATTGAAGTATTATATGAGAGTTTTAATGATAGTAAGTATCGACCATGTCCTCTTTTGAAGCAAATGGTGAATGCTGGTCTGTTTGGGAGAAAAAGCGGGAAAGGATTTTATGATTACTACTCATACTAAGCTTATTAAATTAATATAGAGGTGAAAATGATGGGAAATATTAGAACTGATTTGAAAGGGTTTTTGCTAACGCATATCAATAGTCGCGATTTACGAGATAACGATGATATTTTTTCATTGGGATATGTTAATTCTTTGTTTGCTATGGAATTAATTATGTTTATCGAAAAAAACTTTTCTATAAGTATAGGAAGAGAAGATTTAGAAATAGATAATTTTCGTACTGTTGATGCTCTTGTTAAACTTGTAGAACGTAAATTAGCATATTAAAAAGGAGACAAAATACATGAAGAACATTCAGAAAGTAATAAATCAACTTGAAAAATTTAACACATATATTAAAGAATTGAAAGAAGTTTCTATTGATGTATTAATAGAGCCGGTAAAAATAGGAAAATGGTCTGCGATTGAGATTATTTCCCATATACAGTTTTGGGATAGATATTTAATTGAAACGACTATACCTATGTTACGACAAGGGGATGAAATTCAATTCCCCAACCATGATAATTATAATGAAAATGCTGTTTTGTATGTAAATAATGGAAAAACAACAGCCGAGGTCATTAACGAAACTATTAATTGGCGTAAAAAGCTATTACGTGTACTTAGTGAAGTACAGGATGAAATAGTTAATAAACCCATTGTTATTAATGGTAATTATTATTGTCCGAATACTGGTGAAAGGTATACACTTTTATATCTATGTCAGGAATTTGCGGATCATGATTTACATCATATTCACCAAATAAATGAGAAGCTTAATAGCATTAGATAAAACATTATGAAATAGGAGGTATATGTATTATGAGACTAGAGTTGACTAATGAACAGCTTACTGTGAAAAAAAAAGCCCGCGAATATGTTGATACGCATATTTTGCCATATGCTGAAGAATTTGATCGTAATCAGGAAATTCCTAAAAATGTAATTCGTAGTTTGGCGGAAAAAGGATATTTAACCCCTATGGTTCCAAAAGCCATGGGGGGGCTTGGTCTAGACCTTATTTCTATTGGCTGTTTAAATGAGGAAATAGGCAAAGGGTGTTCTTCTATAAGAAGTTTAATGACTGTACATGGAATGGTTACTTTAGCGGTTATGAAATGGGGGACCGAAGAACAAAAACAATATTGGATCCCACAGTTAGTGAGTGGAAGGAAAATTGCTTCTTTTTGTTTAAGCGAAGCGTCAGCTGGTAGTGATATAAAAAGTATCGAAACTAAGGCAACTATTTCGGATGCAGGTAGTATTATAATAAGCGGACGTAAAAAATGGATTACATTTGGACAAATTGCTGATATTTTTCTTGTCTTTGCACAATGTGATAATGGATCTGTTGCTGTTTTAGTAGAACGAGATACTCCGGGACTATCTGTAAAACCCATTCGAGACATTTTAGGGGTCAGAGGCTCTATGATAGCAGAAGTGCATATGAATGAATGCAAGGTTCCAAAAGAGAACATAATTGGTGGAATGGGGATGGGACTCTCGTCTGTTGCTGTTAATTGCTTAGAATACGGAAGGTACACTGTTGCTTGGGGGTGTGTAGGTTCAGCTCAAGCTTGTTTAGATAGCAGTGTCAATTATACAAAACATAGGAAACAATTTGATTCATTTCTTAAAGATAATCAATTAATTCAAAAAATAATTACTAATATGGTAGTTAATGTAAAGGCATCTCGTATGTTGTGTTTAAATGCAGGATATTTAAAAGAAAGTGGAGATCCAAAAGCTATCATGGAAACTTGGATTGCTAAATATTTCTCAGCGAGAACATTATCTTCGGTTTCAAGTGATGCGATTCAAATTCATGGCGCAAATGGTATTATTTCAGATAATGCTGTACAACGACATTATCGTGATTCGAAAATTATGGAAATCATAGAAGGTACTACTCAAATGCATGAGATTCAAATCGGTAGTAATGCACATAGAATCTTTACTGAATAGATTATTTTAAAAGTTGTTATTTTATTGTGTAACTATATAAAATATTCTTCTCTGGAAATACAGATGGCTGATATTTCATGCAAAGTAAAATGTGAAAATAATATTTTGATGAGGTGCATATGTTAAAATTGATGTCCTATTTAGAAATTGTAGATCTAAAATGGCTAAACGAGAGATTACCAGATTACATAAGAGATATAACTAAGGTGGAAAAAAAGATTGTATATAGGAGTCCCGTCACAATAATTTGCAAGTTAATTTTAAGTAGCTCCTCTAAAAATGCAATGATGGATAAAAAAAATGTGTTATTAAAAATAAAAAGAGCGAATTCCGAAGTGATAAATAAAGAGTTGATTTATTACAATAAACTAGCACCCTTGATGAATTTAGATTCGCGGATCCTATGTTATGAGGCAGCGTCATTAAAAGAAAGGTCAATATCTTATCTATTAATGGAAGATTTATCTGAATCACATTATACACCAGATTTTGCCCTTCAGCCGTATTCTAATCAATGTATGCAAGTCGCAGATGCTCTAGCTAGTCTTCATGCTAGTTGTTGGAATAAATCAGGGTTTTTAAATAAGGTAGATAAAATATCAGGTGATTATACTCATAGAAGGTTCTTAACCCATCGTTATAATGAAACAAGGGAAATAATGGAGCGTTTTATATTTTTTATGGGGGATAGGTTATCTAATAGGCGTCAGAAAATTTATTATCGTTTACTTGAATCGTCTTCTAGTATATTTTCTGAAAGATTTAATGATTTAAATAACCTCACTTTTGTCCATGGTGACGCACACTTCTGGAATTTTCTCTATCCAAAAGCGGATAGTGACTATGGCAATAGAGTCAGATTGATTGATTGGGAGTACTGGGATATCGGCATAGGGTGTGCAGAGCTTGCCTATACATTCTCTTTATGGTTATATCCGGAACAAAGAAAGTTAATGGAACCAATTATTTTAGATAGATACTATAAAAAATTAATTCTAGCTGGAGTAGAGAATTATAGCTGGGGTCAATGCAAGCAAGATTATAAACTGGGTATCTTACAAAATATGTTTCTGCCTAGTTGGCATTGGAACAATAATGAGAGGGCTGAATTATGGTGGAATCATTTAGAGCGAAGTTTTCTTGCATTTGATGACTTGAAATGTAAAGACTTACTCTAAGTTTGGAGGGACAGGAAAATGACTGTAAGATCTAATAACAAAAAAATCAAGTGTCTTGTATGGGATTTAGATAATACTTTGTGGGATGGTATTCTTTTAGAAGATCAAAATGTAGAATTATATGAAAAAGTTTTAGAAACAATTCGTGTATTGGATAGTAGAGGTATTATTCAATCTATATCAAGTAAAAATGACTATAACCTTTCTATGAGAAAATTGGAGGAATTAGGAATAGATGAGTATTTTTTGTATCCACAAATAAACTGGAGTCCAAAATCAGAGTCTATAAAGTCTATATCAAAGCTATTGAATATTGGTTTGGATACTATTGCTTTTATCGATGATCAATCATTTGAACGTGATGAAGTCAGCTATTCAATTCCAGAAATACTTTGTATAGATGCAACCGCTGTGCCTGAAATTTTAGATATGCCAGTAATGATACCAAATATCGTAACTGAAGATTCTAGAAAAAGAAGAGTTTTGTATATGAATGATATTGCTCGTAAGGTTGCTGAAGAAACGTTTGAAGGACCTAAAGAAGAGTTTTTGGCTTCTTTAAATATGAAGCTCACCATTTCATTTGCTAATAAAGATGACTTGAAGAGAGCTCAAGAATTGACAGTTCGAACTAATCAGTTAAATACAACGGGGTATACGTATTCTTATGAACAGTTAGACGAATTCCGTTTATCAAAAAATCATAAATTACTTATAGTCGAATTGGAAGATAAATATGGTAGCTATGGGAAGGTCGGTTTAGCTCTATTGGAATGTAACAAGGGGTGTTGGACCATAAAGTTATTTTTGATGTCATGTCGAGTAATTTCAAGAGGAGTGGGAACAATCCTAATTAATCAAATCATTAATATGGCTCTAAAGGAATCCGTAAAGTTACGCGCAGATTTTTTACATAGTAAATATAATCGTATGATGTATGTAACTTACAAGTTTGCAGGATTTCAGGAAATAAACTCGAAAAATGAGAAAGTTTTATTTGAAAATACATTGACTGATATACAACCTCACCCATACTATATCAAAGTCATTTTTGCATAAGGTATATTATAAATAAGGAGGCATATTTTGGGATATGAATCATTATGCTAATGAGAAACGGCGATCTTCTTTATCATCGGCCAAGTTAGAGCTACTACAAAAAAGGCTGAGAGGAGAATTTATTCAGCAACAAGAAGAGGGACATATAGATATTAAAGACTTTATTAGCCAACGGGATAAATATCCACTATCTCTCCAGCAAAAAAGGCTTTGGTTTTTAGATGAATTATTTCCAGGAAATTCAGCATATAATGAAGTGGTTGGTATGCGAATCAGAGGATCATTAAACTTAGAGGCACTTCAATATAGTATAGATGAAATTGTGAAACGCCATGAAAGTTTACGGACTTCATTTACATCTAAGGGAGGAGAGGTATATCAGGTTATAAAAGAATCTATACAGATAAAAATAGACTTTATAGATTTATCTCACGCACCAATTAATAACAGAGAGCTTAGATTAAAAACGATTAGCAGTGAGCGTGTTAACATTCCATTTAATTTTAATAAAGGTAATTTGCTTCGCCCAGTGGTAATTAAATTAGATAAGGATGAACACGTTTTTTTAATAATTACTCATCACATTATTTCTGACGGTTGGTCTATTGGGGTTTTATTTAAAGAACTTTCTTACTTTTATAAACAATATAGTTCAGAAAAGAAGGAAATCTTACCTTATCTTTCTATACAGTATAAGGAGTTTGCCTGTTGGCAGCAGCAAAGTATTCAGAGTTCAGCTTTAGACAAGCAAATAAATTATTGGAAAGAGAAGTTATATCAATTACAACCTTTACAACTTTATACAGACTATCCAAGACCAGATGTTATGACATTCAAAGGAAATAGTGTCTATTTTGAAATTCCTAAGCAATTACTAGATAAACTTCGAAGGCTCGGCAGCCAATATGAATATACGTTGTATATGCTCTTGTTAACTGCTTTTAAAGCTCTGCTATATAGATATACTAATTCTAATGATATTTCTATTGGAACACCTGTAGCTAATCGTGGAAAGATAGAACTTGATCAATTAATTGGCTTTTTTGTTAATACATTGATTATTCGAACTAATTTATCTGGTGACCCTACGTTTAAAGAATTATTAGAAAGAGTTAAGCGTGTCGTAATTGGGGCAATGCAAAATCAGGATATTCCTATAGAAAAGATAGTAGATGAAATTCACTCTGAAAGGGATTTAAGTAGAACACCATTATTTCAAGTTATGTTTGCGCTTCAAAATGCACCGATGGATCAAACAGTTCTGTCGGGTATGGATGTAACCAACTACAATGTAAATAGAATGTCTTCAAAATTCGACATATGGCTTAGTCTTTTCGAACATTCAGATGGTGTAAGGGGAGTGTTTGAATATTCAACAGATTTATTTAATGAAAATACAATTAAACAAATGATTGATCACTATTATTGCATTTTAGAAC
>NZ_JBXAHR010000018.1:0-8506 GCF_058952315.1 Bacillus sp. GW823-FHT06B01 | reverse complement strand
ACGTTGTTTGTTTCGTTCAGTTTTCAAAGAACTACTCGGTCGCTCATTTGCGACTTCCTTATGTTAACATCTTCGTTAGTTAATGTCAACTAAGTTTTTTATTTTGTGTGCCGCGTTCTGCGTTATTGCATCGGCGACTTGTTCTATATTACACCTCTATATCCTAATCGTCAATACCTTTTATCCTTTTTATTTTATAAATTCTAAAGGGTATTGAACCTTCTTCATTTATACTCCGTTCCTAGAGATTAATAAACTGTTGCAATCACTTTCATAATCGACAGTTTATACTTTCTTACTTACACCTTTCTAAAGAATGAATAGCAAACCAAACAAATATATATTAAAGGTAGCACTTTTTATTTCGAGTACATTCCAGCTGTATTCACAATTATCTCCTACCACTTCTCTCTAGGAATTATAAATACACCATGCATTTACTAAAAATCTAATTAACTTAGGAGGCGTTATGAAATGCATGTTAATAAGAAGATCATTTATGTATCCCATGATGCCCATTTCCACGGAGCACAGCTGCTTTCTTTACATACTATTAAAGCTCTTAAAGAAAACTTTCATTACTCCGTCGCAATTATTTCTATTGGAACGGGCATTTTAATCCACGATTTTCAAAAGTATGGTCCTGTTTATTGCCTAGAGGAAGACTACCAAACAGAAAAAAGGGTCGAATTATTAATAAAGAAGTTACTATCACAAGACTATACCATCGCCATATGTAGTACCGTCATAAGTGGTGACATAGTTGCATTACTAGCTAAACACAATATAAAAGTTATTTCATTAATACATGAATTGCCGCATTTAATACAACAGTACTCTGCCGAGGGGAAAGCGAGAAACATTGCCCAGTTTGCTTACAAAATTGTCTTCCCTTCACAGTACGTGTATGAAAAATTCCGTACAATCACCCAATTAGATCATCAAAAATGTCACATCCTCCCTCAAGGCTTGTTTAACCACAATCCTTATAAGAACAATATTGCAAAAGCTAGAAGCGAATTACGAAAAAAACACAACCTGCCTCTAGATAGCAAAATCATTTTGGGAGTAGGTTTTGCTGATCATCGGAAAGGGATAGATTTATTCTCACTTATTGCTTACTCAGTAAGAAAAGTTCATACGAATATTCATTTTATCTGGGTCGGGAGAACGGATGTTCATTTCTTTAACACACTATCCCCAAGATATACAGCACATTTCACATTAGTTGAGCCTACTCCAGATATCGGTTTATATAACGCCGGGGCTGATTTATATTTATTAACTTCAAGAGAAGATCCTTTTCCAAACGTTGTTTTAGAAGCATTAGATACAAAAGTCCCTGTTATAGGGTTTAAAAACGCTGGAGGTTTTGAAGATGTTGTTACGGAACAAACTGGCGCCTTAGTAGACTTTTTAAATTTACCGCAGGTGCTGGAAAGAATATATGAATTTATTGGAGATGAAGACTTACGATTACAAAAAGGGCGCTTTGGCCAAGAGCTTATTGAAAAAGATTTTAACTTTCTTCATTACATTTATCAACTGTTAAACCTACTTGATCATAATTACAAAAAAATAAGCGTAATCATACCGAACTATAATTACGAAAAATACTTACCTGACCGAGTTAAATCCATATTAAACCAAACCTATCCCCTTTACGAACTAATTTTCCTAGACGATGCCTCTACTGACAATAGCGTATCTATATTTAAACAGCTGCTCTCAAACGAAAATAAGCCCCACCTAAAAGTTCAGCAGATTATTAATGATAAAAACTCTGGTTCTGTATTTAAACAATGGATAAAAGGCGTCTCTGCAGCAACTGGTGATTATATTTGGATTGCAGAGGCTGATGACTTATGTGATCAGACATTTTTAGAAGAAGTAATACAAGGGTTTCATATAAATGGTGATGTTACCTTAAGCTACACACAATCAAAACAAATAGATGAACAAGGAAATATCCTAGCCAATCATTATTTAGATTACACAAATGATATTGATAAAGGAAAATGGAAAAGTTCTTATTTCCGAAAAGGGATAGATGAAATACAAGATACATTACTTATCAAAAACACCATACCTAATGTCTCAAGTGTAGTTTTTAAAAACATAGATATAAAAACTACAGAAAAACAATTAGAAAAGTTTAAAGTAGCTGGTGATTGGTTTTTCTATGTTTCTATTCTTAAAGAGGGGAACATTTATTTCAATCCAAAACCGTTAAACTATCATAGACGACATACAAATAGCGTAACGAGAACAGAAGATTCATATTCCCATTACAGTGAAGTTGTACAAATGCAGAATTTCATTAAAGAAACCTTTACTATCGACGACATTTCAAAAAAGAAAATGTACACATATAGAAAGTATCTTAAAGCATATTTGAAGATTGAATGATATATTTTCTTCGCCATCAGTATCTCTTGTAAGACGTTACTATCATTTAAGGGGGGTTACTCATTGAAAGAATTTATAGAGGCAAATAAAGATTTGATTTCTCAAATTGCACACAACTACAATGTAAATGCAAGTATTCATCCAGAGGATCATATCTTTCAATTCCTTGTCACTAATCCAGTCTTCCCATCTAAAAAAGAAGCGATAGATTATTATTTTCAAGATGGGAGAAAATCCGCAGAAACACTCTTAGATTTAATTACGTCCTTTTATCCTCCTATAGACACTCCAATAAAATTATTAGAATTCGCATCCGGATATGGCTGCGTAACACGTCATTTATTAAACCTACAAACGAACTTAAGTATAACTACCTGCGATATACATGAAGAGGCTATTACTTTTATTGAACGTACATTAAATACTTCTTCTATCTTATCTCACCCTGAACCTGAACAAGTAAATTTGACCTCCTCTACGTATGATATCGTTTTTTGTCTATCCTTTTTTTCTCATATGCCTGATACAACTTGGTTTCGTTGGCTTCAAACATTGTATAATGCTGTTTCTCCTGAAGGCTTACTCATTTTCACAACTCATGGTTATCAAAGTAAAAAGTACTTCAGCTTTCCAGATTTAAATAAACAGGGTTATTGGTTTCTCCCTTCTAGTGAACAATTGGATTTGGATGTTCATCAATACGGGCAAACGATCGTTAGTCCCTCTTACGTATGTGACAAAATTAAATTATTGCCCTATAACCCTGTCATCAAAAAATACACTGAAGGTTTTTGGTGGGAACATCAAGACCTTTGGGTAATAAAAAAAGAAATAAAATAATAAACCACGCTCTACTGATACAAAAGTAGGGCATGGCTTATTATTTTTTACTATATAAGAACTCTTCAATCCATAGCTTATTTAATCTAATTCCACTTTTGAAATCTATTTTCGGTTCCCAATTACATTCTCGTCTTACTCTATCTATATTTAAAATGATTTTTTGAACATTTTCTTGCCTTTGTTTATAGCAGGTAAAGTCCACTTTTCTTTCCGTTAATTTCTCCAATTCTACTATAATTCGTTTTAAAGAGAGACCCTTGCCGCTCCCTATGTTATATACACAAGATTTCAAACGATTTAATTGTGATAGTTGTATAGTGATTTCAACTAAATCATCGATATAAATATAATCTCGAATAATCTCTTGTGGATTCCCATATATATTAATCTTTTCATTACTGAGATGCTGATACAAAAAACAGTTTATTGCCCCAACTTTCTTTAAAGGATTTTGATATTTTCCATATGGATTAGAATATCTACATACAACATAGTCAATTCCGTATTTTTTCTTATAAAAGTACAGGTAATTTTCAAGCGACACTTTTGTTATTCCATAAGGAGAAAGTGGTTTTAATGGATGTTCCTCATCAATAGGTAAATATTCCGGTTCACCATAAACCGTGCCTCCAGAAGATGCTAATACGATTTTTTTAACAGGAAAATTTTTAACACTTTCCATGAAGTTAAGAAAAAAAAAGCTACTGTTTATATCTCCGAAAACATCTTCAATTGAAGTTGCTACATTAGACGTTGCAGCTAAATAAATAATAATATCCACATCCACTAAAGCTTTATATATATCTTCAACATTTGCTAAATCACCTTTAATAAATTCAACATCACTTATAATATTTTGAGGAAAATTATTTATATGTCTGGAAAATACTTTGACAGTTTGACCTTGTTTCAATAAACCTAATGCGAGGTTAATACCAATGAAACTATTCCCACCTACTATTAAATAATTATTCTTCCTCATAATATCCTCTCTAGTAATAAGATTTTTGCTTATCACACCTAGAAATGCAACTAAATGAACTTGGTCACTGCTATTATTCATCCTCTTATCATTGTATGCTTCCTATAAATTTTCATTATCTTTATTTTATATTTTCCTTTTAGAATCGCTATCTTATTTAAGCTGACCGCAAAAAAACACTCATACTATTTACTCATTCCCATGAATATATTGGATTAGTAAAAACTTCCCTTCTCCATAAATAAAAATTTCAAAAAGGAGCACTACATGTATGAAGAGTGTAAATCAAGAGCTTTTAAATCATGTAATCCTACATAAAGATCGAATCCCACATTTCCATAAAGACTTTCCACTTATACTATTCTGGAGCCATAGAAGCGGATGTACCGCCTTAGCTAATTGGTTCTTTTTTCAAATTGGATTGTTTAATGAAGCAAAGAAATACCATGACTTTATTCATTACTATGAATTCTGGGTGTATAAAAACAACACTAACTACATACCAGAGTTACAAAATGGGCTTCTAACAGCAAATAAAGATGTTTGTAAACTTGTACGGAATCCCTACAAAAGGGCCGTCAGCTCATTTTTATTACTTGCTGACAATCCATACGCTAGCCCGCAATGGGAAAGTATCCGCCATTATTTGTATAATGACAAATATAGTACTCGAGGAATATCATTTAAACAATTTTTATATTACGTTCGAGCATTAGGTCCCAATTCCCTAGCAATGGACATACATTTTAGTCAGCAATACGTTCCAGGTGAAGAAAACTTCATCCAATACTATATTCCTTTAGAAGATTTTAATACACAAATCACCAAGATGGAACACACGTACGATTTGATTAAATCCAATTTAGCGCTACTTACAAATTCAGATCATCATCGCGCTTATAAAATGCTTTATACAGGAAGCTATGCAGAACTCAGCATTACAGATGCCGCCTTTCCTCGCTTTCCAACATATGAAAGCTTTTATGATGAAGAAACAATGGCGTTAGTTACAGAAATATATGCACAAGACTTTGAAATGTATCCGTACACAAAAGGGATATTCTAAGTCGATACATTCTTCAATGAATAAAAGTGAATGTATCGCATAGCATAAAGTGAAACTTTAATTAGCGTGGGGTTCTCTCCCGCTAATTATTCCATTCTACCAATCTCACTTTTATGGTTTTCCTAATTTCCACCCACTCTCTTTGATTTCGCTGATTGTTGACGTGTGTGTCATATGCATTTTTTTACACAGGAGTGATGTCATGTGGAAGGTAATTTGAAACACAATAATGGATATTGCGTTATTTGTGAGAAGAAAGCTACATTTATAGAGCATAATGATTGGCTTAGAGATCACTACTTATGTTCTACATGCCACTCTATACCAAGACAGCGCGCTCTAATCCATGTTTTAAATACATTTTTTCCAAAATGGGGTTCCTATCATATCCACGAATCCTCTCCTGGAGGAATTACAACTCAACTACTAATAAAAAACTGCAAAAACTATACATACTCTCAATACTTTAAAAACTACCCTCTCGGCCAATACTTTCAAGGAATTAGATGCGAAAACTTAGAAGACATGACTTTTCAAAATGAATCTTTTGATTTATTCATTACTCAAGATGTCTTTGAACATGTAATGGAGCCAAACAAGGCCTTTAAAGAAATAGAGCGTGTATTAAAGCCTGGCGGTGCTCATGTGTTTACTGTCCCTTGGTATCATACACTCACAAAGACTTTACAAAGAGCAAGAATCAATAAAGAAGGAATCGAATATATTGAGGAGCCAATTTATCATGGTAATCCTATTGATGAGAACGGGTCTTTAGTAACATTTGATTGGGGTCAAGATATGATTGAATATATTTATACACATGCAAATATGTATACCATTGTTTATTTACAAAAGGATAGATTACTGGGGTTAGATGCTGAATTTCTACATGTTTTTATTAGTAAAAAACATGAAAATGATTTTTAGGCACTATATAATTTGGAGGTTAACAAATGAATAACTTTAAGTTAGGAAGTGATTTTGATAACCTTGTTAGCCCGCTTTCTGATGTTGAACTTCTTAATCTATTTATACAAAGTTGCTCAAAAACAAAGATCAATGGCATTTCAGTACCTATGTTCCCCCCTGAAGAAATTCAACAACAGTTTGTAGGCGCTTCCTATGAACATGCTCTTTATGAAGCATATTTGTTTTATAGCCTTGTAAAAACACATGCCCAAAATCTAGGTGTTCCCTTGAATAAAGAACGTAAAATTTTAGACTTTGGTTGCGGATGGGGAAGAATCATACGCTTCTTTTTCAAAGATGTTCGCCATAAAAACTTACTTGGTATTGATGTAGATCCTGTAATGATTAACCTTTGCAACGAAACGTTAGGAAGAGGCAGATATAAAATAGCTCCCCCCACAACCTCCTGTAGAATTTATTAATGACAATTCATTAGATATCATATTCGCTTATTCTGTATTCTCACATTTATCCGAAGAAACAGCAGAAAATTGGATAAAGGAATTTTCAAGAATTCTTCGTCCATGTGGCATCTTCATCGCCACAACACAAGCACGCTATTTTCTCGATTTCTGTCAACAATTTAAGGAACACCCTGAATTAATTCAAACGGGATGGCATAAAACTTTATCGCAAGCTTTTCCAGATATAAATCATGCCATCTCGGATTATGAAAGCGGCAATTTTGTCCACAGCCCTACGGGAGCTGGAGACGTTAGAAACAGTAGCTTCTACGGGGAAACCGTTATACCTAGAACTTATATTAAAAACCACTATGAGAAGTATTTAAAGCTACGGGACTTTTTTGATGATACAAACCGGTTACCCCAAGCTCTATTTGTTCTCCAAAAAGATTAACTCTTTTCGCTCATTGTATAATGAAGATTACTTTGTATCTCAGCCGTATATATTAAATCATCAAAGATTTCCATATTAAGCACACTATACAAAAGAATTCATTATGCAGCATAAACACAGTGAGTAAATAACATATCTCATGTTTTAACTAGATTCGAAAAATCAAAAGTAACTTCCCACCACTTGAACTACGAAGAACATAAGGGGGATATATCTTGAAAATAATCGCTTTTTACTTACCACAGTTTCATCAAATAAAAGAAAATGACCGATGGTGGGGGAAAGGGTTTACTGAATGGACAAATACTAAAAGTGCACGACCTTTATTTTCAGGACATTACCAACCTAGAGAACCTTATCAAGATTTTTATTATGACTTAACCACCCCATCCGTAAGAAAGTGGCAAGCAGAAATCGCCAAAGCACATGGCATATATGGTTTTTGTTATTACCATTACTGGTTTAAAGGGAAGAGGCTATTGGAGGCACCCTTTAATGAGGTACTTAAGACGGGCGAACCAGATTTTCCATTTTGCCTTTCTTGGGCAAATGAACCGTGGACAAAAACTTGGGATGGTCTTGATAGTCACATATTAATGCCTCAAAATTATGGAGAATTATCGGATTGGAAAGAGCACTTTGAGTATTTATTACAAGCTTTCCAAGATGAGAGATATATCCGTATAGACGATAAACCACTATTCATTATTTATCGTCCCGGGCATATCCCTCATTGTGAACAAATGCTTCATTATTGGAATACACTCGCACAAGAAAATGGTTTAAAAGGTATATACTTTGCAGAAACATTAAACAGCTTTCCACTTCCTAATATAAATGGATTTGATGCTAGCATTGAATTTGAGCCTTTTTATACAATTGCTCATGATAGCTCTTCAGACATAAATAAGACAATATATGAGTCTGGTAAACAAATAAACGCTTGGGATTATGATAAAGTGTGGATGTATATACTAAAACGATCTCCTCCAGAGAAAAAAACATTTCCTGGTGCCTTTGTTGACTGGGACAATACAGCACGCCGCAAAGACTTAAATAGCAGCATCTTCCTAGGTTCTACCCCTAGGAAGTTCGCGATATATTTAAGCAAACAAATCCAGCGTACCTATTCTCTTTACAACAGCGAGTTTTTATTTATTAATGCGTGGAATGAATGGGCAGAAGGTACTTACTTAGAACCAGATAAAAGGTATGGATTCGCCTATTTAGAAGGAGTTAAGCAGGCAATTAATAGAGGTATGAAAGCATACAAAAAAGACGAGTCATTCTGACTCGTCTTAAAGTTGCTTGGCGACGTCCTACTCTCACAGGGACAAGGTCCCAACTACCATCGGCGCTAGAGAGCTTAACTTCCGTGT
>NZ_JBXAHR010000017.1:0-11794 GCF_058952315.1 Bacillus sp. GW823-FHT06B01 | reverse complement strand
ATATTAAAATTAGAACCTGAAGATATTATAAAACAAGCAAAAAAAATTCAAACACTCAGCAATCGATTATCAGATATCGCAAAAAATATAGAAGAGTTTCAAAGAAACGAAGCTGAAGCAGTTCAAAAGTTAAAAAATCAATTAAAACATGAAACAGGGCCAGGCGGAAGATATCATTTATTAGAAGAACACGAAGTAGATGAAGCCATCTCACAAATTGCTAAAATTAGAAAAGGTGGAAATGACTATTTTCATGACGCAAACCTAGCAGAAGAATTAATCCATCTTTTAAAAAAAGAACAAAAGAGTTTAAGCCGATTCGGAGATGATATTAGTGATGCAGCAAATTCACTAAGAGATAAAGACAACCAATTAGCATCAAATTTTCAAATTAAATAAGGGGATAATTATATGATCGATTTTATGGGAGAAATTAAAAAGATAGAAAAACAAATCGAAAATGCTGCAGGAGCTGCAGGAGATTTAGCAAATCAGGTTGTTGATGAATTACAAGCTGCTAAAAAACAAATTGAAAAAGAAATGCAGCGTATGATGTTAAAAACAGAGGTAGAGTTTAAATCAATAGATATTATAAAAGAAGATACATATGCTCTTCAAAAAAACATAGGGATATTTCACGATTTACAAACAAATACAAGAGATATAGCATCAGAACTAGAGAAAAGTTTCGAAAGTAAAACTGGTAGTAAAATAAATGAAACATTAAAAAAATATGAAAAACAAATTAACAACAAAATTTTTAATGAGCATGTTCACTTGGCAAACAGTTGCGGAAAAAAATAAGGGAAATAGAAAAAAAGTCCTCTTAATACAGGACTCTTTTTTTGTTATTCCTGAAAGTAAACTTTTGAATATTAGTTTACATTCATTTCCCCTTAATCATTGACTTACCACCGAATCCGCTGATATCCTCAAAATACACAACAAAAGTATACATTCAAATCACTGTAAGTAAAGGGGCCGTAAATTCATGAATAAAAAACCACATCTCATTGATGTCCAACCTATCCGTAGCAAAGAACAGATCGAAGATATGAAATGGGCTTTAAAACGACACTGTTCAGAACGAGACTATATTCTATTCCTAATTGGAATCAATACAGGATTACGTATCAGCGATCTACTCCAAATCGAAATACAAACTATATTAAGGTTAAAACAGAAAAAGAGAAAAGAATTCAAGATCAAAGAGGGAAAAACGAAGAAAGAACGCATGATTAATCTTACTTCTATTTTTGATGAGGTCTACTCATATGCTCAAACCCTAGAAAATACCTGGTTATTCCCATCACGAAAAGGAGATCAACCCATTAGTAAGATCCAAGCTTATCGACAATTGCAAAAAGCCGGAGATTTTGCCGGTGTAGAATCTATCGGGACCCACACTATGCGCAAAACCTTCGGCTATTGGTTCTATAAACAAACAAAAGATGTGGCCATGTTACAAGAAATATTGAATCACAGCACACCTCAAGTCACACTTAAATATATTGGAATCAATAAAGAAGAAAAAGATAATATATTAGATACATTTCAAATTTAATAGGTTTGTTTTGAACAAATCTATTAAATTTGAAATTATGCTGTTTTTTCTTTATCAAGATAATCCTTTAAATCATTAATAAATAATGATAATAAATCACCAGTTTCTAAATGTTTATTATTATGTCCCATATCCTTACGAACAGCTAATAATAAATCCTCCATTATTTTTATTTCTTCCAAATCTGTTTCCTGATCTACAGGACGATTCATAAAATAATTACGGAAAACACCATATTGTTTAATAACATCTTCCGAACCCCATAAAATTATATTTTGGGTAAATTTAGACATGAATTCTATTAATTCCTTTTCACTCATTTGCTTACCAGCTTTTTGCCCCATAAATATAGTAAAGAGAAAATCAAGTAATTCTCTATACATAGGACTTTTTTGATCTCTATGATAAGACTCTATTTCTTTCTTTTTTTCAAAATACTTAGGAATAGAAATAGATAATGATGCACCCAAGATTGCAAAAAGACCAGTAATAAGAGCAGCTGAAATCCTAGCATCTAAAGATAAAAAACTTTGATAAAACCAACTTAAAGAATAAAAAACACCATAACAAAATGCTCCTATAATTGCTAGTCCTAATAAAGTGGAAAAAAATTTATTCAAAACCAAAAAAACCTCCTTTTTCCACTAATTATACCCTTTTAAATAAAAAAGTACCTTCAGAATATCTCAAGGTACTTTTTTTACATAATCAATTCATTAATTTTTGGGTACTACCAGAATTTTGACATAAAACCCACGCTAATACATTTTTTTAGTAGGTAAATCACAATAAAAGAGTTCGCAACAGATCATTGCATGCCTTTTTTATAACGCTACGATGCGTTTCTTACTATTTAACATTAGAATAATTAAAGTGATTAAAGGAGGTACATATATGGACATTGGAAAAAAAATAAAACATTTAAGATTAATAAATAACATGACACAAGAAGATGTAGCCAGCCAATTATTTATTTCAAGACAAGTTATATCTAAATGGGAACTAGGAAAAAGTCTTCCTGATCTAACCAATTTATTAGCCTTAAGCAATCTATTTAATGTTTCAATTGATTCTTTATTAAAGGAGGATTCAAATTTGCAAAATCAGATAATAAAACAAAGCAATTATAAAAGATATTTATTAATAGCCGCTCTCTACATATATTCTTTAATTACTATTGTCGTTATATTTTATTGTCTCGTTGCCTTTTTACTTATACCAAAAGACATAAAAACATCAGATTTAAAGGTTATTAATTCCCACTTTTATCAAGAAAGCGATAAAAAAGAAATTTTATATATTTATAGTAAATTAACACCGTTCTTCTCCAATTATTCAGGAGATTATAGCATTCAAACAAAAGAACATGAAATAAACATTCATGCTAATCAAAATTCAATTCCTTTTAGAAATAAAGACGTTTTATTTTCAATCGAAAAAGATATACCTCACGGGATAGATTGGCAAGAAAAAGATGTTTACATTGTAGACGAAAATAATAACAAAATACTTATATATAACCATAAAAATAAACAACTATATTATCAAACAAAAAATTAAAGTAGGTGATCAAAATTAAAAACATCTATAAATATATTTTTATACTAACTACGCTTATTCTTAATATAATTAGTTCTCTACTTATAATGAATACTCCATTTATACCAGGGAATATGGTATTTGCTATTACATTTTTATTTTTTACCATGCTATTCCAAACAACTACAATGCTATTCATTATATATATGATTAAAAACGAAATATCTAAAAAGATAAAAATAATATTATATGTCTTTTTAACACTAGATATATTAATCTTTTTATTCTTAATCAATATGACATACATAGTAGCAACATCATTAAAATATTATTAACATTTTTATAGCAAGGGAATGCTTGTAGACTGATCTATACTGCATTCCCTTATTGTATTTTTTGCTTAGCCTAGTTTTTTTCCAAAACCCTGGTACCCCAATAAATAAAAAAAGCCCTTTACAGGGCTTTTTTTATTTATTAGCAATAGAGACCTGACCAGAACAGCCAGTTGAACCACCAGAAGGACCACCACAATATAACCTTACTGAATAATCATCTTTTGGCAAAGATATAGTGTTATTATAACTTTTTCCACCTTTTAGATTACCAGTCGCATAAACAGATCCTCTTTTAAAAATAGTATAGCCTATATCTTTTGTTCCCCAATTTTGAACAACTATTTTCATAGAACCATTCACAGTAATCCTAGAAGTTGATGAAGATGTTTGACTAGCTTGTAAAACTGCATTTGATGCACTTGCTGCAGAAGCCTCACTAAACCCTACAAACGGGGCTGATAAAGTGGTTGCAACAACAAATAAACCAGCAATGACTTTTCTCATAAATATCCACCCACTCAAAATATTTCTAACAGTTATTTATTCTGACATAAAAATTAATTAATTTTAGCTGTAACAACTCTATACGTTCCACTACCATACAATTCAATAACAACCTTAGTACTATACTCAACTGGTGCATACTTTAATGCTTTAAATGTTCCACTACTAGTAATACGAACTACACTGTCATCAAGTCTATTTGCTTTAGTAGAATTGCTCTTAGAATACAATGGACCTGTTAAATCTGGATCATAATCATAGTTACCTACTTTACCTGAACCATATAAAAACCATCCAGAAACAGTATGTTTAAAACCAGCTCCCGGAAATGTATTAGCCACATAACCAGAGAAATTTTTCTTTTGTTGTGCCGCAAGTGCAAAACCATTACCATTAAAATTATCAACACTATTAAAAGCCATAATTAAAGGCTCATCGGAAAAAGATACTTTTCTACTAGAAAAAACATCTTCTTTACCTTCAGAAAGTTGTAAATTAATATCATTCTTCATTTCTTCTAATTTCTCATTAATTTCTTTTAACTGTTCTGAAGTTAAAGCTTGATAATTAACCTCTTTAGAATCTGCAGACACCTTAGACGTATTAAAACCAGCAATTCCTGAAAAGATTAAACCAAAAACAAATAACAATTTTACAACACGTTTAAACAAAGACACAAAAATCCCCCTTTTATTGAAATATTTTCCACTCTCAAACACTATGTTACATTTGTTTTCAGAAAAGTCAAGATTTTACAAAAAAGGAGGTTTTATTATGTTAAATATTTTATTATCTACACTTCCACTTTTTTTTATATTTTTATTGCTTAATTATATAGGTCAAAAATTAAGTTATAAAAACATAAAAGTAAACTATAAAATAATTTTTATAATATCTTTAATTGAAGCTTTAATAACCCTATTAATATTTATTTATGGTCCTATACTATAATAATACTTTACTAAACACATAACATATCAATAGCAAGGGAATGCTTGTAGACTGATCTATACTGCATTCCCTTATTGTATGTATGCTATATTTCTATTCTTCTTTTTCCGACATTAGAACCCTACATAAAATACCAGCCAAATTTACTTTTTAAACAAACCGAAAAAACCTTTCCGTTTTTGTTTCTGATTTTGTGCCTGCATATCTCTAATGTTTTCAAGCAATAACTGATCTCGTTTCTCTAGCTTCTTCTCTATAAAAACTTCTAATTCACTGTTTTTCCCTTCTACTTCAGTTAACTTTTTCTCCGTATTCGCTAAATGTTCTTTTGTTGTAACCAATTCATTCGTAATTTCTTGTAGTTTCTGAACGAGTGCTTGATTAAATTGATTTTGTAACTGTTGATTTTCTAATACTTCATTCAGTTTCTTTTCTAATTCTGATTTTTCTTCTTTTGAAACAAACGAATCAAGTTCTCCGTTTCGCCATGACCGAACTTGATCGTAAGACCATTTTTGGGCCTGTATTTTTTCTTTTATTGCTTTTAATTCTTCTATATTTTCCTTCGAGTATCTACGATGTCCTCCCTGACTTCGCTCTGTTTGTATATTAAATTCATTTGACCATACCTTTAACAAATCGGGTGTGATTCCTAAAAGATCCGCAACAATTTTCGGTGTGTGCATTTCCGATTTTAGTTCCAATTTTTATTCCTCCCCAAAAAACGGAATACGTTTTTTACTTAAAAAACACGATTAAACCAACATTCCAATCAAAATCGGAATGTACTTACAACCGATATGAAAACCGATTTTAAAACCGATTTAATTTCCGAAATACATTCCGATTTTACCACCGATATGTATTACTTCTCGATAATAACATCAAAAGCTTTTTTATTTATACAAGATTTTATGCAAAAAAAGAATAGCGGGGATCCCTAGAATCCCCGCTATATCAACGATGTATAAAATCATGTATAAGAGATAAATAGACATGAAAGCAAGAATCCTTGTTTCTACAAGGATTCTATCAAAATAGTTGCTACCGATAATAGGACGTTATGTTAACAGGCCATGAATGTTTATTCATGGCCTGTTTTTGTTTTTTATTTTATAGATTTTCTAAAAAACAAATATGAAGAGAGCATAGATAATACAATACATATAATAGCGGATGTAAAAATAATAGGCTGTGTCCAACTTATAGGCATAAACATTGCACAAATAATTACTATACCTGCAATAACAAATAATTTAGAACTAAATCTATGGGTATCCTTCCACACTTTTTCACTACTTAATGTCCAAGGAGTACGAATTCCTATAAAAAAGTTTGGTCTTACTTGTTGTAGATAGTTCCCTAATATGATGAAAATACCACCTAATATTACATGTCCCAACGTAATAATTGGAAGGTTATATCCTAAACCTGTCAGTATAGTTATTACATTAATAATTGCTAAAATTACTAACATCATATTAAAAACTATATTATATCCTTTAGAAAATTTTTCGTAATTTACCTTTTTAGGATCAATTTTCGTTAACAATATTGATAATAAATATTGTCCAATCATTAAACCAATAAATAAAAGCATTGTTACAAATTTATCAGAATATGAATTACTAACACCATTAATATCCCAATGCGTTATTAATTTAGAAGGTAGTTGATTAAACGTAATAATCCACATTAAGGTCGTCAAAATGATAATTATTAAAGGGAAAATATGTTTTTTCATAGAAATCACCTTTCTTATTGAACCTATTCTTTTTCAGTAAAAGTAAAAAACCACGCAATTAAATCTTGAAACACTGTAGTATTAAGAGAATAAATAATAAATTGTCCTTTTTTTTCGTCCTGTACTAATTTTGTATTCTTTAAAAGATTTAAATGATGTGAAACACTAGGTTTTGTCATATCAAAATGTTCTGCAATTTCTCCGGCCGTTAAATCCGAATCCTTTAATAAATCTAAGATTTTTCTTCTTGTGGGATCCGCTAAAGCTTTAAAAGCTTGATTCAATTTCTTTCCCCCTTATCTTAAAACTAAACCGTAATATTTATATTTAGATATTTTTCTAAATATTAAACTATAATCCACCCTAATGTCAATAAATCTGATTGATTAGATCTTCTAATAATTAAACTATTTTAATGGGAAAATACTACCTAACACCTGACCATTGCATAGAAAAAAACTTGCTACCAATAACGAAAATTATGTAAATAAGCTGTCCATATGGGCAGCTTATTTTGTTCTTAGTCTGGTTTTATATTATCTTTTAGTCTTCCCTTTGCTTTTTGGCTAGAGTGCTGGCTCGTCGTGTGGGGACGAAACCCCACGTATTACGTATCAATTTTTGAATAAAAACTATTTGGGGACGAATGATCTAGGCGGTTCGGCTCGTATACTTGCTAGTCCAAGTCGAGAACCATTGCTTTGCTTTTTGTCTGTCGGCTTGGCGAGAAAAGCACACGAGCCGAAAAACGTTTTGCAAGGACATAATAAAAAAGAAAAGACAATAGTCTTTAGGTGAGGATAAACGAACCGACTTTTTTATTATGAAGGTGGAGATTTTTGAGCGTTGTTTGCTCAAAAATACTACCTGTTCCTTGCGGAACTTTTAGCCCTATATATAAGAGTGAGAAGAGCAAAGTAAAGAAAGTCAGTAATATCAAGGGTTTATAAGACATGAGGTGTTAAAAAAAATTAACACCTGTGTTAATTTTTTTTAACACCTAAAAAATAGAAAATCCTAAATAAAAAAAGATGTCAATATAAAAATTGACATCTAAAATAAATAAATTGGTAGTTTATGTTTTTTCTTATTACCTTCGATTTTGATATTACGTAATGCCTTTGAAAAAATTTGTTGAGTCGCTCTATCAATATCATCTTTAGGTGAATTACATAATATATTAGGATTAACAAACCAAGTTCTTGCTGAACAAGCCCTTCCATCTTCAGTTATTACACCTGTTTCTGCAACTCCTAAAACCCCTTTTTCAAGCAATTCATTCATCATTTTTGAAATAGAAGTCCTTGTTTTTCCTAATTTCTTAGCCAAATAACTAGGAGACGCTGTATTCGGTTTTATATCATCATTTTCATTTTTTTCAACAATAACATTTGATTTAAATTCTAGAAATCTTGAAATATCAAATAAAAATGCTTTTTCTGGTTGAGTTAAATAACCAATTTCACATAAATAATCAATATTCTCTGTAATCATTTGAACAAATCTCACCCGATCTGTAGGTTTTTTCTTTTTACCAATAAAATACTCTTCTCCACCAGACATTTTACTTAATACTTGCAGCATAATGACTCTTTCTTCTTCAGAAAGTCCACCACTACCTTCAAGTTTTTCATAAATGCTATTAATTTTACTATCTCTTTCTTTTGCCTTTTTTTCAGCTTGTTCAAAATCAATAATTTTTTTTGTCATATCTAGGTTAATTCCTCCTTAATTGAGGGAATCAACAAAAACACCTATTTTTTGCTATTTGATTATAAATCAAATTATGATAATCTATAATCAGATAAATGAAGTTTAGGTATTTTCGTAGAATACCCTATGAAAAGAGTCATGTTCCCGCATGGCTCTTTTTTTCATTCTATCACGTTTTCAATAACCTTAAAGATAAAAACAAAGTTTCCTTACTATTTTATCGCTCCATATCCAATCCACGATGTTTATTCATTTCTTTTTTATGCTCACGTTCAAATTGATTATCTATTCCCTTACTATCCAATTCATTTTTAATAATCCCTCTAAACGCCTTAAATTGCTCTTTAAAAACTTTTTTCGTTTGTACATACAAAACTCTTATATTCATCTGCAACCCCTTTATATGAGCTTTTAATGAGCTAATTTCTCTATTTAATACACCAACTTCTTTTTGCAACTTACTTTTTTCTTGTTTCAACGTTCGATTTTCTTTCATCCATCCCTCTGCATTCACTTTTAAACTCTCGTTCTCTTTCACAAAGTCTGTCTTTTTCAAACGCTCATAATCCTTTTTGATAGTAACCGCTGCATTCACTTGTTTTGTTATTTCTTGATATTGTTCTGGTGATAACACAAAATTTCTTGTCTGTTTCTTCGTGATTTCAGCTTTTCCAAACATTTTATCCTGTACTTCTACTACTACTTCTTTACGTAAAAATGGAATTTTAACAGGTTCATTTGGTACTTGATCCATAGTACTATCTAATTCTTTTTGCATTTGTTCTACTCTTTTTTCTAACTCTATATGACGCTGACCAATTAACTTCAGCTTTTCACTTTCGCTCTCTACTTGTTGTTTCACTACCTCTAATTCTTTGTACGTATCAACGACATCACCTTCCAAACTCTTTTTCACTACATGTAATTCGTTTGTTTTCTCTTCAACGTTTTTTAAATGATCGTCAATCGTTTGCAATTCTGTTTCTTTTTCTTGTACTTGATTTTCAATAGTTGACTTCGCTTCTGCATATTCCTTGTATTGACGGACTTTCATGTACTTATGAGAACCTACATTAGCACGTTCAAAATTCGGAATGTATTCTTTCGCTAATTGCTCAATATAGGCTGTTTCTAATTCCCTCCAATGTGCAATTAACTTTCTTCCTGTTCCTTCTACACCTTGTTGCTGCAAAGCTCTATCCATTCCGACACGCCTCGTTAATCCTCGACTACTTTCAAAATTCGGTACATAGTTAATATGTAAATGCGGATTCGCTTCATCATCATGTAAAACCATGTTATAAACCGCTAGGTTTGGATTTCTCTCTTGGAAAGCCTCAGCATAACGCTTCAGCGCTTCCTTTTTGGCTTCCCTATATTTCGAGTCATCTTTCCCTTCCCCGATCGCTACGACTAATTCTCGTTGCTCATGCGTCTTATCGTCTTTATGTATTTTGTCATAATAATCATCAATTTTACGGTCATTTCGTTTTTGTTTCTCGTTATATTTGTCCACCGCTTCTTGAAAGATATCCTTGTATACACTTCGGATATCCTTTTGAACAAAATAAATATTCTCATGTAACCTGGATGGATCAATGCCAGGATTCCCATGAATATTTTCTCTGTTATTATGGCTTAATGAACTTTGGTGAGATTGATTAAATGAGATAGAACCCAACATAAAGTGCCACCACTTTCCCTAGATTAATTGATACCATCAGTCTAGCAAAGCGACGAAATGATGTCAATTAACGTAACCCTATACGTATTTTGACGCTAACGCATCAAAATTGATAGGGGTCTACGACGCTTTTCGACTTCGCCGAGCCATGTCTAGCATGGCAAAACTCTCGGACTTTGTCCGAACCTACAAGGGGAACACTTCCCCTTGACCCCATCAATCGAACTCCCCAACCCCTCAATCCTTGAGGGGCTCCCTCGCCGGTTGGCAGGAACAAACAGTGGTTTGTTCAATACCAAGAGGGTTCGGGGTGTAGTCTAGTTGGTCAAGTCAAATACTCCCTTCGCTTCGCTAGGTCCGTTTTGATTGACCAACACATGCAACGACCTCTACTACTGATCACTTTACTCCCTTTATTACCCTAAAATGAAAAGAGTCCTAAATTAATAGGACTCTTTTCATTTTATTGAAAGTAAACTTTTGAATACTAGTCTACTTTCTATCATTTTCCAAGAATTTTATGTAAAAATGACAACATTTCTTATTTCAAACCGAAATTACGTGATAATTCTTCATCATGAGAAGCAACAGCCTCTGCAGTTTTATTAAGCTGCATATTAATTTCTTGTAATAGCTGTGCAAAGTTTTGTACTTTTGGCTTTAATTCATTGAACTGTTGGTCAAAACCTTCAAATGCACGGCCTTCCCATTCTCCTCTTAATTCATTTTGTAAGTTTTGTAGTTGACGTAAAATGTCCTCAATTTGATTTGCACCTTGTCCATATCGAGTCGCTTTCGATTTAAGCTCCTCTGGTGACATACGAATTTGTCCTGCCATTTTTATCTCCCCTTTAGTACATAATGAGTAAAATACGCATTTGGTTAATTTTACTAAATATATTATAATCCATTGTTAAAAACTTTCAAATATTTTATTTTTCTATAATAAGAAACAAGAGTAATCGCAAAGACTACTCTTGTTTCTTTTCCTTCTCTTCTTTTTCAATTTCAGATACTGATTTTTCAGGGTCTTTTATTAGTTTTCCAAGTTCTCCAGAACGCGAGAATTTATCTTCAAAGTTTTCTGTAGTACTTATACTAGCATTAAACCACAATTCCTTATCATCATTTATATATCCTTTTATATAAGGAATACCCATTGGATTTACTTTATGTTCTGTAAATGTGATAGATTTTACATCCTGAATATTATAACGAATATACTTTTCTACTCGTACTTCTTGTACTTTCCAAAACTTTTCCTCTTCTTCTTTTTGTTTTAAGTATTCCATAGTAAAATATCCTCCTGCTATAATACAAATAATGGATAAAATAATTACCAATTTCTTTTTCATTTAAAATCCCCTTGTATTTGAATATAGTTAAAATATACCATGAAACGAGTTGAAACATATGAGTGAATTCAAAAAAAATCCAATTGCGACAGATGAAGATTATTTCGAGTTATCAAGTAACGTTTATGACGATGATTCTTTACACAAAGGAGCGGAAATAAAAGGGGTCGATGGTAAGAAATGGGTAGTTATAGAATCAATTAATGCAGATTGTCAAAAAGTAAAAAATGGATTAGAAGCTATTGCAGTAGTACCGAAAAAAGATTACAAAGAAAATGCAACACATTATGATGATATAATCCTAGCATTTCGTGGGACAGAGCCTAACCAATTAGCAGATTTCGAAACAGATATCGATCAGATTACGTTTGGAATTAAAACACATTCTAAAGTAATTACTCCAAG
>NZ_JBXAHR010000016.1:0-14815 GCF_058952315.1 Bacillus sp. GW823-FHT06B01 | reverse complement strand
CTAAAAATAAAAATTGACGTTTCACGTTGTTTGTTTCGTTTAGTTTTCAAAGTTCAACATCGCGTTTCAGCGACTTTTATAATTTAACATTTTGCGTTAAATCTGTCAACAACTTTTTTCTTTCGTTCCTGACGACGCTTATTAATTTACCATATTAATCATTTGTTCGTCAACACTTTTTAAAAAAATGCCAAAATAATTTTATCTTGGCATGATATAAAGCTTAATAACCACTAAAGCAGCAACACCAGGTAGGCCTAATATACTTGTGATTGTTGCGGTTCCCAAGTTAATTGGAATATGAAAATCAAAATATGTTCCTACAACATTTACGATAAAGAGTAATGCTATCCCTAAAGTAACATGAAAGAGCGCTTTTCCTATAAAACGTAACGGCTTAGAAGAAACACCAAAAACAAGAAAGATAAAAACTAAAGTAAGAATACCGACAATAACAACTGTAGAATTCATTTTTTCCTCCTTATGAAAGTTATCTATACATATTTATTTGTATGGGACAAGGCGATAAAAAAGAACATTTACCCTACAACTCCAGTTGTTTTATCTTGTTAATCTTCATTCGGCAACACTTTCTTCATAAAAACCATTAATCTTTCTTTCCAAACGAAGTAACCACTAAATATTTAATAAATAAAATAAAAGGTTCTGCTTTTTCAGCAGAACCTTTTACCATTGTTCCATTTTTACAGGACGACGTTTTGCTTCTTTTAACAAGAAGAAATATTTCGCCTCTGCTATTTTCAAAGAACAAAGTACATCTTGAGATGGTTCCACACTTTGTTCAACCATTCTCTTCTGACGTAACCATTCATTCTTCACTTTTTCTAATAGTACAATTAGCTTATCATCATACTCTTTACGCAATTTACCCTTTTTTTGAAAGAACATTTTTGTTTCTCCTCTTATACTTCTCTACGACCTTCTAACGCTTTCGACAGTGTCACTTCATCTGCATATTCTAAATCTCCACCAACTGGCAGACCATGTGCAATACGAGTTACTTTAATACCTGTCGGCTTTAAGAGGCGGGATATATACATCGCTGTAGCTTCCCCTTCAATATTAGGGTTTGTTGCTAGTATCACTTCTTGTACCGTTTCATCATGCAGTCGCTTTAAAAGTTGCGGGATATTAATGTCTTCCGGTCCAATTCCCTCCATTGGAGAAATCGCACCACGTAACACATGATATACACCTTGATACTCTTTCATCTTTTCCATTGCGATTACATCTTTCGGTTCCTGCACAACACAAACAATCGACTGATCTCGATGCGAATCATTACAAATATAACAAGGATCGCGGTCAGTAATATGTCCGCATACAGAACAATACGCTAAATCTCGCTTCGCATTCACAAGTGCTTTTGCAAAACCTAACACATCATCTTCTTTCATATCTAATACGAAAAATGCCAATCGAACCGCTGTTTTCGGTCCGATTCCTGGCAACTTCATAAAACTATCAATTAATTTCGATATCGGTTCTGGATAATGCATATATCAGTATCCTCCTAGAACATTCCACCTGGTAAGTTTAAGCCTTTTGTAAATTTACCCATTGTAGAGTTTGAAAGTTCATCAGCTTTTTTAAGTGCATCATTCGTTGCAGCTAACACTAAGTCTTGTAACATTTCGATATCTTCTGGATCTACTACTTCTTCTTTAACTTTCACTTCAAGAATTTGCTTATGACCATTTGCAATAACTGTGACCATACCGCCGCCAGCTGTACCTTCAACTGTTTTTTCGCCAAGTTCTTCTTGCGCTTTTGCCATATCTTTTTGCATCTTTTGCATTTGCTTCATCATATTATTCATATTTCCCATTCCGCCACGCATCATAATTAATTCCTCCTAATTATTATTACTCTTTTATTTCAATAAGTTCTTGTCCTACTAATTTTACTGCCTCTTCTATAAGAGGATCTTCTTTTTTCTCTGGGCTTTCTTCAGAATTCTCGCCTTCACGCTGTAAAAAATCTTCACGGATTTTACCCCATTCACTTTTTGGAATGGCAATCATATTTAATCTTTTACTTAACAGTTCAAATAAGGCTTGTTCCACTGTATCCATAGCTTCTCGGTTTTCGCTTGCCATTTTACAGTGAATCTCATATTGAAACGCTAAAACGTAAGTATCATCCGAAGCCGCTACCGGTTCGCTATTTTCTAATAAAACAGCAAACGCTACTTTGTTGAATGATTTGAGTCTTCCTAACAACTCACCCCACACAGCTTTTAATTGTTCTAAATCCTGACGCTTTGCTTGCTTTAACACTTCATTTACGCGTCCAACAGGAATTTTCATACTACCTGTACGCACTGGCTTTGGTGTTGCACGTGTCTCTCTGACTTCTTGCTGCACACCAGCCGGCACACCATTCTTTTTGACTTGTTCTAACTCTTTCTCCAATTGCTGCATCCTGTTCATAATTGCTTGTAAACGATCTGCACCGTTCGCTTGCATCATAAACTGTTGACACAGTTGTACCATAACAACTTCTAAGAAAATTCGCGGATGATTTGTCCACTTCATTTCCTGTTGTCCCTTACTAAGCGTATGAATGATTTCATAGATTACTTCCGGTTGCATTTCTTCACTTAACATCCGGAATTGCTCATCTACCATTACTCGTTCCAACATATGTTCCAGTTGTGATGAGGTTTGATATAAAAGCATATCGCGATAATAGTAAATGAAATCCTCCATAAAACGAACTGGATCTTTCCCTTTACCCATCATCTCATCTATGATACGTAATGCTCTTGATACATCATTTTCACGTATACATTCTACTAAGTTACCTAAGTATTGCTGGGAAACAGAACCTGTCACAGCTAATACATCTTCTGTCGTAACTGTCTCATCACTATAAGATATTGCCTGATCAATAAGACTAAGCGCATCACGCATACCACCTTCAGCCGCACGTGCAACAATTTGTAACGCCTCATCTTCTACTTGCGTACCTTCATTCGTCACAACCGTCGATAATCTCTCAACAATATCATTTACTGATATTTTTCGAAATTCAAAACGCTGGCAACGTGAAATGATTGTAGGCGGAATCTTATGCGGTTCTGTTGTCGCCAAAATAAAGATGACGTGTCCTGGCGGCTCTTCTAACGTTTTTAAAAGCGCATTGAAGGCACCCATAGAAAGCATGTGGACTTCATCAATAATGTATACTTTATATTCTACAGCACTTGGAGCATATTTTACTTTATCTCTAATATCTCGAATTTCATCTACACCGTTATTTGAAGCCGCATCAATTTCTAATACATCTGAAATAGATCCTTGTGTAATCCCCAAACAAGAAGGACATTCATTACAAGGTTCAGCTACCGGAGCATGTTCACAGTTGATTGCTTTTGCAAATACTTTTGCAATTGTCGTTTTTCCTGTTCCCCTCGGCCCAGAAAATAAATAAGCATGTGAAACTTTCTCTTGAAGAAGGGCATTTTGCAACGTTTTTGTCACGTGCTTTTGACCAACTACATCTTCAAATTTTTGCGGTCTCCATGTTCGGTATAACGCTTGGTATGACACGAAAATACGGCCTCCCTCAAAGGTTATTATCTTATTTATTATAACCCATTCTGTTTATAGATTCCAAAAGTTATTTTCTATACAAAAAACCCACCTTAGTATTAAGGTGAGTTTTGTATACATATATAACTGCCGTGCACCTTCTGTCGATTACGTACCATAAGCGTTACTCAAGCAGTTAGCTCGGTTCAGGCACTCCTGCGGCACACGAGAAGACCCGCTTATTGCTGCTTCCTTCCGGACCTGACAAGGTTCACGGGGTCCCGTTGCGCAGGACCCAAACGTCAACACCACTTACTTAAGGCAGACCTTACAGCAGCATAACCTCGAGAAGGGATTCGGCCTCGCTAGAGCGGATTGCGAGTATAGGGCACCGCTACCTCCCCGCTTAGCACGGCAAAGTTAAAACCAATATTCGGTTGCCTTCATTAAAAGGCATTATCAGTATAACTTGTTTTTTTACAAAATGCAAATACGTTAATTCTCGTTACTTTTCTCTAATTTTTTTATCGCTTTTCTTTTTTTACGAAGCTCTCTAAAAAAGTTTGTTAACAAAGTACCGCATTCTTCTTCTAATACACCAGCAACTACCTCGCATTGATGATTAAAGCGTTCATCCGTTAAAAGATTCATCAAAGTCCCTGCACATCCACCTTTCGGATCACTTGCACCATATACAACTCGCTTCACTCGTGATAAAACAATTCCACCCGCACACATCGGACAAGGCTCTAATGTTACATATAACGTCGCATCTTCTAAACGCCATGTCCTTAATTTTTTGCACGCCTCATCAATAGCTAATAACTCAGCGTGAGCTATTGATCTTTGTTCAGTTTCTCTTAAATTATGAGCAACACTAATTACTTCACCATCTAACACTATAACTGCACCAATCGGTACTTCTCGTATTGCCTCTGCTTTTTTAGCCTCTTCTATTGCTAACTGCATAAAATAAATATCTTGATCGTGTTCCATACCATAGTCCTTTCACCTCAAATAAAATACACTTTTTTCCATTTGCTACACATGGGATAACTTTTACAAATTCAATCCACCCTAATAAAAAAGAGAGGGGATTACATATGAAGAATACTGCCTTACTCATTATCGATATGATTAATGATTTTCAATTTTCACACGGGCCCACCCTAGCCAAAAAATGCGAAATTATAACAAACCCTATTTTACAATTAAAGAAAACAATGAAATCCTTTGGCTACCCCATAATTTATGTTAATGACCATTATCAACTTTGGAGATCTGATATTGACCAACTAATTACTCATTGTACAAATGAGTATAGTGAAAATATCATTCATAAGATTGCTCCAAATACTGATGATTACATTTTTATTAAACCACATTACTCTGCTTTTTATGAAACACCTTTAAATTCTTTATTAGGCTATTTAAAAATAGAAAATCTAATATTGACAGGAGTCGCCGGGAATATATGTATCCTCTTTACAGCTAACGATGCTCATATGAGAAATTATACACTGTATGTACCACAGGACTGTATTGCCTCTAATCATGATCAGGATAATCTGCATGCTTTAAAAATAATGGAAGCCACATTAAAAGCAAATATAGTACCGTCATCTCAAATAAAAATTAATTAATACATATATTTATTTTCTAACTTTTTATATCAAATTAACCCGCTCGCTTCCCTCCTGTGCTACAATAATTCTGTTTTGTGTTTTTAGTAGTCACGGTAAATCACTGATTGAAAGGAGGAAACAGCGTGACCGGAGTACCATTTATCACGGTTGAAGGACCAATTGGTGTTGGAAAAACCTCACTTGCGAAGGCAATTTCAACTCACATGCAACTCCACTTACTAAAAGAAATTGTTGATGAGAATCCTTTTTTAGGAAAATTCTATGAAGACATCGACGAATGGAGTTTTCAAACAGAGATGTTCTTTCTTTGTAATAGATACAAACAATTAGAAGATATTAACATAAAGTATTTGAATCAAAGGAAACCAGTAGTAGCGGATTATCATATATTTAAAAATTTAATTTTCGCATCCCGTACATTAAAGAATTCTCAATATGACAAGTACATGCAAATCTATCGTATACTTACACAAGATATGCCTGTACCAAACGTTATCGTTTATTTAACAGCTAGCTTGGAAACATTACAAACACGAATTGCGATGCGCGGAAGAGAATTCGAAAAAAACATGGATCCAAATTACTTACTACAGCTCACAAAAGATTACGAAACAGCAATGGATACTTTTAAAAAAGATCATCCAGATATCCCAGTATTAAAATTTAACGGAGACGATATGGATTTTGTAAAAAATCCTGATGATTTAAACGTCATCCTATCCGCCCTTCAAAATACTCTCTTAAAGGAGTCGGAATAACAATGAATTTAAGGCAAAAATATGATATACCAAATGACGCAGTAATCACTATTGCTGGAACAGTAGGTGTCGGAAAATCAACTATGACAACTGCATTAGCTAACGCTTTAGGTTATCGCACATCATTTGAAAAGGTAGATTCGAACCCGTATTTGGACAAGTTCTATGCTGATTTCACACGCTGGAGCTTCCACTTGCAAGTGTACTTTTTAGCAGAACGATTTAAAGAACAAAAAAGAATTTTTGAATACGGTGGCGGTTTTGTTCAAGATCGCTCTATATATGAAGACACTGGAATTTTTGCAAAGATGCATCATGAAAAAGGTACAATGACGGAAACTGATTATGAAACATACAAAGGTTTATTTGACGCTATGGTCATGACTCCTTACTTCCCTCATCCTGATTTATTAATTTACTTAGAAGGTTCTTTCGATGATATTGTTGATCGTATCCAAGAACGCGGACGTCCGATGGAACAACAAACACCAATTGAGTATTGGAAAGAGATGCATGGCCGTTACGAAAACTGGATTAATAACTTTAATGCATGCCCTGTTTTACGATTAAACATTAATGAATACGATATTTTAAAAGATGGTGATTCAATTGAACCAATCATTAAAAAAATTGGCCATTTTTTAAAACAAACACGCAAACTTGTAAAATAAAAAACCCGTGCATACGCACGGGTTTTTCTATTAAATTACTTCTTTTTTGTCGGAGCAATAATTTCACTCTCAGGTTTTCCAGCGTTAATACGCTGACGAACAGTACTTGTACTAATATCGTATGTTTCAGCAATCTCTTTAACAGTCATTTCTTTCCCGTTAATCACTGCTGTTAATACTTTACCTGTACGTTTTGGAGCTGCTTCTTTCTTTACAGCTGCTTTTTCAACTTTTTTTGGCGCCTCTACTTTTGTCGCAGTTTGCTTTACATCACAAGTGCAACCACAAAGTTTACGGAATGTATCATCACTTATAATGCGTGACACATTTGCACCACTGTTTAAAATTCTATTGTTCTTACAGACAGGACATTGTACATAATATAAAGTTTTTCCATCTAAAGGAAACGTTTGTATAATAAGATCCATGTTGACTCCTTTCATATCTATGAAGATAATCATCGGAATATGAGTGTGTAATAAGGACAAAATCGCCTTACACCATACTTTATGATTGGTTTTAAAATAAAAACTCGTTACGTGTTGGTAACGAGTTCTCCAATCTCCACTTATATGCGCTGTTGTCAATTATATCTGGAGGAGGTAGAGGGATTCGAACCCCCGCGCGACTCTCGCCGCCTGTCGGTTTTCAAGACCGATCCCTTCAGCCAGACTTGGGTATACCTCCATATTGACATCAAATATAATATCAAAAGAAAAACAGTTAGTCAACCCTACTAAAATAAATTATGAGGAAAGGAAAATTTTACTTTCCCTCTCCTACATTATAGTACTGACAACGCTCATAATTACCAATCACTCATACCGATGAATGTTTATAAATTTACTTAATAACTGTTTTTCCTCCCATATAAGGGCGAAGAACTTCTGGAATTATAATTGTACCATCTTCTTGTTGGTAGTTCTCTAAAATAGCTGCCACCGTACGTCCAATTGCAAGACCAGATCCATTTAATGTATGAACATGTTCTGGTTTGCCGTTTGGCTCACGACGGAAACGGATATTTGCACGTCTCGCTTGGAAAGCCTCAAAATTACTACAAGAAGAAATCTCACGATATGTGCCATAGCTTGGAATCCATACTTCGATATCGTATTTCTTCGCTGCTGTAAATCCTAAATCGCCTGTGCACATGCTCATAACGCGATATGGCAACTCTAATAATTGTAACACGCGTTCTGCATCATTTGTTAGTTTTTCTAACTCTTCATAAGAATCTTCTGGTTTTACGAATTTTACAAGCTCTACTTTATTGAACTGATGCTGACGAATTAAGCCACGTGTATCACGGCCAGCTGAACCTGCTTCAGAACGGAAACAAGAGCTAAATGCAGCATATCGTATAGGCAGTTGCTCTTTATTTAAGATTTCATCACGGTGCATGTTCGTTACAGGTACTTCAGCTGTTGGAATTAAGAAATAATCTTCACTTTCAATACGGAATGCATCTTCTTCAAATTTCGGAAGTTGTCCTGTTCCTGTCATACTTGCACGGTTTACCATATACGGAGGTAATACTTCTTCGTATCCATGCTCGTCAGTATGAAGATCAAGCATAAAGCTAATTAAAGCACGCTCTAATCTCGCGCCAGCACCTTTATAGAATACGAAGCGGCTTCCTGTTACCTTCCCAGCACGCTCAAAATCTAAAATTCCTAAATCTGTAGCAAGATCCCAATGTGGTTTTGGTTCAAAAGCAAATTCTTTCACTTCTCCCCAATTACGTGCTACTACATTATCATCCTCTGTTTCACCAATTGGAGCAGATTCATGAGGTATATTTGGAATAGATAACATTAATCTTTCTAAATCTTCTTCAACTGTACGAAGTTCATTATCAAGATCTTTTACTTTTTCTCCAACTTCACGCATTTCTAGAATTAGAGCTTCTGCATCTTTCTTTTCACGCTTCAATACAGAGATTTGTTGAGATACTTCGTTACGTTTACTTTTTAATTCCTCTGTTTGAACAAGTAATTCTCTTCTTCTCGTATCCAGCTCTTCAAAACGACCAAAATCAGTTAAATCTTCGCCTCTATGCTGTAACTTTGCTTTTACTTCTTCAAAATTTGTACGTAAAAATTTAATATCAAGCATTATATACTCCTCCTTTTATTTTATAAAACACAAAAAACTCCCGTCCCTATATAAAGGGACGGGAGTTAACCCGCGTTGCCACCCTAGTTGAAAGCATTACCGCTTTCCTCTCAAGTAGAAATAACGGCTCTTCACCGGGAATGTTTACTAATCATAAAGATATTCCACATTCCATTCCAGGATGGATTCACAAACTGTTTCTATCGATTTCCACCAACCATCGACTCTCTATAAGAAACGGCATTTGTTACTACTTCCTATCAACACGCTTATTTTATAAAATTGTTACCATCAATTTACTATAATCTTATACAAGTTGCAAGTTACTTATACAACTTTTTTCATTTTCGCTTCTTTTACCATTTCTACAAAGTATGCTGTCACACGATGATCATCCGTTAATTCTGGATGGAATGAAGCAGCTAAAAACTGATTTTGTTTTACTGCTACCATTCGATCACCATGTGTGGAAAGTACTTCAACATCATCAGCTACATTTACAACATACGGAGCACGAATAAATACACCAATAAATTCTTCTCCTACACCTTTAATTGACAGTGCGGCTTCAAAGCTATCTTTTTGGCGTCCGAACGCATTGCGCTCTACTGTAATATCCATAGCACCAATATGTGCTTCTTCATAGCCAATAAGTGTTTTTGCAAGAAGAATCATACCTGCACACGTACCAAACATTGGTTTACCAGACTTCGCGAATGTACGAAGTGGTTCCATGAAAGCATACTTATCAATAAGACGGCGCATTGTTGTACTTTCACCGCCTGGTAAAATAAGACCATCAATCTCTTCAAGTTGCTCTATACGCTTTACAACAACAGCTTCCGCACCACTTGCTTCAACTGATTTTATATGCTCACGAACTGCACCTTGAAGACCTAGTACACCGATTTTCACCATTTTAAAGTTCTCCTTCAATTACCATCCACGCTCTTGCATACGTTGTTCTGGTAATAACGTTGAAATTTCGATACCTTTCATCGCATTACCTAATCCTTTAGAAAGGCTTGCAATTAGTTCGTAATCCTCATAATGAGTCGTCGCTTCAACGATTGCGCGTGCAAATTTCTCTGGATTCTCTGATTTGAAGATACCAGATCCAACAAATACACCATCTGCACCAAGTTGCATCATTAACGCTGCATCTGCTGGTGTTGCTACACCACCTGCTGCGAAGTTTACAACTGGCAAACGACCAAGGCGTTTAATTTCAAGTAGTACTTCATAAGGAGCACCAGTATTTTTTGCATATGTCATTAACTCATCTTCACGTAGAGTTGCAACTTGACGGATTTCTGCATTGACTTGGCGCATATGACGCACTGCCTCTACAATGTTTCCTGTTCCTGGTTCACCTTTTGTACGAAGCATAGATGCACCTTCTGCAATACGACGTGCAGCTTCTCCGATATCACGGCAACCACATACAAACGGAACTGTGTAATCACGTTTATTTAAATGGTATACTTCATCAGCAGGAGTTAATACTTCACTCTCATCGATATAGTCTACCCCTAATGATTCTAATACACGTGCTTCTACAAGATGACCGATACGGCATTTTGCCATAACCGGAATTGAAACAGCGCCCATAACTTCTTCAACGATTGTTGGGTCTGCCATACGAGAAACGCCACCTGCTGCACGAATATCTGCTGGTACACGCTCTAGTGCCATAACAGCAACTGCGCCTGCCTCTTCTGCAATTTTTGCTTGTTCAGCGTTAATTACGTCCATAATAACGCCGCCTTTTTGCATTTCTGCCATTCCACGTTTTACACGTTCTGTCCCTGTTACATTTGTCATGTTACAAAAACCCCCCTAGGTGAATTGCTTTTCCCCGTTAAAGGCGAAAATTAAGAATACTCTTACATTCTACCACTAACTATCAGATGCTTGTCTACTACTTTTTCATAAAGTCGGTATGAAAAATAGGAATAAGAAAAAGCCCCTACAATGAGGAGCTTTTAAAACCAACCTTTTACTGTATCAACGGCACTATTCCATATACCACTAAAGAAAGAACCAATTCCGCGCATAGAGCGAGTAAACCAATTCGCTTCCTCTACTGCAGACTTTGTTACAAGATCTATTTGTAATGACTTACCGGATAAAAATCCAGGATCATTCGCATCTTTTGGTGTGATTACCATTTGGCCAAGTGCAGCTCCCTTTTTAATAGGTGCTTCTTGTCCCTTATTTGCTTCTTTTAATTCTGTTTTATAAACATCTTTACTTCCTTTTGGCACTGGAAGTGAAACAGCTTGTTTTGTTTGAACTGCTACATCTTTATCTTTAGCATTTTCTACTCGTACTGTTTCTTGTCCTTTTACTGAAGAATCTTTTTTATATAGTTTCTTCATTTCAAAATTAGCAAATCCATAATCATATAGTTTCTTTGTCTCATCAAAGCGTGCATCACGAGACTTCGTTTTAATAACTACAGAAATAAAACGCATACCATCTTTTTCAATTGTACCAGTGAAGCAATCCCCTGCTTCTGGAGTTGAACCTGTTTTCAGGCCATCTACACCCGCATATACCTTAGATAAACCTGGTAACATCCAGTTCCAGTTAATCATGTCAATTCGATCCGTAGTACCTTCACGGAACGTCTTTTTTGAAATTTTAGCTGTATCTAATGTTTTAGGGAAATCTTGGATAAGGCGTTGTGCTAAAATTGCTACATCTCTCGCAGCCATTTTATTTTCTTCATCCGGAGTTGTTCCTTCAGGATGCTGTCCTTTTAAATCTTTGTTTGTTAAGCCAGTAGAATTTACAAACTTGTAAGTTTTTAATCCAAGCTCTTTCGACTTATCGTTCATCATTTTTACAAAGTCTACTTCTTTTCCAGCAACTGCTTCAGCTAAAGCTATCGTTGCACCATTAGCAGAATAAATTGCCATTGCCTCATATAACTCTTTTACTGTATAAGAATCACCGTTTCGTAGCGGCACATTCGATAATGAACGATCTTGCGAAATTTTATACGCATATTCAGAAACCTTAACTTTTTGGTCCCACTTTAGTTTCCCTTTCGCAACAGCCTCGTTCACTAAATACTCACTCATCATTTTTGTCATACTAGCAATTGATAATAATTCATCTGCATTCTTTTGATATAAAATTTTCCCAGAATTCGCTTCAACTAAAATTGCTGCACCTGCTTCAATGTTTAAAGCAGCTCCTGTTTCTGCTGATGCATTGCTATATGGTAACAACATACTACAAGCTAGTGTAAGCATTGTTACTAAAGCAATGAATCTTTTGCAAAACATACCTTTCACTTTTGCTACCCCCAATATCTATGTACTCACATAACCGTTATTCTAACATAATCAAAAAAAAATAGACAGAGATATCAAATCTCCGTCTATTTTTATATAAGACATTACAATGAGTAGTTTGGAGCCTCTTTTGTAATTTGTACGTGATGAGGGTGGCTTTCACGTAAACCAGCACCTGACATACGAATGAATTGTGCATTCTCACGTAAGAATTCTAAATTCTGAGCTCCGCAATATCCCATACCGGCACGTAATCCACCAACTAATTGATGAACTGTATCGGCTAAAGGTCCTTTATATGGTACTCGACCTTCAATACCTTCTGGAACAAGTTTTTTATTTCCTTCTTGGAAGTAACGGTCTTTACTTCCTTTTTCCATCGCTCCGACAGAACCCATACCACGATATACTTTGAATTGACGACCTTGATAAATTTCAGTTTCTCCAGGGCTTTCAGCAACACCAGCAAACATACTACCTAGCATAACAACGTGTGCTCCCGCTGCTAAAGCTTTTACCATGTCACCAGAGTACTTAACACCACCATCAGCAATAACTGGAATACCGTGTTTACGAGCTTCTGTTGCACAATCATAAACTGCTGTTAATTGTGGTACACCCACGCCAGCTACAACGCGTGTCGTACAAATAGAGCCTGGTCCAATACCAACTTTAACTACGTTTGCACCTGCTTCAATTAATGCTTTCGTTGCTTCAGCAGTAGCAACATTTCCAGCGATAATATTTAGTGATGGATATTTCGCACGAACTTCTTTCACTTTATCAATAACACCTTGAGAATGTCCATGAGCTGTATCAAGTACGATTGCATCTACGCTAGCTTTTACTAATGCGTCGATACGAAGCATAGCATCAGCCGTTACACCAACCGCTGCTCCAACTAATAAGCGTCCTTGCTTATCCTTCGCAGAATTTGGGAATTCAATTACTTTTTCAATATCTTTTATTGTAATAAGCCCTTGTAATACACCGTTGTTATCAACGAGAGGGAGTTTTTCAATTTTGTACTTTTGTAGGATCTTTTCAGCTTCTTCCAGCGTTGTACCAACTGGGGCTGTAATTAGCTTTTCTTTTGTCATTACGTCGGAAATTTTGATTGAGTAGTCTTGGATAAAACGCATATCACGGTTTGTAATAATACCAACTAATTTTCGCTCGTCTAAATTATTTACAACCGGTACACCTGAGATACGGTATTTTCCCATAAGGTGCTCTGCATCATACACTTGATGTTCTGGAGTTAAAAAGAAAGGATCTGAAATAACGCCACTTTCAGAACGTTTTACTTTATCAACTTGCTCCGCTTGTTGTTCAATAGACATGTTTTTATGAATAATTCCTAAACCGCCTTGACGAGCCATTGCAATAGCCATATCAGCTTCTGTTACTGTATCCATTCCTGCACTAATTAACGGGATATTTAACTGTAAGCTTTCAGATAAAACTGTTTTAACACTTACTTCTCTTGGTAGTACATCTGACTTTGCTGGTACAAGTAATACGTCATCAAAAGTCAAACCTTCTTTAACAAATTTAGATTCCCACATAATTGTTCCCCCCATGATACCAGAAATTATTATTAGTAGCTTATCAATTGGTTAAAATACTGTCAAGGACGTATATATATGTTAGAATTTTTAGACAATAAAAGGAGCGTAATATATGCATCAAACACATTGTACTTGGCAGCAATTAAGTTTCTTCTTTTCATCTCAAAATGTACAACGTTATCTTGCCCGTTGCTATGAAAAATCCTCCATACAAGATGCTGAAAAAAAAAGTTTCGAAAATTGTTATCCCTTTATTTATTACTTAGAACACGGGAAAAACTATTATGAATTATATAAGGTGGCCCCCTTTTCGATTCAGCCAATGTTATTGTTTTATGGAATGAGTCAACTTTTTAAAGCCTGCTTACTAACTATTGATCCTAACTATCCAGAATCCACTACTGTTTTAGCTCATGGTGTTACGACTCGTAAACGAAAAAAACAGGGGTATCAATTTTTAGAAGATGAGGTGAAGGTGCAAAAAAATGGATTATTTACTCATATTGCAGAACAGCTGTTTCACATGAAACACTTAGAAGCAGAGAAGTTTAACATGCTAGATCTAATGGGAAATATTCCTGAATTACAAAATTTATTTCGCTATAGTCAAAGAGGGGCCACTTTATATAAAATCGATTCAACAAATACAAATGAACTTTCCTTTTCGGCCAACATACTAGATCGACTTCATATGACTACAGAAAGATTTTCACGTTACATTGAATCAACTTGTAAGCATTTATCCATACAACATGTTCCTGGGAAAACGAGCGGATCGAATCTGCTTTTTACAGCTCCTATCCAGTCGTGGAACCCTATATATAGTACGCCTTTATACTACGAATATCTTGCTGATACTTATTACTTACCAATTCCAATTGACCCGAGAAATCCTAAACCAGTATTACCTGAACTTCTTGTTCATTATTTATTGCTCTACAATTTAAGTATGATTTCTAGATACGAAACAGATTGGTGGTATGATTTACTTGGGAGCTATGGCTCTGAAGATTATCCATTTATTTATCAATTTCTTACTATTTCTGCTCAAAAAATCCCTTACTATATTTCGTCTTTTTTACTAACAGAACCGAGCCTATTTCATGGGAAATAAAAAAACACAAGTCAAAAGACTTGTGTTTTTAGTTGCTTGGCGACGTCCTACTCTCACAGGGACAAGGTCCCAACT
>NZ_JBXAHR010000015.1:0-15609 GCF_058952315.1 Bacillus sp. GW823-FHT06B01 | reverse complement strand
TAAAAATAAAAATTGACGTTTCACGTTGTTTGTTTCGTTCAGTTTTCAAAGAACTACTCGGTCGCTCATTTGCGACTCCCTTATGTTAACATCTTCATGTTTCAATGTCAACTAAGTTTTTCATTTCGTTTGCCGCGTTCTGCGTTATTGCATCGGCGACTTGTCCTATATTACACCTCTATACTCTAATCGTCAACATATTTTTCTAAAAAAATATAAAAAGGCTTATTTCTTTTAAAATAAGCCTTTTTATCAAATATCATTCTATTCATTTATTATTTTTCTATAATTGGTAACGAGACGATAAACTGAATAATACCATCCTCATATTCTGCTCGAATACTACCACCTTGCAGCTCAACAATACTTTTCGCAATCGCTAATCCAAGTCCCGATCCTTCTGTTACTCTACTTCTAGATTGATCCTTCTTATAAAAACGTTCAAACAAACTCCCTAGCTCTTCTCTTGTAAACTCTTCACTATGATTCGCAATTACAATTTGTATATCCCGGCGCTGCCTTTGAAGAGAAACTTTTATCTCCCCATCATCTTTACTGTACTTAATCGCGTTCATTAATAGATTATCAAATACACGTACCATCTTTTCCGAATCAACCGCTGCATAGGCACGTTCCTCAGGAAACTTCTTAACAAACGCAAGTCCATGCTCTTCTGCCTGCGGTACTAACTCTTCTATTAATTGCTCCAATAACTCATTTATACAAACCTCTTGTTTTTCTAATACAACTTGCTCATTTGTTAACTTCGTATACTCAAATAAATCTTCTATTAAATTCTTTAACTGCTCCGACTTCGCAAAAGCAATTCTCGTATACTCATCATGTTGTTCTTTATTTTCATATTTAGAATCTCGAAGTAATCGCAAGTAACCCATAATAGAAGTCAGTGGTGTACGCAAATCGTGAGATACATTCGTAATAAGCTCATTCTTTTGCTTCTCTAATTTACGTTCCTTTTCTATATTATTCATAAGCTCTTCCGCCATATTATTAATATTCTCGGTTAAAGACGCAATCTCATCTTCACCTTTCTTCTCAATACGGTACGCTAAGTTACCTTTTTCTATTTCCTTTACACCTTGTGCCATCGCTTCAATTTGCTTCATCTTTCTCTTTGTTATATAGAAGAAAGAGAAAATAAATACAAGTACACCTATGAAAAATGGAAACGGTCCTTCTTGCGTATCATATATTACTTCACCTTCCGGAATCCCACTAACAAACATGTATAAATTCTTATCTTCTATTGTAATAGGTGCAAAAGCTATAAATTCTTTTCTCGTACTTTCGAATTCTTTTCTACCATTCATATAATTAATCGCAAACGATGATGCATTACGAATTGTATTATGCAAATCAATTTGTTCTTCTTGCGCCTGCTTCGTCTTATATAAAACTTTTCCACTCTCGTCAGTAACCAACACTTTTAAAGCTCTAGAGTTTTGTTCTAAATTTTGATTCTCTATTTCAATCATACTTGATATAGCTTCTAATTTATTTTCATGAACTGAACTATTTGCTACACTTTGAGCTTGTTGATTAATTCGCTCCATACCAGACCGATAATCGATTGTCGCCTGCCGATTCGCATTCTCAAAAAAAGGTGCTGCTGCTTTTGCTGACAAAATCCCTAACAACGCACAAGCAGTAAACGCAGTAATAAGTTGAATGCGTACACTCCGCTTCACCCTCTTCACTAGCTTTTCAATTAATTCTCTAGTTTTCCTAATATAAGTAAATGGATTAAATATCTTTTTCAATCTTATACCCCACTCCCCATACAGTTTTTATATATCTAGGCTTCCTTGGATTCTCCTCAATCTTCTCACGCACTTTCCGAATATGAACCATTACCGTGTTATCCGACTGGAAAGATCTTTCATTCCAAACCTTTTCATAAATTTGTTCCGCACTAAAGACCATACCCGGGTTACGAGCTAGTAATTCTAAAATTGAAAATTCCCTCGGTGTCAGTTTCACTTCTTCTCCATCCACAATAACTTTATGGGTTGAAATGTTTATTTTCATCTCTCCAATTTCTAACTCGTCCTCATTTTGAATAGCAAAACCATTCATCTTCATATAACGACGTAACTGAGATTTAATTCTTGCGATTAACTCTAACGGATTAAATGGTTTCGTTACGTAATCATCTGCACCTGTTGTTAATCCTAAAATTTTATCCATATCTTGCGTTTTCGCAGAAAGCATAATAATTGGCATTTCTTTCGATTCTCTTACTTTCATACACATATGGATACCATCTACCTTTGGCATCATAATATCTAATACGACTAGATGTACTTCATTTTCTTCTAGTAAACGTAATCCTTCTTCTCCGTCTCCTGCTTGCAATACTTTATATCCTTCATTCTTTAAATAGATTGTAATAAGATTCCTAATTTCTTTTTCATCATCTACGACAAGTATTGTTTCGGTTGCCACAATATCTCCCCCATCACTTTTTTAATCCCTAACTTCTATTATAGGAAAACTTCTGAAGAAAAACGCTCGGAAATCCTTAAGATTTTCTGAAGACGCAAAAAAGGTCTAGACTCCCCTTAAGTCTAGACCTTTCAAAAAACCCCTTTTATTTACGAACGTAGATGAAATATAGTACGAATAAAACTCCCATAACATACATAATTGGATGAATCTCTTTACGACGACCACTTACTACCATTGTAATTGGATAGAAGATAAACCCGATTGCAATCCCTGTCGCAATACTATACGTAAGTGGCATTGAAATAATTGTAAAGAATGCTGGTACTGCAATCTCGAATTTCTTCCAATCAATTTCGCCTAAAGATGAAACCATCAAGATCCCTACAATAATTAATGCTGGCGCTGTTACAGCTGGTGTTACAACGCTTAATAATGGCGAGAAGAATAGTGCCAGCAAGAAGAATCCTGCTGTTACAACTGCTGTAAATCCAGAACGTCCACCCGCTGCTACCCCAGCAGAAGATTCAATGTAAGACGTTGTTGTTGATGTACCTAAGATTGCACCGATTACAGTTGCAATAGCATCTGCAAATAATGCTTTTCCTGCACGTGGTAATTTATTGTTCTTCATTAATCCAGCTTGATTCGCAACCGCTACAAGTGTACCTGCTGTATCAAAGAAATCGATAAAGAAGAACGTTATAATAACAATCACCATTTGAACAGTGAAAATATCTCCGAAGTGAGTTAACGCCACACCGAACGTTGGTTCTAGACTCGGTATTGCTCCCACCACAGCTTTTGGAGTATCAATTAATCCTGTCGCTACTCCTAAGATTGCTGTAAGAATCATACCGTAGAACACTGCACCATTAACTTTCTTAATCATGAAGATGATTGTAGTAACAACCCCGAAGATTGCTAGTAACGTTGTGCCCTTTGTTAAATCCCCCAACCCAACAAGAACAGCATCATTTTTCACAATAATTCCGGCATTTTGGAAGCCAAGGAAGGCAATGAACAATCCGATACCTGCCGCTACTGCAAACTTTAACTCTGATGGAATTGCATTAATGATTTTTTCACGAATACCTGAAGCTGTAAGAATAATAAAGATAATACCTGACATTAACGTTCCAGCAATTGCTGTCTGCCATGGAATACCCATCGTTAACACTGCCGTATAAGCAAAGAACGCGTTAATTCCCATACCCGGCGCCAATGCAATTGGATACTTCGCGAATATCCCCATAATTAACGAACCAATCGCTGCTGCTAATGCTGTAGCAACGAATACTGCACCCGGATCCATTCCTGTACCTGCTGGTAACCCTTTAACATTTCCAAGTGATAGCGTAGCAGGATTGACAAATAGTACATAAGCCATAGATAAGAATGTCGTTAAACCTGCTATGAACTCTGTTTTATAATTTGTACCGAGTTCATCAAACTGAAAATAGCGTTTCATCTTACGTTTCCCCCGTTATATGATTACTCGCCGTAATCTCCCTAGCCCTCTTTTATCTATTAAAAATAAAAAAGGCTTCCATTGCATATACATGGAAGCGTTCTATGAATAAAGACAAGTTTCCCCTCATCTTTATCTAAACGCCTCGTAGTCAAGCCATTTACGGTAGCTAGGTAGAAACTTTCGGGCCATATCCCCGATATTATACGACGGCATAATATTCACTTTTCGTTTGAATTACATACTCATATTAACTCGATGAAGTAGTTTTGTCAATTTAAAAGCGAACATTTTTATAAACTTTTATACTTTCGTTCGTATTAATGGTAAAAACACAAAAGATCCATCTATGCATGAGCACTAGATGGATCTTTTGTATAATACTATTCCCACTCAATAGTTGCTGGTGGCTTACTTGTTATATCATACACGATACGGTTAACGTGTTTTACTTCGTTTACGATACGTACAGAGATTTTCTCTAATACGTCCCAAGGGATACGTGCCCAGTCAGCTGTCATACCGTCGATAGATGTTACTGCGCGGATACCTACTGTGTAATCGTAAGTACGCTCGTCACCCATAACACCTACGCTACGCATACCAGGAAGCGCAGTGAAGTATTGCCAAACTTCACGGTCTAAGCCCGCTTTAATAATTTCTTCACGTAAAATCGCATCAGATTCACGAACGATTTCTAATTTCTCTTCTGTGATTTCACCTAATACACGAATACCAAGACCAGGGCCCGGGAATGGTTGACGCCATACGATTTCATCAGGAATTCCTAGTTCTGATCCTAATACACGTACTTCATCTTTAAATAACGTGTTTAAAGGCTCAATTAATTTGAACTGCATGTCTTGTGGAAGACCACCAACGTTATGGTGAGATTTAATTGTTTGTGCAGTTGCTGTACCGCTTTCAACGATGTCTGTATAAAGTGTACCTTGCGCTAGGAAGTCCATTCCTTGTAATTTAGAAGCTTCATCATCAAATACGTAAATGAATTCATTACCGATGATTTTACGTTTTTGTTCTGGATCTTCTACACCTTTTAACTTGTTCATGAAACGTTCTTGTGCATCCACTTTAATAACGTTCATGTGGAAGCCTTCGCTAAATGTTTTCATAACGCCTTCTGCTTCACCTTTGCGAAGTAAGCCGTGGTCAACGAAAATACATGTTAATTGATCGCCGATTGCTTTATGAATTAATACTGCTACAACAGAAGAGTCTACACCGCCGCTAAGTGCGCATAGTACTTTTTTGTCTCCAACAGTTTCACGGATTTTCTCTAATTCTACTTCGATAAAGTTCTCCATGTTCCATCCTTCAGAACAACCACATACGCCGAATACGAAGTTTTTAATTAAATCGTTACCGTGCTCAGAATGACGTACTTCTGGGTGGAATTGTACACCGTATAAGTTTTTGTCTTCATTGCTCATACCAGCAATTGGACAAGACTCACTTGTTGCATCTACTACGAATCCTTCAGGTAAACCAGTTACTAAGTCACCATGGCTCATCCATACAACTTGCTCTTCTGGAAGGTTCGCATATAATTTTGATTCGTTCTCGACTTTAAGAACAGCTTTTCCGTACTCACGGTGGTTTGCACGTTCTACTTTACCACCGAAGTGTTGTGTCATAAGCTGCATACCGTAACAAATACCGAAGATCGGTAATCCTAGTTCAAAGATTTTTTCATCACAATGTAATGCGCCTTCACCGTATACACTATTTGGTCCACCAGAGAAGATAATCCCTTTTGGATTCATTGCTTTAATTTCTTCTGCAGTAATTGTATGTGGATGAAGTTCACTGTATACACCGAACTCACGAATTCGACGTGCTATTAACTGATTGTACTGACTCCCAAAATCTAAAACGATAATTGTATCATGCTGCTTCTTCAAAATAATCACCCCAACGTTAGTTCTCGTATATAAATATTTTTACCAATTAGGCAAAAAGCATTACTAATATAATAAAAAAAGCCAGTCCTCCGCCTCTAGTCTCATAACAAAGAAAAGGCAGGGGTCTGGCTTTATAAAGAAAGATAGTCTTCCGCTCTTTATAAATATAAGACGCACTGCCTTCATAGTCAGGTTGTTTACGGTAACCCGGTAGAGACTCTCAAACCATATCATCGAGGATATATGAAGGATTGTTTTATATTATCTTCCTAGATTCTAACAATGAAGTATCGATATGGTCAAGAGAGAAAGCGACAAAATTCTACAGAAATTCATTTCCTTTTCTAAAAAACATAAAAAAACATCCATTTCTATATAGAAATGGATGTTTTTCGAGCAAACGGAATTACATCATTCCGCCCATACCGCCCATGCCCATGCCGCCCATGTCAGGCATTGCTGGTGCATTTGGTTCTGGTTTGTCAGCTACTACAGCTTCAGTCGTTAAGAACATAGCTGCAACAGATGCTGCGTTTTGAAGTGCAGAACGAGTTACTTTAGCTGGATCTACGATACCAGTTTCAAGCATGTTAACCCACTCGCCAGTAGCTGCGTTGAAACCAACGCCTACTTTTTCGCCTTTTAGACGCTCTACAACTACAGATCCTTCTAGACCAGCGTTGATTGCGATTTGACGAACTGGCTCTTCTAGTGCGCGAAGTACGATGTTGATACCTGTTGCTTCGTCGCCTTCAGCTACGATAGAAGCTACTTTCGTGTATACGTTCATAAGTGAAGTACCACCACCTGCAACGATACCTTCTTCTACTGCTGCACGAGTTGAGTTAAGTGCATCTTCAATGCGAAGTTTGCGCTCTTTTAACTCAGTTTCAGTTGCTGCACCTACTTTAATTACTGCTACGCCACCTGCAAGTTTTGCAAGACGCTCTTGTAATTTTTCACGATCGAATTCAGAAGTAGTTTCTTCTAATTGCGCGCGGATTTGACCGATGCGAGCTTCGATTTGTTGTGAATTTCCGATACCTTCAACTACAGTTGTGTTTTCTTTCGTTACAACAACTTTACCAGCACGTCCTAAAGATTCAATTGTAGCAGATTTTAAGTCACGACCTAATTCTTCAGTGATTACTTCGCCACCAGTTAAGATTGCGATATCTTCTAGCATTGCTTTACGACGGTCACCAAATCCAGGAGCTTTAACAGCTACTACATTGAATGTACCACGAAGTTTGTTCACTACTAATGTAGCTAAAGCTTCGCCTTCTACATCTTCAGCGATGATAAGAAGTGGTTTACCTTGTTGTACCACTTGCTCTAATACTGGTAAGATTTCTTGGATGTTAGAAATCTTCTTATCAGTAATTAAGATGTATGGGTTATCAAGAACTGCTTCCATTTTGTCAGAATCAGTAATCATGTAAGGAGATGCATATCCACGATCAAATTGCATACCTTCTACTACGTCTAATTCTGTTGTAAATCCTTTAGATTCTTCTAAAGTAATAACGCCGTCGTTACCAACGCGCTCCATTGCTTCAGCGATTAATTGACCTACTTCTTCGTCAGCTGCAGAAATAGCAGCTACTTGTGCGATAGAAGATTTACCTTCGATTGGTTTAGAAATCTCTTTTAATTCTGCAATTGCAGCAGTAACAGCTTTTTCGATACCTTTACGAAGACCCATTGGGTTCGCACCAGCTGTTACGTTTTTAAGACCTTCACGAATCATAGCTTGTGCTAATACAGTTGCAGTTGTTGTTCCGTCACCAGCTACATCATTTGTTTTGCTAGCAACTTCTGCTACTAATTTTGCACCCATATTTTCGAATGCATCTTCTAATTCAATTTCTTTTGCGATTGTTACACCATCATTTGTAATAAGTGGTGAACCGAATTTTTTCTCAAGTACAACGTTACGACCTTTTGGTCCAAGCGTTACTTTTACTGCGTTTGCAAGAGTGTCGACACCGCGAAGCATCGAACGACGTGCTTCTTCACTAAATTTAATATCTTTTGCCATAATAATTGACCCCCTTGAGTTTTTTAAGATTTATATAATTAACCGATAACTGCTAAAATGTCACTTTCACGTAAAATCAAGTAGTCAGTACCTTCGTATTTTACTTCAGTACCTGCATATTTTGAGAAGATGATAAGATCACCTGCTGCTACCTCTAAAGCAACACGCTCACCATTTTCAAGCACTCGACCAGTACCTACTGCAATAACTTTACCCTCTTGTGGTTTTTCTTTTGCAGTGTCTGGTAATACAATACCACTTGCTGTTTTTTCTTCCGCTTGAACAAGCTCAATTACAACGCGATCACCTAATGGCTTTAGCATGAACAATAACCTCCTCATTTTGTTATGTAAATTTTATTTATTAGCACTCAAGTCACTCGAGTGCTAACACACTTATAATAATAAATAATCTCAATTTCTTTTGCAAGTAAAAAAATCATAATTTTTTCGCAAATTAAGCTATACACTTTTCTATATAGAGTCCCTCTTCTTCTACCTTTACTATATGAATCGTTGTTTCCACTAATCGTATGTTACAATATGAAAGGACACCCTAAATTGTTTTCGCTATACACACAACTTTCTCCTGTCTTCTATTATAATTTCAAATAAGGATTTACGAAAAAAACATAATTTAAGCGAGGTTTATATCGTAGGTAGCATATTTACATGTTATCCTACCTTATCTCATACACTAGAGTTAGAAAGGATGGTTAAACCATTTGAAAAAACAATATTGGTGGGTTATCGTTACATACATTTTAATGCAGTTATCATCCATTGCTGGATTACCACTTCTTCTGAAAACTGGACTTTATGATAACAGGGGATTTACTAGAGAAGAGAAATTTCAACTCATAACTGGCCACTGGGCAATCATTAGCTTCTTTATTGCATTATGTATCGTACTTTGGTTACTTAGAACAGATATTCGTGACAGACGTTTAGATACAATGCGCTCTACTGTTCCAGCTACGATTGGTTGGATTTTTATCGGGTTCTTCCTAGCATTTTTCTCACAAAGTATTGCCGGTATGATAGAAATGCGTGTATTAGGAATTAAACCTGGATCAGAAAATACAGCAAGACTTATGGATATCGCAAGAACGACACCTTGGTTCCTTATCGTTATCTCTATAATAGGACCTATTTTGGAAGAAATCGTATTTAGAAAAATTTTATTTGGTACACTTTATAAGAAATTTAACTTCTTTATTGCTGCTATCATTAGTTCTCTTGTATTCGCAGCAATTCATTTTGATTTCACTCACTTATTGGTATACACTTCTATGGGACTCGTATTCGCCTTTTTATATGTAAAAACGAAGCGTATTATCGTCCCTATCGCAGCTCATGTTGCAATGAATACATTAGTTGCAGTTGCTCAAGTTTTAATGAGCAATGAACAAATTCAAGAAATGATTAAAGAAGCTGAAAAAATGCAAGGCTTTATCGGAGGATTTTTAGTATGAGGAACTCACCATTGTTCATGGCTGCATTGTACTTCCTTCTAGGATGTATCTTTACACGCTTCGCCATTACGAACGTAACAGATACAATCTGGAATATGTGGACAATACTATTTGCAGTTATGGCAACAATTGATTTTAATTTGGCACTTCGCCTTATATTAGTTAAATTCACAAAGAAAAAACAACAATAAAACGCAGAGGTCGCTTCCTCTGCGTTTTATTGTGGATAATTCTTTAAAAAGTAAACAAGTGTTTGTAACTCTACCGCTAAATCAATATGGTGAATTCTTATATTATCTGACACATTTAAGCGCGCTGGTGTGAAATTTAAAATACCATGCACGTTCGTTTCTGCCAATCTATCTGCTACAGATTGTGCTACTGTAGCGGGTACTGTTAATATTGCCACTTGTATATCAGTTGATAAACGTTCTTCTAATTCATCTAAATGATATACAGGAATGCCCCCGATTTCTGTCCCGACTTTCTCTTCACTAACATCAAACGCCATTTCAATTTTTGTATTATTGTTTTTCGTGAAATTATAATGTAAGAAAGCGGTCCCTAAATTACCTACTCCAATAAGTGCTACACGTGTTATATCATCTTGGTCGAGTGTTTCACGGAAAAATGATAATAAATAATTTACGTTATATCCATAACCTTTTTTCCCTAACGCTCCAAAATATGAAAAATCTCTTCGAATCGTTGCGGAATCAACTTTTACCGCTTCACTCAATTCGGCTGATGAAACACGTTGCTTACCAGAAAGAGATAAGTTTTGGATAAATCGATAGTATAGAGGCAATCGTTTGGCAGTGGCCTGTGGAATTTTTTGCTGCTCCATATAACCTCTCCTCTCTTCCTATCTTTATTCATATACTTGAATCAAATACAGAAGTTTAGCACTCATGAATTTCCCTGTATAATAAAGAGAAGAAGTATTCTCTCTTTATTTTAAACTATACACTATTTTTAGTATGATTGAGAAATATAAACATGGCAAAGTTAAGAAATTATTTGAGGTGAAAACATTGATTTTATTACAAGTAAACGCGCTTACGAAATTATACGGTGCCGAAACGATTCTTGCAAACATAAAATTGGAAGTTCAAACGAAAGATCGTATCGCATTAGTCGGACGAAATGGGGCCGGAAAATCTACACTATTAAAAATAATAGCTGGTGAGCTATCTCATGATGGTGGCGAAATTATAAAACCAAAAGATGTCTCAATCGGATATTTAGCTCAAAATACCGGGTTAGAAACGTCTTTAACAATTTGGGATGAAATGTTAACCGTCTTTACACACTTGCAGCAAATGGAGACAAAACTTCGAAGGCTAGAGCAAGAAATGGGAAAAGAAGAAAACTTTTCAAACGAGGCTACATATGAAAGATTATTAGCTGATTATGACCAATTGCAATTAGATTATAAAGATCAAGGTGGATATCAATATGAAGCAGATATTCGCTCGATTTTAAGTGGTCTTGGCTTCCCAGTTGAAACGCACCAGACGACGATTTCTACATTAAGCGGTGGACAAAAAACACGATTAGCTCTCGGTAAATTATTATTAACGAAACCAGACCTACTTATTTTGGACGAGCCTACAAACCATTTAGACATCGAAACGTTAACATGGCTTGAACAATATTTACAAGGCTATCCTGGCGCAATACTAATCGTTTCCCATGACCGTTATTTCTTAGATAAACTCGTTACACAAGTATATGAAATTTCGAATAAAGAAAGCAGACGATTTGTTGGTAACTACAGTAAATATTTAGACTTAAAATCAGCATTATACGAGCAAGACATGAAACGTTATGAAAAACAACAAGATGAAATCGCTAAGCTTGAGGATTTCGTTCAAAAAAATATAGCGCGCGCATCTACGACAAAACGTGCTCAAAGCCGTCGTAAACAATTAGATAGAATGGAATTATTGACTAGACCATTAGGTGATTCTAAGTCAGCATCCTTCCACTTCGATATCGAAAAACAAAGTGGAAATGATGTTTTACAAGTAAAGGATGCAACTATCGGCTATGATGATGATCCGATTATTGAACATGTAACTATGCGCTTAACTCGCGGGGATAGCGTTGCTTTAGTTGGTCCAAACGGAATTGGGAAATCCACATTATTAAAATCACTTGTGAATAAGTTACCACTATTAAATGGTGATGTTTCTTTCGGATCCAATGTATCTGTTGGTTATTATGATCAAGAACAAGCAAACTTAACATCTTCTAAGCGAGTTTTAAATGAGTTATGGGATGAATATCCATTGCAGCCCGAAAAAGAAATTCGCACGATATTAGGTAACTTCTTATTCACAGGGGATGATGTACTAAAACCAGTATCTTCTCTTAGTGGTGGACAAAAAGCTCGATTAGCTCTTGCAAAACTTATGATGCAAAAATCGAATTTATTAATTCTCGATGAACCTACGAACCATCTTGATTTAAATAGTAAAGAAATTTTGGAGAATGCTTTAATTGATTATCCAGGCACCCTTCTATTTGTTTCACATGACCGCTACTTTATTAATCGTGTAACGACGACCGTTGTTGAGTTGTCAACAGAAGGTGCACAAGAGTATTTAGGCGATTACGATTACTATGTAGAGAAGAAAAATGAAATGATTGAACGTGCAGCATTTGAACATCAAGAAAACCAAGCACCTGTTCAAAAAACTGTAGCTCAAGAGAAATTAAATTATCTCGAAGAAAAAGAGCGTAAACAATTAGAACGTCAACGCACTCGAAAAATTGAGGAACTAGAACAAAATATTGTAGAATTTGAAGAAGAAATTGCTACGTTAGAAGATCAACTTTGCTTACCAGAAATATACGCAGATTATGAAAAGGCTAGTGAAATTACAACGAAAAAGCAAACACTACAAGAGCAACTTGATGCTTGTATGGCAGAATGGGAAGAATTACATTTATAAGAGTATGAATAAGAAGGATGTCTCATAAGTCGGGATTTTTGACTATGCGACATCCTTTTTATCTTCTAGCTAGGGTATAAACGATTCGACACGACATACCGATTTACCGACAAAGTTTGACAATGTTGGCTCGCCCCTATAATAAGGGCACATTTCAAAATGTTTTTTAGAGATATCTTCTTGCGATTTATTTCCCAAAAAAGAATACATTCAAAGGTCAGACTTCACCTACTTTATCCACAGGTTTATACACATATCCACCTTTATAAAATAAACCCCAAAATAACTTTTCCACATTATCCACAAATCTCAAAAAAGTTATCAACATTTTATATACACAATAAAACCCACATTATCAACAGATAATATGGGTTTTATCCACAAGCTGTGGTTAATTTTGTGCATAACTATTCTTCAATATCTAATCCTGGATTTGCATTTAGAGCTAATGTAGCACGTTTTCCTTGTTCATATGCAATTGTACCTGCGGCTGCAATCATCGCTGCATTATCGGTACATAAAAATAGTGGAGGAATAATTAGCTCGATATTTTCTTTTGTCACAAATTCCGCTTCCAAACGTGCGCGAAGTCCTTTATTCGCAGCTACTCCACCAGCAAGAAGCAGTTGCTTTACGTTATACGCTTCTGCTGCACGAGATGCTTTCGTTACAAGCACATCTATTACACTCGCTTGGAAACTTGCTGCTAAATCTTCCGGTGCAATTTCTATCCCGCGTTGTTTCGCGTTATGCACAGTGTTGATAACTGCTGATTTCAATCCACTGAAACTGAAATCATACGAATCAGGTTCTAGCCATGCACGAGGCAAATCAATTGTCGGTTCCCCTTCATGTGCAAGGCGATCAATGTGAGGACCACCTGGATATGGCATGGATAACGTTCGAGCTACTTTATCATATGCCTCTCCAGCTGCATCATCTCTTGTTTCACCAATCACTTCGAATGAACCATGTTCTTTCATATAAACAAGCTCCGTATGTCCACCAGATACAACAAGTGATAGTAGTGGGAATTGAACTTCTTTTACTAAACGGTTCGCATAAATGTGCCCAGCGATATGATGAACACCCACTAGAGGAATATCATGTGCAAAAGCCACTGCTTTCGCTGCATTTACCCCTATTAAAAGCGCTCCTACTAACCCAGGTCCTTCTGTTACAGCAATTGCATCAATATCATCAAATGTGATATTTGCTTCTTTTAAAGCTTCTTCTAACACAACTGTAATTTCTTCTACATGATGACGGGATGCAATCTCTGGTACAACTCCGCCGAAACGTTTATGACTTTCAATTTGTGATGCAACGACATTCGCAATAATTTCCGTTCCATTTTTAACAACTGCTACTGCTGTTTCATCACAACTTGTTTCAATACCAAGTATAATTGTATTTTTTTCCATTATATATTCACCCACATTACGAGACCATCTTCCTGATTGTCTGCATAGTATCGTTTACGAATTCCACCATTTTGAAATCCGTATTTTCTGTATAACTGTTTTGCCACTTCATTTGATACACGTACTTCAAGCGTCATCGTTTTTACCCCTAAATCTTTCGCTTCGGAAATAACTTCTTTCAATAAAGCATCCCCTAGCTTTTGACCTCTGTATTCTGGCAAAATAGCTACATTTGTTATATGTGATTCATCAATAATTATCCACAATCCACAATACCCAATTACACGACCATCTTTTTCTAACACAACATAATGTGCATGTTCATTCGTCGTTAACTCACGGTGAAAGGCATCTGCAGTCCAAGGAGTTGAAAAAGACGCTTCTTCAATAGCTACAATTTGAGCGATATCATCGAGTTCCATCTTTCTAAATATCATATCCATCTTCTGCAAGCTCCTACTTGTTTTGACTTTCTAACCACTTTGTTTCAGCTTCAGCTAAACGAAGATAACTAGGAACAAATGAATGTACATCTTGTTCTTCTTTTTGTAACCCTAAGAAAGCTAACTCACTTGGTCTTGGGTTATTTTTAGTGAAGGGAGCAAATACAGCTTGGTTGCCTAAATGTTCGATAATCGTCTCTTTGTGCAGTTTAACATCGTTACCAATAAATAAAACAGGCTTTCCTGTATCTTTTAACATTTGCAACCAGTCTACAATAAGGATGATTCGGTCTTCTTCTATAGAAGTTAAATGCTCTCCTTCATATGTATATAACCCTGTATAAATTTGTCCGCGTCTTCCATCGAATAAAGGACAAATTAATCCATCAAAATTAGCACCGTTTGCAGCCACTACTTCTAAACTTGATACACCTACAATTGGTATTTGAAGTGACCAAGCTAATGTTTTTGCAGCTGTCACACCTATGCGAACACCTGTATATGATCCAGGTCCAGCAGCTACAACTATTTTAGTTAATTCTTTCGGTTTTACACCACATTCTTTTAACAATTTCTCTACAGCTGGCATAAGACGTACAGAATGGTTTTTTGTTAAGTTTGTAATGATTTCCCCAATTACGTTTCCTTCCTCAATAAGGGATACACCCATTACGTAATTTGAAGTATCAATTGCTAGTACTTTCATCTTGTAATAGCTCCTCACATAATCTAATATATCGATCTCCAATTGGCTCGAGTACAATTTTCCTTGTATCATCTCCAGCATGGAATAAACTAATTTGTAACTTCTCATTTGGTAAAAATGCTTCTATTAAATGAGCCCATTCTACTACAGTAATTCCTTCACCGTAGAAATACTCATCAAAACCTAAGTCCTCTTCACTTTCTGCTAAGCGATACACGTCCATATGATATAGCGGCAATCTCCCTTTATATTCTTTAATAATATTAAAGGTAGGACTATTTACAACTCTTTTCACTCCAAGACCTTTTGCTAGTCCTTTTGTAAAAGTTGTCTTACCAGCCCCTAGATCTCCTTCTAAAATAATTACATCTTGCGCCTGGGCAAGTCCACCTAGTTTTTCTGATAATCTTTGTGTTTCCTCAGAAGAGTTTGTTGTTATTTCATATTTACTCACAGACTTCACCTACTTTACTCACAATGTTCTCTGCTCTTTATTATACAGGTTTTGAATATATAAAAAAGTCCTTAGGAGTTTTCCTAAGGATAGTTTGACTGTCTTTATTAGTTTTTTGTTAAAACAAATAAAAAAATACGAAACAACATGTTTCGTTCTTTTCTTTATATAAAATGGCGGTCCCGACCGGGGTCGAACCGGCGATCTCCTGCGTGACAGGCAGGCATGTTAACCACTACACCACGGGA
>NZ_JBXAHR010000014.1:0-20721 GCF_058952315.1 Bacillus sp. GW823-FHT06B01 | reverse complement strand
AAGAAATATTAAGAGTAGATAAAGTGGGATTGTATGATAATTTCTTTGAACTAGGTGGTGACTCTATTCTTAGTATTAGGGTATGTGCTAGTCTAAAATCAAATGGATATGAAATTAATGTGCAACAGTTATTTAAATATCAAACTGTTGAAAAATTAGCGAATTATGTACAAACAACTGATGGGTTAAGTTGTATAAAATCACAAGTTAAGCGATTCGATCTTGTGGATAAACAGGATATATCAAAAATAAATCTAAAATTAATCGAAGATGCTTATCCTTTAGCAACAATACAAAAAGGAATGCTATTCCATAGTAAATTAAAACGTAATTCATCTACGTTTCATGATGTTTTTAGTTTTAATATTCAAGGGGAATACAACCGTAATGCTCTTCAAAACGCTCTAAATGAAGTTGTGGCTCGACATCCAATCCTAAGGACATCATTTGATTTAATAAATTTCTCTCAGCCTATGCAACTTGTTTATAAAAAGTCTGAAATACTAGTGGATGAATATAATCTGCTAGACTACTCTAACTTGCAACAAGAGCAGCGTATTGAAGAGAGTTTAGTGAAGGAACGGACACATGAATTTGATTGGAATAAACCATCGTTATGTAGAGTTATAGTACATATAAAAAGAGCAAATTCTTTTCAATTCACCATAAGTTTTCATCACGCTGTTTTAGATGGATGGAGTGTTGCGGTAATGTTGACCGAACTCTTTGAATTATATGGGAAATCAGAAGCGATACAGCTTGATCTACCGAAAGAAGTGAGTAATTACCGTGATTTTATTGCAGAAGAAATTCGAGTTTTAAAAGAACCTAGAGCAAGAGAATACTGGAAGAAAACTTTACAAGAATTTACGGTTACATCAATATTTGATAGACATTTTAATAAAGGCATAGATCGTTATGATGAAGAAAGTACAAACTTAATTTCGGCTAAAATTCCAACTCATCTTACTAATCGATGTAGGAATTTAGCATCTAAATATAAGATACCTTTAAAGAATGTCTACTTAGCAGCACATATGAGGGCATTAAGTATTTTTAGTGGACAAAGTGATGTTGTTTCAGGAGTATTGACTAATGGACGACTTGATGATGCAGGTGGAGATCGGACTTTAGGAGTGTTTTTAAATTCGGTACCATTCCGAATGAATTTGAGTGGAGGAACTTGGGCTAGTCTTATTAAGGACTCTTTTAGAATAGAACAAGAAATGTTTCCTTATAGAAATTTTCCATATATTGAGATTCGTAAACAACAGAATAATTCACCACTATTTAACGTGTTATTTAATTTTATTAATTTTCATGTATATAGGGAAGTTGAGTTGAATAACGGATTAAAAGTACTAGGAACAGATGTTTTTGAACAATCAGATGTTCCGATCTTAGTTCAACTATCGCAGAATCCATTAGATATGGCTGAAGTAAAATTAGAATTGTATTATAAACAAAATTGTTTTGAACAATATGAGATAAGGCAATACAGTGAAATGTATATAGAGATACTTCAGAGAATGACTACGGATCCAATGGATTTTTATGAAGATTGTAATTTAATGGGGAATGGTATTCGTAAGAAAATTTTAGAGATGTGGAATGAAACTGAAGATACTATTGAGCTAAATCAAAATTTACACCGGAAATTTGAAGAACAATGTGCAAAAACTCCTGATAATACAGCTTTGATTTTTGAAAATATCCGGTGGACATACAGTCAGCTAAATCAAAATGCTAATAAAATTGCACATTATCTATTACAGAATAATATTACTATAGAGGAACCGATAGGTGTTTGTATGTCCAGAACACCAGAATTAATAGCTACAATTTTAGGTATATTAAAAGCCGGCGGCTGTTATGTACCAATTGAAATTGAACATCCTATTGAAAGAGTTAAGAAAATTGTTGAAGACTCAGCTCTTTGTAAAATATTTTTAAATGGCGAAATCTTTGATGGAAAAGAATTCAGATTTAGTAATCAAGTAAATGTTAATTTAATTCAGGTTTGTGATATTTTATCTGTGGAGTCAATTGAAAACACAAGAAATCCTATGGTTAAAGTTGATTCTAATAATGCAGCATATATTATCTATACTTCCGGAACAACAGGAGAACCTAAAGGGGTAGTTGGAACGCATTCTAATACGATGAATCGTTGTTTTTGGATGTGGAAAACATATCCTTTTGGTGAGGGTGAGTTGTGCTGTCAAAAAACATCAATTAATTTTGTGGATTCAGTATGGGAAATTTTTGGTCCATTGTTATCTGGTATTCCACTTATGGTTATTCCAGATGGTGATGTTAGAAATATTTCTAAATTTGTAAAAATTTTAAAGGAATCTGATATGACACGTATTGTCCTAGTACCTTCTTTATTAAATAAGTTACTGGATGAATTAAGTATGAATAATAATTGTCATACACTGTCTGAATTGAAATTTTGTATGTGTAGTGGAGAATTATTGCCTCTTGAACTAATTAAGAAATTTTATGATACAGTTCCGCAGGGAAGGCTAATCAATTTGTATGGATCTTCAGAAATTGGTGCTGATGTTAGTTATTATGAAACGTTAGCTACTGACGAGATAACCGGTATTATAGGCAGACCTATTTCGAATGTGCAAATGTACATTTTAGACGATCATTTAAATCCAGTACCAATAGGAGTTAAGGGGGAAATTTATGTTAGTGGTTTAGGATTATCACGAGGGTATTACAATAGACAGAACGTAACTGCAACTCAATTTATCCCGAATCCTTTTGCAATTATTAATGGACATGGTAATAGACTATTTAAAACAGGAGATTTTGGTAGATATCTCCCAAATGGTAATATTCAATATCTTGGGCGAATGGATTATCAGGTGAAATTACGTGGTATCCGAATTGAGATTCAAGAAATAGAAGCCCAATTAGAAATGTTCTCTTTTGTAGACAAATGTATTGTGGAAGTAAGAGGAGAGGCCCAAAAAAGAACATTAGTGGCGTATATTTCAGCTAAAAAAGAGGTGTTTCCAGAAATTGATTTTGTTCGTGATCAATTAAGGAAGTTTCTCCCTATCTATATGATACCAAGCCATTTTATTTTATTAGATGAGTTCCCTACCTCAGTAAACGGTAAAATAGAACGGGATAAATTACCGGAAATTGAGAGTTTAAATCTTAAAGTAGAATATATAGCACCTCAAACTCCTACCGAGGAAATACTACAACAAATTTGGAATTCAGTATTTGAAATGAAGCAGATTAGTATTAGGCATTCTTTCTTTGATTTGGGAGGAGATTCGTTAATAGCAACAAGTTTGATAGCTAGGGTGAAAAATCAATTTGATGTGGAACTACCAATTAGTAATTTGTTTGAATCACCGACTATTGAACAGATGGCTGAAATGATAGATTTATGCATATTGAGTAATATAACTGAAGAAGAAATTGATAGAATATTATTCTTACAAAATCAAGAAGAAAATTAATGCCTGCAGTTAGTACATTTACTAAAAGGATTAAAATATTATGATGGACCATGTAAATGAATAAAAGGGTAGGGTGAGAGCAAACGTTATTTTTTTGAAATATCCTTATATTTTTAATATTAATATAAGGATAATGAGTTTTATAAAGGTTAATTTGATATAATAATATAAAGTGATTTCGATATTTAAATATTTTATTGGTATTGAATTTATTTACAATGAAAGGAAGATAAGTGATGACTGATAATGAGGTTTATACTGTAGTAATAAATGAGGAGGAACAATATTCAATTTGGCCAAGCCGTAAAGAAATTCCGCTAGGCTGGAAAGCCAGTTCTAAATCGGGTACCAAGCAAGACTGTCTAGAACATATTAATGAAGTGTGGGTAGATATGAGACCGTTAAGTTTGAGAAAAAAAATGGATCGGGAATCTTAGATTATGAAATATTAGTGGCTTATAAAATATTTAAAGAAGGTGATTGGATGAATATAGAAGATATTGAATCAAAATTAAGAGAAATAATGTCAAAAACTGTAGAATTAGAGGTTTCAATTTACAATGTAGAGAAAGAGAAGAATTTATTCTCAATTGGAATGGATTCGATGGATTGTATTAAAGTAATTGTTGCAATTGAAAATGAATTTCAAATTGAATTTGACGATGGAGATATTGTCGAACATTTTGAATCTCTACAGAGTATTTCTAAGTATGTTGTGACTAAAAAAAATATCTAAAAGATTACCATGTACACAATATATTTATACAGGAGAATTTGAAATTATGATAAAAGTTGTTCGTAATAATAATTATTACCCACATCAATTTTGATAAAGAATCTGTAGTAAATTTGGTTATGAAAATGATCAGAGATTATTACTTATTAGTGAGTCAAATCCTCCACTACGTTTTTTGTAAGTGGGGGAGCGACTTCGATTATTGAAAGATTAATTAAAGATGAAATAATTAAAAATTTAGGGATGTTACATGTGCTATTTTTAGAAAGGGAGTATTAATTTGATTAGATACTTAAAGCAAGCTATTCATGATAATAAAGGGAAACAAATTATATTTCTTCCGTTTGCAGGTGGATATTCTAACTCTTTTCGCTTTGTGACTCCATTTATACCGGAGGATTGGAATATAATTAGCTTTGATCCGCCTGGACATGGTCCTAATATAACTTCATTACTAAATGACCAATCCATTTTATTAGAATGGTATCTTGCGCAATTAAGACCCATAATAACTGAAAATACAATAATTATGGGGCATAGTTTAGGGGGAATGATGGCGTACTTAGTAGCTCAAGTGCTAGCAGCTGAAGGTAATCCCGTAAAGCAATTAGTAATATCGGCTACCACCACACCTAATTTTGTGCAAGAACGTTCCAAAGTGGCTCATATAGATGATGATTTGCTGTTGAATTATGTTATCGCACTTGGTGGAATTCCAAAAGAATTGTTGGAACAAAAAGATATTCTTAGGTATTTGTTACCCGTATTTCGTGCAGATTTTAGTGTGCTTGAAAGTGTTGAACCGTTAAATGAAGATAATAAGTTGAACATTCCAACACTACTGTTTAGTGGTCAATATGATTCAGTCAGTCCTGTTACAGAAGTAGATGAATGGAGAAGGTTTACAGATGTGAAAAAGCATGTGGAATTTCCTGATGGACATATGTTTATTTTGAATTATGCTAATCAAATTTTTCAAAATATCTTTGAAAGTTAATCATTCTAGACGCTGACATTACTATTTTAAAAATCTATATTTCCAATGCAATGTTAAATTTGAAAATATTAAATATTAAGGGGTTTGTAATACACTATGCCTAGAATTCCACAAAATAATACTGCACATAGATTGATTTATATTTTTTGGATAGGTCGGTAAAAAAATAAATAAATGTAGAGGTGTATGGGGATGGTTCACAAAAAGCCAGTAGAAAGATTAAAAAGTCTCACACCAGAACAAAGAGCATATCTCTTACAGGCTTTAAATAAAAATAAGAGTAGTAAATTTAATGAGGGGGAAGTTATTCCAAAAACTTCTTCTATTGAAATCAATTCATTGTCTTCTTCTCAATTAAGACTATGGATACAAAGTCAAATGGAAAAAGATAATCCCTTTTATAATATTCCGTTAGCTATTCAACTTGAAGGGGAATTGAATCTTGAAGCTTTGACATGGAGTCTTAAGCAAATTGTCTTAAGGCATGAAATATTATTAAGTACTTATGAGTTACATAATGCACAGCCAGTTCAGATACAACAGAAAGAAATAGAAATTACAATTCCAGTGGTTGATATGAGAAAAGAACCAAGAGAAACTTTGCAACAAAAAATTAATGAGACTATACAAACACATGCAAAAACTAGATTTAACCTTACAAAGAGCCCGTTATTTAGTGTTCAATTAATACAAATTGACACAAATAAATACATATTTCTATTTACGGTTCATCATATTATTTTTGATGGGTGGTCACGTGGGGTGTTTTTACAGGAATTATCCCATTTTTATAAATGCTGGATTTCTAATACCCAATCAAATTTGCCAGAACCAAAAATACAATATCGTGATTACTCTAATTGGCAGTTAGAAAATATAAAAAATGGAAAATTAAGCAATCAAAGAGAGTATTGGATTAATCAATTTTCAAATGGGTATCAGGCATTACAGTTACCAACTGATTTTAAACGACCAGCTAAACAGACCTTTCGAGGTGATGTGTATCCAATTAACATCTCTAGCGAATTGGCTAATTGTTTAAGACTCATATGTAAAGAACAAAAAATAACCTTATTTATGCTCCTTTTAGCTGTTTTTAAACTGCAATTATATCGTTATACTGGGCAAGCAGAAATTACTGTTGGAACTCCGGTAGCTGGGAGAACTGTTCCTGAACTTGAAGGCTTAATAGGGTGTTTTATAAATACACTTCCTCTTAAAACTAAATTAAATTCAAACGACACATTGAGTGATTTATTACAAAGTGTTAAACGTACAACTTTAGAAGGTTTTTTAAATCAAAATTTTCCTTTTGAAAAGCTTGTTGAAGAACTAAAAGTTGACCGTAATTTAAGTCATCATCCTTTATTTCAAGTTATGTTTATAATGCAAAATGCTAGGATACCAAGTATAGAATTGGATAATCTAAATATATCTCCTCTTGAAACACATAGTGGAACTGCGAAATTCGATTTAACTATCGAACTATTTGAAAATGAAGATGGAATTAAAGGTTGGGTTGAATATAATACGGATTTGTTTAAAAGAGATACTATATCAAGAGTAATAGGCCATTATGAATTAATTTTAAAACAACTTGAAACAAATATGGAGACTCCAGTTCAAGATATTATTCTTTTGACTGATGACGAATATTCTCAGTTTAAATCCTGGAATAATACATCAGTTTTAATTGAAAATAAACAAGGTATTCATCAACTAATAGAATATCAATCTATTAAAAATCCAGATAGAATAGCCCTAATATTCGAGTCGCAAAAAATAACTTATAATGAATTAAATACAAGAGCAAATCAGCTAGCACATATGTTAAAAAAATACGGAGTGGGTAATGAAACACTTGTCGGCATTTGTACTGAACGTTCAGTTGAAATGATTATTGGATTATTGGCGATATTAAAAGCAGGTGGTGCGTATGTACCGCTTGATCCATCATATCCTGAGGAAAGAATAAGCTACATGCTGGAGGATTCTAAGGTAAAGGTCTTACTTACGCAAAGTAGACTTCAAACACATATATGTAACTACCATGGACAAATTATTTGTTTAGACAAAATAAAGGAAACTCTTAATTATGAGTCTCAGGAAAATATCAATCAAGAGTTTTTTCCAGAGCAGTTGATGTATGTAATTTATACGTCGGGTTCAACCGGTCGTCCCAAAGGGGTAATGAACACACATAGAGGGGTATATAATCGACTTCTGTGGATGCAGAAGGCTTACCAATTATCCACTTCTGAGTGTGTAATACAGAAAACCCCAATCAGCTTTGATGTATCTGTATGGGAACTGTTTTGGCCTTTAATGGTGGGAGCACAAATGTTGATTGCAAAACCAGATGGACATAAAGATCCAGAGTATTTAGTTGAACTAATTTCTGAGCACAATGTAACTACTATTCATTTTGTACCATCTATGCTTAAGGTATTCCTTGAACAAGAAAAAGTTGAACAATGTAATAGTCTTAAAAGAGTAATTTGTAGTGGTGAAGCTTTATCATCTGCTTTGCAAAATAAATTTTACAAGCGATTGTCGGCTCAACTGTATAATCTATATGGACCAACTGAAGCAGCGATCGACGTTACTGAATGGGCATGTAAACAACATGACACTCGAAATGTTGTACCGATTGGTTACCCCATTGATAATATTGAAATTTATATATTGGATCGTAATTTCCAACATGTCCCAATTGGTGTTGCAGGAGAGCTATATATAGGGGGAATGGGGTTATCTAGAGGTTATCAAAATAATGCAGGTCAAACGGCTGAGCGCTTTTTACCAAATCCTTTTAGCAATATAGCCGGTAGTTATATGTATAGGACAGGTGATTTAGCTCGTTTTTCTAGTGAGGGAGCTATTGAGTATTTAGATAGGATAGATCATCAAGTGAAAATTCGAGGATTTCGTATTGAGACAGGGGAAATAGAGTACTCATTGAGTCTTCATCCTGAAGTGAAAGAAAATTTAGTTCTAGTAAAGGAGGATCCTGTTTATGGGAAGCGATTAATTGCCTTTATAGTACCTTCAAACAGGAATAAGCCAAAGAAATCTCATATAATAAAATTCTTGAAGAAAACGCTTCCGGATTTTATGGTTCCATCTACAATGATTTGGTTAGATGAAATTCCGCTTTTACCCAATGGAAAGGTGGATAGAAAGAAGCTTAATTCATACGACTTACCTAATACGGTAGATGAGGAGATATATGCTTCTCCAAGAAATGAGATTGAAGAGATTTTGGTAAATATTTGGAGTGAGGTTCTGCCCATAGAACGAATTGGAATTAATCATAATTTTTTTGAAATTGGGGGTGATTCAATACTTAGTATTCAAATTGCTTCAAGGATAAATCAGGCGGGCATTAGAGTTTCCATGAAACAAATATTTGAGAATCAAACTATCGCTGAGTTAGCACAAGTGGTTAAATTTAGCGATGTAACTAAAAGTGAGCAAAAACTAGTGCTTGGGCAAGTTGAATTAACACCAATACAATATCAATTTTTTGAGAGAGAATTTGAAGATCAACATCATCACAATCAAGCGGTTATGCTTATAGTATCTAAATCTTTATCTAGTTTAGGATTGTCAAGAATAATTAATCGCCTGTTACTTCATCATGATGCGCTGAGATTGAAATTTTATAAAGAAAATAATAAGTGGAAGCAACGATTTGGTTTACCTGAGGAAAACTGTCCGCTCAATCTCGTGGATTTATCGAATTATTCTGTCGACAAACAAATATCAGTTATTGAAGAAACAGCTAATAAATATCAGAACACACTGAATATTGTTAATGGCCCGCTTATTCGATTTATTTACTATAAATGTGGAAATCAACAAAAAGACCGATTGTTGATTATCGCGCATCACCTTATTATTGATGGGGTTTCCTGGAGGATTATTTTAGAAGATCTTTCTAATTTAGTGAACTCGGATGATAGTTTGCCCCCAAAGACTGTTTCTTATCGTGAGTGGTCAAATAAATTAAGAGAATGGGGGAATCATTCAGATATTATTAAAACCTTATCATATTGGAATAAGATAAAGGCATGTTCGAAACAAGCTGGAACTTCTAGTATGTTAACAAGTAAAGCAACTAATCCAACATATACAACAAATACATTTATTTTAAAAATGAATCAGAAAGAAACTAAAGATTTGTTGGAAAATTCACAACGCGCTTATCAGACTCAGATTCACGAGTTGTTATTAACAGCGTTACTTCAAGCAATACAAGAACTTTGGAAGATTGATGCTTTACAGATCGATTTAGAGGGGCATGGTCGGGAGGAATTAATTGGAGATTTGGATCTTACTAGAACAGTAGGATGGTTTACTTCAATATACCCTGTTTACTTAACCCTATTACCGACAAGGGATCTAGCAGAGAATATTATAGGCATAAAAGAGCAGTTGAGGCAGGTTCCTTATAAGGGAGTTTCGTATGGTATTCTACGCTATTTAGCCGAAAAGAAAATTAGACAATCATTGCAAGAATTTGATAATTCAAATGTATGTTTCAATTATTTAGGACAGTTAGACCAAGCATTTCCTAATCATTCAGTATTTCAATTAGCCACTGAGAGCGTGGGGAATAACATCAGTTTACGTCAAAAGAGAGCTTATGCTCTTGAGTTTAACTGTTCAATTCTTAGAGGACAATTACATATTGCAATTACTTATGATAATAACAAGTTCTCAAAAGAGTGCATAACAATTTTTTCTAATGTATTGAAAGTAAAAATTAATGAGTTAATTAGGCATTGTGTTGACCAAAATTGTAGAAGGTATACACCATCAGATTTTAATTTAATTGAATTAAAACAAAAAACTATTGACCATATTACGGATGGATTTGATGAAATTGAAGATATTTATGGTTTAACACCGATGCAGTTAGTTATGGTCACCCACAATTTGCTTGCAATCAAATCGGGGAATAGTACACAAACTTTTTCTTGCTATTTGGAGGGGAATGTTGATTCAAAGCTGTTTCGAGAGGCATGGAATATAATTACAGAACGCCACTCGATTTTAAGGACTTCTATTCATTGGCGTAAGTTAGATGTTCCAGTTCAAATTGTTCATAAGAGAGCAGTTGTTGATATAGAAGAATTAGATTGGTCCGAATTGTTACCAGAAAAACAAGGATTAAAATTAAAAGAATATATAGATGTTGTGTGTAATGAGCCTTTCGTATTGTCAGAGCCCGGTCAAATGCGCCTAAGTTTGATTAAATTAGCAAAGGATTGCTATAGATTTGTTTGGAATTATCCAACGTCGTTATTTGATGGTTGGAGCTGGTCTATTATATTACAGGAAGTTTTAACTACTTATAATGCGTTGATAAAAGGTACTAGTCCATTATTGAAGAAAACCCAATCATATTCGAATTATGTAAAGTGGTTACAGCACCAGGATTTAGCTGTGGCCGAAAAGGTTTGGACAGAACATTTTCAAGGTTATAATTCTCAACAATTCATTGGTATTCCTCAGCAAAATAAGGAAGTAATAAACAATGATTATATCGCTGGTGATATTGAAGCATCTTTGAGTAAAGAGATAACGGAACAAATTAATACATTTTGCAAGACTTGTGGAATTACCTTAAATACAATTTTACAAGGAGCGTGGGCAATAGTATTAGGAAGCATCAGTGGAAGCAATGATATAATTTGTGGAGTATTAAACTCTGGAAGACCTGCAGAAATAAATGATGTGGATTCGATGGTCGGTTCTTTTGTAAATACCATGCCCATCCGAATAAAGATTGAAAATGACAACACCATTCAAGAGTGGTTAAAAGATATTCAGTATCAACAGAGCCATCTAATTGATTATGGTTTTATAAACCCACAGCAAATTGCTAGATGGACTAATATTCCAAAAACAGTAATACAGAAGGCGATTTATGAAACTACACTAGTATTTATACATGCTCAGGAGGAAGCGTTTAAGCAACTAGATTCTCAAGTTAGGGTATATGGTTTTAAAAATATACTTTATTTTAATGTTCCGTTACGAATTTACGGTGTTCCTGGCGAGAGACTTGGTATAAATATTAAATATAATAAGTTACTATATAAAGAGGAGGATGTTAATAGAGCAATAAATAATATGTTAAAGTTACTTAGCAATTTAATATCATCAAGAACTGTTGGAGATTGGAGATTTTTATTGCATCATTAATACAATTCTAAATTTCAAAAGAATACAGCTTATTTGTGAGGCGAACATATGGACTTTAGTATATTTTTCTTTTCAAGTTATCAAAAAAAGCATACAAATAAATATGAGATGTTGATAGAGGCTGTTAAGTTTGCAGACCAGAACAATTTTACTGCAATTTGGACTCCAGAAAGGCATTTTCATGAATTTGGTGGTCTCTATCCTAATCCCTCGGTGGTTTCCGCAGGGTTAGCGATGGTATCAGATCGTATAAAAATTCGGTCTGGTAGCATCGTCTCACCTTTACATAGCCCGGTAAGGATAGCAGAGGATTGGTCCGTAGTAGATAATTTGTCGAATGGAAGAGTGGAAATAGCTTTTGCTTCTGGTTGGCATGCCGATGATTTTGTGTTTTTTCCAGATCGATATAATAGCCGTACAGAGATTATGTATCAACAAATTGAACAAGTTCGAGCTCTGTGGAAAGGGCAGACGCTTAAACTTTTCAATGGTTCTGGGAAAGAGATTGATGTAAAGACGTATCCGCGTCCACTGCAGTCAAACCTTAAAGTATGGATTGCTTCAAACGGTAATGAGGAAACGATACGAACAGCAGCTAAAATTGGAGCCAATTTACTAACGAACTTTATTGGACAAGACTTATCGGAGTTAAAACAGAAAATTCAATTGTATAGAAAGACTCTAGAGGAAAATGGGCATTCACCAATAAACCATAAAGTTAGTGTCATGATGCATACCTTTATTGGTAATGATTTAGATAGTGTAAAAAGCATAGTTAGAGAACCTTTTACAAATTATTTGTCTACCAGTTTAGAGTTAATTAAGAAACTTTATGAGAATAATTCAAAGTTAGCTAGCATTGATTTGAATAATCCTAAAATGTTAAAGAGAGTATCTGAAATTGCATTTTCTAGGTATTGGCAAACATCAGCATTACTAGGGACAGTTGAAACTTGTGTCCCAATAGTGAAGCAACTTAAAGAGATAGGTGTAGATGAAATCGCTTGTCTTATTGATTTTGGTATTGATGATGCAACGGTTTTGGAAGGATTAACCAAACTGGTTCAACTGAAAAATCTCTTTTAGAAATTCTAAGAATGGAAGAAGATTATAGTAACAGACGAGATTCTCCTAGGAGAATCTCGTTGAAAAAGAAGATAGAATGCTACTTATTAATAAAGGAGATAGAATTGAATACATTTAAAACAACATATGTAGAGAGTATATATAATCTGTTAGCAAAAAATCAGAATGCAAATAATGCAATTATGATGAAAAAATATATGAAAAATCAATTTGAGTTTTTTGGGATTAAAGCGCCACTTAGAAGAAATTTAACTAAGCAGATAGTTGATAAACATGGAATTCCCGATGAGTTAAAATTTAAACAAGTAATATTGGAATTGTGGTCTCTTCCGCAAAGAGAGCTACAATGTGTTGCTATGAATCTAATAGATATTAGACAAAAGAAAAAAGGTATTGATATAGCTTTAACAGAGCATATGATTACTACTAAATCATGGTGGGATACCGTAGATCACTTGGCAATTAACCATGCCGGCGCGTTCTTTGTTCAAAATCCTATTTTGATTGACAAAGTGACAAATCTATGGATTGAATCAAATGATATTTGGTTAAAGAGATCAGCGTTGTTATTCCAATTGAAATATAAAGAACGTACAGATGTAGAATTATTGTTTAATCACATTAAGAAATGTTGTCATACAAAAGAGTTTTTTATTGATAAAGCAATTGGGTGGGCGTTAAGAAAGTATTCAAAACTAGAACCAAAATTAGTTTTAGAATTTATAGAGAATCATGAGTTGTCTAGTCTTAGTCGAAGAGAGGCATTAAAACATATTGAAAAAAATTTGAAAATACAAATTCACTCACAAAATTAAATAGTTAACATTTGGATTCTGTGCAATGTTAACCATTAATAAGTAGTTTTACGAAACTTTTATAGCATTAGGAGAGAAATAAACTTACTGATGCGTATCCTTATATATTAGAAAGTTTGGTGATAATTCTTATGAGTTTGTTTGAAGAGCTATATTTGGAATGCACTCAGTTTCATGTGATTTCGCATTTAAGGAATGAGGGATATCCGGTAGATATCCTATATTATCAAGCCTATGAGAGTACGGAAGATATTTATAAACAGATAATTCTTGATAAGAAGACTAGATATGAGTATAAAAATAAAGTCAGATTTCGAGATTTCCGAATATTGGGTATTGAAATAAAATCCATACCCTATACCAAATATAATGAAGCGAAAAATGATATAATTGAACTATTAGATGCTGGTATTGTAGTGTTTATCAGAGTTAGTGAATATTTTATACCTCATAGACAACTCTACCATGAGAGACATTCTAATCATTCTTTTATACTTGAAAATTATTTATATGATTCTAATTTAGGCTTGCAGTATTATTCTAGAGATAATAAAGGCCCACATTTTATAAAAAAGTTATACGATGAAGAAACTATAAGACTTGCATATGATTATTGTACAACGCCTAATTATATATCGTATTTAGAATGTAGTCCTAATAAAGAAGTTAATAGCAAAACAATTGATTTATTAAAGATAAGGTCAGCAGATTATTTCAAACATTACTCTGATAATTTAATTTTATTTGAAAAAATATTAGAAATAATTCAAGAACATTCTGATGATTTATCAATTATAATAGACGATATTGAATCAATGGGACATGCCTTTGCAATTATTTCAGGGTCTCGATATGCATATCTACAATATCTTAATAAAATAAACGATTGCCAGCCTAGAATTCAGTTTCTCTTAATGGAAGCATATAAATTGTCACATAAAATGATGTTAGTTTGTTATAAGGCATTGTTAACCAGAAAAATTAATTATAAACGATTTGAAGAAAATTGTAGGATTCTTGAAAATATTGAAAAAGAGTTGAAAATTCATTTGTGTAATCAATTTAAAATATAATTAAAGGTCTCGATTTTATAAATTATACGATTTTTGGGGTACTAGTGAGGGAGATTTATATGGATAATCATTTTTTACAAATGCAGTTAAGAAATATAATAAAATTATACACTGACATTACAGTCCCAATTGATGAAGTGGATTTAGATGAAGATTTATTTTCCATCGGAATGGATTCTCTTAGTTGTATGAAAGTAATTATTGCAATTGAGGAGACTTTTGAAATGGAAGTCGACGAGGATGATTTATTACTAGAGAATTTTGAGAGTATCTTTAGCATGCAAAAGTATATAATCAGTAAGTTATGAGGTTTTTATATCAAAACAAATTACTTAGATAAGGAATGATTCTCTCTAAGAAGGTTTAATTTTAATAAATTAAGATAGATCATGGTTAGTTTTGCAATCTTCATATAAAGAGAAGGTGTTCAAGTGAAATATAGAATCTTAGGAAAATCAAAGATTGCTGTAAGTGAGGTTGGCTTAAGTTGTTGGGCTATAGGTGGTCAGACGTTACTTAATGGAAAATCAGTAGGGTGGTCAAATAATAATGATAGAGAATCATATAGGGCATTACATAAAGCCTTTGAATTAGGAATTAATTATCTAGATAGTGCTTATGTTTACGGGAGAGGACATGCAGATGGAATTATTGGAAATTTCCTCTCTGAAGTAGATAGAGGCCGATTGGTAATTTCAACAAAGATCGAATTACCTTTTTGGACTAGAGATAATGGTATGAATCTATCAATTATAAGAAAGCAAATTGAGCAAAACTTAATTAATTTACGTACAGATTATATTGATATTTTATTTTTACAAAATGTTTATAAGCAAGGAGAATACCTAGAAGGAACGATTGAATTAATAAAAAAATATCAAAAAGAAGGGAAAGTTAGAAGTATTGGCCTATGTATAGATGAGTATAGTGGTTTAAAAAAATATTATGAGCTCGTATCACCTGAAGTAATTCAGGTACACTATAATGCGTTTGGTAAAAAGATGTATAATCAATTATTCCAATTTGCAGATGAAAAGAATTTAGGCATTGTTTTATTTACAAAAGCAGCTCATGCAATTCCAACTCTTAATTTGAATGATGAGACGGAACATAAAGATTCTGTCGATGCCATGTCTAATAAAAAGTTAGTTGAAAATTTCCGTAAGCTAAGAAGATTAAAAAAAGAGTTTGGGAGTACATTAGAGGATTTGCATTTATTGGCATTAAGGGTAGCTTTAACACGTACAGAAAATTGTTGTATTTTAGCAGGATTTAAAAATGTTAAACAAGTAGAGTTAAATGCCAAGGCTACTGATGAAGCTATAGATATTAATGATATAAGAAAATTTGAAGATATTGTATTTAGGAATTGATTTAATTATCTTGTAAGGAATTAAAAATTAAAACTAGTCGAAGAGATGAAGTGTAGTTAATGAAGATTTTTAATAATCGTGGTTATTAATATAGGAAAATTGCCTTTGCAGAAATGGATATGGAATATTATAAAAAGTGAAATTAAAATATAAAAATAAAAGGCAATAAGATATAAATTTAGTGATTCTTAGTAGCAGGGAATGAATTAGAAGAAACAGTTTTTGAATAAATGAATTAATTAATTTATTTATTTAAAATAAATTAGCTGCATAAATCTATTTGTCACGTAGTGTTCACCTTTTTATATTCATATAAAGATGCAAATATAAAAAGGTGAATTTATAAACTAGGAAAATAAGTTAGTCTATGAAAATTTAAAAAATGTAATATTAGGAGGAAAAACATGAGTGATATGGAAGTTTTAAAATTACCTATTAAAAAACCAGCTATTATTTCGTACCAGTTTTTAGCTTTCCCGTTAGCCATCTTAGCTAATTACAAAAATCTGACTGAACCCTGGGTTCAAAGTAATTTTTCACAGATTTGTGTTAATACAGATTTTGATCATCCGGTTCCATTTTGTTTTTATATGTTTGACTATACAATTAACCCTTGGTTATTAGTAGAAAAAATAGAGCGTGAAACTATTAAGACTAATGATATTGATATTTTAGAATTTATTAAGAACTCTATACGTCAAGAAAAATATGTATACTTGTGTCTTAATGAGTTTTACGTACCAGATAGGGCGCCTTATCAAACATATGATTTGGATCATGATGTATTAATAACTGGATTTGATAATAAAAAAAACACCCTAAATATTTTAGGTTTCGATAAACAAATGTTATTTAAAGAGACAACTATTTCTTTTAATCAATTTTTGGATGCATATAAAATGTTTAAAAGCGAGGATAATTCGTATTTAAATAAAATAGTATTATATAAATTTAATAAGAATGGAGAATATAGTTTTAATAAATCATTAGTAATTGAGAGTTTAAGTGAATACTTATACTCCAAAAACACATCAGAACGATTCAATATGTTGACTGAACCATGGGATAGAGTATATGGTTTAGAATGCTATAAATTAATAAGATTATACATTGATAAGGTTATACAAAATGAAATAAATCTTAACATAAGAGATATGCATGTTTTATATGAGCATAAACTTAGTATGTATAATAAAATAAAGTATATGGAAGATAACGGGGTTTTAAAAGAAGAATTTGGAATGTCAGAAGCTTATAAAAAGGTTAAAAGTCTTTCAGAATCTATAAGAAACACCATGTTGAAATATTCCATTAATCAAAAAACAAATCTATTACAAAGGGTTAAAGAGCTTTTAATAGAGATCGAAGAGAAAGAAAGCTATATACTGCATGAACTACTTATAAGACTAAAAATCAAGTAAGAACTATTTGTCTTCTTATGAACAGGATAATAAATAAAGGGATAGGGGAAATACTAAATATTTAAGGAAGATAAAGTATAAATTTATAACAAACTTAGAAGAGGTACAGTTCAGTTTTGGAATTCTAGCAAGAAATAGTGTAATTAGGCCCCCTTTTACTTAAAAGAGGGTCTATCTGGATTTCTAATTAAGTTAACATATTGTAAAAAAAGAAAGTGGGTATAGCGTTATGGTGGAAATTTATGCAGTGAAAATCAATAAAGGCATAGACAAACAATTACTTTATAATTCTCTATTATTTTTATCAGAGAATAGGTTAAGTAATATATATAAGTTAAAAAATGAAGCGGATATTCATCGATCTATTATAGCAGAATTATTGGTGAGGTACTTACTATCAGAAAAACTAGGATTGAAAAATTATGAAATTGATTTCCAAAAAAACGAATTTGGTAAACCACACATAAGTGACTTGGTGAATTTTGAATTCAATTTGTCACATTCTGGTGAATGGGTGGTTTGTGCTCTTAGTTCAAAAAAAGTTGGAATAGACATCGAGGCAATAAGACCTATAGATTTAGATATTGCTAGGCGTTTTTTTTCACAAGATGAATACCAGGATTTATTACGTAAAAAACCTTTTCAAAGAAATTCATATTTCTTTCAACTTTGGACATTAAAAGAGAGTTATATAAAGGCAGTAGGAAAAGGTTTATCAATACCCCTTAACTCATTTTCAATTTGTACAGATGATAATATGCAGATAAGTCTTTATACTGATAAAAAAAGTGATAATTTAGGGTGGAACTTTTGGACATATGATATAGAGAATAAATACAAACTTTCAATCTGTGCTCTCGAAAATAACTTTTCAGCTCCTAGGTTAATTAGCGAGAGTAAATTACTTACTGCATTTTCTGAAATCTAAAATCAATATTTTATTCTCATTATATACTAAAGTAAGTCAATTATATTGTATCTTTAGCATGCAATTTTATGGGTAGGAATATGAAGGGGAAATTATATATAAACTGCTACTGTTCTTTAACATGACAAGTGGTTTAATTAATTAAATGAACGTATTGTATTTTTACCCATATGTTTTGAAAGTGTTAAAATATTGTTGGAACGTTGGATCCCAAAAATCCGTGCGTAATAGTTTAATTATTACGCACGATTCTTTGTTTTCTAATTTGTCTCTTCAATTAAATCAAAAAACGAACAAATTAATAGACTTTACGATTTATGGACATTAAAAGAGAGTTATATTAAAGCGATTGGGAGAGGGCTATCGATACCTTTGGAGTCATTTTCAATTGATTTAAGAAATTATTTAGAAATAATTAAAATGAAAAGTGTATTGGATAATCGATATTATTATTTTAAAAAATTATTCATAGATGAAAATCATAAATTATCTATCTGTACTATGCATCCACAAATATCTAATGAAATTGTATTTAAAAAGATTAAAGAGATTATCTCTTTAATGAAAGAGAATGCTTAACTAAAATAACCGCTTATACTAAAATAAAATTGCTGTTGGGGGTTTGTGGGGACCCAGAAGAGTGATAAAGAATAAAGAAGTTTCTTTTAATACTCATAGATTAATAACAAAAGAAAATACAGTGTTTTTTGCGGTTTTTAGTATTTGTTATAATGGAGAATTTATAGCACAAGAAATTATAAATACAAATATAATTAAAAAATTACTAACGAGGATTATGAAGGTGGGGGATTTTTGTTAATTGTAAACAATTAGTATTCCATAATTTTAATTATCGGGTGTGAAAAAAGGGGGAATATGTATGGTTTACTGCCTATCAATTGTACTTAATATTATGCAAGTTGAGTGCGGACAAAATATAAAGATTTAAGGATGCATATAATTGTGTGCTTTATGATGTAATAAGTGAGGATATAAGATCATTGTAATAGTTAGGTGTCGTGCAAATATATATAACATAAACATCTTTTAATATTTGTAGAGGTATATTAAAAAGCTTCATTTTAATAAAATCAAAATGAAGATAAAGTATCTAGAAATTAGGAGGAATTACGTGAATGAGGAATTAAATTATCTGGCTGAATCCTTTATAGATTGCCAAATAGCTACTGAGAAAATAATTGGGTCAGAATATAGTGATTTTATAGCCCTTGCTAACCTATCAAAAGAACTAGCATCTTTTAATAGATTTACAAATGTAGAAGTAATAGACCTTTGGCGGAATTATCGGATTAATAAATATATACAAAGAAAATATAGATTAACCCCTCATTATTACAAAGGATTTAAAGAAATAATAGGATTAGATAACATTTATTTGTGTAAAAAAGCTCAGGGGTTTTTTTGTACTTTTCAATTTGGTGATTTTAATCTCATTGATTATCAATTATGTAAAATATTTAAAACAAATGTTTTTTTAACTCGAAGTAAATATTTGAATATTTCCGATTTACAAAAAATTAAGGAAGGTGAGATTTATCCTGGTTTGTTATTTTTAGATAACTTTTTGTATAAGCGGATTAGTACAGAAGATAATAATACCAATTTTTTAAACCTAACATTTAAATCAGAAGCAATTAATTTATTATGTTCATTAAAAAAACCGTTATGTTTATTGATTGCTGATAAGAATAGAAATGGAGAATCACGTTTGGTAGCCTATAATTTATTTAAATCAATACATGTAGGTCACAATAAAAAACAAAAATTATTTACATCTATACTAGAGCCATTTAATTTGAAAGTGAGATTATATCCTCATTTATGGGGATTATGGGATAAACTCTACACTTATGAAATAAGGAGTGAGGAAAATCTTAAATTTACAAAATTAGAAGTTGATTGGTTTGATAATGATAAAAGTTTAGGGCTAAATATAAAGACGGGAAATATATTGAATTTGGAAAAAAGTACAAAATCTAACCTTAAAGTTTTAGAGCGAGTATATTGAAATGGATACAACTTGATTGATAGATTTTAAAGAGAGTTAATAATCATGTAGAGAAAGCTCACTGTTAAAGAGCAAATTATGATTTGTCTACTACAACGAGATAGTTAAAGTATTCTATGGATAAATTGATAAAAAAATTCTAATTTTTTAGAGTTTAATACATAAATTATTGTGGCATTTCCTTACAGTACCATCTTTTTTAGAAAAATGATGGTAAATTGAAGGTAGATAGTATCGATAAAATTAATTGCAATGAAGAGAGTATAAAAAACAATGTAAATGAAAAGATAGTGGTTAAAAAATAGAGGAAAAGACACCAAATTTTATGGTGTCTTTTTTGTTTAAGGATATCAAAGAAATTGTTATATTATGAGTTTCTATTGTGAAGCCATAAAGAATAAGCGTATAATATTATAGGTCTCCCATTTGTGAGACAAACCGCGAATGATAAATAAGATTGTTGTATTATCATCGCTTCTAAACATATAGACAATGAAAGTAACACTGGAATACAGATAGGGAGTTATAAAATGAAATTAATTATTGCCGAGAAACCAGATCA
>NZ_JBXAHR010000013.1:0-23483 GCF_058952315.1 Bacillus sp. GW823-FHT06B01 | reverse complement strand
ATGGTCCAAGTATTGTTGCTTTTTCCGGTATCAACGCTTCCGTCCCAGTTACATCGTGTACTTCTGAACACGCAACCCAGATGCTTAGTTGATGCGTCACATGCAACTGGCTTAACGCCTGTGTTAAGTACAATAAACTGTAAAATCCTTTTTGTTGTATTTGTTCAAAATCTAAATCTTCTCTTTTAACTAAAACTGGGTCTGAATTCCACAAATGAATTATTTGTTTCGGAACATTCCCTTCTTGTAGCCAAGTTTTCACCATTCTTACATATTGTTCTTTACTTTTTGGATCAATAGTAAATTCATCGCCCTCGTTTCTATAAGCTTCTCCTTTCTTAACCGTTATTACCTTTTCTCCCTGACTTCGAATTTTCTTAACGAGCTCTGTACCAACACCTGTTTCATCTTCAAATAGTATCCACGTCTCTTGTTGATTGAGCTCTTTATTTTTACACGTATTCAAGGGAACCCTCTTCCACGAGGGTGTATAGAACCATTTATCCATATCCAATTTCCCTTGTATCGTCACCTCCGCTGCCGTCTCAGCAGTAGGAGTAGGAGCATCAATCCAATAGCGTTTACGTTCAAATGGGTAAGTAGGCAGTGGTACACGACACCTTTTCTCATCGGCATAAAATTCTGACCAGTTTATCTTGACTCCTTCTATCCAAAGCTTTCCTAATGTAGTTAATGCAAATTTAGTATCAGATTGATAATCATACATATGTCGTAAAGTTGGTAATACACTTATATTCTCATCACCCATCTGTTGCATTACTAAACTCCCAAGCGTTTGTCCCGGTCCCATTTCTACTAATATAGTCGCATGTGTCTCTGCTATTTTTTCAATTCCATCAGCAAATCGAACTGCTTTACACATATGACTAGCCCAATACTCTGGATTTATTGCTTCTTCATTTGTAATCCACTGTCCGGTCACAGTAGATATATACGGTGCATTCGGATGTTTCAAAGTAATCTCTTCAAATAATGTCACCACTTGTTCACGGAGGGGTTCCATCATCGTTGAATGAAATGCATGTGACGTTTGAATTTCCCTACATACTAATCCCTTATCAGTTAATTGTTTCTCTAATTCATCAACTTTCGCAACAGGGCCTCCAACTACACATAACGATGGACCATTTACAGCACTAATAGATAGTTCAGGTCCTATTATATTCTGAAGCTCTTTCTCTGAAAGGGGTACAGCAAGCATAGCTCCATTCGGCAAACTTTGTATTAACTCTGCTCGTTTTGAGACTACATACAATGCATCCTTTAACGACATGACTCCAGCCAAGCAAGCCACTACGTATTCTCCAATACTATAGCCAACCATAATTTCCGAACTAATTCCCCAAGACTCCCACAGTTTCGCAAGCGCATATTCAACAACAAACAGAGCTGGTTGAGCAAAACGAGTTTCATTTAATCGTTCACGTTTATTTGTTTCATCCTGACTTTCTAAACGCCCATATAACATATGCTCGAGATTTAACCCACTTTGTTTATTTCTAGTTGATTCAGATGTAAATATGATATCCTTTAAATCCCATCCCATTTGTTCCTGAATTAAAAGGACACACTCATCAAATGCCTTACAAAATACTGGTTCATGACAATATAGATCTTTAGCCATATCTACGTAATGCTCTCCGAGCCCTGGAAACATCAATGCAACCGAAGGCTTCGTTCGCGCTACTGTTTCTCCACTTAATAATCTTCTGGCATCCCTTGATTTTAATACTTGTATCGCATCTTCCGAATTCTCACAAACTACGGTTCGTCGATAAGAAAATCCTCTTCTCCCATTTTGAAGAGTATACGCCACATCAGCTAAATTAACAGACGGATTATTTTGTAGATGATTCACTAACCGATCCGTTACATTTTCCAGCGCTGTTTCTGTCTTTGCAGACAAGACAAGCAACTGATGTGATCTAGAATCACTAGATAAGGACATTTCCGGAGCTTCTTCAACAATAAGATGCGCATTCGTACCACCCATACCAAAAGAACTCACACCCGCACGACGTGGATAGTTTCCTGACCATTCAGCCAGTTCTGTATTAATGTAAAATGGACTATTATCAAGATCAATTTCCGGATTAGGCTTTTTAAAATGAAGAGTAGGTGGAATTACCTTATTCTTAACAGCTAACACAGTCTTAATAAATCCTGCCATCCCAGCAGCTGCCTCCAAATGTCCTATATTTGTCTTAACTGAACCTATTGCACATGTTTTGGGGCTGTTTTTTCTGTTTTTAAAAACCTTATTCAAAGCGTGAACCTCGATTGTATCTCCAAGTAAAGTCCCACTTCCATGAGCTTCTATATAACCTATTGATTCAGGTTTCACCCCTGCATTAAGCAATGCTTCATTTATTACCTCTGCTTGACTTTTAACACCTGGGGCTGTAAAACTTGCTTTATTAGCCCCATCATTATTTGTCGCACTTCCTTTAATTACGGCATAGATATGATCTCCGTCTTTCAAAGCATCTTCGAGTCTCTTTAGTACAACAGCACCTACACCACTTCCAAAAACTGTACCATTTGCCTGCGCGTCAAAACTCCGACAATGTCCGTCTGAAGATAGCATACCCCCAGGCTGATAAATATACCCTGGTATATCTGGATTATACATAGATATACCACCTGCAATTGCCATACTACACTCATTAATTAACAGGCTCTGACAAGCGAGATGAATATTAACTAGAGACGTAGAACATCCTGTATGTAAAGAATAACTTGGGCCATTTAAATTTAATTTGTAAGCAATGCGCGAAGCCAGTAAGCCAAAATCATTACCCACTCCAATAGAAACGGAACCTAATTTATTTCTTAGCTCTCGGTCTTCTATAATGTTAAAAATATATGTGTTCATTCTTGATCCGGCAAAAACTCCAACTTTACCACGATATAAATCCGGATCATAACCAGCATCTTCCAATGAAGCCCACGAACATTCTAGAAATAGTCGTTGTTGAGGATCCATAATTTCAGCCTCATTTGGAGTGTAGCCAAAAAATTCAGCATCAAATTTATCTACATCTTTTAAGAGAGGAGCTGCCTTCACAAAATTCTCCTGATGAATCAAGTCAGTTTTTTTAGTTAGTGCAGCTATCTCTTCATTCGAATAGAATTTAATAGATTCCGTACCTTTACAAAGATTGTTCCAAAATTCCTGAATATTATTAGCACCTGGAAATCTCCCCTCCATGCCGATAACAGCAATCTCAGAACCATGTAAATGACTAGTCTGCATTATATCCCCTCCTATTTTCCCTTCTAGAACGCTGCAATTGCTGTAATTTTTTTCTTTTTAAAAATACTCTCTCTTCATCCTCTAAAGGTTCTTCAAAACTTAAATCATTTTTCAAACGAGAGTATACATAATCTGTAACTAGTCGAACTGTAAGACGTTCATATAATTCAGCTACATTCAACTGGATATTAAAACTCTCTCTAATTTTTTTAGTCACTTGAATTGCAATAAACGAATCTCCACCTAATTCAAAAAAGTTATCATCCAACCCAATATTAACCACACCAAGTTGACTTTCCCAGATTTTCAAAAGCATATTTTTAGTTTTTTCCCATGACCATTGAACTAGTGGTTGTTCATCCTCTACTTTATCAATAGAATTATTTCTCTCTAAACTATCAGGGTCAATCCAGTATCTATTTCTCTCGAAAGGATACGTCGGTAGTGCCACTCTTTTTCTTTTCTCATGACTATAGAATGCTTGCCAATGCACATCATGACCTTCCATCCAAAGCCTTCCTATTGAATTAATTAAACTCATTAATAAAGGTTCATTTGTTACCAAACTAAACAATACAGATGGATCTTTTTCATAATTTATATATTCCGATGATAAACCTGACTTAAATTCAAACTTTAAAATATTATTAATTTCATTGGATGAAAGATTACCAATCGGAATATCTAAAATAAAGCTAGTATACTTATCTTCCGTTTTTTTATAATACATTTCAGGTAAATAATATATTGGTAATTTCATTTTTTTGATCATTCGTTTTACTGCAGACTTCAAGCCAGCTTCTTTGTCCTCACTATTTAGCAGAAGAAACTCTAATATTTCTTCTACGGTGCAGGCTTCTCCAATATAACAAGCAAGAGAAAGGGAGACTCTATCAGCAAAAGGATCAATTAGTAGACCATCTGGTTTAATTCCCCACGATAACAACTGTTTCAAAAGTGCGTATCCAGCAATAAATAAATCGATCTCACTGTATTCTCCTCTATTTCTTTCAAAAAAATAATTACATACCGGTAAAGAAAATTTAGATCGAAGAAATTCATAACAATAATCTACATGTTCCCGAAATGTTATCTCATTATCATATATTTCTATAAAATCGAGCACCTGTGCCCATTCCATTTTTCCAAAAACAAAATATAATCCCTTTTTATGATCTCCTATCCGAGATACATGATTTTTTTCTATTATTGGGATTTTCAAATCTTTATCTTGTCGATAAAGCGTCATACTTCTAACAGGGAAATCCTCTCTTCCAACTATCAAAGAATAGCAAATATCCGATAGTTCATTTTCAGATTGATTTTTTTCAATAAAAGTTAACGATTTCTTCATCTTAGTAAGAGCCTTATCCGTCTTAGCAGATAGTAGTAATAATTGATAAGGTCTAGAAGGATTTTTTTCAATTAATCGTGGAGGTTCTTCCACAATTACATGTGCGTTGGTACCACCAAATCCGAACGAACTAACACCTGCTCTACGTATTTGTTCGCAACTTTTCCATTCACTCAATTTAGTATTAACATAAAATGGGCTTTGATCAAATTCTATTTCTGAGTTTGCACCCTCAAAATGAAGGTTAGGCAGCAATTTTTTATGCTGAATTGACAATACTGTTTTAATAAGACCTGATATACCTGAGGCATGTGCTAAATGACCAATATTTGTCTTCACCGATCCAATTGCACATTTACCATTTGTAAAACCTGATAGTTGAAATGCTTTTATTAATGCTTGTATTTCAATTGGATCTCCTAGCTCCGTACCTGTTCCATGCGCCTCCACATATTGAATTGTATCCGGTAAAACCCCAGCATTAGAGAGAGCTTCCGCTATTACTGCAGCCTGTCCATTCACACTAGGTGCTGTAAACCCCACCTTAGAAGACCCATCATTATTAACAGCTGTTCCACGGATAATCGCTAAAATATTATCGTGATCACGAATTGCATCTTCCAGTCGGCGTAATACTACTATTCCAACTCCATTTCCAAAGACTGTTCCTTTTGCTTTAGAATCAAACGTTCTACAATGACCATCAGGTGACATAATCCCACCTTCCTCATACCAATAACCATGAAGATTTTGTAGATTAATTGATACTCCTCCTGCTAATGCAATATCACTCTCGTTTGCAAGTAAGCTTTGACATGCTGAATGGACAGCAACTAGCGATGTTGAACAAGCACTTTGAATACAATGACTAGGCCCTCTTAAATTCAATTTATAGGAAGCTCTTGTAGTTAATGAATCCGGTGAATTTGCAATTTCTAATTGAACAGGATTACAAGATTTAAGAACTTCCCTATTATGAAGTAAATTATTCAATAAATAAGTACTTATAGAGGAACCCGCGAATACTCCAATACTCCCTGGAAAACTGCTCGGCGCATAACTCGCATTTTCCAATGATTCCCAACAACATTCCAAAAACAACCTATGTTGCGGATCTGTAATCTCAGCCTCCCGTATACTCATTCCGAAAAAATTTGCGTCAAAGCAATCTATATTAGCCGGCATCGACACCGCATTCACAAAATTCGGATTCTTTATCATCTCTTCATCCAATCCAAATTCTCTTAGTTGTTCATCAGAATAAAATTTTATGGATTCAATTCCTTGATGAAGATTGTACCAAAACTCTTCTACATTTTGAGCACCTGGAAATCGTCCAGACATACCAATAATAGCAATTTCGTTGCCATCCAAATTATTTAACCATTTTTTCCTATCCAAAAAACCACTCCTATTCTATAGTTGTTGACTTGTTTAGATTGGATTTTAGAATGTTTTTTCTCCGTTTTGCACCTCTACTGTGACTACTAACAAGTAGATTATTATCGGTTTTATTCGGTTTTATCAACTGTGCCATAGAACTTACTGTAGGCCCTTCATAAAGAGAGACAGAACGAATTGAAACATTAAATTCATCCCTAACTTTCGAAATTAAACGAACCCCAATCAAAGAATTCCCACCTAAATCAAAAAAGTTGTCTAGAATACCAATTTGATCAATTCCAAGTAATTCTTTCCATATTTCACATAACTTCTCTTCAATTTTATTACTTGGGGGCTTATAATCTGTTTGTAAGTTTGGCCTAGGATAGTAAATTCTTGGTTCTGATGTTGAATGATTTAAGTTTTCAGATACATTATTCCAATTTTTCACTCTTACCTCTAAGTTTGTAGTTGAAACAATAACTTGACTTATCAGTAACTGCGATAGAATGCGATGAAAAACTTCATTTCCTTCATTCGGATTTAATGCTGATTTTATTAAATCAGATTTTCTTATTAAATCAGATTTTTCACTCAGATTATCAAACTTCCACGCGTCCCAATTCACACTTACCCATTTTGTGTCTTGTTGAATCCGATTCTGTCTATAAACAAAAGAATCCATAAATTGATTCGCGGCTGCGTATGCAGCATATTTGATTCCTCCGAGTATCGCAGCGATAGAAGAATTAAGTATACAAAAATCAGGTTTAATTCTATTTATAATACGTTCTAGAACATACAGTGGCTTAACTTTTAATCCAAAATAAATATCACGACTACTTGAATCTATAAGGTGTAATGGCTCAAAATATTCTTCATGTATATCCCCAACAGAATAAATAATTCCATTAATTTTTCCAAAACGTTCTATTGCATTTTGAATCCCCTGATTCATTTGTTGCCAGTTTGTTGCATCGGCCTGTACATACATGATCCTATCACCATGCTTTTCTTGAAGGGCATGTAATCTTTCTGCTTTAACATAACCTTTTCCAGCTATTCCTTCGCCTCCTCTTACACAAACTGGAATTTCTGTTCTTCCTACTAAAATTAATTTAGCATGAATATTTGTAGCTAAATATTGTGCCAATGTGTGACCAATATCACCAAGACCACCTACTATTAAATAAGTACCATCCTGAAGGGAACTATCCTTAAAATTATTAGGTATGATTTGCTCATAAGAAAGGCCCCACCTCTTACCATTCCTATAAGCTATAACACTATCACTTTCTTGTATAGCTAATTCTTTTAGTAACCATGTTATCGTCATCTCTATGCGTTCTGGATTTACGCTCATTGTGTCCAAATCTACATGTCTGCATTGTACGGACGGGTATTCTTGAGAAATTATCCTCGCTAATGAAATTAGTGGTGATAACTCAGGGTTTAAATTTTCAGTTCCAAGAATATCTAAAGCTTCCGTTGACGTAGTAATTATGCTGACCTTTGAGCTATCAATCCCGAACATCTCCATAATTTGAATTAAGTGAATGACACTGTAATAACCCATTTTTTGAGTCCGATCAAATAAAGTTGAATCCGACACTTCATTTTTTAATCCACCTGTATTCCATAAATGAATGATATATGTCGGAATGATAGAATTAGTTTGTAAATTATTGAATAGCTGTTGATAGTCATCCTTACAATCGGGAGCAATAGTATACCTGTATTTATGGATTTCATTATAAGTTTCTCCTGGAGTAACAATAATAATTGATTTTCCAACTCGATTAAAATATTTCTCCAGTACCTCAGCTATATCGTCGTTTGCAAAAACTAAATAATGAACTGAGGCACAATCATTAAGCACATCCTTTCTAAAACTCGTTATAGTCGACTGTTTCCAAGCTGGCACGTATAACATTTCTCTTACACTTGAGCGTTCAATTTCAGATTTCGTTTTAAACGATTGATTATTTAAACTTGTCACTGGCTCAAGCCAAAAACGACTTCTCTCAAATGGATACTTGGGAAGAGACACTTTTGCTGGTCTGTGATACTTTCCAGAATAATAATTGTTCCAATCTATATCGCCACCATTAATCCAAATTTTCCCCAGAGAAGATCTTATTAACTTACAATCTGATATTTTCACCTTAGGATGTTTAACCATATTCACTGCTACATGACTGTCTTTTTTAGCAGTATGTTGATTTAGTAACGAACACAATGTATTTCCAGGACCAATTTCAACAAATATATAGGAAGGCTCTTCTAATAATTTACCTATCCCTCTTTCAAAAAGTACAGGTAAACGTAGATGGTTAGCCCAATAACTAGACGAAACTGCCTCTTCATCAGTAAGCCAAGTCCCCGTCACATTCGACATGATTGGAATAGATGGGGGCGTTAAATTTACTTTACTTACTAATTGAGAAAAAGGCTCTATTGCTGGTTCCATCATAGCTGAATGGAATGCATGTGAGGTTTGTAATTCATTACAAACTATTCCATATTCGCTTAATTCTTCATTAAGTTCTTCAATCGCATGGGCTTCTCCAGCAACTACACATGCATTAGTAGTGTTCACTGCTGCGATGGAAACACTCTCATTAAGATAAGGTAAAATCTTTTCCTCACTGGCATGTACAGATAACATTTTTCCGCCTTTAAGTTGTTTTATAATCTTCCCACGTGCTGCCACTAACTCCAAAGCATCCTTAAGTGTAAATACTCCTGCTAAAGTAGCAGCTACATACTCTCCTATGCTATGTCCAATCATTGCAGTAGGTTGAATTCCCCAATGTATTAATAATTTTGCCAAAGAATATTCCAAAGCAAACAGTGCTGGTTGAGTTACAGCTGTATCTCTTAATCGGCGACTTGCATCTTGCATATTTGCTGCCTGGGGATAAATAACATCACATAAGTCATATCCAATATGTGAAATAAGTAATTCTGTACACTGTTTGAAATTCTCTCTAAAGATAGGCTCATGTTCAAATAATTCTCTTGCCATTTGTACGTATTGTGAGCCTTGCCCCGTAAACATAAAAACAACGGGACGTTTTTTATCAGCATACGACGCAACTGCTTGTCCTAATTCCAAGAGTTTGAGCTCATTAATGGCTTCATTTTTATTTATTGATGTAAATGCAAAACGATACTTTAATTCCTTACGACCTGTATTTAATGTATATGCAACATCTGTAAGAGAAAGTTCTGACCGCTTATCGAGGTCCTCAGACAAATTTTTAGCGATTTTTTTCAAAGCAGATTCAGTATTAGCAGAAATAGTTACTAACTCATAATCTTCCACGTCCCTATCTGTTAACAAGTCCAACTTAGGTGCTTCTTCTAAAATTAAGTGAGCATTGGTTCCTCCCATACCAAAAGAACTAATGCCTGCACGACGAACCGAGTTATTAGATACCCAAGGCCTAAGACTAGTATTTACAAAGAAGGGACTATTATCAAAATCAATTTGCGGATTAGCTTTTTCAAAGTTCAAGGTTGGTGGAATTAATTTATGATGTAGCGACAAAGTCGCCTTAATTAGCCCTACAACACCTGCCGCAGTATCTAAATGACCAATATTTGTCTTTACAGAGCCCAAGGCACAAAAACCTTTTTTTGGGGTCTTAATTCTAAATGCTTCAGTTAATGCAGCAATTTCAATCGGATCACCGATATTAGTACCTGTCCCATGCGCCTCAACATATTCAATAGTTTCTGGTGAGACATCAGCTACTGCATGAGCCATAGCAATAGCTTCTCTCTGTCCTTTAACACTAGGGGCCATGTAACTCATTTTTGATGAACCATCATTGTTTACAGCTGATCCCTTTATAACCGCATATATATTGTCCTTATCTTCAATAGCATCCTGTAATCTTTTAAGAATTACAACTCCTGCACCATGACCACTAACAAATCCAGTAGCATCTGCATCGAATGCTCTACATTTCCCATCTTTTGAAGTAGTCCCCCCCTCTTGATATAAATATCCAGCCTTTTCAGGAAAGTGAATTGATACTCCTCCCGATAAAGCTACATCACACTCATAATTTAACAAGGCTTGACAAGCCGTATGTACAGCCACCAGTGAAGTTGATGAAGATGATTGTACAGTTACAGAAGGACCTGTTAAGTTTAGCTTATAAGATACCTCTGTTGTTAAGCTATCTTTATCATTTCCAATCGCCGCTTGTAGACTCTCAGCAGAAGCAATTAAATCTACATGTCCAGATACATTATGAACCCAATAAGTATTCATGCTCTCACCAGCATATACGCCTATACGTCCCTGATACTGCTCTGCATTGCAACCAGCGTCCTCCATTGCCTCCCATGCGCATTCCATAAATATGCGATGTTGAGGGTCCATGAGTTCCGCAACTCTAGGTGTATAACCAAAGAATGCAGCATCAAAAAATTCTGTATTACCAAGGATACCTTTTGTTTTTACATAATTCGGATCATCTATTAATTCCTGTTTTATGCCTGACTCCCTCAATTCATCATCTGAGAAATGAGTTAAGGATTCTTTTCCATCAATTAAATTATTCCAAAAATCTTGAATGTTATCTGCCCCAGGAAATCTTCCAGACATACCTACAATCGCAATACCTTCTAATGCCTGTTCAAAGTTACTCATATTTTCTTCCTTTCATAATAATTTTATTTTATATTTTCGGACGAACTCGTCTTAATAAAGCTGCTTTTCTCTTTTCTGCCAAGTAATTAATTTTCTCTGTAGATATATTTAAATCTTCACCTTTATCATTCAAGTATTCAGATAATGATTGAACAGATGAGTAACGAAACAATTCTACAATAGGAATTTCACGTTGAAGAGACTCCCTTAATTTTGATTGCACTTGCATGACAGCTAGTGAATGACCTCCTAGATCAAAGAAATTATCTTGAATACCAATTTGCTCTACATTAAGGACCTCAGCCCAAATTCTTAATATAGTCCTCTCTAGTGCACTTTGAGGTGGAACAAATTCACTATTTTGCAAACGAACCCCTAGTTGTTTTTTCAATAATAATGTTCGTGTATCGACTTTTCCATTCGTCAAGTATGGGATAGAATCTAATTTTACAAATCTACTAGGTATCATATGGCTTGGCGTCTTTTCTCTTAAATGTTGAATGATCTTATTGATATCAGGACTATAGCCATTCTGAAAAACTAGATAAGCAACAAGAATATCTTCTCCAACAGAATCCTTCTCCCCCATAACTACACACTCTTTAATATAAGGATATAGCATAATAGCTTGCTCCACTTCACCAGCTTCAATTCGAAAACCACGAATTTTAATCTGTCTATCAATTCTTCCCATATACTCAATTTCACCATTCATCAATCTACGTCCTAAATCTCCAGTTTTAAACATTCTATTACCACATTTAAATGGATTTGGAAGGTATTTTAATGCTGTTTTTCTTGAATCATTTAAATATCCTCTTGTCACTCCAAGTCCACCAATATAAATTTCACCTGTTACCCCTATAGGAACAATGTTGAAATTTTCATCCAATATATATACATGATGATTAAGTACTGGTGCCCCAATTAGTCCCTTAAGCGACAAACTACAATCTTTCTTTATTGGTGTGTAGGTCGAACAAACTGTTGTTTCTGTGAGTCCATAGCCATTAACAATTGTTGCTTGTCCTTGTATTGATTTAATATCCTTCAAACTTAACTCTTCTCCACCACTCAAAATAAGTCTTAAACTTGGAAGTTTGGATATTTTTGTCCCAATTTTAGAAATCAATGAAGGCACAGAACTGATGATACTGACTTTTTGCTTCTCTATAACTGATAGCACTCTCTCTTGATCTAAAGCTTCAAGTTCATTTAACAAAACAAGAGAGGAACCTGAACAAAGTGCAGGTAAGATTTCTCCCACAAGACTAGCTGCAGATACTGCAGTAATGGGTAATATTCTATCATTGCAGTTTGATTTATATGAATCTATAAACGATAATACTAAGTTTAATAATCCCTCATAATTCATTACAACACCCTTAGGATCACCTGTTGACCCAGAAGTAAATATAATACACGAAGCATTATCAGGATTTATATTATTAACCTTTAAACCAATTGACGATTGAATATCTTCTTTATCATTTGTATATTCTAAACACGAAATTTTAGGTATAGAAAATTTAGATATATCTTGATATTTATCTTTGTTTGTCAGAACTATTTCTAATTGTGTTTGCTGCAAAATATTACTAACACGATTTAAAGGATATTTAGGATCAATCGGTACATAAACACCACCAACTTTTAAGATTGCAATTATACTTACAACTAAATCTATAGATTTATCAAGATACGTACCCACGTAACCTTCAGGTTTTATTCCAAGTTTTTCTAAACGAGAAGCCAATGAATTAGACAATCTATCTAATTCTTCATAAGTGATCACTTTCTCCATATCACCTTCTACGTAAATTACAGCATGATTTTGTGGTTGAAGCTTTACTTGTTCCCTAAACAGTTCAATTACAGAAAGAGAGTTTATCGGCTGATTTCTCCAATTAATACACTGTGTGGCATTTGATTTTTCAATCACTTGGATTTCTTCTGGTAATAATATATTAATCTCGTCTAATCTTTTATTCGGATTTTCAATAATTTGTTCTAATATATTGATGTAATGTTTCATCATGCGATTTATAGTTTCTTTTTTAAATAGATCAGAATTATATTCAAATGAAAATATTAATTCTCCTCCTACTTCTGCTACAGTATGACTTAAGTCATATTGAGCTATTTTCTGTGAAAGTGGATAATTTTCAAAATTCATCCCCCCTACATTTACCGATTCTCCAGGAAGATCACAAGCAAGGGCTGTCAAATCATCTCCATCTTCAAAGTTAGATTTTTGCATTGCAAACATTATTTGAAATAATGGCGAATAGCCCAATTCTCTTGTAGGTTTTAGCTTTTCAACCAATAAATCAAACGGAAATACTTGATTATTAAATGCACCAAGTACAGTATCACGTACATCCTTCAAAAACTCTATAAATGTTAAATTATTTCGAATTCGAGATCTGAGTACTACTGGATTTACAAAATAGCCCATCACATCTGAAAATTCTGCTTTATTTCTCCCTAAAGTTGGAGTACCAATGGTAAAATCTCGTAGCCCTGTATACTTATTTATCAAAATATTAAAAACAGATAAAAGATACATATACATCGTTACACCATGTTGTCGACCATTTTTTTTAATTTCCTTGATGATATAAGGATTACTTAATTTAACAGTATGTACAGCACCTTTATATGTTTGCACAATTGGTCTTTCTTTATCTAAGGGTAACTCTACCACTTGGAGATCTCCTGATAACTGCTTCTCCCAATACTTATACATATCTTTTCCTGATGATTCCTTTAATATAGTTGATTGCCAAGTGACAAATTCAGAATAAGTCGCTTCAGTTGTTAGACTAACATTTTCCGACTGATACAATTGCACCAACTGTTTAATAAACAGACCTAATGACCAAAAATCTACCGCAATATGATGAAAGCAAAAGAATAAAATATGCTCATTGTTAGACTTAGATAGTAAGTGGCATCTAAACACTGGCCCTTTTTCCAAATCAAATGGGACAACCATCAACTCCTCCAATTTACCCTTCAACATTCCATCTGAATATAAGGAAACATCCTCTACCATTAAGCGAAAATCTATTTTATCTTTTACAAATTGTACAGGTTCACCATCTTGTAAACCATAAGTTGTACGCAGAATAGCATGACTGTTTATTATAGTTTGAAAGGCATCACTCAGTTTAGGTATATCAATAGGACCACAAATTCGCAGTGCTTTAGAAATATGATAAGCACTTGAATTCGGGGCAAGTCTATACATAAAATACATTGAACGTTGTCCATGCGATAAATGATGACAATTATCCCGAATCATTTTCGAACTAACATTTAAATCTTTTTGATTTACTAAAGATGTCGATTGTTCAAGAATCTCATCGATTATTGAACGCAGTGATATATTTTCGAAAAAACGAGCCATAGGTATATTAATGCCCACCCGCTTTTCAATTGAATGCACTATATTAACAATAGTCATTGAATCTAATCCATAATGTGATAATGGATAATTTAAGTCTAGCTGTGTAATATTTATCCCTAATGCCTTTGAAAAATTATTACAAATCCATGTTTCTAAGTCCATTTGTGACTCACCGTCAACATGACCTGCATTAGAATAATGCCACTCCTCAATTTTTTTCAGGCTGCCAGAAAGATACGCTAAACTACAAGCCTTTCGTTGTATTTTACCACTTGTAGTCTTTGGAATACTTCCAGGAGTAATTAATACGATAGAATGAACTTGCAACTCATATTTTGATTCGACAGCTTTCCTAATCCTTTCTACAATGTTATAAAGAGGTTTCTTTCTATATGAACGTTCCACTTCTTGTACAATTACTAAACGTTGCTCATCATTAACTTTAACAGTAAATGCAGCATTGCTATTATGTCTTAACCCAACGCTACTTTGCTCTGCAGTAATTTCAATATCTTGCGGATAATAATTTCTTCCACGTATAATAATCAGGTCTTTTAGCCTTCCAGTTACATAAAGCTGTCCATTTCTAATAAAACCCAAATCTCCTGTACGTAAATATGTATTTTGCATCATTGGCTTGACACGAGCGTGAAATGTTTCTTGAGTAGCTTCTTTCTTTTTCCAATAACCATTCGCAATATGTGCCCCTCTTATCCAAATTTCTCCTACATGATTAGGTAAAAGACATTCACAAGTATCTGGATCAACAATTTTTATCACTTGTCCAAGCCCAGAGACTCCACAACCTACTATAGTCTGAGTCTCACTATCTGCAATTGCTTTAGTTTCAATTATATTTCTTCTTAAAGCTTCTTTAACTACATGAACTTCTCTCTCAGTATTATTGTGGAATCCCCCAGTTACGAATAAGGTAGCCTCTGCCAAACCATAGCAAGAACAAAAAGCTTTGCTATCAAAACCATATGCTTTAAACATTTCAGAAAAATTTTTTTGAGTTTCATATTGAATTGGTTCTGCACCATTAAACGCTACTCTCCAATGACTTAAATCTAAACCCTCGCATTCTTCCAATTTTATATTTTGTATGCACCATGAGTATGCAAAATTCGGTCCCCCACTAGTGTGTGCATTATACTTGGAAATAGCTTTTAGCCATATAATAGGCTTATGGATAAAGGTTGATGGAGACATTAGAACACAAGTAGAACCAGTATATATTGTTTGAAGAACGTTTCCTATTAGACCCATATCATGAAATAATGGTAGCCAACAAACATAATCTGTATTTTCCGAATGGTTATATGCAACCTTAATCATTTCTTCATTAACAAGTAAATTCTTATGACTAACCGCTACTCCTTTTGGCTGAGAGGTTGATCCAGATGTATATTGTAGAAAGGCGATATCCTCTTCTGAAATATTAGGTTTCTGATAGTAGCTTGCATAATTTTCAATCTCATCTGTTACATACCAATTAGGTAAATTAAGCGCTTGGCCATATTTAGAATTACTAATTTGTGTATGGATTTTTGAATTTGTTAAAGCTAAACTCGCATCACAATCCTCAATAATAGAGTTAAGTCGTAATAATGTTCGATTTGGCTTAGGTGGATATACCGTTACAGCAATCATCCCCGCATATAGACAACCAAAAAATCCAGCAAGAAATTCAATTCCTTGTGGGTACAGTAAAATTACTCTTTCACCCCTAGATAATCTCTCCTGCAAGACTGACGCGATAGCACATGCTCTTTGATGTAATTGAGCATAAGTAATAATATCTTCTTCATCACCATTTGCATTTAAGTAACGATATGCAATACGATCCGGATGTAATTTGGCTCTATTTTCAAGCAAATCAACAAATGTTGAGTGTGTTTTATAAATCGGAACGTTTTTCATTAACTCCCCCCCAATAATTTTACAAACTAATACATATTTCTAGCCCTTATGACGTACTTACACTTGTATATAAAGAATTATAAAATAGGTTTTTTTCGCGTAGCATGGCGTGACTTCCAACACCCACTATTTTCCCCTGATCAAAAACGTATATTATATCAGCATTTTTTATTGTAGAAAGGCGATGAGCCACGACAATTGTTGTTCTGTTCTTTCTTATAAGATCAACTTCATATTGAATCGCTCTTTCCATCTCCATATCAAGAGCCGAGGTTGCCTCATCTAAAATTAATATTTCCGGATTGTTAATGATTGCACGTGCTAGCGCTAAACGTTGTTTTTGTCCTCCAGATAAAGTAATACCACGATCACCAATTAGAGTATTGTAACCTTCTGGAAGAGATAAAATGAAATCGTGTATTTTAACCATCTTACAAGTATTAATTACTTCCTCAAACTTTATATTCTCTCTTCCTAACAATATATTATTTAGCACAGTATCAGGAAAGAAATATGAATCTTGAGTTACAATATTTATCCTTTGTGTCCATTCTTCCCTATCTAGGTCTGAAAGTGGTAAACCATTAACAAATATCCTACCAGCATTAGGTTCAAATAACCGTTTCAACAAATAAGTTATTGTTGTTTTTCCAGATCCACTGGACCCAACAAAAGCAATTTTCTTTCCGATTGGAAAATCTAAATCTACTTTTTTTAAGATCATATCTTCCTTTGAAGAATATTTGAATTCTACCTTTTCAAACTGAATGCTTTTCACTGAACCTTTAATCTTATTCATACCTTCTGGCATCTCTTCATATTGTAAAACTACTTTAATTCGTTCAACAGAAGCCATATCTGACGAAATATTTATAAAGAAAGAGCAAGTACCATTTACAGCATCTAGCAATTGCGTAGAAAATTGATACACTACAACAAGCATCCCTAAAGAAAGCTCATTTTCAATGACTTGATATCCTCCGTATCCTAATACCAATACGATAATTCCCCAACGTAATTTCTCTCGCCATAAAAATTCTCTGTTCAATACTTTTACTTGTTCAATAATTTTTATAAAATACTCGTTAAATAATCGTTCAAGTTTACTTGACTCCCATGCTTTTCTATTATATGCAATCACCTCTTTAGTAGATGAGATACCTTCTTCAATTGACACCAAATAACAATCTCTTTTTTCAGCAATTTCAATCGCATAACGTTTTATTTTCCCAGAGTAATAGTAACCAATTAAAAAATAACCTACTGCTAAAAATAAAATAATCATCAGAATATTAATATTCGCATAACCTACTAAAATAATTAAAATAATTGATGAAATTACTGGTTTTAAACCAGAAGGAATATTATAAGCTAAAAGTTTTGACATTTGACGTACATCTGTAGTTATATAATTTGTTAATTTAGCAGTTCTTTGATTTTGAAGAACTCCCATAGAAGTTTTGAAATATTTCCTGAATAAATCTTCTGTCAATTCCTCGTCAATCTTACACATATTTCTGTGTAACATTAACTCTGAAATGGTATTAGTGATTACGAAGACCAATATACCCATTATAAATATAACCATTGTAGGAAATAATAGTTGATAGTTCTGAGCAACAAATATTTCATCGATTATGTATTTCTCAATATATACTAATAGTATACTTGCTAGGGTAGATATAATCATGATACACACAGCTAACAGAGTCCTACTCTTTATCAATTTAAAATAAGTCCATATTATTTTCTGTGTATTCATAGACCGCTAACCCCTTTACCATTATTTTCTGACCAGCTATGAACTAATTGATAAAATTTCCCGCCCTGCTTCAATAGAACTTCATAACTTCCCTTTTCAATAATTCTACCTTTATCAATTACAACTATTTCATCATAATCTTTAACAGTCGTAATTCTGTGAGCGACCGCAATAATCGTTCTCCCTTTAAATAATTCATCCAAGGCTTTTTTTATCTCAATTTCACTAATATTATCAAGAGCAGATGTAGCTTCGTCCAAAAGGATAATCGAAGGATTTTTCAAAAACATTCTAGCGATTGCTATTCTTTGTTTTTGCCCTCCCGAAAGTTTTATCCCCCGCTCTCCTACAATAGTTTTGTATCCATTAGGTAATCCAATAATATATTGATGTAAATAAGCAGCCTTAGCCGCAGCGATTATTTCTTCGTCTGACGCTCTAGGGTTCCCAAAACAAATATTTTCAGCTATAGTTCCACCAAAGAGATACGTTTCTTGAAAAACATAGCCCACATTCTCTCGTAGTTGATTAATTGATAATAACGAAAGTGGAACTTTATCAATTAAGATTTCTCCCTTGCTCGGATCATATAATCTACCTATTAATTTAAGTATTGTTGATTTACCGCCTCCACTTTCTCCAACTAGTGCAATTTTTTTACCAATTGGAACATGAAGATTGAACCCATTAATTACTTTTCTTCTACTGTTATACTGAAAATAAACGTTTTTGAATGTAAGTTCTCCTTGAATATTATTAAGACTTATTGGATTTTCATTTTCAACAATCCCAGGTACAATTTTGCAAAATTTATAGAGACTTTCCGCTTGATAGAGAACCATACGTTGTTCATTAAAAGTATTAACAAATGATGTACAACTTGTAATAGCCTGAAAATAAAAGAATGTACTCGCTACTAGCTCACCTACTGAAATAAAATGATTCTTTACTAAGAATGCTCCACATACAAATAAGAAGACTAGACCAAAAAACAGTAACGCTATATTTATAGAGCCCCTTATATAATTATTTATAAGTTCTCTAAAATAAGCAGCATTAAATGTTCTACGCTTGTCCATAATTCTCTTTAAGTCCCAATCTTCTGTTCCGTACGAACGAACCTCTGGTATAGCCGCGATACTTTCAAATATTTTACTTTCACTATTCATTCTACTATTTGTCACTTCTCTCCCCAATATTGCAGCTCTTCGCTCAAACAATGGATTAACAAGATAATAAAGTATTATAATAGGTAATAAAATCAGTATTAATCTATAATTGATCGTCAACAATGCTATAAATGATAAAGCTAAAAGAGTACCTGTTTGAAGTAAAGATGGAATATATTCCTTATAAATCCGTTGAATAGAAGCAACATCAGAATTAAACATAGAGAGTAGCCGACCAGGTGGTTGTTCCTCAAAATAAGGTAACCCTAATTTACGTAAATGATCGAAAACACTAATTTGGATATCTCGAGACGTTTTTTCCTGAAGCGTCCTCTGTAGAGCATTTCCTAAAATAGTAGCAACAAACATTAAACTTATAGCTAAAGATATTCCCACTAGCATATAGATAAGCAACCTTATATTCTTTTCTGGTAATACATAATCAATGAAATATTGTAAAAACTTAAAAACTGATAAATGAACTATTGAGTTAACCACCTGACAAAGTATAAATAAAACTAAAGCTACACGATACTTTTTTGTAAATGAGAGTATCCAGAGATATACTTCTATGCTACTAATATTTTCAGATTGATCGCTTTCTCTCCTCATATCTTTACCAACTCCATTTTAAGATAAATATGTTTCTCCCGAACATAGTAATAAACACCTCATAATTATTCATGTAGCGCTAACCTTATTTAAAATATTCATTCGCGAATGACAATCGGCAATGTGATTTTCGATGCAAAATTCACATTACGAAACAAACGTAATGTATGAGGATGACAAGAAACGGTTGTAGATGCATTATCTTTATCCGCACATGTAATTGTAATTCTTAATTTATGCCCTGCTTTTATTACCATAGAGGTAGGTATTAAATCAAATTTAAATTCCATGGATAAATTAGCATCTACTCCTCTTACATCCTCACAATACCCGCGATGATAAGGCAAATTCAAGTTATTATAAGGCGCAACACTCGTTACAACGTGGCTCCCATTGAGTGCACCTTCTGTTACATAATGAGAATGTCCACTTTCATCTATCACTTCCAAATAAGCAAAAATGGTCACATCCTTTTTCGTTGATGTAATAAACACTGTCGCAACTGGGTGCCCAGTAATTTCCATATCCCTCAATAATACAGGGGATGTATAAGTTAAACCTTTACAGTCATTTTCAGTCATATCTGAATAATTATATTCTCCCCCATAGCCATTAGACCAACGAGTTGAGGTTCCCGAGGTAGTTGTATAATCAACGGTATACGTATCAAAAGCCTCAGCATCATTAGCAGGAAGAGTATTAAGTGACCCATCATTGATAGATTTAACACTCTCAGATATATTTTCACGAAAATAATAATCTAATTGTTCACAAGTAGACAATGGCCATGAACTTGTAAACTTCCACTCTCCCTCTTTCTCATGAGACATGGTGTAATACAAAATCGGCTTTTCATCCATAATCCCATTCTGGATTCCTTTTAACCAATAGTCGAACCAACGAATATGTTCAATTGCAAGAAATTCCGTATCTTGCTCCATATGCGACCATGGACCAATAACCATTTTTTTAGAACGTATTAAATTGCTAAACAAAAGTATTGAGTCTCTCGTGAAAATGTCATTCCACCCCGTAAGAATATACACCGCTATGTTAGATTCATTTATACAGTCAATATAATTCGAAGGACTTCGAGTACTATATAGCAATTCACCATTCTTTTCGTCACGACTATCTCTATAAGGCATTGACTCCCAAAGACTTAGAGGGTCAATGTTTTTTTGATGTTCGTCAACAGCTTCTTTAACCAGATTTCCATTTAAGTCCTGGTCGACTCTAGGCACGTTTTCAAAACTCTTATCCAAAAAATTAACCTTATCCGCCCATTGTTTCATAAAATCATTCCGAAACACTCCACCGTGATAAATGAAATCATAGGCATCAAACATAGACATCTCTGGAAAAATCGCTTTTAAATGCGGAGGCTTGCGAGATGCGGCCATTATTTGGGTTATCCCTCCATAAGAGCGTCCAAACATTCCAATACTCCCATTAGACCAAGATTGCTCAGCTAACCATTCCGTTATATCATAAGCATCGTCAGCTTCTTGCATCGGAAATTCACCATATCTATAACCAAACGATCCTCCAGTCCCTCGCGCATCAACAGCGACAATTATATACCCATACTTTATTACAGTATTAAGCCAAGGATCGAAATCAAACATAGTTTTTAAACCTACCTCTGAATCCACAAATGCCCTGTAATACCTGGTATGGATCCATATTACAGGTAATGGCTCTATTGGTTTTTTCTCATCTTTTGTAGGGAAATAGATATCTGCTGATAATCGCGTACCGTCTTGTACTACTAGAAACTGTGACTCTCTCATCCAACCATCATATAACGGTTCTGAATACCCACTATACTTTCCAGGTTCCGAAATTTTGATTCCAGTATTAATTTGAGTCATCCAATCACCCCTCAAAACTTTTTTTCTATATAAAATAATTCATCGATATAACGAACTCACGTTGTCACTTCAAAACCCCAATATACATCTCCAGTCAAAGTCCGAACACATTAACAGCGCTTACATTTATCATCAAAAAACATAAGATATAGAAACTAAACAACTTCTTGTACATATCTACTCCCTACCTCTATTACATCTAAAACAGAATTCATAAATACTGATAATCATTATTACAATCTACGAAATTCTCCTCAAAGCAACGCAAACGCTTTCTTTAAATCTCATTATAAACTAATAAAGAAAAAATTGGAATATAAAATTTGAAAAAATTTCATATTCCTTACGAACTTCAATATTCATAGAACTGAGATAACAAAGCATGTCGCATCCTTTTATCTACACATTCACTTGAACGCGATTACAATAAAGAAAGTATAAATGACATTTTTATTTTTTTAATGATAACCAAAACAAAAAGAGAAATCGTTTGCACATTTCATTGCCCCTCCAAAAAAACGGGACGCAAAGTCACTAACAAATTAGAAAATCGATAAACCATTTCCTTATATTAATAATCGTTTTACCGTTTTTTCACAGTATTAGTTTAGGTGAAGCTCATTAACTACTAGTAACTAAAAATTCTTACAGGATCCAACGTAAAGCAGTACTATAATAACCTAAGCTTTATTGCAAGAAAGAAAACATATCCCGTTCATTCAGTATATAAGGAACAAAATTTACAGGTCATACAATAAATAAAAATATTCTTGAAGAATTCCCGAAACATAATGTACTTTTAATAACCATCGCTCTATGTATAGTTGCAGCAAATTTATTAACACATACATCTAACCAACACATTAAAACTAGTTATACAGAGTGAAGAGAATCTATTGAGGGTGTTTGGTTACCAAACACAAGTTACTTTATCGGTTCTCTAATAATTTTTTAAATTACATTCCATATAGTCTGATTTACAAAAAATTTACTAGCGACTTAGATATTACTCATCCCTTTCTTTCCTACGTACTTTATATGAAAATAACGTGTTGTCATCCCTTCATCCAAATAAATTACCTTGATCATATTTCTCCCAACTATATACAGATTAAATAACTATTTACTCATTTTAATACCAACACTTATTGCATTAGACACACTTTCTAGAAGTTTCAAGCATAAAAAAAGACAAAAGCATGCCATCAAATCGCCATACCTTTGTCCTAAAATTCAAAATTAACACTTCTCTTCCAATAACATAACCTTCTTCAAAACTAAATTGTTACAGAATTTTGATTTAGCCAAAGACTTTATTATTCAATTAAAACTCTGATTTTTTAATATTTCCAAACGAAAAATTATTTTTTTGATCTTTCCATTCTAACTTCACATCAAATGTTTTATCACTTTTCTTAAAACATTTGATCAAATGGGACTATTCAGTATTTAATAAATTCTTCATAATCCCTTTTTTCGAAATTGTAAAATCACATTTTTTTTAGAATAATTCAACCACCTATAAAAAGCCTGAACGGTTTAAAATTCATTTAATAAGTATATTTGTTAAATTAACAATTGTTCCTTTTACATGACCATCTTCATCAGAAAGGAAAAAACTGTTCTAACAACATTAAAATTAATTATATTAATTCAATGCTTTTGGTCTAAACGCTTCTAAATTGGAGAAGTTTTAATAACTCTTGTTTACAATGTTAAGTAATATATATTCCTTAATCAACAATTCAAAAGACTTATGTACAACTTTAATTTATGCACAATGTCTCTTACACCTTTACATCTAAATAGATACAGTTTATTCACATAATTTTAATTTATGCACACAAAAATTTTGTAGATAACGTACCTAAACCTTCTGTTTTCTTTAATACTTTCTCAAGCTCTTCGTTCTCTAAATACTTACCTGCCGTTTTCATTAACGTAATAAGTTGTCCTTCTGTATAACGCTTCGGCGGCTGTGTTTTTCCTTCTTTCACTTTCACCTTTACAACTTTCCCTTGTTCACCTTCTGCGACAATTGGAAGAATTGT
>NZ_JBXAHR010000012.1:0-47569 GCF_058952315.1 Bacillus sp. GW823-FHT06B01 | reverse complement strand
GACTAGCAGGGCTTACTGATATATTTAATTAACTTTCGTTATAATTGGTTAAATAAATCGTAACAGTTAGTTACCCTCTAGCGGGACTCCTGAAAAAGCCCATACATAAACAAATGCAATTGCTATAAAAATAAACCAGCGATACACACTCGGTTTCTTCGGTTTTGGTACAATCATCGTCGTTTTACTCATTATAATTTCTCCCGCAACAATGTACTTACATAATCAATTAACAATACAACAACAAGAGTATAAATAATAATAGATGCAGTTTGTTGATATTGTAAAAATCCAAGTGTACGGTCATAATACAACCCAATACCACCCGCTCCTACTAAACCTAAAACAGCTGCTGCACGTACGTTCACCTCAAATGTATAAAGAACATAGGAGACAAAATGTGCTTTCACTTGCGGAATTACCCCATACACAATCCATTGCACTTTATTTGCTCCTACTGCTGTCATCGCCTCTAATGGACCTGGATCAATCGATTCCATTGACTCATACAACAATTTCGCCACGAGCCCAATTGAGAAAAAAGTAAGAGCTAAAATACCTGGAAGTGGTCCTATTCCGAAAATAGCTACGAAAATTGCCGCTAATAATAAATCTGGTATCGTTCGGATAAAATTTAAAACCGATCGAGCTGAACCGTACAAAAATGTACTAGTAAACACATTACTTGCCGCAAATAGTGCCAGTGGAATAGCTAAAATCGCTCCTAAAGTCGTCCCAATAATCGCCATACGTATTGTATCTAACATCGCTGTTGTAATAACTTGAAAATAACTCCAATCAGGCGGCACCATCTCTTTTAACAAATCAATCATATTAGGAAAACCAACTACTAGTTTTGAAAATGATGCGTCGACCTGTACACTACTTCCCCACAACAGTAAAATGACTAGAATAGCCGTTAACATATGTTTTAACTTACTCGGCGGCTTCGGTATCGATTTCGAATATATCGTCACGTCATTCATTTAACTGCCACCTCTAACAATTCACTTTGCTGCGCTACGTCTCCATAAATTTCAGCAAATTTTTCATCCGTTGCCTCTTCTACTGAGCCATCAAAAACAATTTCACCTGCATGTAATCCAATAATGCGTGTCGCATATTGCCTAGCTAAATCAATAGAATGTAAGTTTACAATTGTTGTAATTCCAAAATCTTCATTAATTTTTTTCAAATCATCTAATACTTGCTTCGTTGTTAGCGGATCTAACGACGCAACAGGTTCATCTGCCAATATGATTTTCGCTTCTTGCGCCAACGCTCTAGCAATCGATACACGTTGCTGTTGTCCTCCTGATAATTCATCAGCTCGCGCATATGCTTTTTCTAAAATATTCACCCTTTTTAACGATTGAAAAGCAAGCTCCAAATCTTCTTTTGGAAATAAACCTAACGTTGTACGCAGTGTCGAATGATACCCTACACGGCCAGCTAATACATTTTTCAATACCGTTGATCGCTTTACAAGGTTAAAACTTTGAAAAATCATACCAATATCTCGGCGCATGCGTCGTAAGCCTTTTCCTTTTGCAGCAGTTATAGATTCACCTTCAATCATGATTTCGCCTTCTGTAATCTCATGAAGACGGTTTACCGATCTTAGAAGTGTAGACTTTCCAGCCCCAGACAGCCCTACCATTACAACAAACTCACCTTTTTGAATGTTCAAGTTTATATTATTTAATCCTTTTGTACCATTCGGATACACTTTGGAGACATTTCGAAACTCTATCACACATCTTACCTACCTTCTATGTATTCAAAACGGCAAACTAACTGAAAATAACCCTTCTTCCAGTTAGCTGCCATTTCCATATGTATTATTGCGTTTTTACTTTCTTTCCATATTCACGAACGATATCAAATTTACTATCATCAGATTTAACATATCCTTCATGTGAATATACTTCTTTAATGATTTTGTGACCTTCCTCATTCTTTCCTATTTCAATGAAAGCATCCTGTAATTTCTTGCTCCACTCTTCATCTAAATCAGAGCGTACCGAAATCGTATCGTTTGGAATTTTTTCCGTAAATTTCACTATTTTTGTTTGATCGAATATATTCGGATAATCTTTTTTCACAATATTACGAGCATCTTGGAATACAACAGCTGCATCTACATCACCATTTAAAAGAGCAATAAGCGACTGATCGTGACCTTTTAATGTAACAGGTTTCACATCCTTTAACGGATCAACCCCCTCTTTTAACAATACAGCTGCAGGCCATACGTATCCCGCTGATGACGTTACATCTTGATAACCAATTTTTTTACCTTTTAAATCTTTTATACTATTAATATTTGAATCTTTCTTCACTACAAACTCAGATTTATAAAAATCTACTAAATCCTTTGTAGGAGCTCCGGTTTCATCATCTACCCCAAAACGTTGTGCTTGTAAAATTACGTTTGCAGCCTTTTTCTCATGTGCTAGCACATATGCTGTTGGAGGTAAAAAGCCTACATCTACTTGCTTAGATGCCATCGCTTCTACAATTGTATTGTAATTCGTTGAAATACTAACTTTTACCGGGATATTTAATTTATCACTTAATAGCTTTTCCAATGGTTTCGCCTTCGCCTCTAACGTATCTGCATTTTGAGAAGGAACAAATTGTACATTTAACGTCTTCGGTACATAACCTTTTTTCGTATCTTCAGTTTTACTTGCACTAGATTCCTTTGTTCCACAGCCACTTAATAATCCCGCCGCCAGTACAACTGTCGTGCTCATTGCAAAAACTTTTTTCAACATATTAAAGCCTCCATTTTTATTGTTATAAATTACCTTCCGTAAACATGAAGAAATATATCACACATTTTTATTAATAATTGCTTATTTACAGAATCTTTACACATTCTATACATTCTCATTAAAATTCTCTTCATATATTTGATATGCTTAACTAGTAGATAACAATAGAAAAGGTGAATGATATTGAATCAAAAACAAATTGTAACTTTAAACATCTTATTAACAAGTGATATACACGGTACTGTTTATCCAATTCACTACCAAGATAACTCCAAAGCTGAAATTGGTTTAGCTAAAATTTCTACTCTTATAAAAAAAGAACGTTCCCAAAACAGAAACGTTCTTTTAATTGATAACGGTGACTTCATACAGGGAACACCCTTTACTTATCATTACGCTACATATGCAAAAGATAAGCAAAATCCAATGTCCTTATTAGCGAACTATTTACGTTATGATGCTGCAGTTATCGGGAATCATGAATTTAATTATGGAATGGACGTATTAAATCATGCTATTTCTACTGCGAACTTCCCGTATCTATCAGCAAATATTTTAGATACCGACAGAAAAGAACCTTATTTCGGGAAACCATATATAATAAAACATATTGAATCAAATATAAAAATTGCTATTTTAGGGATAACAACGCATTACATTCCTAATTGGGAACAACCTCATCACATTCAAGATCTACAATTTGAAGATGCATTAGAAACAACAAAAAAATGGGTTTCTTACATTCGCGAACAAGAACAACCAGATTTACTAGTCGTAGCGTATCATGGAGGATTTGAACGCGATTTACAAACCGGGGTACCGACTGAAGTTTTAACAGGTGAAAACCAAGGTTATGCAATGTGCTATGAAATTGAAGGCATAGATATTTTACTAACAGGCCATCAACACCGGGAAATCGCTCACACCGTAATAAATGGTGTAACAGTTTTACAGACTGGATGCAATGGACACTCCGTCGGAAAAATAACAGTAACATTCGAGAAAACAGAACAAAAATGGGTAAAAAAAGAGAGTTATTCACAATTATTGCCCGTGCGAGGAATTGTGGCGGACCAACATATGCTTTCCTTGGTTACCGATTATGAAGAGAAAACACAAAATTGGCTCGATCAACCTATTGGACTAATCTATGGGGATATGCAAATTTCAGACGCTATGCAAACTCGTTTGCAAGACCATCCTTTTATTGAATTCATAAATAAGATACAGATGGATATAGCTAATGTTTCTATTTCTTGTACAAGCTTATTCCATAATACATCTCCAGGTTTCCCTGGTCATGTAACAATGCGTGACATCGTTTCTAATTATATTTATCCAAATACATTAAAAGTAATTAGAATAACTGGAGCAGATATAAAAAACGCCCTTGAACTTTCTGCTTCTTATTTCACATTACATGCAGATGGAACTATCATTGTAAACCCTACCTTCATAGAACCGAAGCCACAACACTATAATTACGATATGTGGGAAGGGATTTCGTACGTATTAAACATTTCCAAACCTATTGGCGAGAGAGTAGAATCTTTACAGTATAAAGGCGCTCCTCTTCATATGAATGAAGAATATGACGTCGTTATGAATAATTATCGCGCAAGCGGCGGAGGAAACTTCTTTATGTTTCAAAATAAGCCCGTAATAAAAGACATACCAACAGATATGTCTGAACTTATCGCTAACTATATATTGAAGCACAAAAAGATAGAGGCATCAGTCAACAATAACTGGAAAGTTATTAAATAACCGATATAATAAATAAAAAAGATGGGCTTCGCCCATCTTTTAGTTTAATTTTGCATTATCTTGCTTTTTTAAAGCCTTTAATTTCGCCGGTGTAACATCAGTACCTTCTTCGTTAACAACTTTAATTCCTTTAAGTTCGTTTAACATATTTTGACGAAATCCTTTTAAATATTGTTCACGTAGCGATTGGCGCTCACGTTGTTCTTCTTCAGTTAAGCCTTCAGCTTTTGCTTTTTTCGCTAAGAAGTTAATGCGTTCAATGAGTTCGTGACTTTGCATCTCGAATCCCCCTTTTACTCAAAACTGATTATTATCATACAATAGTTAGTCCTCTTTATCAAGCAATTGCTTTGTATATTCTACATATCTACGATGTACAGTCGCTTTTGAAACATTATGACCAAAGCCGCGAAGCGTTGCCGCAATTTCTTCGAAAGTAAGTTCACTCTTGCGCAAACGTACAATTTCCTCAATCGGCACTTCTTTCTTCTCTCGTCCTACGCTTAAATGACGATTCTTCAAATTATTTTCTGGACGATAACCTTTTTCTACTGCACGTTGCATACCACGTTTAATTTTCAAATTATGAATCTTTCTTTGATACTCTTCAACAATCCCAATTATATCTAGTACCATCGAATCAGAGTCAGAGAGTTCTAATTCTCCATTATGCGTATGCGTATATACTTTTATTCCCTCTTTATGTAAACAGTGCATTAATGCAATCTTTGCATTCCCTCTACCAAGCCGCGTTTCATCTTGTATGAGAAGTACATCAACTTGTTCATCGCGAATTGTATCTAGCACTTCTAATATGCCATCACGTTCAATTGTATAACCACTAGCCTGCTCCTCAATCACCTTTACAACATTCATTTGATAGCGCTCAGCTAAATGCAATAATTCATCTTTTTGACGCAATAATGATGTTTCCTGTTCTTCTTTTGTTGTGCTCACACGTGCATAAATAATTGCATTCATTTTGAACCCTTCTTTCTCACTATATTTTCCTTATAGTGTATCATAAATTCGTCTTTCGTTCGAACTTATGTTTGTAGAATGTTTTTTCGCATGTTATACTTATTAATAAGAAAAATGAAAGAAAACGAGGTGTTAGAAAACATGGAAAAGTTAACGAAACGCCAGCAAGACATTCTCGACTTTATTAAGCTAAAAGTACAAGAAAAAGGATATCCACCTTCCGTACGTGAAATCGGTCAAGCAGTCGGCCTCGCTTCTAGTTCTACAGTGCACGGACATTTATCACGACTAGAAGAAAAAGGATATATTCGACGCGATCCAACAAAACCACGAGCAATTGAAATTTTAGGTGACAACCGAATGGATACAGAGACACAATCTGTTATTCAAGTTCCAATTATCGGAAAAGTTACTGCTGGATTACCTATTACAGCAGTTGAAAGTGTAGAAGATCATTTCCCACTTCCAGCTAGCATTGTCGCTGGAGCAGACCAAGTATTTATGTTACGTATTTCCGGAGATAGTATGATTGAAGCTGGTATTTTCGATGGGGATTTAGTTGTTGTTCGCCAACAACAGTCTGCATACAACGGTGAAATTGTAGTCGCTTTAACAGAAGATAACGAAGCAACTGTTAAACGTTTCTATAAAGAAAAAGACCATTTCCGTCTACAACCGGAAAACTCTTCATTAGAACCTATCATTTTAAAACAAGTGTCAGTTATCGGAAAAGTAATTGGCGTATATCGTGATTTACATTAAGAATAATAAAAGAAGATAATTACCTTATTTATATACGGTAATTATCTTCTTTTTTTGTATTTTGATAGATTTCCATACATTTTATTTCTTATGAACGAGTTTCAATCGTCACATCGCCAGCAGCTGTTTTACCACTAATCTTTTTACTACCATTGCCAATTGTTATATTTTTATTTTCTTCATTAAAAATCATTACTTCGCCAGCAGCACTTTGCCCCGTTATAACTGCATCTTGTGGTTTTTCTAATAAAGTAATATCTACATCCCCAGCGGTTGAACTTGCCTCTACATCATATTTAGGATCATGATCCATAATATGCACTTCCCCGCTAGCCGACTTCACAGTTACTTTTCCTATTACCTTCTTAAAGCTCACCTCACCAGCTTTTGAAGATCCTTCCACACTTTTTGCTGTGACATTTTTCAAATCTACTTCTCCAGCGAGTGTCCCAACACTTACACAGTCACTTTTCACATCACTTATTTCTATTTGTCCAGCTGATGAATTTATTTTTATCTCTTGGTATGAACGTTCAGGCACAAGGAGAGTTATTGTAGACGTTTGAAATCTAAAATCGTAAAAAGAAAAATCAAATGAAGCACCTTTTTCTCTTTCCCCAATAATTTTTAATGTGTCACCATCTTCAGCAATACGAACCTCGTGTTTACGTACATCTCCTGATTGCTTTACATAAAAAGAAGAGTCGGGAGATTTTTGGACAACAATATCCCCAGCATCTAACTTAACTTCTATATTTTTTAGTGTTTCGTTTTTAATTACGTCTTCTTTATTTCCTTCTTCTGCAGTTTGCACGGCTTTTTCATATGTTTGTGAAATCCCTATTACTCCAATAATGATACAAGCGATAGCTACTAACAATATTTTCTTCATCATCTACTCCCCTTTTATCATTTTGAAGTTCCATAGTACATAACGTACGCATAACTTTTTAAACCAATTCGTACTATAATAAGCGATAATACATAACAACAAACCTACCCCAACAAACGTTATACTAACGAATAAATCCAACCATATAAAAGTACCCATAAATACTTTTCCAATAACGAAAAATGGTGTCACTACACTAGCAATTCCACCGAGCCAGAAGGAAAATATAAAAGCAATAATTGCAACTAACGGGCCTAACACAATAATAAAATTAAACAAACTAAGTCCAATCGCTGCCATAACAGCCCTTGTTATATTGGTAGTTGATGGGTCCTTTTTCATTTCGTCAAAGCGATACAAAGCAAGTAAGTCTTTTGCAATTACTTTCGGAGAGCCAAGGCCCTTTATTATTTCCGATTCAGTTTTTCCTTCTTCTATTCCAAACTGAAAATGCTCTTCATAATCAAATAAAATATCTTTCCTCTCTTCTTCCGGTAACTTTCTAAGATGACTTGATAATTCTTTAAGAAACTGTTCTTTACTCATCCCATTCCACTCCTTCAATAATTTCTTGTACGCCTTTTGCAAAATCACGCCACTCCGTTACTAACAAATTCAGTTGCGTTTCCCCTTGCTCAGTTAGTTGATAATATTTACGAGGCGGTCCCTCTGTAGATTCTTTTAAATACGTTTGAAAATATCCTTCTTTCGTTAAACGACGTAATAAAGGATACACTGACCCTTCCGATATTAAAAATTTATTTGAGATTTGCTGAACAAGTTCATAGCCGTAACAATCTTTACGTTTCACAAGTGCTAAAACACACAGTTCTAACACGCCTTTTTTAAACTGAACGTTCAAGGTCAATCCCCCTTTCTCATTTCAGTACTATTCAATACACGGTACCCATTATATCCATAATATACCACTTAGTATTATTCATTGCAAGGTACTCATTTATATTTACTCCCTAAATTTAGAAAACGTACAAATAAAAGCCTGAATAATGCCCTGTTATAACTGGCCATCACTCAGGCTTTTATTCGATTCGAACTGTATGAATACAAAAATTCATTCACTCTTTCCTCTCTAAGAACCAACTTCCATTTGTGACCCTAACAAACTTCGAAATACACCTTTTCTCTCTTTAGCCAATTGATTAAATTCACCTTTTTGGACAATTTCACCTTTTCCTAAGACAATAACTTGATCTGCATTGCGTATAGTAGATAAACGATGCGCAATCACAATAATTGTCATTGTTCCTTTCAACCTTTCTATTGCTGATTGGATTTTCACTTCATTTTCAGTATCTAATGCACTCGTAGCCTCATCTAATACTAAAATCGACGGTTTTCTTAAAATAGCCCGCGCTAGTACAAGTCGTTGACGTTCACCACCTGAAAGCCTTACTCCTCGATCCCCAATCAGTGTATCAAGCCCTTTAGGAAGCGTTTGTACAAATTCAGCGGCGGCCGCAAAATTTAATGCAGACCAAATTTGTTCTTCACTTGCATTTGGCTCAATCATCAATAAATTTTCTCTTATGCTTGCATTAAATAAGAAAGGATCTTGTGGTACATAACTAATAGCCCGCCTTAATGACAATAAATTATCAGTTGTAAGGGGCGTACCATCTATTAACACTTGACCTTTTTCTGGCTGGATTAATCCCATTAATACATCAATTAATGTACTTTTGCCTGCACCAGAATGCCCCACAATGGCCGTCATACTGTTTATTGGAATTTGCACATTAATATTTTGAAGTGCGTATAAAGATTCTTGCTTATTATAACGAAAGTAAACATCCTTACACTCCATACCTTGTTTTATACGAATCGGCTCTATATGTTTTTGTTGATGTATATCCTGCATTTCAATCGCTTCCTTACATTCCTCTTGCAACTCCCATAATGACTTAAAAGCAGGAATACTTGCAGCCAGTTGTTCTAAATTTGATTGAATCGTCATGAATCTTGGCCATAGTCTGGAGAAAATGAGGATGATTAATAGTAATTGGGTGGGTTGCGCTTGAAACATACTTACTGATAATAATAAAAAAAATGCAATTAATATAGCCATTGAAACTTTATAAAACAATTGAGAGTTCGATCTTATTCTCATATACTCCATTTGCTCATTACTCATCTTTTTTGTTATAGATTGTAACCAATCTAAACGTGATGCTTCCAAAGTATTACTCTTTATATCTTTAATTCCATTAAAATGATCTGTTATACCAGAAAGATAGTCTTTTGCCAATTCTGAGGTCTTACCGCCTAGTATTCGTGCTTTTTTTATAAAAACACGAGAAGCTACCAAGAATAATAAACCAAAGACCAAAACAAATATAGTTATTTGAGGAGATAATAAAAACGCAATCCCCACCTGTATAAATGTAAACAGAATAGCAGCTAACAATTGTAAAATTAAATTAACCCCATAACTTACACGAGCTAATTCTGTAGTTAATATATTTATTAGATTTGTTTTCCTTTTCTCTAAAAAAAAACTCCACTTTGCTTTTAAAATCATACTATATGTTTCTAGTCTTAATTCTCTTATAAAAGCTTGTTGCGTTCTCGCATCCCTTAGCGTTATATTTCTTTGTAGTAAATTTTGACCTAACACTATTAGTATATATATACCTAAAATAGAAACTAGACTTGCTGTTTTAGGAAAATCCTGCAAAAACCTAGAGACAGGTGCAATAAAAGTAGTCTCCTCGCCTATATTAATTATTCCAGTCATACTTATCATAGGAATTAATAAAATAATACCTATCCCTTCAAGTAAACTTATTAAAACCATACCAAATAAATTCACATACAGTATGTTTCCCGCCGAAGAGTATAGTTTCTTCATAAAATATATAATATGATTCATCGATGTTCCCCCTATAACAAAGCCAGCTTCTTTGTTTTCCTCCAAAGACATAAAAACGGACGTAGAGGAAAATATAAAAAATGAAGAAATTTAGGTAACGGTAATGTTTTTGCATCAATTGGATAAGGATATAGTTGGCTCATAATATATAAAATTTTTTGCTGATTAGACATTAGTGAAAATAAATATCGACTATGATAGATAAATACTTCTTCAGGGACAGGATCGGTATGCAAGTTTATCATTTGCTTGAAATAAAACAGCGCCTCTTGAGCTAACTGCTTTGAATGTTTTTTCGCTACTAATTCCATCATCCTTTCATCTAGTCGTACACCTAGCAATTGAGCTGCTAAAATTAATGCTTGTCCTCCTAAATGAAGCATTTGATATTTTCTCATTAACTTATGGATCTCACTCCAATTAAGTTCTTGATCGACAATTTTTTTTATATCTACTAACCAGCGTAATCTGGACCAACCATGTCTAGCACCATGAGATACCAAAAATAAAAATAAATCTTCCTTTCCTAACATATATACAGAATTACTCGTAAGGGTACTTTTTCTCTTTCTCCCCCAAAGCTCTTCAAACCCAGGTTCCTTACCCGGTCCGGGGTTTAACCTCCAATGAATTTCAACTTTGATCCGCTTTATTGGATGAAAAAATGTTATATGATGATGCCTCCATTTCCAATCATTTAATATCGTTTGAATATAGTCGTCTTTTACATACCCCTGCTCTAAAAGTAGCATTTCTACTTTTTCTAAATTTTGCATCGGAATTAGAACGTCCAAATCACAGGATGTTCGTAAAGAAATATCCCCATATAAGTCCTGAGATAGTACAGGTCCTTTTAGAAAAATCATACGAATCTCATTTTCATTACATAGTTTATTTATTCGTTCCATTTCAGCACTTAAATAAAGCATTTGAAATGTATTTTTTTTATATTTTCTATTCAAGGTTTGTACAATATGTGAAGGAATTAGTTCCTCATCCACCTGTTTAAGTTTTTGATATATCACCGGATAAACGCGATGATGCACAGCTTGCTCAAGAAATACCTCCCAATCAATATCGGAAAACCATTCATTACTGTAAGTTTGCACTGTTTCGTCATCTTGTAACTTCAAAATTGCAAAAAGAAGTTTCAATTCCTTAGACATGAACTCTACATTAAGACCAAAATCTTTCTCCATTTTATTCTCCTTTAATAATGTCCTCACTTAGCCTCTTTGCAAATGATCCAACGACAGTAAATTTCTTCATTCCTTCTGATCCAGTAACATAAAAAGAACCGCTCCGTAACCATGCATGCGCAATTAAATCCCCATGACTATCCTTAGCAGTTCCTAAATAAAGAGTACTCTCAATGTGACGTTTTTCGAGCATTTTCATCCCAGCTATAGCTTTAACAAGACACTGACTTTCCCAAAAAGTATAACGACTCATAATAGAAATAGCTTCAGACACCTTCTTTAGTGTATCCCCATGTGGCTGAATTTGGGCAACTGATGTTTCGTTCATGTAATCCCCTAAAGAAGGTGCAACTTTGGAAAAGGTAATACTTTTTAGTACACGCGCCCACCCTAAAAAAATAAAAGCCTCTAAAAATAAAAGCTTTGTTTCCATGCTCAGCGATAAAAATACCCTTAACCTTTTCACAATATTCATTAATCCCTTCCTAACAGTTCTCTTGAAATTACGAATTTATCTATTAGATTGATCTTTTATTTGAATTAAATCTTCTTGAAACAAACACTCTAAAAAGGAAAGAACTTGCTCTTCACAATCGCCCCGTTCAATGTTGTACTTTGACAACAATGTACTGACGAGTTCAGTAACCATAATTGGAGTTTTTATTAGTTCCCAAACTTCTCCCCCTGTTTCTCCCAAATTATAATATTTCCCTTTTTGAACATTTAGCATTACTTTTTCCCCATCCATATCACTCACAATATTCTCTTCACTTTGCACAATCTGACACTCTAGAGAAATTCTCTCTGTATACATCATCTATTACTCCTCCTCCGTGTATAGTTTTTAATATAATTGATACAAGTTCATGCGCTGTAAACCTATTATTTGGACGTTTCAAATGAAACATATCTACCTTGTTTATCACATTTGTAGAAGTAGTGAAATGCCACTCTGTCAATTTTAATTGCGTAATTAACAACTTACGAAATGTGTGAAAGAACAATGTACGCAATCGTTCAAGTCCTTCAATTCGAATCAACTCAACACTCTCATCCTCTGTTTTCGTTAACTCAATAACACCAGCAAGAGGTAATGGTTCAGAGAAAAAATGAGATTGTACAGGCACAGCATACTTTGTTTCTCGCTCAAACAATGGATTATAACTTGCCGTTCCCATTCCAAAAGCATTCAAACTCTCCGCCCATAATTTTTGTTGCGGATAAGATGGAATCACAATTGGAGTCTTATCTGACGAAACTGTCACAGCAATTACATCATCACTCAAAATTTTGTATCCTTTACTTAAAAAAGCCGCTGCAAGAGTTGATTTACCTGCTCCTGAATCACCTACAAAGGCATAAACTTTCCCATCAATATTTATTGCACTACCATGTAATGGTAATATTCCCCTTTGGATTAGTAAGGCACCCATACAAGTTCCAAGTATATAAAGACGAATCTTATCTTCACAAGCGTCCTTCATTGGTGAAACAAATATTTGCTTTCCTCCTTGTATAGAAAATATAGCAGTATCAGGTATACAAATCATAACTACGTTTTTATCAACTACAAAGTTTTGTTTTGCGCTAGCAAGTTCACTCCACTTCTGAGATAAATTAGTTAATCGAATTACAATTTCTACATTCTCTTCTTGTTCATTGATTTGAGGTAATTCCGGCAATTTCATTTCACTCAACACTCTTAACCCAAAAACTTTATATACATTTTTATTTGTATTTTCCATCAACTCTCTCACTCCAAATTGCTTTCAAAATTTTTATAAAAACCCCTTATACTTTTACTGTATAAGGGGATAACAATGTGCATCCTAATTGATAAATTAGCTATGGTGAACCATTTCGTCCTCATCCGGTTGAACACCATCAGGTATTTTAATACCCGGTCCAGCCATTGTCATATTGATATCAAGTACTTCCAATGTAGGAATTGTCCAATCTTTTTTCATTATGTCACCTCCCTTCAAATAATTTTTTTCATAAATCGATACACTATTAAACTACGCATTAAAATTCGAAAATCTAAATCAAATGCATATTCTGGATGAGGTTCTTCTTTAATCTTAGAAATCGCAGTTCTAATAACCTCTATATCCAAAAATTCTGAAATTACAGGATCCTTACTAAGCTGCTCAAGCTCTTCAATAAATTCACTCCATTGATGTGCCATACGGTAAACACCATCAGAACCTTGAACACCTCTAGTGAGCTGGTTCAACCTTACTTTATCAGGTAAGAATTTTTTTGTTGCTCTTCGAATTAGTGCTCGATCTAAACCATTTTGAACGTATTGTTCTTCTGGAACCGCTAAACAAAATTGAACAACCCGTAAATCATTCGTTGGATCGCGATCCCATAAGGAATAGCGCAAAGATAATTTAGATCCATATGTACCAGTTATGTTCCAATAGAATAACTGTTCAAATTGCCTCTTCTTTACTTCATATGCATCTGTTATTGAGGCGCCTGTTATATCAACATTATGCTCTAGGAGCTTATCGAACACATTCATCCTATTTGCAAATTCTGGATTAATAAATCTAGGGAAAACAATTTGATTTTTTGATGAAGATATTCGATTTAAAAACGGAAATGCCTTTTTTCTCACTACTGAAAATACTCGCGATTTCTTTACACCAATATTTCTACTATACGAATATAGCTCTTGCAAAAAGCGACGCACATTCATCTTTTTCAACAGCATAGCTTGATAGTCCACAGCTGGACCCCATGACACCGTCCAATTTCCTCTCTGTCCGTTTAAGAGTACTCCAATCCCCTGTAACCGGGCCTCCTCATAAATTCCCCTAAGCCAAAAAGTATTCTCGAAGAATTTATATGGCATCTCTAGAATTTCAAGCCAATCATCTATTTCTGATAGAGGACTTCTTCCTTCAAAATCCAAATAATGCTCCTTAATATTTCCTACATGCTGTACAGTTGATTGAATAAAAGGTCGTTCATCAGCTATTCTACTTCTATGCGTCCAATCTACAAAACCCTTTACGGGGACATAACTATATGTATGTAGACGTTTATTTGCTGCACTTAAATCTCGTGCAGCAAAGCTGGCTACAGAACCCGAATCAAGTCCTCCACTCAAATGAGCCCCTACTTGATGATGGGTACGTAAACGTGATCTTATCGCATTTTGATACACTTCCAAAAACGCTTCTTCATACTCTTCGTTTGATTTGAGTTGAAGCCTTTCTCCGGCGATTAGTGTATTGTATCTCGATAATTTCACCTTTCCATTTTTCACAGTAACAGAATGGGAAGGTGGAATTTGCTCAACAGTTTTATATACTGTTGAAGAAGGGTCTACTGATTCAAAATTCACAGGTATAGTTAAAAATTCAGCAAGCCACTGCTCATTCAATTTTTTCTCAACATATGGTAGAGTAAATAACGGCTTTATACTAGTACAAAAAGAAAATTTGTTCTCACTACGATAAAAATAAAGTGTTCGGCTCCCAGAAAAATCTCTAGCTCCAAACAGTATTTGTTTTTTCTCATCCCAAATCATAAAAGAAAAATCACCCACCAAATATTTCGGTGCTGCTTCTCCCCACTTCTGATAAGAGAGTAAAATCAACTCACTATCTGTCATGTTTTTTCTATCCGCATAATCTATTTGTAATTTTTCAAACAACTCATAACGATTATCAATAATAGCATCTGCTGTAATTGCCAGTTGTTTTTCATAATTATAGAAGGGTAATTGTTCACCAACTGACTCTGGTGTAATCCATTGTGCGTGACATCCCAAGAAAACGTTTTCCTTATGCCATATTTGAATATCATCAGCAGGGTACTTTTGTAAGTCACTCATTAATCGCGTGCCATGTTCAATTGATACAGGTTCATTATTAAAGTGAATAATGCCAGTTATAGCGCTCATTTTTCCCTCCTAATACATGAAAAGTTAATACAAATACTATTTATATATTAAATTCGTTAAACATACCTCTTTATCATTCTTTTTAACGAACAAAATCACTTATTTTATTACCTTCCCAATTATTTACTTTAATTCGCTTGTAGATTAAGGATTAGATATTTAAAACCTAGCATTATATCCTTTTTATGTCAATTTAAACTGAATATCCTCAAATATTTTTCACAAAAAATTCATTATAAAGAACTGTTAGTCGTACGTATACAAATCTAATTCCACTTTTAGTTACTCTTTATTTCTTTCATTTTAGAGCTTTTAAAACGCCTTGAATGACCCTTTGTTGATCTTCAACTAACATATTAGATCCTGAAGGCAAACAAATCCCACTTTGAAATAGATGCTGCGACACATCTTCATTTTTACTATGAGAATAATACTTCTTCCTTTTAAAGAGCGACTGTATATGAAGTGGCTTCCACATAGGACGCGCCTCAATATTCTCTTCTGCTAAAGTGCTCAACACTTTTCCAATAGAAATCCCGGATTCCTTTTCATCAATTGTCAATGTAGTGAGCCAACGATTTGAACAAGTATTTTCTAATTCAGGCATAAAATAAAAGCCTGGTATGAAAGATAGTGCTTCGTAATACCGTTTATATATAGATCTTCTAGCTTTCACCCTGTCTTCTAACACTTCTAATTGTCCTCTTCCAATACCAGCTAATATATTACTCATTCGATAATTATACCCTACTTCACTATGCTCATAATGTGGAGCTGGATCCTTTGCTTGTGTCGCTAAAAATCTCGCTCTTTCCAATGCTTCTACATCATTAGAAACTAGCATTCCACCACCTGAAGTTGTAATAATTTTATTTCCATTAAATGAATAAACACCAAACTTCCCGAATGTACCGCTTGCTTTTCCTTTATATGTAGATCCAAGAGATTCTGCTGCATCCTCAATTATAGGAACATCATAATGATTACAAAGAGAAAGAATTTCTTCTAATTTCGCACTCTGACCATATAAATGAACAAGAATGACAGCCTTAGGTAATTTCCCAGCTTTATCAGCATCATGTAACGCAAGTGCTAGAGCTTGTGGTGACATATTCCATGTTTCCGGTTCTGAGTCAATAAATACCGGTTCAGCTCCTAAATAAACAATCGGATTCGCACTTGCTACAAAAGTGAAACTTGAACAAAATACTGTATCTCCCTTTTGAACGTTTAATAATCGTAAAGCTAGATGAATGGCAGCAGTCCCTGAACTAACCGCAGCCCCACCTTTAACTCCTACAAAAGAAGCAAGCTCTCTTTCAAATTCATCTACATTTGGACCAAGAGGCGCAATCCAATTTGAATCAAAAGCATCTTTTATATATTTCTGTTCATTTCCACTCATGTGTGGAGAGGAAAGATAGATTTTCTCCTTATTTTTTATCATCATTCTTCATCTCCTCTCAATTTACTACATTAATAACTTTGGCTGGAATACCAGCAGCAGTACAATTAGATGGAAAATCGTTTATAACTACAGAACCAGCTCCAACAATCGACCACTTACCAATTTGAACACCTGGAATTATAGTAGCTGATGCTCCTATATGTGCCCCCTCTGCTATAGTGACAGAACCTGTAAGTGTAGCATGTGGTGAAATATGCACAAAATCATCAATTATATTATCATGTTCTATTATTGAGCCTGTATTTATTATAGTATGGTTACCGATGAAAGTATCCGCATTAACAACCACATTTGGCATAATTACCGTTCCGTTTCCTATATAAGCATTTGAACTTATAATGGCTGTTTTATGAATTAAAGTAGCATATATGCTACTTGGTTGATTTAATATTTCTGAAATTTCTCTTCTTATTTTATTATTTCCTATAGCAATCACGAGCTTTACATTATTAAAATTATTGATAATTTCCCTTGCATCTGCAATTGCTCCAAAATAAAGATTGTCTACAATATTTATATCTGTGTACAAATCATCTAAATAACCGACTATTTCATATCCTTCATTTGATAAGATTATATCCCTCACAACCTTGCTATGCCCACCACATCCTATTATTAAAATTTTCATTTTCCCTCCCCCTTTATTTCTATTTTCCCTCCAGTAAATCTCTCCATTGTCACATGCCCTACATGATTTATTCCCTCTGTTTTAAATACTTTTAATATTGTAAGTACAATTATTTTCAAGTCTAGTAAAAAAGAGTGATTCTCCACATACCATACATCCAATTCAAATTTTTCTTCCCAGGTAATCAAATTCCTACCATTTATTTGTGCCCATCCCGTAATTCCTGGTTTTACATTATGCCTTTTAGCCTGTTTACTAGAATATAGGGGTAAGTATTCCATCAATAATGGCCTTGGACCTACTAAACTTAAATCACCACATACAACATTCATCAGTTGGGGTAACTCATCTAAACTATATTTTCTAAGAATTGCCCCAAAAGTAGTCAATCTATTTTGATCTGGAAGTAATTCCCCATCACTCCCTTTCTTATCTAGCATAGTTCGAAACTTATAAACATTAAACGGTTTTCCATGCAGTCCTGGACGCTGTTGTTTAAATAGCACAGGAGATCCTAATTTAAGCCTAACTAAAATCGCTACAACAAGAATAGGAAGCAAACATACAAATAATAACAATAAAGAAATACATACATCAAAAATTCTTTTCATGTACTATCCTCCTTACTTATTTACGTTTAATACCCCTAACACGAAGAACCATTTAAAACTTTATATGCAATTAAACAAAACAAAAGACAACTACAGTTAGTTGCCCCTTGTTTTGTTTAATTACGTCATCTTTCATTAATTCTATCTCATCAAATAGTTTAAACATAGCTAGCCTATGTGAATATTCCCATAGGCTAGCACTGCTTATTTACAAAGGACCTGTTACTCCATTAGTTTCTATAACTTTACATGTACGGATCAAAGACGCCATTAATATAATTATCCTTTTTTATATGTTCATCCCTTAATTTGATAATTACTGTGTCAACAATATTATCTTTAAAAATTAAAGTGATTGAGGATGAAATCTGATTTGCATTCACGCCTATCATACTTTTATTTGACCTAAATATATTATTTTCTATTAACATAAACTCACTCGTAAATGTTTCATTCCAAAAATTAATTATACTGTCTGTCGATTCCGAATTAAGGTATTCAAATGCATTATTATTAAATTCTATTCTCCCACCAATGTCCCATAAAAAAAATGCTGAGCCCCATCTTCCTCCTCTAAAATTACTATTTTTCACTTTTAGCATTGCTATCCTTTGAGAAGACTCAACAGTAAAAAGATTATAAGCATCCCAACTAAATGAACATCCATTAAATTCATATTCTGCTTGAGGAGTTTTTGTAACAAATGATATTGTACCGCTGTTCTCAAATTTACATCCCGTATATACTCCTGGCGGTAAATTCGTAATGATTCCTTGCGGGTGTTTCGTATCTATAAAAGAAATATTATTTAATCTCCATCCATTTTTCATACCAGGTGATACGCCTGTCAAACTTGTACCCTCTACAGCCCCTCCTTTAATAACACAATCTGATATAGTTTGCGGTTCTGCTGAAAAACCAATTATTGAACCTAACTGTGAAAAAGAATGAAATAAATCTCGATCACTAAAAAATTCACATTGGTTCACTTGAATACAATATGCTTTATCTCTTCCCATTAACAATGCGCTATTATGGAAAATACAGTTACCAATAAGTGCTTCTTTATCCCCTTGATCTATCGTGACTCGAGTAGCATACATTTGATTATTCGTAAAAGTTACTTCTCCGCTTAAAACACAACTTACTTCCCTTAAGTGATTATTGCTTACAATCACTTTCTCTACATTTTCGCCTACTACTAATGAATTATTAACTAATTTATTTTGAATGATATTAATATATCTACCACCGACTACAACAACGTTATATCCCTGATTATCATATATGTTATTACGCTCAATGTTTATATATTGATTTAATCGATATCCATCTTCAATATCTATTGCTCCCTGAGGCGCTGTACCTTTCATTTTGTAAATTTCACAATCTCTAATATAAATTTGTTTCGCGCCAGATACGCTTATCCCAAGCCTTCTACAATCATGTATTTTACATTTCTCAATAAATACATTTCGGGAAAATTCCGGAATTCTAACAGTTATTTTACAACCGTTTTCTGCAGGTATTGTACCTTGGTGAAGTACTATTTTCGCATAATCTGCTTCTTTTGGAACACTCACTTCTTCAAAAAACTTTACTCTCTTCGCAGCCGTTACAAAAGTATTATCAGTCTTATAAAATAACACATCATATAATTCTGTATATATTTCTGAACCAGTTCCACCATAGCCATCTCCATACAAACCGAAATATCCCCATTTTATAATGCTACTATGATGTAAATCTATTTTTAAATTCGATCTAATTTTATTATCATCTACTATTAGGGAACCATTGACATCACTAATCCCCCCTATTTCAAATGTACCAGCAAAATCATATTCTCCAATTTGTCCCCATGTACTTTCCATCGCTATCCCATCGCCAGTACAATTTAAGATTTCCATATTATCTATTGAAATGTAATTCATATTACTCCCCTCAACAGGAGTCGTATTTCCTACTTCAATCCCATATCCCCATTCATGAGTATGAGGAATCGTTGTATAATCATGTGTATCTTTATCCCCTTGAATCCTTCCATTCGTAACTCGAGAAAATTTTTGATTTCTTTGATATCGTACGATTGCATATTTTACTAATCCATTACTTCTTATTTTCAAAGTCGATCCACCTAAATTTAAAGTCATAAAGCTTTGTGGCTCAACTGGTGTATTTTCATCAATTAAATATGTCCCCATGGGTAAAACAACTTCTATAAATCCTTGTTGAGATGCCCATGATAATGCATTATTAATCCCTTTAGAAGTATTCTCCGCGTCCGTTCCATCATTTTTAACATTCCATCTCTCTAACTCAAGAAAATACGTGCCCGAAACCACATTAGCAGATTCTGTTTCTCCAATCAGTGATTTTCTAGACTTAGAACTTCCAAATGTATTGCTTTTAAGTTTACTTACTAACCTCTCAAATGTATTCTCCGTTGATACTTTTACATTCCCTTTTTTCGTCCCAATAAATAACTCACAAGTATCTATACAAAAACAAAATTCTCCCTCGCTTAACACAGGCAGATTCCCTTTCAAAACACATGTCACTTGAAATTTTGCCATGATTTATATATAACCTCCAACTAAGATAGAAGTTAAATTTTGACAGAAAATTCAAACTTCTATCGGTGCATGGGGACAAATATTTTATATTATGCTTACATACGTATCCCTTTAATAGAATACTATGCATTATATAAATACTATGTTAGGGCTAATGATTCACGTTTTCTAATTAAAATCAAGTTTCATTTCATACTAACAGGCTTCAACAACAATATACTTCCTTAATAATTCAAACCAATATAATGTACATAATTTTTATACCTAAATAACGTTTCGTTTCTTTTTAATTTGTAAAAACATCATACTAAAGATATTCCTTATATATTGAAATTCTGTGCTTTTATAAAAAGTTAATACGTATATTACATTTGGTACTAATAAGCAAATCACACCTTTTCCGACTAACGAAATAAAAGTACTACCTTCTATGAAATAATTACATATACTTGTAGTAATGAAACCTGTTACGACAGTTAAAAATATATAAAATACGTATGTTGTAAAATAACTCCAAACTGATTTCTTAAAAAGATTTTTATATACAATATAAGGCTGAATCCAAAGTACAGTAGCAATTGTACTAATCGCCGTTCCTATGAATATACCTACCAACCCAAATATGTTAGCTAATAGAATAGATAAACTTAAATTGATTATCGCTTCAACTAATGGAATATACTTATCTTGTACAAATAATCCCGCTTTATTTTTAAAAATAGCTATCGCGGTTCGCATCCCTGTTAAATAAAAGTTAATGAGTATCACTACAAAAACTATGTTATTTAATAAATACTTCTTATCAAGCCACCACCCTATAAATGGCTCTAACAGATTAAATAAAAATATGGTACAAAAAGAAAAGATCCAAAAATTCACTAAATAAGCCACTTTAAATATTACATAATTTTTGTCATTATTCTCAGTTGCAATTAGATTTCCTACACTTGCTTCAATTCCATTTAATATAGGATTTACTACAGCTGCTAATTGATTTATTATCATTGTATAGTTCGAATATATCCCTACCATAGCAAGACCTACAAAAGATGAAATCAGTATATTATCAGTTCCAAATACAATATATCCTCCAATATTATGCAAAAACATCGCCTTTACATTTATAATTAATTTTTCTTTCGTATCATTATCTATAGAATATTTCTTTTTTGTCTTTATATAAGGATAGTTCTTATTCACAATCCTACCGTTTACCACATTTTGAATTACATATATACTCAACTCTATAATTAAATACAATATATAATCTTTCGTGTACATCAGTATAAATATTTTGAATATTGTAGTTACCACTTGAAATAAGAGATCCATCCTAGCCAATATGTATCCTCTTTGATCTGCTTGTATTAAAGACCTCTTATGAGCATTTAAATAGGTAACTACATTTTTTACCACGAATATCGAATAGATTATCGCAACATTCGATATAGACGCCCCATCTTTCATTAAATAACTTAAAAAGGGATATATCATAGCACTTATTACTAGAATAATGATTGCTAAAATCTGATAAATTTTTTTATATAATTGAACTAGAGCTATAATTTTATACTGATTATTTTCTGCCAATGGTTTATACAAATTGTATACTATACTTGCCCCTATACCAGCTTCAATTAACACCAACATGGATAAAACATTAATTAACAAGCCATCTATCCCTAAATACTCTATTCCTAAACTATCTAAAAAAACTTTCCTAGATATAAACCCTAGAATAACAATAACCATTTGAGAAAATATACTTATTGATATATTCTTGATTGAATGCATCGTTCGCATGATTAATCCCCTTCATAAGTTAAACTAAACTATCGATAGGTGAATATTAAAATTGTATTATTTTGGATAATACTCACTCCTATTTTTTAAAATCCCAGTTGTAGCTGCCACTTCTTCATATCTATCCCCTTTTTGCAAAATTATTAATTAAAAATTTATACAATAATGGATGTAACTTGGTTGCCAATAATAAAAACTTTACACTTTTTCCATACTCTTTTAAACGTATTGTTTTATAAAAATAACGATTCAATATACTAATAACCTTATAATATTTACCCTTATGCTCATTAAGTCTTCCACTCAATGATATTAAATTTAATACTACCATCGAACAATTTCCTAGTTTTAATATAACTAAGTTATATAACTCCTTATAATATCGCTCCATAAATTTACACATTTCATCATAAATTAAGACTGAGTCAATTTTAATCTCTTTTACAGCCTGATCCATCATACTATTATCACGCTTTATATAATGATATTTAGGTTCTCCTATAAAACATACTTTGTTACACTTATGAATAGCTTTATACGTAAATGCTGTATCTTCATATGACATACCTACTGGAAATTTAATACCCTCTAATAACTGTCTTTTGAAAAGTTTAGTCCAAACAACTTCATCATACAAATTCCCTTCTAGCATCGCTTTCATCGCGCTATATCTATCATGAATAACAAACGGATGATTGCTTGAAATTACCGTTTTATCATTGTAATGAATTTCACTACTACAAATAGCTATATCACAATCCTGTTCTAGGCACATACCATATAACAATTCATACATATCCACTTCTATCCAATCATCACTATCAACAAATCCTATATAATCTCCCTGTGCTACTTCTAATCCTGCATTTCTTGCTGAAGATAATCCACCATTTTCCTTATGGATTACTTTAATTCGACTATCTTGAGTCGCATACCCTTCACAAATCTCACCACAACTATCAGGAGATCCATCATCAACAAGTATCAACTCAAACTCTTTGAACGTTTGCTTTAATATAGAATCAATACATTTATGAATATATTGCTCAACTTTATAAATGGGAACAATAATACTAATTTTAGGATTCATAATTGCACCCTTTCATTTACAATTAACTTAAAAAACGATTTACCTTTTCTAAGTTGTTAAATTCCTCTTCTAACAAATTAGTCGTTATCTCTTCACGCACTCTTTGTTGATCCAAAAGATATTTAATCTTGTAATATAGGCTTTCCTCATTACATTCAGCAACAAAACCATTATATCCATCTATTATTTGCTCATTTGCGCCTGTAAAATTAGTCGTTACAATAGGCTTTTTTAAGCATTTTGCCTCAGCTAATGTAAGACAATACCCTTCATGCCGAGATGTTTGAACATATATATCTGATCGATGTATATAAGGATAAGGATTCTGTGTTGATCCCATTAATACAAAGTCCTTTTTTAAATTATATTTACATATTAGCGTCTCATAATACGTTCTATTTTCCCCTTCTCCAATACAGTACCACCGTACTTCATACCCTTCCTTACGTAACATTGACAAAACTTTAATTGCAATGTCTTGACCTTTTTCCTCCGAAAGTCTACCTACTGTTACTATCTTCATACCTTTATATTCATTATCAAATTCTACTTTTTCTTTCGCCATTTCATTTATTAAATCTGGAAGTACAATATTTAAAAAGACACTTGTCTTACTTTTTACTTTAGGAAACTTCTCTATTAAATGTTTTTGTGCTTCTTTAGAAACTACATATATATTATCCAGCTGATTATATAATTTCTCATATAATTTTGTATTAACTTGATGTTGAAAAACATCAAAATGGATCCAAGAAATTTTCTTTTCTGAAGTTACTCTATTAACTATATAATAATCAATTATGTCAGTAGGACCTTGATATGCTATTGCTATATCATAATTATTCTTATTATGTGGAATATCTTTAAAAATCTCTTTATAGAAAACATATCTATCCTTTAAATTTTTTGATACCACATAAGTGAATAAAAAATTTAAACCCTTAATATACTTTGCATTTTCAAAGTACTCTTTAATCGTTTTCTTTGGTGGTTGCATAATTTTAGGCTTTATATTTTCAAACCAAGTAACTTCTTCTATCTTTACCCAACTTGGTAATTGTTTTAAAAATCCCCCTCGCTTCTCCAGCATCAATACTGTGACATCATACTTTTCTTTTGGTATTACAGATAATAAAGAAAGAAGTGATTTTTCTACACCACCTATATTCATACTACTTACCATAAATAGCACTCTTTTCATAATTATCTCCTTCTACCACCTAAAAGTTTTATATCAAAATAAAAAACACCCTCGAAGATGTTTTCACAAAAAACATAATTTATAATAGCGAACCGCCCATATTTCTGTAATACGATAACAATACCTTCTAAAACAAGTTACATATTAGAATTGGCTATTCTATATAACTTTTTTAACTCTTCTCTCGTATCTACCACTTCTTTTTCTATATTTTCTCTCAACCGTCCATCCAGCAATGTATCACTTAATATTTGTACAATAGAATCATACATTTGCTGCTCGTCAAATTGAACGATTAATCCATTGTGGTTATGGATTATCTGTTCACTTGCTCCTGTAAAATCTGTACTAATAATTGGGTTATTAAAACATCTAGCTTCTGCAAGTGTTATGCAGTATCCCTCATATCGAGACGGTTGTACATATAAATCACATTGTTTCATAAATGGATAGGGATTCGAAACTGCTCCTAAAAATATATAATCACCCTGGACATCGTAATTCTTCACAAGCTTTTCATACATTCCTCTTTCCTTTCCATCCCCTATACAATACCATCTAACATTGAAGCCAGCTTCTTTAAGTCTAGCTAACACAGATATTGTTAAATCCTGCCCCTTTTCTATACTCAATCTACCAACAGTAAGGATTCTTACGCCCTCAAAATCATCCGCAAACCCAATTCCTTCATTTGCCATCTTACATATCATTTCAGGTGAAATAATATTTAAAAAAGTTTCTGCCTTATTTATCAATTCTGGAACAGTTTGAGTAAGTTTCATCTTTCCTACATCTGAAACTACAAAAACATGTTGAAATTTTTTATATACTTTGTTAACAAAATGCTTATTAAAAAATATCTTTTCAATATCGAAATGGATCCATTGAATCTTTCGTCTAGCCTCTACTTTATTTGCCACAAAATAACTAATAAAATCCATTGGCCCAGCATAAGCGATAGCAATATCATAATTTTTATAAGCATCTTCATAATTCTGTAAACAATATTTAAAAATAACACTCCGTTCTTTCATAATCTTAGAGATTACGTACAACACTGCCAGTTGCAGCGCTTTTACAATTTTTCTTTGTTTTATAAAATCCGCTATAACTACTCGTGTTGGTTTATTTAATATATATTGCATTTCCTCGTAACCCTTTACATACTCAATACGAACCCCCTTTGGAATAAAATTTAAAAAATCTCCTTTTTTCTCTAACATTAAAATTGTCACTTCATATTTTTCTTTTGGGATTTCTGCTACCATATTTAATAAGGCCTTCTCCGTACCACCTATATTCATATTTATAATCATAAAAAGCATTCTCTTTTTCATAGTTCCCCCATTCTTTCTATTTATAAAATCCTTTAATTGAAAGAAGCATATATCTTCTCAATTTCCTCTTCCGTTCCAACCTTTTCTTTCCTTAAATTTTCAAATAACCGTTTTTTTAGCAAATCGTTTTCTATAATTTCTTTCACTCCTTCATATATTGCTTCCGAATCCATCTTCACTATTAAACCATTCTCTCTATGTTTGATTTGATTATGAACTGTAACAAAATCGGTTACTACTATAGGTTTTTGAAATATTCTAGCTTCTGCTATCGCCAAGCCAAATCCTTCATACCGAGAGGGTTGTACATATATATCACTGTGTTTTATAAAAGGATAGGGATTCTTGTATGTACCTAATAATATAAAAGTATCGTGTAAATTATATTTACTTATCCTATCCTCGAGTTCACTTTGAAGATTTCCTTCGCCGATTACATACCACTTAAATCTATAGCCTTTTTGCTTTAATTTATAACAAGCTTCTATGGCCAATTCATATCCTTTTTCATAGACTAATCTACCAATCGTTAATATTCGTAATCCCTCAAACTTATCACTAAATCCTTCACTCTCATTTGCCATCGATTTAATTAACGTCGGCGATATAATATCATAGACAACCTGAATTTTCGACTCTATTTTAGGAATTTCTTGAATCAATACTTCCTTACAACCATCGGAAACAGCTACTATTTCATTAAATTCCTCATAATAGTTCAAGTCAAAATCTTTATTAAATGCAGCTAACCTATAATCCGTATTCACCCAAGCGATTTTTTTGCACGCGTAAACCTTATTTGCCACAAAATATGTTGGCATTCCTTGACTATAAGCTATGGCAACATCATATGTCTCCTTTAAACTATCCATCCCTTTAGACACCCATCTCCAAACTACTTGAGCTGCATGTAATTTTTTATTTATGTATGGATTTCTAAGAGATATAGAAGCCCCAACTCTAAGAAATAACTCTTTAAAGTATTTATGTTTGATTAAATAATTAAATTTCTCAGCCTGTCTTTTAATAATTGTCGGTACTTCTAAAACGTTTACCTGTTTTGGAAGTAATGGTAAATACAATCCACTAGCAGAGAACATTAACAAATCAACTTCATATTTCGTATAATCAAATGAAGAAAGTAAAGAAACTAAACTTTTTTCAGCTCCTCCACTTTGTAGCGAATCTATAACGAATAAAATTTTTTTCTTCATAACTATCACTACCCTAAAGTGTTTTTATTGCACTCAAAATATTAAAAACCATTTGCTTATTCTCCCTTTACGAAAATAATGCATATAATTTATTGATTTCATTACGATTTCCATATTCACCTTTCAGAGTATTGTCTACCAGTGCTTCCCTTAATTCTTTATCTTCAATAAGTCTCTTTATTCCATTAACTATCCCGTTTATTCCCATCTCAGTTATTAATCCATCAATTCCATCCTGTACCTGACTTTTGGCAGTTGAAAAATTAGTAATAAGTACTGGCTTTCCGATGATTTGTGCTTCACGAACTGTTACAGCTTTCCCCTCATACCTCGATGGCTGCACATATATATCACATGCTTTTATATATGGATAGGGATTTGTCTTTTTACCCAATAAAAAAAAATGTTTTTCCAGTTTAAGTTCAGCTAATAACTTTCTAAGTTCAGCTTCTAGTGCTCCATACCCAACTACATACCATTCCATATCATATCCCTCATCTAATAACTTTCTTAAGGCATGCATAGCAACGTCTATTCCTTTTGCATATGATAACCGCCCTACAGTAACAAGCTTTATTTTTCCAGGTTTCATCTGTAGTTCTTTCATAACATCTTCCCTGTATGCTTGCTCACGTACGAACTCCGGAGATAATATATTTTCTATAATTTCAACATCCTTATTTACATTGGGTAAAATACTAAGAAATGAATCTCGACATCCTTCTGAAACTGCTACGATATTATCCATTTTGCTCCACATTTTATACTCCATGTTTGCATTAAGATTTATATTTGAATAATCTGTATGAATCCAACCAATCTTTCGTTTCGCTCGAACTTTATCTCCAACAAAATAATGGGGCCATAAAAAACTAATTGCTACATCATACTCCTCTTCCAGTTTCGGTATAAATGGTAAAGTTATTCTCCATCCATACTGAATAACGAAATATCCCACCTCTGCACTTTTCACATATCTCCCATGCACATCCCCAAAAATTTTCCCTAAAGTCCTTGCCATTCCAATTGTAATTTGCCCTTCTTGCAATATTTGTTTAATTGATTTTCTAAAAGTAGTATATTGTTTTACTTCCTTTAACAAATTAGGCAGTTTAGGTAATAAAAAAAGAAACTCTCCCTCATGTTTAAATAACATTAAATCTACATCATATTTGCTATAGTCGATTGTATTCAATAAACCAATTAAACTTCTTTCTACTCCTCCAATTGCCATATCAAATGATGTAATGAGAATTTTTTTCTTTTTCATTTCTTACTCCCTCATCCGATTTATTTTACTAGTTTTATTCTTATGAAAGTAAGTACATTTAACTATGATTCCCTATACTCTAATCCATATAATAATAACCACTCTGGAATATTACTCTTTATATCAAAACCGCGCTTCGAGATCGTATCAGCTATTATTTCTGTATTTAATTTTTCTTTTTCCAAAACCTTTTGAATTTCTGCAGACCATATTTTAAAATTTTCATCTAAGCTAACAAATGATATTATCCCTAATCCCATATCAACATTTTTAGTTATTGTATTTGCCACTACACACGGAACACCTGCACACTGTGCTTCTAATGCAACAATTCCAAATCCCTCAAAAAGTGACGGAAAAAGAAAAACATCAAACATCCTTATAATTCTTGGAATGTCTTTTCTTACTCCTAAAAATCTAACTTTTTCATAGATACCTAGTCTTTTGGATTCTAGCTCAATAGAGTTCTTTAACGGTCCATCCCCTACTAAAACAAGCATAAAATTAGGATCATATTTTAAGACTTCATTGAAAACTTTTAATATAAATATATGATTTTTAGATTCAGAAAAACGCCCAATATGACCAATAACTTTCTGTTCAACTGGTATATTGAATTCATTCCTTACTGCATTATCATCCTGTATATTTGCATTAACAAATTGATTAATATCTATTGCGTTTTTCATTATCTTTACCTTTGAATTATCAATGTTTTTTTGAAATAAAAAACGTGCAGATTCTATACTGCACGCACAATAATTTGTTCCCGCATAAGTAATAACTGTTCGTAAAAAACTCAATAAAACTTTCCCTTTTATCCCCGATCCCATCGGCCAATTATTACTATGTGAATGACAAATCCTTATTTTTATGCCAGCTATTCTAGCAGCAATAGCCACAATCCCCCCCTGATAATCAGTATGTGCATGGGCCGCCACATATTGATTATTAGACATTACCTTAACAAGCTCTTTAATGTATGAAAGAGGGCCTAGCTGTCCTAAGCTTGATATTCGGTGTATTTTCCCACCTAACGCAATGATTTCCTTATCATAATCACTTTCTTCACTTTTATGGGAAACAAAATCAAATTGCACCATTTTTCTATCTATATTCCTATATACATTCATTAATAATGCCTCAGCGCCACCTCGGTCCATCGCACTAACGATATGTAACACTCTTTTTGGTCGTTCTTGTTTAAACATTGAAAATTACTCCCATCTAAGAACGATTTTCAAATATATATTTTATCCCCAAAAACTACTCTTATAAACTATTCCTAAAGTAATAATATGTTCATATACAAAGTAAACAAAATAACATAATATTACTGCATAATAAATTAACTTTTGATCCTTTTCTATAAATAACTTTATAACCCACGATATCAATATCAAATGGTATAACCCAAAATATATGGAGAATCTTGCAAAAATCCAATTTTGAGTTGAAATAATCATAAATACTAGACCTAACAATGCCATATTTACGATATAATCACTTTCCGGAAAAATCTCTCTTAATTTATGTCTTCCAACATAAGCGAGAATGAGCGGTATTGCATCCACAGCAACCCGAAGAATATTAGCTCCTCCTTCTTGAAAATCCTTATAGTGACCATATTGTGTATCCCCTATCGTTGCAAAGAAAATTTCTGCAAACTGATTAAACCCTATTACTATAAGTACCGCAATAAAGAGTAATATAAATGTTATTGTCGACCATGCTTTTCTTCGGACTACAAAATAAATAGGAATTAATACAAGGGCGCTTTGATGAAAAGTAGAAGCAAATAGTACGATCAAAAAATATCTCTTCCAATTCCCATCTAAAATATATTTTGTAGCAGTAAAAATAATCGCTGCAGTTAAATACTGTCTTACTCCATTCATTGACACTAAATACATGCCGGATGCGATATACACATATAAACTTAATTCAATCATTCTTGAATATTTATATAGAACTGCTACTATTAATATATTTGTTATTAGGGCTGTTATCAAAATCAAAACTTGCGGATCATTCGTATATGCCTTTAAAATCATTTGCAAAATACTAAATCCAACATCCTTACTACTTTGAATATAATCCCAATTAAAATCAGTAACTGTAAAAGCATGCATATAAAAATACGTATCACCAATATTATTTCTAAAACCAGATACTAGTACAAGAGATGTCGTCGCCATTAAAATCAATAGTCGATTCGGTTTTAACATCACCATTTCTGAAGTTACTGGCATAGCAAAATACCGTGCGAAAAACGCTAGTATGAACACTATAAAAAAATTCATCCAAAGTATAGTCATTATTCTTCCCTCTTATCAATCCTAAGTAAATCCCTATATATTTACTTTTATTCTTGTTTTCAATGTAATGTAACTATATAGAATAACCCCAAATGGCACTGCGCAAAGGGTAAGCACTTTACATGGTGACTCTTTTATAAATTTTTTATTTTTCGCTATAAAGCTACTTGAGACATAATGTACAGCTTGTCTATATTTAAATAACCTATTTGCAAATGGTAGCTTCATCAGTTCCTTACGATAAAAAGCAAAACCTTTTGGATTTTTACGATACTGACTTAACATGTTCATCGAAGAACCATCAGGCATATATTCAACATAACAAAGTGCTTCGTTCATGAGTAACATCTCATATTTCTGATCCAACATATAGTATTTATATGCCAAACCTACATACTTTTCATTTTTAAAAATCGGATAAGGATACTCCCTAGTTAGTTCTGTACGATATACCAATTTCTTATCTCCAGTTACACCATGTTTATTGTAAAGATTAAACAGTGTAGAGCGGTTAAGATTTAATGGTAGCTTTGAACCAATTACTGTCCCATCTTTATATAAATCAAGAGCAATGATTCCACTTACTTGGTCACTTCCATTTTCATCCCAAAACGAAATGATCTTCTCTACGGCATCACTAGGCATTGAGTCATCTGAATCAATGCACACATTAAGTTCAGTATCAATCATCTCGTAAGCTTTATTATGAGCACCATGCATCCCTTGATTTACTTGCCAATAATATCTTATACTTATACAACCTTCAGAAATCCAAGAATGCACTAACTCCTTTGTATAATCATCAGACCCATCATCTATAATTAACCATATAAAATCTTTACACGTTTGCTGCTTCAAACTTTCATAACACCCGTGAAGACAATATGCTCGATTATATGTAGGGGTAAAAATCGTTAGCTTTTTCAATATGCTCACCTCGATACTTCAACATAAAACTTTTGGATAAACCCTGTAATATTTTTTATATCATATCCTTTTTCAGCTAATACATTTTGTTCCACACTTCGCGATACCTGCTTGTTCGCTATATTTTGTAATGGACCTACCCAATTTCTTATTTCTAACAATGAACACTGTTCAACTAAATTCAACCCCAAATCCACATCTTGTGTAATAGTGTCCGATATAATACATGGCAAACCCGCCCCTTGTGCTTCAATAAGAGTAACTGGTAAACCTTCATAAATAGATGGAAATATAAATGTATCAAATGCTTGTAATAAACGATTAATATCACTACGTATTCCTAAAAATTTAACTTTATCTGTTAGATTCAGTTTCTCTACTTTTTTCTTCATTTCTAATCGAAGCGACCCATCTCCAACTAATAGAAGAATAGAGTTCGGCCTGTATTCTATTAATTGAGCAAAAATATCAATTAAAAAAGTATGATTTTTTGGATGTGCAAATCTTCCCACGTGTCCAATCACAAAAACATCCCCATGAAGGTTGAGTTCTTTTCTTACCTGCGCTCTAATGTCTGGATTAAATGTAAATTCATCACATTCAATTCCATTTTTTAATATTTTTGTTGCACTTTCTCTATTAGCAAACAACCATTGCGCTGCAGCTACTGAACACGCTAAAAAATGTGTAGCACACGACGTAATAAATGCTCCTGCATACCATTTATATATTTTTGCTATAGCCCCACCCTCACTGCTTGTACTATGACTATGCGCAATCCTAACTGGCACCCTTGCTTTTTTTGCTGAACGAAGGACAAATCCGCTCATTTTATCCATATGTGAATGAATGATTTTATATTGTGGATGAGAGTTAAAGAAGGTATTGAGAGCCTTTATATAACCTCTATGACCAACATCTGTAACGTATGGAATTCTATGAACTTCCCCGCCCAACTTTACTATCTCTTCATCAAATACTCCCTCTTTACAAGTTAAAAAATCAAATTGTACTTTTGAGCGGTCTATATTACGATACAAATTCATAATTAAAGTTTCGGCTCCGCCTCTATTCATATTTACGACTACATGTAATACTCTTAATGGAGTGCCCAATTTAAATCCTCCATTTCATCCATATAACTTGTATAAATTTCCTTTTTCTCTTTCAATACTTCATTAACTGAATATTCATTCGCAATAATAGTACGTCCATACTGTCCAAACTGCGCTTGTAATTTAGTATTTTTAGAAATAGTATTGATTCTTTCAGCCATCGTCTGTATGTCATCGCGTTCTATAGTCCAACCATTTTTATTATTAATAATTAACTCCCTGTGCCCTCGGTTACTTGTAGCTACAACCGGAAGTCCACAAGCCATGGCTTCCATAATATTAACTGGCAAACCTTCCCTGTAACTGGATGCAACAGCTAGATCACACATCAGTAGCAAATGGGCTATATCATTTCTATAACCAAGAAAGTGCACCATACTACTCACACCTAGTTGCGTCGCTATTTTTTTGCACTCTTCCATTAATGGACCTTCTCCAGCAAGCAAAAGCTTTACATGTGGCATTTCATTTTTCAATTGTGCTAATACATGGATTAAAAAGCTTTGATTTTTATTCTTATTAAATTCAGCAGCATAAAACATTAAAAAATCTTTAGACTTATAACCATTTTTATGTCTTATTTTCTCCTTTTCACTTTCAGTAACAGGAACATATCGTTCTATATCTATCCCTACACCATGAACGAGTTTAATATCTTTAGCTTGAAAACGATGTTTAACCGCTAAATTGTAATCTTCTTGATTAATTGTTATGAGACAATCTGTAGTAGTAGCTAAACTTCTTTCGATTGGATAGTATAAAAGCCAATTTATAAACGGCGATCCTTTACAAAAGTGAAATCCATGCGCCGTATATATGACCTTTGTCCCTTCCCGCCGTGCTTTCCGGGCAGCTATTCGAGCAATTACACCTCCCATAGGCGTATGACAATGAATGATTTTATATTTATTTTGGTGAATAATTGATTTTAGTTTTTTATATGCATGAAGGTTTTGTATGCTAAGAGGTGATCTTTGAATAGGAATATTATATTTTTGAGTTACGTACGGAAGGTGCATATTCCCATTCGCTGCAACATGTACTTCCCAACCTTGGTCTGCAAACCATTTCAAATACGGTAAATGAAATGCTTTAAAATGATAATCCACAGTTGCACAAAACAGAACTTTTTTAGACACCATCCCACGCACCCGTCTTATTATAAATTTTTGCCTTTAACCTGATACTGGTATTAATAGCTTTAAAGTTTTACGCTGATTCACTAAATTTAACAATCGCTTTCTTAATTCTAATTCATTTAACACTGAATATTCAGAAATAAATTTTTCTATCTCATCTATACGAACATTCATTTCTTGCCCTACATAAATTCTCGGGTGGACTTGCTTTTCATTCATTTCATCTTCTTTTAGTAATTCTTCAAACAATTTCTCTCCAGGGCGTATACCCGTAAATTCTATTCCTATTTCATCCACAGAGTTTCCTGATAATCGAATGAGGTTTTTAGCAAGATCCACTATTTTTACTGGTTCTCCCATATCGAGTACAAAAATTTCTCCACCTTTTGCTAACGCACCGGCTTGTACTACCAGTCTAGATGCCTCCGGAATAGTCATAAAATAACGAACCATATCTGGGTGAGTAACTGTAACTGGCCCCCCTTTTTGAATCTGCTTCTTAAATAACGGGATAACACTCCCTCTACTTCCTAAGACATTTCCAAATCGTACCGTAACAAACTTTGTATGACTTATTTTATCTTTATGTTGTATTACCATCTCAGCTAATTTCTTTGTCGCCCCCATAACACTCGTTGGGTTCACTGCTTTATCCGACGAAATCATAACAAACGTTCCTACTCCATGTATTTTTGCCGCCTCTGCTATATTCATAGTCCCAATCAAATTATTTTTAACTGCCTCTTCAGGATTGTTTTCCATCAATGGTACATGTTTATGTGCAGCAGCATGATATACAACATGAGGAAGATGTTTATTCATGATTAAATGCATCTTCTTTTCATCTTGAATATCTGCGATTTCTGGAATAAACACGCCTTTTTTATCATTATGTTTTTCATTTAATTCCACTTCTATTGAATATATACTGTTTTCTCCGTGCCCTAATAAAATCAATTTTTTCGGCTTAAATTTCGCAACTTGTCTACAAATTTCTGAACCTATTGATCCACCTGCACCAGTAACTAAAATGACTTTATCCGTTATATAATCTGAAATGATATCCACATCTAACTCTACAGGATCACGCCCTAATAAATCTTCTACTTGAACATCTCTGAATTCATTCACTGAAACTTTACCTGTTACTAAGTCTTCTAACATTGGAAGAATTTGCGTTTTTACATTTGTTTTTAAACAATCTTTTAAAATATTATTTCTATCTTTCTTGTTTAGCGAAGGAATTGCTAAAATTATCATTTCAATATTCAGTTTTTTGATAACGTAATCAATTTGGTTCGTACCACCAATTACCGGAATCCCCCAAATATCAAGATTATGTTTTTTGACATTATCATCAATAAACGCGACTGGCATTAATTCCGTAGCACTATTCTTCAACAACTGTCTTGCAACCATTGTCCCAGCGGATCCCGCACCAACAATTAACGTTCTTTTCTTATTTCCTTTTTTTACATAATAAATATCTCTGTACATTCTCCAAATAAAGCGAGAACCACCTATTAATAAAATATGAATCATCCAAGTAACAACTAACAATCGAAAATACATTTTCCCCATGACTAGTTGCTGTACAACCGCTGTAGTAAGTATAGAAAATGTAACAACCTTGCATATAATTAGCAATTCTCCTATACTTGCATATTCCAATGCCTTTTTATACAACTTATAAATAAAAGCAAACAAATGATGACTAACTAATAAAGTGATAGAGCTAATAACTGATGATAAAGTGATAACACTGAAGCTAGCATTTACAAAAAAATAACTAAAAAAAATAGCAGTTAATACTATCAGTGAATCCATTAAAAGCAATAACGATATCCTCCGGCGATACGTCATATAACTTCCTCCTTTAATCAATTCCTTACTTAACTCTTTCAAACTTAAAGTTTCTAACTATATTCTCTTTATTAAAAACACATAGTTAGAAACTTTAATAAAACATGGGCATCTAACCCTCCCTCACATTACACTTTTGACGACTGGCATCTAAGGTTGTTTTCACAACCCACAGCATAATCGAGTGCCTCCATTGATAGCGGTCAGGAGACATCACCACATCACGATTTTATTTTCTTCTTTATAACGAACAATTCCACTTGTGAAAGTTTAATTTAAAAATAGCCTTTATACTTTCCCATTCAAAATCGCACCCAACATTCTACTTTTCGTAAAACTTAGTGCCCTTTTCGTTTCAAGTGCGTCTTCGTTCACAGTGCGATTATATCGGATCACCAAAAGTACTCCTTCACACTTATCAGCTAATACGCTCGTATCTGTTACTTCTAATACAGGGGAAGAGTCAAATAATATGATGTCATACCGTTCCATCGCCTTTTGAATCAACATATCCATTTCCTCTGAACTAAGTACTTCTGACGGATTGAATGGTACTGGACCGCTAGTTAATACATCCAGACTCTCCATCCTTGTTTTTTTTACAGCACCTACCAAATTTGTTTTTCCGTTCAATATGTCAGTTAATCCAATTGTATTTTCTACTTCTAACATTTCATGAATCGTTGGTGTTCGTAAATTCGCATCTATTACCAATACTTTTTCACCTTTTTGTGCTATTGAGACTGCTAAATTTACTGTAATCGTTGATTTCCCTTCACCGTACCTCGGAGAAGTAATCACTATCGTCCTGATTTTATGCATAGACGAAGATAATTGAATGTTTGTTCGAAGCGAACGATACTGCTCCGAGATTTTCGATCTTGGGGCGGTATACGCAACTATACTTTCTCCTTTAACTTTATTTGTTTTCCGTCTATTTTTGTATGCCACTCCGTTCCCTCCCCCAATAACACTGTATTTTTCCCACTAAATTTATCTTTCATATTCTTCTTATTCATTTTAGAAATTCCACCCAAAACAGGGATATCTAACAATTGTTCAATTCGTCGTTCTGATTGGATTCTCTCATCCAATGAATCCAATAAAAAAATAAAACCGATACTGAGCACCATACCTAACGTGAATGCGATTAGTATCGTCTTAAAGTGATTTATATTTATAGGCATAGAATTTTTTTGAACTGGATCCTCTGGTAATATACTTACATTATTAAAATTCAGTATATTTGCTACTTCTTGCTTATAAACAGCCGCTGTAGTATTTGCAATTTTATGTGCAAGCACAGGATCCATATCCACTACATTTATCCTCATAATTTGAGAGCCTTGTACACTTTCTGTACTTATTTGTCCACTTAATGCACCTGCTGATCTGTTTATATTCAATTCAGCAGCTACTTTTTCTAATATTACAGGCTCATTTACCATTGCTTTCAATGTATTCATCGTTTCGGCATTAGCTTGAACAATTACCCTTGCCGAAGAAGCATACAAAGGCGTTTTCATATACATACTATACAGGACTCCTCCTACCGTTGTGAGCGTCGTAAACAATAGTAGTATCCACACCCTTTTCCGCATTAAAGTGAATAGATTTTTCAAATTTATTTCCTTATTCATTACTTCTCCCCCTCATTTAATACCAATGAGATTTCAGTTGAGCATTCCATAAAAAAACAAAAACAAGATTATTATTTTTATTTTTCGAATATACAAAACTTCCTAATTACTGTCATTTTAGTTCTTTATATAGAACGAGTCAATATAATTTATTTTTGTTTAATCACTTCTTAATTCCAGCTCAAAAATTACGACAATATTCTTCATAATTCACTGTAGATAAATGACGAAAATCCCCTATCACTGCAGTATCAAGGGGTTTTTCTTTGTATTGAAACGTAATTGAGCTAGGCTTTTTAACCCATTTAAATAGGCCATATATATTAAATAACTCACTTTTTCAAATGATATTCATTTCGTATAAGTATTAGCAAGTACATTTTTGAATTTATTTGCTCCTTTATATTCCTCCTATAAAAATGCCCGATAAATAAAAAAAACCTCAACACGTTATGTGTCAAGGGTTTGAGCCTCTTAGTATAGAGACATATATTGATCGCGTTCCCATTGGTGAACTTGTGTGCGGAAGATATCCCACTCAATCTCTTTTGCTTCAATGAAGTGCTCAAGTAAATGTTCTCCTAGTGCACCGCATACTACTTCATTAGATTGTAATGTAACTAATGCTTGCGCTAATGTTGCTGGTAAGTCAACGATACCTGCTTCTTCGCGCTCTTCTTTTGTCATTACATAGATGTTACGGTCTACTGCAGCTGGTGGAGTTAATTTGTTTTTAATTCCATCAAGACCTGCTGCTAATAATGTAGCCATTACTAAATATGGGTTTGCAGCTGGGTCAACACTACGTACTTCTACGCGTGTACTAATACCACGAGATGCAGGAATACGTACTAATGGGCTACGGTTTTGTGCAGACCATGCTACGTAACAAGGAGCTTCGTATCCAGGTACTAAACGCTTGTAAGAGTTTACAGTTGGATTTGCTACCGCTGTAAATGCTGGTGCGTGTTTTAAAATACCTGCGATGAAGTGACGAGCATCATCACTTAATTGTAAGTCACCGTTTTGATCGAAGAATACGTTCTCACCATTTTTGAATAGTGATAAGTTACAGTGCATACCTGAACCGTTCACACCATATAATGGTTTTGGCATAAATGTTGCGTGTAAACCGTGTTTACGAGCAATTGTTTTTACAACAAGTTTGAATGTTTGAATGTCATCACATGAGCGAATTGCATTTGCATATTTAAAGTCAATTTCGTGTTGCCCTGGAGCAACCTCATGGTGAGACGCTTCAATTTCAAAGCCCATTTCTTCAAGTTCAAGAACGATATCACGACGACAGTTTTCCCCTAGATCCATCGGCGCAAGGTCGAAGTATCCACCGTTATCGTTTAATTCTAATGTTGGATTTCCTTTTTCATCTACTTTAAATAGGAAGAATTCTGGCTCTGGTCCAAGATTGAAATCTGAGAATCCCAATGCTTCCATTTCTTTTAATACACGCTTTAAGTTGTTACGTGGATCACCATCAAATGGAGTGCCATCTGCATTGTAAATATCACAGATTAATCGAGCTACTTTTCCTTTTTCAGCTGTCCAAGGGAAAATTACCCAAGTATCTAAATCTGGATATAAGTACATATCAGATTCTTCAATACGTACGAAACCTTCAATAGAAGATCCATCAAACATCATTTTGTTATCAAGAGCTTTTGTTAATTGGCTCACTGGAATTTCTACGTTTTTAATTACTCCTAAAAGGTCCGTAAATTGTAAGCGGATATACTTTACATTCTCTTCTTTCGCCAAACGGAAAATATCTTCTCTTGTGTACCTAGCCATTATAAATTCCTCCTTAGTCCCTCTAAACACCTTCAGAATCAGTTATCTTTAGTGAAAAAACCTTGAAATGTCACCTTGTCGCAATGAAGTCCGATTAAATCTACCTGTATGTTGTAGTTCATCTCGAAGTATTTTGCGAAGCTCAGTTTTTGAAATTTCTTTCGTTTCTTCTTTTACTTTCACTGTTTCTGTTTGATTTACTTTCATTAGTAACACTTGTTTAATACCAGCCATATTCAAGCCTTGATCTAATAAATCTTTAATCTCTAACAACTTATCTACATCGTTAAATGAAAATAATCTACGATTCCCCTTTGTACGGGTTGGAGAAACAAGATTATGCTCTTCATAGTAGCGAATTTGACGTGCAGATAATTGTGTTAAATCCATAACAATACCAATAGGAAACAGCGGGGCAGAACGTCTATCTTCTTTCATTGTTTCAGTTCCTCCTTCGCCTTAACTGTTTCTCATTTTATACCATGTTATGTTTAGTGTCAATAGATGTTAGATTTTCTTACATGATTTTTTTATAAATTTTTTCATTCTTTTTTCTAATGAGATTAATCATTACTTTCACACGAAAAAAGCTGTCGAAATCGACAGCTTCCCCTTAAGAAATTGTTAATAATTCTTTTTCAATTAACGCATCAATTGCAGAACAAATTGCAATCTTCACATGTGAATAAGTTAACCCACCTTGCACGTAAGCAACATAAGGCGGACGAATTGGACCATCAGCTGACAATTCAATACTTGCACCTTGAATAAACGTTCCCGCAGCCATAATTACATCATCTTCATAACCCGGCATATAGTTGGCATATGGAGTGAAGTGAGAATTAATTGGAGATGCATATTGAATCGCTTGGCAGAATGCAATCATACGATCTTTATCATCAAATTGAACAGACTGAATTAAATCTGTTCTTGGTGCATTCCATGCTGGTGATGTATTCATTCCTAACTTCTCTAAAAATGCAGCTGTAAAAATCGCACCTTTTAGCGCTTGTCCCGCTACATGCGGCGCCAAGAAGAAACCTTGATACATTTCTTGCAGACTGTATAAAGATGCCCCTGCTTCCGCACCGATTCCCGGAGATGTTAAACGATATGCACACGCTTCAACATACTGTTCTTTACCAACAATGTAACCACCAGTTTTAACAATTCCACCACCAGGGTTTTTAATAAGCGAACCTGCCATTAAATCTGCACCTACATGACATGGCTCTTGCTCTTCAATAAACTCACCATAACAGTTATCTACAAACACAACAACATCAGGTTTAATTTCTTTAACGAATGCTATCATCTCTTTAATTTGAGAAATAGTAAACGATGGACGAGTAGCATAACCTTTTGAGCGCTGAATCCCAATCATCTTCGTATTACTATGAATTGCAGTCGCAACAGCTCCAAAATCAACAAGCCCCTCTTCAGTAAGCGGAACTGCATTATAACCAATATTATATTCTTTAAATGAACCTACACCTTTTCCGCGTACACCAACGATTTCTTCTAATGTATCATACGGTTTGCCAGTGATGTACAATAACTCATCTCCCGGACGTAAAACACCGAATAACGCTGTAGAAATAGCATGAGTACCTGAAATAATTTGCGGACGAACAAGACCAGCTTCCGCTCCAAATACATCCGCATACACTTTTTCTAACGTATCACGGCCAATATCATCATAACCGTAACCTGTCGTCGGAATAAAATGCGAGTCACTAATTTTATGTTTACGGAAACTTTCTAACACTCGAAACTGATTGCTTTCAATTACTTCATCCGCGCGTTTATGTACTTCTGTAATCTGGCTCTCTACTTCTTTTACGATTGGAGCAATTTTTTCTCCATTTTTCAAACGATCAAACATTTTTATTTTCTCCTTCTTCCACTAAAAATCTCTTTAATTGTACATTAAGCGATGAATGAGCAAAAATATACCCCACGCAATTATATACAAATTTATCTTCCAGAAACTCCATCTTTGTTAATAGCGTCTCCGTCTTTAATAGCGTTAACAACTTACCTTCACTCGGTGGAATTTCCACTTGATAACGATTCATTTCTTCCTTCATTTTCGTTTCTATCGCTTCTTTTATATGCAATAAATCACTTTGTTCAAAGGCACTAGTCATTAAGAAGTCACTTTTCGGAAACGGAATAAAGTTTTGATGTAATTCATCTTTTTTATTATATAACGTAATAATAGGAATATGATTAATTTCAAGTTCTGACAATAATTGTTTTACTGTTTTCTCATGCCCTACATAATTAGGATCCGCTGAATCAACTACATGTAAAATAACATCCGCTTCACCAGCTTCTTCTAGTGTCGAACGAAAAGCAGCAATTAATGACGTAGGTAAATCTTGTATAAAGCCCACCGTATCAGTTAGTAATACTGTATAACCTGAAGGTAACTGCATCTTCCTTGTCGTCGGGTCTAGCGTTGCAAACAACAAGTTTTCTTCAAACGTATCTGCTTCCGTCAATCTATTAAACAGTGTAGATTTTCCCGCATTCGTATACCCTATTAATGAAACTTGAAATACTTTATTATCTTTTCTTCTCTCACGATATCTTTTTCGATGCTCCACAACAACTGCAAGTTGTTTCTTTATTTCATCAACGCGTGATCGAATATGACGACGATCCGTCTCCAGTTTCGTCTCACCCGGCCCTCTCGTTCCAATACCACCACCAAGACGTGATAAAGACAATCCTTGCCCCATAAGACGTGGCATTGTATATTGCAACTGAGCTAATTCTACTTGAAGCTTACCTTCCCTCGACTTCGCACGTTGCGCAAAAATATCTAATATTAGTTGCGTTCGATCAATTACCCTCGCATCTAATACTGAGGATAAATTCCGAATTTGACTCGGCGTTAATTCGTTATTAAATACGATAACATCCGGTTCTAATTCTTCCGTTAACATTGTAAGCTCTTCTAATTTACCTTTACCTATATAAGTCGCCGGATGAAACTTCGGTCGTTTTTGCGTTGTAGACACTAACAATTCTGCTCGTGCAGTCTTCGCTAGCGATGCAAGCTCTTTCATGGAATGCATAAACTTTTCATCATCATCTTGTGGCAATTGACAGCCTACTAATATGACTTTTTCTTTTTCTTCCATCAAATATGTTCACTCATCCTTTTCGAAATTTAAACCTTCTAATATAATAGCAGAGGAAGCACATTTCATCTAGTTAGCGGGGGAGAAAATTCATGGCATGGGAGATTTTTAGCATCATAGGCACAATCGCTTTCGCACTAAGCGGAGCCATTGTTGCAATGGAAGAGGATTATGATATTTTCGGGGTGTATATTTTAGGAATGGCAACCGCATTTGGGGGAGGTGCCCTTCGTAATTTATTAATCGGTTATCCGATTGTCGCGTTTTGGCAACAAGACATGTTATTCCAAATCGCACTACTATCAATGACGATTATTTTTCTTTTTCCTAATAAATTAATTAGACATTGGAAAAAGTGGGAAAATATCACTGATGCTATCGGCTTATCAGCATTCGCCGTACAAGGAGCATTATATGCTCAAAAATTAAATTTACCAATTAGCGCTACAATCGTAGCAGCTGTTTTAACTGGTATTGGCGGTGGTATCATCCGCGATCTTTTAGCCCGCAGAAAACCTCTCGTCCTTCGAGCTGAAGTATATGCCTTTTGGACGATTCTAGCAGGTTTCTTAATCGGCGCTCAAATTATTGTTAGCGATTGGGCTCTATATACCTTATTCATTTTAATTGTTTGCTTCCGCATGGTTTCTATTCATTACAAATGGCATTTACCGCATAGACGTATCGATACAAAAGAACGTTCAATGCATAAATAGCAATCTAACCTCTTTACATATCGTAAAGAGGTTTTTCTTTTCTAATGAGTTTTTCTTTACATAATGTTTATACTAATCCTCAAAGCGAGGTGAATACAAATGACAAACCATGTTAATAAAGGCGCTCAAAAAAGCTCAGTAGGTCAAATTGGACACGATCCTAATTCTGCACACGAAAAAAGCGCTAAAATGGAACACTTCCATAAATCTTATCAAGAAAAAGCAAAAAAAGAGTAAAAGCACTTATACAAAAAACAGACGCACAGTTTACGTACTGTGCGTCTCCTCTTCAAGCATCAAATCACAACTTGATATCCCAATTAAATCATATTTATCATACGTATCCTCTTGCAACAACCGCATAGCCTGTGTACGAATCGATTTTTCAACAATATTCCGTACATATCTTCCATTACTAAACGATGTAATTTGCGATGAGTACTTTACAGCATGTAAATGATCTCTAAATTTCCATTCAGCCTCTTTCGATAACTGGTATTCACGTTCTTCATACATCCTCTTTCCTATTTCTAACAGCTGATTTACTGAGTAATCCGCAAATTCAATTATAAACGGAAAACGTGATTGCAGACCTGGATTTAATGAAAGAAAGTGATTCATTTCTCTTGAATATCCGGCTAATATCAATACAAAACCGTGTTGTTTATCTTCCATATGCTTTACAAGTGTATCAATTGCTTCTTTCCCAAAATCTTTTTCTCCCCCTCGGGCTAATGAATACGCCTCATCAATAAACAAAATACCTCCCATTGCTTTTTTTATTAAATCTCTTGTTTTTTGAGCTGTATGACCGATGTACTCTCCTACAAGATCCGCACGTTCAGCTTCAACTAAGTGCCCTTTTGATAGAATATTCATCTCAAACAACAATTTCCCTATCATTCTAGCAACAGTTGTCTTCCCTGTACCTGGATTCCCTTTAAACAACATATGGAGTACTTGCTTCTCAGACTTTAACCCTATTTCTTGTCTTTTTTTATTTACATAAATCCAAGCATATATTTCTTTTATTATCTTTTTTATATCATCCATGCCAATAAGCTTTCCCATTTCTTCTTCAATTCTTTGCAGCATCTCATGTTTCGTAGTAGTTTCATTTGAAATTACTGTTTTATTTTCTGCGGCTGGTAAAGAAATTTTCTTTCGATGATTTAACACAATATTAATTTGATTATTATTTTTCTTTCGCATCGATTGTTCCATACAATCACCTCATTTTATCCCGCTATTTGCGAGCAGTAAGACTCCCACCTCAAAATTCAGCAAATATTAGGAAGTTAGGCTGCAGATAATTGCCCGTAAATGCCCGATTGGTACAGGCTAATGATCAGCGATGGATTAACAAAATCCCACTGATTAAAGTTTCGCTTTATCCACTCACCAAATATTATTATTCCTGTCTCCCTTGCAAATGACTATTTTCAGAAAAGTTTGCTATAATATAAGAAATAATGAAGGTGGTGGGACTATGGAGACAACGGAATTCCATGATACAATACAAGCCTTTTCTATTTTTTTATTGAATAAAGGCCGAAAACCTTCAACCATTAAACGTTATGTTTATGACATTGAAGATTTCGGACATTGGTTAAAAAAAAACCAAAAGCTCCCTTCCAGTAATATATGGGCTACACTTTGTACAAAAGACTATGAAGATTATTTTTTCGACTTAAAAAAGAATCGACATTACTCAGAGAAAACGATGCACCGTGTATTTATTGTATTAAATAGAATGCATCACTTTCTAAACATACCTAATCCATTAAAGAATATGGAAATTTCTATCCAACCAGACCGCAGGCTTCGCGATGAAGATTTCATTTCATCTGATGAGGAAAAAAGATTAAAACATATAGTCTCTTCATTGGAAGGACTTTCAGAAAAACAACGTCCTGTGCGCCCTTTATTGATAGATCGTAATATCGTTATTTTAAACTTATTAATCGACTATGGATTATCCTTACAGGAACTTACAGCATTAACTCTGCATCACGTCCACTTTGAAACTAACACATTATCTATCCCAGCAACCGCAGGGGTAGAAAGAACAATTGCATTAACTAACGAAGACAAAAAACAACTATATGCTTATTACAAAAGCATCCCTGAACCCGTTCGTCCAAAATATCATAGCCATGACCCATTATTTATCGCATTTGATTTTAATCGTGGAACATACAGATGGGTATACGAAAATGATGCACCGAAGGGATTAACAGAAATCGCTATCCAAAAAATGATTCGCCTTGAAGTATCTAGAGCTAATTTACGCAAAGGAATCTCAGGACAACACTTTCGTAACACCTATATTTTAAACTTAATAAAAAAAGAAACTCCGGAGTCAGAAATTATAAAACTAGCTGGATTCAAATCAAAAGTTTCACTAAAACGATATTATCAATACGCAGAAAATAGAAAAAACGCCTTATCATAAGGCGTTTTTTCTATTTTTTCTTTAAACAAACGATTTTACTATGACCATTTAACTAATTTTTGCATCTACTATGATGAGTTTCGTTCATATCCTCATGAGAAAGGAGAGATTTAATGTCTCATTTTAACGACAGTCAGAACAAATTCTCCAAACCATGCTTTCCAAGTAGCGCCGGACGAATCCCAAATACCCCATCAATCCCAGTTACTAAGGTACAACTTAGAACATTCCGTGCAATCATTATTGATTTAACAAAAATAATCCCAAAACTTTTCGCAAATCCATCTCCTCAAAACATTGAAGATCTAATCGATACATTGAACCTACTAAGTAAATTTATTTGTTCACTAGACGCTACTTCCTCCCTGAAAGCACAAGGGTTAGCTATTATTAAAAACTTAATAACTATATTAAAAAATCCAACCTTCGTAGCAAGCGCTGTATTTATCGAGCTTCAAAATCTAATTAATTATTTACTTTACATTACAAAACTATTCCGAATCGACCCTTGCACACTTCAAGAGCTTCTTAAATTAATAGCAGCATTACAAACCGCTCTAGTTAATTCTGCTTCATTCATTAAAGGACCTACCGGGCCTACTGGGCCAGCAGGCGCTACTGGCGCTACCGGACCTCGAGGTAACACGGGTGCTACTGGCGCTACCGGACCTCAAGGTAACACGGGCGCTACTGGTGCTACCGGACCTCAAGGTAACACGGGCGCTACTGGTGCCACCGGGCCTCGAGGTAACACGGGTGCTACTGGTGCCACTGGGTCTCAAGGTAACACGGGTGCTACTGGCGCCACTGGGCCTCGAGGTAACACGGGTGCTACTGGTGCCACTGGGCCTCAAGGTAACACGGGTGCTACTGGTGCCACTGGGCCTCAAGGTAACACGGGTGCTACTGGTGCCACTGGGCCTCGAGGTAACACGGGTACTACTGGTGCCACTGGGCCTCAAGGTAACACGGGTGCTACTGGTGCCACTGGGCCTCGAGGTAACACGGGTGCTACCGGTGCCACTGGACCTCAAGGCGTTCAAGGTAACACGGGCGCTACTGGTGCCACTGGACCTCAAGGTATTCAAGGTAACACGGGTGCTACTGGGCCTCAAGGTAACACGGGTGCTACTGGTGCCACTGGTATAGGAGTTACCGGACCTACCGGACCTTCTGGTGGGCCTCCTGGACCTACTGGGCCTCAAGGACCTCAAGGTAACACGGGTGCCACTGGTGCTACTGGACCTCAAGGTGTTCAAGGTAACACAGGTGCTACTGGGCCTCAAGGTATTCAAGGTAACACAGGTGCTACTGGGCCTCAAGGTATTCAAGGTAACACGGGCGCTACTGGTGCGACTGGGCCTCAAGGTATTCAAGGTAACACAGGTGCTACTGGGCCTCAAGGTATTCAAGGTAACACGGGCGCTACTGGTGCGACTGGAGCTCAGGGCGTTCAAGGTAACACGGGTGCCACTGGACCTCAAGGCGCTCAAGGTAACACGGGTGCTACTGGTGCCACTGGACCTCAAGGTGTTCAAGGTAACACGGGTGCTACTGGTGCCACTGGACCTCAAGGCGCTCAAGGTAACACGGGTGCTACTGGGCCTCAAGGCGTTCAAGGTAACACAGGCGCTACTGGTGCCACTGGACCTCAGGGCGTTCAAGGTAACACGGGTGCGACTGGTGCCACTGGACCTCAAGGTGTTCAAGGTAACACGGGTGCGACTGGACCTCAAGGCGCTCAAGGTAACACAGGCGCTACTGGTGCCACTGGACCTCAGGGTATTCAAGGTAACACCGGTGCTACTGGTGCCACTGGACCTCAAGGTGTTCAAGGTAACACAGGCGCTACTGGTGCCACTGGACCTCAAGGCGCTCAAGGTAACACGGGTGCGACCGGACCTCAAGGCGTTCAAGGTAACACGGGTGCTACTGGACCTCAAGGGGCCCAAGGTAACACGGGTGCGACCGGACCTCAAGGTGTTCAAGGTAACACAGGCGCTACTGGTGCCACTGGACCTCAAGGTGTTCAAGGTAACACAGGCGC
>NZ_JBXAHR010000011.1:0-48410 GCF_058952315.1 Bacillus sp. GW823-FHT06B01 | reverse complement strand
CGGAAGTTAAGCTCTCTAGCGCCGATGGTAGTTGGGACCTTGTCCCTGTGAGAGTAGGACGTCGCCAAGCAACTAAAAACACAAGTCTTTTGACTTGTGTTTTTTTCTGTTTTCAAACAGTACGAAAAAAGAAGTAATGGTAATACAAACACGTTGCCCAAGGGTTAATCATATTATATAAGAGGTGGATGTATATTTTTCTGTAAATTGTTAAGGAATAGAAGTATAAAATATGTCCATTTAAATAGGGAGGGAAGGTTATGAAAGCACAAAATGAAGTTTGTATTGTTTGTGAGACAAAAAGAAAAGAAGGGATATATGTTTATAATAATTTAATATGTTATGAATGTGAAAAGGATATGGTGAATACGGAGACAAATGATCCGAAGTATATATATTATTTAAAACAGCTTCGGAAATTAGAAGTATCATATTTTTAAATAGGCATATGCCTATTATTTTTTTTGTTCTGTATAATAGAGGAAGAATGAAATAATAAGGAAGAGATATAGATGAATCAAAATCGCATACCTTTATATGAGGCATTAACAGAGTTTAAAGAAAGAGGGCCGTTATCCTTTCATGTTCCAGGTCATAAAAATGGTTTAAACTTCCCTCAGGAAGCTGTAGGGGAGTTTAAAGATATACTATCTATCGATGTAACTGAGTTGTCTGGGTTAGATGATTTACATAGTCCGTTTGAATGTATAGATGAGGCACAACAATTATTAGCTGATGTATATGGAGTGAAAAAAAGTTATTTTTTAATTAATGGTTCAACAGTAGGGAACCTAGCAATGATTTTGTCTTGTTGTGAAGAACATGATATTGTTCTTGTACAAAGAAATTGTCATAAATCAATTATTAATGGTTTAAAATTAGCGGGCGCAAATCCAATTTTTTTAGATCCATGGATTGATGAAGCTTATAATGTACCAGTGGGAATTCATGATGAAATTATTAAGGAAGCAATTGAAAAATATCCAAATGCTAAAGCACTCATTTTAACGCATCCTAATTATTATGGTATGGGGATGGATCTAGAGGCAAGCATCGCTTATGCACATGCACATAAAATCCCTGTTTTAGTAGATGAAGCACATGGAGCCCATTTTTGTTTAGGGGGAGCATTTCCAAAGTCAGCATTAGCATATGGTGCAGATATTGTAGTTCATTCTGCACATAAAACATTACCCGCGATGACAATGGGTTCCTATTTACATATAAATAGTCGCTTAGTGAAAGAAGAAAAAGTTTCTACCTATTTAAGTATGCTACAATCTAGTAGTCCATCGTATCCAATTATGACTTCTCTTGATATTGCACGCTTTACAATAGCACGTATAAAAGAAAAGGGACATGATGAAATTGTCGAGTTTTTACGGGGATTTAAAGACGAATTGTGTTCTATTCCACAAATAGCTATTTTACAATATCCATTACAAGACGAGTTAAAGGTTACTGTACAGACACGTTGTCAGTTATCAGGATACGAATTACAGTCTGTATTTGAAAAGGTCGGTATATATACAGAAATGGCGGATCCATATAATGTCCTATTTATTTTGCCCTTGCAAGTAAATAAGGAGTATATGAAGGCTATAGAGATGATCCGAGGGGCATTGCAATATTATGAGGTGAAAGACAAGAAGGAATCTATTCGTTATACTTATAAAGGAGAATTTTCTCCTTTACCGTATACATATAAACAACTGGAAGGATATGAAACAAAAGTAGTATCTGTAGAAGAAGCAGTTGGGATGATAGCGGCAGAAATGGTAATTCCGTACCCACCTGGAATTCCATTGATTATGTATGGAGAAAGAATTACTTCAGAACATAAAGAGCAAATTATGTATTTAGAGCAATCAGGCGCTCGTTTTCAAGGTAGCACGAAATATATGAAAGTGTATGATATAGAAAGTAGGTTTTAGAATGAAGGGATTATTTGTAACAATTGAAGGTCCAGAAGGTTCGGGTAAAACAACGTTAATTAAAAGTTTATTGCCGTACTTTGAACAAAAAGAACAAAAGGTAATGGCGACGAGAGAACCAGGTGGCATTGCAATTTCAGAGGATATTAGAACAATTTTACATAAACAAGAATATACGATGATGGAAGCACGTACAGAGGCGCTTTTGTATGCTGCTGCACGTAGACAACATTTGGTGGAAAAGGTTATGCCGGCACTTAACGAGGACTACCTTGTATTATGTGATCGTTTTATAGATAGCTCTTTAGCGTATCAAGGATATGCAAGAGGGTTAGGTATGGATAAAGTATTTGAAATAAATCGTTTCGCAACAGAGGACTGTATGCCTAGTTTAACGATTTACCTAGACATTGAACCAGAGATTGGTTTAGCTCGCATTGAAAAAGATGCAGGACGTGAAGTAAATCGATTAGATATGGAAGATATCTCTTTCCATAAACGTGTCCGTGAAGGATATTTACAAGTTGTAGAACGTTTCTCAGATCGTATTGTATTGGTAAATGCTGATCAACCAATGGAAAAACTTATAGAAGAAGTTGTTAAGATTATAGAAGATAAATTGTTATAATAGAAGGAAAGAATGAAATAAGTGAGGTATGCATTATGACGAAGACGTGGGAGCAGCTTTCTGCTATACAACCCATCGGTGTAAAAATGTTGATGAATAGCATTGCAAAAGAGCGTATATCCCACGCTTACTTGTTAGAGGGAGGGAAAGGGACTGGAAAGTTTGCAACGGCAATTCAAATGGCAAAGAGTTTTCTCTGTTCTGGGCGGAATGGGGTAGAGCCTTGTCACGTATGTACAAATTGTAAGCGAATTGATTCAGGTAACCACCCTAACTTACATATTGTAAAACCAGACGGATTATCTATTAAGAAACAGCAAATTCATGATTTACAAGAAGAGTTTTCAAAAACAGGATTAGAAGCAAATAAAAAAGTATATATTATTGAGCACGCAGATCGTATGACAGCAAATGCAGCGAATACACTTTTAAAATTTTTAGAAGAACCAAGTAGTGATACAACAGCTATTTTACTTACTGAACAAAGTCATCAAATTTTAAATACGATTTTATCTCGCTGTCAAGTTGTTACATTTAGACCGTTACCTACGGAATCTTTAATTAGAAGATTACAGGATGAAGGTATTACGGCATCTTTATCGACACTTGCTGCGCAACTCACGAATAGTTTTGATGAAGCTTTAGCTTTATGTAGTGATGAATGGTTTGCACAAGCACGAGCTTTAGTGATAAAATTATGTGAAGCGCTCGAAAAGGATAAAGCCTCTATTTTTTTTGTACAAGAAAAATGGGGGAAACACTTTAGAGAGAAAGAACAATTACAGCAAGGTTTAGATATGTTGCTCCTTATTTATAAGGATTTATTATATGTTCAACTTGGAGAAGAAGATCGTCTTGTTTTTCATGAGCAGAAAGAGATGTTTGAATCTTTCTCCTATGCTCAGAAGCGCATTGTATCAGCTCTCTTTAATATATTAGAGGCAAAAAATAGAATCAACGCTAATGTAAATGCGCAGCTTGTGTTCGAACAGTTAGTGTTGCGGTTGCAGGAGGGATGACCGTTTTGTATGATGTAGTAGGTGTTCGCTTTAAGAAGGCCGGAAAGGTGTATTACTTCGATCCGAATCAGTTCGATATCTCTGAAAATGAGTTTGTAATTGTAGAAACAGTAAGAGGTATTGAGTACGGAAAAGTAGTTATTACCAAAAAGCAAGTTGATGAAAACGACGTTGTATTACCGCTAAAAAAGGTTATTCGTATTGCAAATGAAAATGATCGTACCATTGTTGAAGAGAACAAACATGCTGCAAAAGAAGCATATCAAGTTTGTCAGCAAAAGGTAGTAGAGCATAATCTTGATATGAAACTTGTAGATGTAGAGTATACGTTCGATCGCAATAAGATTATTTTCTACTTTACTGCGGATGGTCGGATTGATTTCCGCGAACTAGTGAAGGACTTAGCGGCAATTTTTAGGACAAGAATTGAACTAAGACAAATTGGTGTTCGTGATGAAGCGAAGATGCTTGGTGGTATTGGTCCGTGTGGTCGTATGCTTTGTTGTTCTACTTTTTTAGGAGATTTTGAACCTGTATCCATTAAGATGGCAAAGGATCAAAATTTATCATTAAATCCTGCAAAAATCTCTGGTTTATGTGGTCGCTTAATGTGTTGCTTAAAATATGAGAATGATGAATATGAGGCAGCAAAGGAACAACTTCCTGATTTAGATCAACGTATACAAACCCCGCATGGTACTGGCCGTGTTATCGGATTAAATATTTTAGAAAGATTAATTCAAGTGGAACTAGTAGACAAGGAACGGATAGTAGAATATACGTTAGATGAGTTAGTGAATAAAGGGGTCGTTTCGAGTCAAACCACAGATTAATGAGGTGGGTGCTTGTGGAGAAAAAAGATATTTTTGCATCGGTTTCTAGTATGGAAGAGCAAATTGGACATTTATACAAACAGTTGGGAGAATTAAAACAACATCTTGCAGAGTTGTTGGAAGAGAACCAACATATAAAAATGGAAAATGAAAATTTGCGACACCGCTTTGAAGAAGTGCAGATTAAGGAAAAACAAAAAACTCAAAAACGTAAAGAAGTGAAGCCGAAGACAACTGATATTGGCGAAGGCTATGATAATTTAGCAAGGCTATATCAAGAAGGTTTTCATATTTGTAATCTGCATTATGGAAGTGTACGTAAAGAGGGAGATTGTTTATTCTGCCTGTCATTTTTAAATAAAAAGTGAAATTACCTTTCCAATGATAATTGGAAAGGTAATTTTTTATACATGAGAGTAGAATGAAATATGTTTTTTTATTAGTAGAAGATGAAATAGGGTAGGTTAAGTGTAAGAAAAGGAGTAACATATGAATTTATATGAAGATGAACGTTTAGATTACTTATTAGCGCAAGATATGAAGATTGTACAAAGCCCATCAGTATTCAATTTCTCGTTAGATGCTGTTTTACTTGCAGACTTTGCTTGGGTGCCGATTCAAAAAGGTAATGTACTTGATCTGTGTACAGGTAACGCAGTTGTCCCCCTTTTATTAAGTACCAGAACAAAGGGAAACATTACAGGTGTAGAAATTCAAGAACGTTTATATGATATGGGAATCAGAAGCGTTCAATACAATAAGTTAGAAGAAAGAATTCACTTAATACATGGGGATTTGAAAGATATGCCGGAGAAACTTGGACGTCATCAATATGATGTAGTTACATGTAATCCCCCTTATTTTCAAACACCTGCAACTTCTGAGAAAAATATGAATGAACATTTAGCGATAGCTCGTCATGAAATTATGTGTACATTAGAGGATGTTGTATCTGCAAGTAGTCAGTTAGTAAAGCAAGGTGGGAAAGTAGCATTTGTACATCGTCCAGGTCGTTTGCTAGATATTGTTACATTAATGCGTAAATACAAAATTGAACCAAAGCGTGTGCGATTTGTTTATCCTAAGGCAGGGAAAGAAGCGAATACATTGTTAATTGAAGGAATTAAGGATGGAAACGCAGATTTGAAAATATTGCCCCCTCTTTTTGTATATGAAGCAAATAATGAATATACAAAGGAGATTCGTTCAATTTTATATGGAGAAGAATAAGCATTGTTTTTATGTTGTAGAGTGCTCTGACGGAAGTTATTATGCTGGATATACAAATCATATAGAGAAGCGGATTCAGACCCATAATAGTGGAAAAGGGGCTAGGTATACGCGTGCTAGACTTCCTGTTGTTTTAAAATACATAGAATTTCATGAAGATAAGCGTACAGCTATGCAAGCAGAGTATTATTTTAAGCAGTTAAATAGAAAACAAAAAGAAGAATATATGCAAAAAGGAGAACGCTATGTGGCAACAAAAAAGCTTTCAACAAAATGAAAAGGGAGTTTTATATTTAGTACCAACTCCTATTGGAAATTTAGAAGATATGACATTTCGTGCAATCCGAATTTTAAAAGAAGCTGATTTAATTGCTGCTGAAGATACGAGACAAACGAAAAAACTTTGTAATTATTTCGAAATTGAAACCCCCGTTATGAGTTACCATGAGCATAATAAGGAAGTAAGTGGTAAGAAAATATTAGGGAAGTTAGACGAAGGGAAGACTGTAGCACTTGTTAGTGATGCTGGTATGCCTTGTATTTCCGATCCAGGTTACGATATTGTTGTAGAGGCTGTAGCAGAACAGTATCATGTAATCCCGCTTCCTGGGGCAAATGCAGCCCTTACAGCATTAATTGCATCAGGTCTTGAAACAAAACAATTTTATTTCTATGGATTTTTACAAAGAAATAAAAAAGAAAGAAAAATGGAGTTAGAGAAGCTTCGTTATGTACAAACTACAATGATGTTTTATGAAGCGCCCCATCGTTTAGATGATACTTTAATCTCAATGCAAGAAGTGTTGGGAAATAGAGAAATTGTATTATGTCGAGAGTTAACGAAAAAATTTGAGGAATTTATTCGTGGAACAGTTGAGGAAGCAATTGAGTGGGCGAAACAAAATGAAGTTCGTGGCGAGTTTTGTATTTTAGTAGCTGGTTCAACGGAAGAACCTACCCCGGAAGAACAATGGTGGGAATCTATTTCGGTATATGATCATATTGAACATTATATAAACGAAAAAGGTATGAATTCAAAAGAGGCAATAAAAACAGTCGCTAAAGATCGAGATTTGTCGAAACGCGATGTATATCAAATCTATCATGTCGATAAAAAATAAGCTTCTCATAATTGAGAAGCTTATTTTGCTGTTTCGATATAATCTTGAAGTTCGTTTAAGATTCGCTCAGCGCCTTCTTTGCTTAAGATAATTTTACCTTCAGCTAAAGATAGGTTACCATCAGATACTTCACCAGTTACTTGGCAAGTCATGTTTGGCTTATATTTTTTTAAGATGATTTTCTCGTCATCAACGTAGATTTCAAGAGCATCCTTTTCTGCAATACCTAAAGTGCGGCGTAATTCGATTGGAATTACTACACGACCTAATTCATCAACTTTACGAACGATACCAGTAGATTTCATAATTCTTTTCCTCCTAAAGAAATAGTTTATAAGTTTCGAGTCTATTTTCTAGATTCGTCATTTTTCGACAAAATACCCTATGGACATATGATACCAATCATTTACATTTCCGTCAATTCTTTAATTCTATATTTTTTAAAAAGATTTATAGATTTCTTACTTCTTATATATAATAGAATGAGAGTAATTTCTACTATTATTTCACTTTATTTTCAGAAAAGTTTATAGATTGTAAGTAAGGACTGTATATTTTCTTGAAATATGAGCAATAGATGATAAAGATATTAAGTATTAACTCGTTTTTATCTCGCTATTTGCCAAGCAGTAAGATTCTAAATTTTAAATTTGGCTGGAGCAAAGAAGTTAAGTTGGAGTCGGATTGCTCATAAAAGCCTGATTGGTGCGGGCTAATAATCCGCGGGAGTGAACAAAACCCCCACAGATTAAAGTTTCACTTTATATATAAGTTTTTGATATACTATTTATAAATACATATGAGGTTATCCGGGAGGTCCAAAACAATGACAGAGGAAAATAAGTCCTTTTATATTACTACCCCAATTTATTATCCAAGTGGAAAATTACACATTGGACATGCTTATACAACAGTAGCAGGAGATGCGATGGCACGATATAAGCGTATGCAAGGATACAATGTTCATTATTTAACAGGAACTGATGAGCATGGACAGAAGATCCAAAAGAAAGCAGAAGAATTAAATGTTACACCACAAGCATATGTGGATAACATTGTTGCAGGAATTAAAGAACTTTGGGAGAAAATGGATATATCTTATGATGATTTTATTCGTACAACTGAAGATCGTCATAAAGATGTTGTTGAAAAAATCTTCAAGCAACTAGTAGATCAAGGTGATATTTATCTTGATGAATATGAAGGTTGGTATTCTGTACAAGATGAGACATTCTATACAGAGCATCAATTAGTAGATCCAATTATGGAAGGGGAAAAAGTAGTTGGAGGAAAAAGCCCAGATAGTGGTCATGATGTAGAACTTGTTCGTGAAGAATCGTATTTCTTTAGAATGGGTAAATATGTCGACAGACTATTAAAATTCTATGAAGATAATCCACATTTCATTCAGCCAGAGTCTCGTAAGAATGAGATGATTAATAACTTCATTAAACCAGGCCTAGAAGATTTAGCTGTTTCTCGTACTTCATTTGACTGGGGAGTTCGTGTTCCAGGTAACCCGAAACACGTTATTTACGTATGGGTTGACGCATTATCTAACTACATTACAGCATTAGGTTATGGAACAGAAAATGAAGAGATGTATAAGAAATTCTGGCCAGCTGATGTACATTTAGTTGGAAAAGAAATCGTTCGTTTCCATACAATTTATTGGCCAATCATTTTAATGGCATTAGATTTACCTCTTCCGAAAAAAATCTTTGCTCATGGTTGGATTTTAATGAAGGATGGAAAGATGAGTAAGTCAAAAGGAAACGTAGTAGATCCAGTTACTTTAATCGATCGTTACGGATTAGATGCATTACGTTATTACTTGCTTCGTGAAGTTCCATTCGGATCTGATGGCGTATTCACACCAGAAGGATTTGTGGAGCGCATTAATTTCGATTTAGCAAATGACTTAGGTAACTTATTAAATCGTACAGTAGCTATGATTGATAAGTACTTTAACGGAGAAATCCCTGCATTTAAAGAAAATGTAACGGAATTCGATGAAACGTTAGTAACGTTTGCAAAAGATACATTGAAAAAAGTAGAAGAGGCAATGGAGAATATGGAATTCTCTGTAGCGTTAAGCTCAATTTGGCAATTGGTTAGCCGTGCAAATAAATATATTGATGAAACACAACCGTGGGTATTAGCGAAAGATGAGAATGATCGTGAAAAATTAGCTTCTGTAATGGCCCACTTAGCAGAGGTGCTTCGTCAAACAGGTATTATGCTTATGCCGTTCCTAACAGTAGCACCAAGTAAGATGTTTGCTCAGCTTGGACTTACTGAAGAGGCACATAAATCTTGGGAAAGCCTATCTACAATTGGCTGTATTCCAGCTGGAACAAAAGTAGAAAAAGGAAACCCGATTTTCCCTCGTTTAGAAATGGAAGTAGAAGTAGGGTACATTAAAGAACAAATGAAAAGCTCTGCTCCTAAAGTAGAAGAGAAAAAAGAAGAAGAACCGAAAGCAGAAGAAATTACAATTGATGATTTCTTTAAAGTAGAATTACGTGTAGCTGAAGTACTATCAGCTGAACCTGTGAAAAAAGCAGATAAGTTGTTAAAAATTCAGCTGGATTTAGGTACAGAAAAGCGTCAAGTTGTTTCAGGAATTGCAAAATTCTATTCGCCGGAAGACCTAAAAGGTAAAAAGGTTATTTGTGTAACAAACTTAAAACCTGTAAAATTACGCGGTGAATTATCACAAGGTATGATTTTAGCGGGTGAAGAGAATGGCGTATTGTCATTAGCATCAATCGACCAAAATCTACCAAACGGTACAAAAATCAAGTAATTAAGACAAGAAAAGAGATGTTTCACGTGTAACATGTGTGAAGCGTCTTTTTTCTTTTTACACTCTCTATTTTTGCATTAAAATTATAGTATTGTTATCGTTAAGTTATTAAAGAGCTTATTTTTTAGAATAAACTTGATTTCAATATAAAAGGAGTTATGTATTATGTTGTTTGATACACATTCACATTTGAATGCAGAGCAATTTGAAGAAGATTTGCAAGAGGTTATTGCACGAATGAAAGAAGCGGGAGTTACCTATACAGTTGTTGTTGGTTTTGATGAAGTAACGATAAAAAAGGCGATTGAATTAGCTGAAACTTATGATTTTATTTACGCTGCGGTTGGATGGCATCCAGTTGATGCAATTGACATGACAGAAGAACATCTAGCTTGGTTAGAAGAACTTGCTTCTCATCCTAAAGTCGTTGCGCTTGGAGAGATGGGATTAGATTATCATTGGGATAAGTCTCCAAAAGAAATACAGAAGGAAGTATTCCGTAAACAAATTGCATTGGCTAAAAAAGTGAAATTGCCGATTATTATACATAATCGCGATGCAACTCAAGATATTGTTGATATTCTAGAAGAAGAGAATGCAGCTGAAGTGGGAGGCATTATGCATTGCTTTAGCGGCAGCGTAGAAGTAGCAGAGCGATGTGTTAATATGAACTTTTTAATTTCGTTAGGTGGACCAGTTACATTTAAAAATGCTAAGAAGCCGAAAGAAGTTGCTGTGGAGATTCCGTTAGAGAAATTGTTAATAGAGACAGATTGTCCATATTTAACACCACATCCATTTCGAGGAAAACGAAATGAACCGAGTTATGTAAAACTCGTAGCAGAAGAAATTGCGAATTTAAAAGGAATTTCTTATGAGGAAGTAGCAGAAATAACAACAAAAAATGCAAAAGCTTTATTTGGTGTTGAATAAAAAGGAGTGGGAGAACCCATTCTTTTTTATTTTTGTGAAAAAATAAGGGCGAATGAGGAAGTGTTACAATAAGGAGAGAGAACAAAGTTTTGGACATTCTATTTTTTAAAATGTAAGAATGGGGAAAATAATAATGGAAAAGTCGTCATTTTTTTGTTTTACTAAGTAGAGACGAAACGAGTGTGGAGGCAAGCATGAAAATTAAAGAGATTATCGTTGTAGAAGGTAAAGATGATACAGTTGCGATTAAGCGTGCTGTTGATGCGGATACAATTGAAACGAACGGTTCAGCAATCGGTGATCATGTTATTGAGCAAGTTAAATTAGCGCTGCAAAAACGGGGCGTTATTATTTTCACAGATCCGGATTATCCTGGAGAGCGTATTCGAAAAATTATTTCTGATAAGGTGCCTGGATGTAAACACGCTTTTTTACCGAAGGAAGAAGCACTTGCCAAAAGGAAAAAGGGTGTCGGGATTGAACATGCTTCTAATGAATCAATTCGCCGTGCTTTAGAGAATATACATGAAGAAATGGAAGCTTACACAAGTGAAATCAGTTGGAGCGATTTAGTCGATGCAGGCTTAGTGGGCGGAGAAATGGCAAAGAGTCGCAGAGAAAGAATGGGTAAGCTATTAAAGATTGGTTATACAAACGCAAAACAGTTACATAAACGTTTACAAATGTTTCAAGTTTCAAAAGAATCGTTTGCAGAAGCTTATAAGCAAGTCATACAGGAGGAAAGAAAATGAAGGATATCGCAACGCCAAATCGTACGAAAGACATTGTTGAAAAGTATGGATTTTCATTCAAAAAAAGTTTAGGACAAAATTTTTTAATTGATACGAATGTATTAAATCGTATTGTCGATCACGCTGAAATTGGTTCAGAAAGTGGTGCAATTGAAATTGGACCAGGTATCGGTGCGTTAACAGAACAATTAGCGAAGCGTGCTAAAAAAGTAGTAGCTTTTGAAATTGATCAGAGGTTATTACCGATTTTAGATGAGACGTTAGCTCCATATAGCAACGTTACAGTTATAAATAAAGACGTACTAAAGGCAGATGTACATGAGGTGTTTAGTGAGCAATTTGAGGAAGGGCAAGATGTAATGGTAGTAGCGAACTTACCGTACTATATTACAACGCCAATTTTATTTAAATTGTTGGAAGAGAAATTACCGGTTCGTGGATTTGTTGTTATGATGCAAAAAGAAGTTGGAGATCGTTTAGCTGCTAAACCTGGAACGAAAGAGTATGGTTCTTTATCCATTGCTATTCAGTATTATACAGAAGTGGAAACAGTTATGACTGTACCACGTACAGTGTTTGTGCCACAACCAAATGTTGATTCTGCGATTATTCGTCTCCTAAAGCGCCCAAAACCAGTTGTAGAAGTAACAGATGAGACATTCTTCTTTGAAGTAGTACGAGCAAGTTTTGCACAGCGTCGTAAAACTTTAATGAATAATTTATCAAATAATTTAAATGGTTTCCCGAAAGATAAAGAGCTGTTGGATCGAATTTTAACAGAAGTGGGAATTGATCCAAAACGAAGAGGCGAAACGCTATCTATCGAAGAGTTTGCAACATTAAGTAATGCATTAGTTCTTCATAAATTGTCATAAGAATAGAAAAGGGACAGTTCAACTTGAACTGTCCCTTTTGTCACCTTTCCTCTCCTACATTCATACTTTAAAAACAGGTAAGATGGCCTAACGAGTTTGGAGGTAGGAGAATGGCTTTACATGTTGGAGAATTAGTGGAACGATATTCTCATAATAGGGATATCCTTTTTCGTATTATAGAAATAAAAGGCGAGATAGCTATATTATTTGGAGAGGAAATTAGACTGGTGGCAGATGCGCCACTTGAAGATTTAATTAGTATAGATCAACGAGAGCATAAAAAAAGAGCGAAGCGTGAGAAAGAAACGATGGAGCGTACGTATCGTTTGTTTCAACAAGATTATGTATTAATGAAACAAAGGCATGAACACACTTCAACGGGTGGATATACAAGTGAGGTGAATTATTTTCAAATGCCAGGACGCGTATTGCATATAGATGGTGACCCGTTATATTTGCGCAAGTGCTTAGACTTATATAATAAAATTGGTGTTCCTGTACAAGGTATTCATTGTAAAGAAACAGAGATGCATGAAAAGGTAGTAGATTTAATAGATCATTTTCGTCCAGACATTTTAGTTATTACGGGGCACGATGCATATACAAAATCAAAAGGGGTAAAGGGAGATTTAGCAGCATATAGGCATTCAAGGCATTTTGTACAGGCTGTTCGAGAAGTGAGAAAAAAATATCCATCATTGGATCAACTCGTTATTTTTGCTGGGGCATGCCAATCACACTTTGAAGCATTAATTCGAGCGGGTGCTAACTTTGCTAGTTCACCATCTAGAATTAATATTCACGCACTAGATCCTGTATATGTGGTTGGTAAAATTAGTTTTACGTCATTTATGGAAAGAGTAAATGTATGGGATGTTGTACGTAATACGATTACTGGCGAAAAGGGACTTGGCGGGATTGAGACGAGGGGGATTTTACGAACTGGCTTACCCTTTCAACATTATGAAGAATAAGCAAGGTACATATGTATCTTGCTTTTTTGTATGGGAAGGATTTAAATCAGCTTGGATAAAAAGAGACAAGAACGCGCAGACTACATAATGATACTTTTACAATATAGTATTTCTTCTATCTATTTGAACGCATGATGCTTTTATAATGATATTGTCTGTGAGTTGCGGTTAATAATTGGGATAGATATATCGTGTTTTAAGTGTTCAATCTAAATTACAGCGAGGTGTAACGAAGTATATGTCAAAACGTTTAGATGAAATTAAAAGCGAATTAGATCACCATCTTGGACAGAGACTGATGTTAAAGGCGAATAGTGGGAGAAGAAAAACAGTAGAACAATCAGGTGTACTTGCAGAAACGTACCGTTCTGTTTTTGTTGTACAATTGGATCAGCAAGAAGATGCGTTGCAACGTGTATCATATAGCTATGCGGATGTTTTAACAGAGACAGTAGAGTTAACGTTTTATGGTGAACCTCATAATGAAGTGATTTTATAATTCATGTATCGTTACATATATTCCCACAAATGAAAAGCTATATTATTTTGCATACTAATTATACCGTAGCAAAATAAGGAGGGACTCTGCATTGAGTAGACGAAGAGGTGTCATGTCAAATCAATTTAAAGAAGAGCTTGCAAAAGAGCTAGGCTTTTATGATGTTGTTCAGAAAGAAGGCTGGGGCGGAATTCGTGCGAAAGATGCTGGTAACATGGTGAAACGTGCTATAGAAATTGCAGAACAGCAATTAATGAAACAAAACCAGTAGTTGTAAGATACTTTCTATGCTACGGTAGCCGAGGAGTGATTCCTCGGCTTTTTGTACTCGAAAAGGTGCCATCATTTTACATAAGTAGTTTCATTCTGAATGCTTTTCGTTATAATTAGGGAAGTGTCATCGTCTTACTATAAATTTATGGTAAAATAAACGATAAAAGATTGAGTACATAGAGTGGGTGAATAGATTGAAGCTACTAGTGAAAGCACCAGCAAAGATTAATCTGTCGTTAGATGTACTGGGAAAAAGACAAGACGGATATCATGAAGTGAAAATGATTATGACAACAATTGATTTAGCGGATCGTTTAGAACTAATGGAATTAGCAGAAGACCGTATTGAAATTTTATCCCATAATCGGTATGTCCCAGACGACCAAAGAAATTTAGCTTATCAAGCGGCGAAATTATTAAAAGAGAAGTTTAATGTGAAAAAAGGCGTATCTATTACTATTGAAAAAACGATTCCAGTAGCAGCTGGATTAGCAGGTGGAAGTAGTGATGCAGCAGCGACATTACGTGGTCTTAATAAATTATGGAATTTAGGGCTTACAATTGATCAGTTAGCAGAGCTTGGCGCAAAAATCGGATCAGATGTATCGTTTTGTGTATATGGTGGGACAGCAATTGCCACTGGAAGAGGAGAGCAAATTGAGCACATAAAAACTCCACCTTCTTGTTGGGTTATTTTAGCAAAACCCCATATTGGTGTATCTACTGCTGATGTGTATGGAAATTTAAAGTTAAATCGAGTTACACATCCAAATGTAGATAAAATGGTTAACGTCATAAATGCTGGGGACTACAAAGGGATTTGTGATACTGTTGGTAATGTTTTAGAAGATGTAACGTTTGCGATGCATCCTGAAGTTGCACGTATTAAGGCACAGATGAAGCGATTTGGGGCGGATGCTGTATTAATGAGTGGAAGTGGCCCAACGGTATTTGGTCTTGTGCACCATGATTCGCGAATGCATCGTATATATAACGGATTAAAAGGATTTTGTGAACAAGTATACGCAGTACGTTTATTAGGAGAGCGAGAAACGCTTGAATAAAGACGTATAATACGTTATGATTTGTTTAGAATATTCGTGATTTGAGGTGAGAGTATGAAAATTAGACGAAGTACAAGATTAGTCGATATGACGTATTACTTGTTACAAAACCCTCGTCAGCTAGTTTCTCTCACTTTTTTTGCTGAAAGGTATCAATCAGCTAAGTCTTCCATTAGTGAAGATTTAGTTATTATTAAGCAAACGTTTGAACAACAAGGGGTCGGCACATTGCAAACGGTACCAGGAGCAGCAGGAGGAGTGAAATATATACCATATATAAGTGAGGAAGAGGCAAATCTAATTATTGGTGAGCTTTGTAGCTTATTTGAAAATCCAGATCGTATTTTGCCTGGTGGTTACTTATATATGACAGATCTTTTAAGTAATCCTCGCCATATTAATGGCGCAGGTCGTTTGTTTGCTTCTGTTTTTGCTAGGCAACCAATTGATGCGGTTATGACGGTGGCAACGAAGGGGATTCCACTTGCTTATGCGGTGGCAAATTACTTAGATGTACCGGTAGTAATTGCAAGGAAAGATAATAAGGTAACAGAAGGCCCAACTGTTAGTATTAACTATGTATCAGGTTCTTCTAAGCGAATTCAAACAATGACGTTAGCAAAGCGTAGCCTTCCAGAGGGATCAAATGTTTTAATTATTGATGACTTCATGAAAGCTGGCGGGACAATTCAAGGTATGATGAGTATGTTAGAAGAGTTTAAGGCTAATGTTGTTGGTATTGGTGTATTAGTAGAATCCACGGATATTGAAGAACGACTAATTAATAATTTTGTATCATTAATTCGTCTATCAGAAGTTGATGTGAAAGAAAAAGCGATTCAAGTGGAAAAGGGAAATTATTCACTGGCACCATTTGATGAAGGGCTTGTAGAGGCTGAGTAAAAAGGTAAAGCAGATCGCTTTATCTTTTTTTTATTCTATTTATAAATTATAAAATAGATGGACAAACTGCTTTTCGTGCACTATTTTTAAAGAGTAAAAATAAATAATAAAAGGGTGGAAAAATATGAAAGTTGTTCAAACAAGCAATGCACCACAAGCAATTGGACCATATTCACAAGGGATTATTGTAAATAATATGTTTTACAGTTCAGGACAAATTCCGTTAACTGCAAGTGGAGAGCTTGTAGCAGGAGACGTGACAGTACAAACAGAGCAAGTATTTCAAAATTTACAAGCGGTATTAGAAGAAGCAGGTGCTTCATTTGATTCAGTAGTAAAAACAACAGTATTCTTAAAAGATATGGATAATTTTAATGCTGTTAATGACGTATACGGCTCTTATTTCTCTACTCATAAGCCAGCTCGTTCTTGTGTACAAGTAGCAAAATTACCGAAAGATGTTTCAGTTGAAATCGAAGTAATTGCCCTAGTTAAGTAGTTCTTTGTAAGCGATAACCTCCACTAATCTCTATATTCAATTAAATTAAAAATTTTTATCTTAAAAATTTTTAAAAAATTAAAGGGAAAATAGAAAATTTGTGGAATTTATACAAATATATCGCTTATTTAGAAAAGGGTGGTGAACACAAGATGGAAGTGACTGACGTAAGATTACGCCGCGTAAACACAGAAGGCCGCATGAGAGCAATTGCCTCTATTACTCTAGACCATGAATTTGTTGTTCATGATATTCGTGTAATTGATGGTAATAATGGATTATTTGTAGCAATGCCAAGCAAACGTACTCCAGATGGAGAATTCCGTGACATTGCACATCCAATTAATTCTGGTACACGCTCTAAAATTCAAGATGCGGTTTTAACAGAGTATCATCGTTTAGGCGAGTTAGAAGAGGTTGAGTTTGAAGAAGCGGGTGCTTCGTAAAATTCGAATGAAAAGGGCTTTTTAAAGAAATCCCTATAATTTTGCAACAAACTCCTGTAAGCATTTACAGGAGTTTGTTTTTTTTTTTGGAGTTTTATACATTTTACGTGCGGAAAATTCAGAATTCATTAAAATGAAGAAGGAAACTTCTAATTTTTTCAAAATCAATTTAAATAGTATAGCTTATTTCTTAAAAAAGATACTAAAGAGTAAAACATCGTATGAGAATTATGGTAAAATTTAATAGTTAAAATGTGTTTCTTGAAATATATGATGATTTAGGATAATATCGTTAATGGATAAATAGGTTGCGATGGAGGGTCTATATGTCAAACAGATTTGCAGTGATTCTAGCTGCAGGCAAAGGCACACGTATGAAGTCTAAGCTATACAAAGTGCTTCATCCTGTATGTGGAAAACCTATGGTACAACATGTTGTCGATCAAGTAACGCAATTAGGATTGCAGAAACTTGTAACAGTCGTAGGACATGGTGCTGAAATGGTACAAGAACAGCTAGGAAACGTAAGTGAGTTTGCATTACAAGCAGAACAACTTGGTACAGCACACGCTGTCGATCAAGCTGCAAGTGTACTTGCAAATGAAGAAGGAACAACTTTAGTTATTTGTGGTGATACGCCGCTAATAACTGCTGAAACGATGGAAGCATTGCTTCAGCAGCATAAAGAAGCAGGGGCAATGGCAACGGTGCTAACAGCTTACATAGAAGAACCTGCTGGCTATGGTCGTATCGTTCGTAATGAGAATGGTCATGTTGAAAAGATTGTTGAGCATAAGGATGCAAATGAGAAAGAATTAGCTATTAAAGAAATCAATACAGGTACGTATTGTTTTGATAATAAAGCTTTATTCGCCTCACTTTCTAAAGTTTCAAATGATAACGTACAAGGTGAATATTACCTGCCAGATGTTATTGAGATTTTAAAAAATGAAGGTCATATCGTATCGGCTTATCAAACAGAGCACTTCGATGAAACGTTAGGTGTTAACGACAGAGTCGCTCTATCGCAAGCGGAAATTATTATGAAAAACCGTATCAACCGTAAAAACATGGTAAATGGTGTTACAATTATTGATCCAAGTAACACGTATATTTCTGCTGATGCAATTATCGGTAGTGATACAGTTCTTCATCCAGGAACAATTATTGAGGGGAATACTGTAATTGGTTCTGATTGTGAAATTGGACCGCACACAGTAATTCGCGATAGTGAAATTGGAGATCGTACGACAATTCGACAATCTACTGTACATGATAGTAAACTTGGTACAGAAGTATCGGTTGGTCCATTTGCACATATTCGCCCAGATTCAGTTATTGGAGATGAAGTACGCGTTGGAAACTTCGTGGAAATCAAAAAAACTGTTTTTGGTAATAGAAGTAAAGCTTCACACTTAAGTTATATCGGGGATGCACAAGTTGGAGAAGACGTGAATCTTGGTTGTGGTTCAATTACGGTGAACTATGACGGTAAGAATAAATTCAAAACTGTGATTGGTAACGGGGTATTTATTGGATGTAATTCAAACCTTGTCGCTCCTGTAACAGTTGAAGATGGTGCTTATGTGGCAGCAGGCTCTACAATTACAGAGAATGTTCCATCAAAAGCATTATCTGTAGCACGTGCACGTCAAGTTAACAAAGAGGACTATGTTGATCAATTGCTGAATAAGAAAAAATCATAATGTGGAGGGTTAATCTAGATGTCGACTCAATATCTAAATTCTAATTTGAAAGTATTCTCTTTAAACTCTAATAAGGAACTTGCTGAGCAAATTGCAAAGCACATTGGAGTAGGACTAGGAAAATGTTCTGTTGATCGTTTTAGTGATGGAGAAGTTCAAATTAACATTGAAGAAAGTATCCGTGGTTGCGATGTATTCATTATTCAATCTACAAGCTTCCCAGTAAACGAACATATCATGGAATTACTTATTATGATCGATGCATTAAAACGTGCATCTGCAAAAACAATTAATATTGTTATTCCTTACTATGGTTATGCGCGTCAAGACCGTAAAGCGCGTTCTCGTGAACCAATTACATCGAAACTTGTAGCAAACTTGCTTGAAACAGCAGGTGCAACTCGTGTAATCACTCTAGATTTACATGCTCCACAAATTCAAGGGTTCTTTGATATCCCAATTGACCACTTAATGGGTGTACCGATTCTTTCAGATTACTTTGAAACAAAAGGTCTTAAAGATATCGTAATCGTGTCACCAGACCACGGTGGGGTAACTCGTGCTAGAAAAATGGCAGATCGCCTAAAAGCACCAATCGCTATTATTGATAAGCGTCGTCCTCGTCCGAACGTATCAGAGGTAATGAACATTATCGGTAATATTGAAGGTAAAACAGCAATTTTAATTGATGACATCATTGATACAGCTGGTACAATTACATTAGCAGCAAACGCTCTTGTTGAGAACGGTGCTTCTGAAGTATATGCTTGCTGTACACACCCAGTATTATCTGGTCCAGCAATTGAGCGTATCCAAAACTCAAATATTAAAGAGTTAGTTGTAACGAACTCTATCGTATTACCAGAAGAGAAGAAAATCGACAAAGTACATGAACTTTCAGTTGCTCCACTAATCGGAGAAGCAATCATTCGTGTATACGAAGAAGAATCTGTAAGTGTATTATTCAATTAATTGGATAGAATGAGACGTAACCAAGATTGGTTACGTCTTTTCGTATCGAAAAAAGAAAGTAGTGGTACAAGAATGAAATTGATAGTAGGACTTGGGAACCCAGGTAGAGAATATGAATTAACAAGGCATAATATTGGATTTATGGCGATTGATGAACTTGCAAAGCGTTGGAATATTTCTTTGAATGAACAAAAATTTAAAGGAGTATTTGGTGCAGGATTTGTTAATGGAGAAAAAGTAATCTTATTAAAGCCACTTACATATATGAATTTATCTGGGGAAAGTATTCGACCACTCATGGATTACTATAAAATTGATGTTGAGGACTTCGTTGTTCTGTACGATGATTTAGACATCCCTGTAGGTAAATTACGCCTTCGTATGAAAGGTAGTGCTGGTGGACATAATGGTGTGAAATCAACAATTTCACATTTAGGAACACAAGAGTTTCAACGTATCCGCATGGGAATTGATCGTCCGAAAAATGGCATGAAGGTAGTAGATTACGTATTAGGACGTTTTACATCGGAAGAAATTCCTGATGTGAGTCATTCTATTGAAAAAGCAGCGGATGCATGTGAAGAATGGTTAAATAAACCTTTTCTTCAAATCATGAATACCTTCAATAGTTAAGGTTATGATTGGGAATATTTTGTCTTGTTTTTACCCATACTAGTAGTAATTAGATTTTTAGGAGGCTAGTATGGAAGGGTATTATTATTGCAGACATTGCGGGAGTAATGTAGGCTCCGTTACTGCAGAAAAAGTGTATAGCGACGTTTTATTTCAACTAACAGAGCAAGAAGTAGTAGAGATGATTCATTTTCATGAGAATGGAAATATATATATAAAAACGATTTGTGAATCGTGTCAAGAAACGCTCGCATCTTATCCTGAGTATTATGAATATGAAAAATTTCTGCAATAAAATGTTGTCGCTTTGGCATGTCCAAAGCATTTTTCTGTTTTCTTTTTCCAAAATATTTGCATAAAATATAGTGGCTTGCTCTTTATGTTGAGAGGGGTTTTGAAAATGATAGGTTTATTAGAGCAATTTTATAAAAATGAAGAGATCCAATCGGTTATTAATGGACTAGAAGATGGTTTAAAAGAACAACTTGTATCAGGTATGGCAACCTCTTCTCGTTCGTTATTAATGGCGGCCTTATATAAAAAAACAAAAAAATCACAACTTATTGTGACGCATAATTTATATCAAGCACAAAAAGTGCATGAAGATTTAGTGGCGTTACTTGGTGAAAAAGATGTGTGGTTATACCCAGTAAATGAATTGATAGCATCGGAAATTGGTGTTGCAAGCCCAGAATTGAAGGCGCAACGTATTGAAGTATTGAATCGTTTAGCGGCAGGAGAGAACGGGATTATTGTAGCGCCAGTTGCAGGACTACGCAGATTTTTACCAATGAAAGAGTTGTGGAAGCAAAGGCAAATCGAAATCAATCTAGGGCAAGAGATTGATTTAGATACATTCTTGCATACTTTACATCATATTGGTTATGAGCGTAAGTCGATGGTAGAAGCTCCTGGGGAATTCAGTTTGCGCGGGGGAATATTAGATATTTACCCATTAACTGAAGAGTTACCATTTCGTATTGAATTTTTCGATACAGAAGTTGATTCTATTCGATTATTTGATGTGGATGAACAGCGCTCTCAAGATAAAAAAGAAAGTGTTAGATTTGGTCCAGCAACAGAGTTTTTATTTTCACAGGAAGAATTGAAGTCGGGAATTGAGCATCTTGAGGAAGGCTTGACTAAGACGATGCAAAAACTTTCCGATGATAAATTGAAGACTACAGTGCTTGAAACGGTAAGTCATGAAGTTGAGATGTTAAAAAACGGGCAAAGTATAGAACAGATGTTTAAATATTTATCTATTTTCTATAAAGCACCTGCTAGTCTGATAGATTATTTACCAGAAGATGGTATTGTAGTTTTGGATGAGATTTCCCGTATTCAAGAAACGGCATCACATCTTGAAACGGAGGAGGCGGAATGGTATATATCACTTCTTGGTGAGGGAACAATTATTCAAGATTTATCTTTCTCACACTCGTTTGAGGAATTTCTTCATCATAAAAAAAGAAGTTTTGTATATTTAACGTTATTCTTACGTCATATAGCACATACACATCCGCAAAACATTGTGAATGTGACATGTAAAACAATGCAAGATTTCCATGGGCAGATGCAGTTGTTGAAAACTGAAATTGATAGATGGAACGAAGGGCATTTTACGACTGTTGTGCTCGGCACAGATGATGAACGTGTAAAAAAACTACAACATATTTTAAGTGATTATGATATTGAGGCAGATATCGTAGAGGGCACAGATATATTATTGCCTGGAAGGTTGCAAATTGCTGTAGGTGATTTACATGCAGGATTTGAAATGCCGATGCAAAAGCTTGTTGTTATTACTGAAAAAGAGCTTTTTCATAAAAAAGTTAAAAAATCACAACGTAAGCAGAAGTTATCTAATGCTGAACGTATTAAAAGTTATTCGGAATTAAAAGTTGGAGATTATGTAGTTCATGTAAATCATGGTATAGGTAAATTCTTAGGTATCGAGACACTAGAGATTAATGGTGTTCATAAAGATTACTTGAATATTAAATATCAAGGTAATGATAAGTTATACGTTCCAATTGAACAAATTGACCAAGTGCAGAAATATGTAGGATCTGAAGGTAAGGATCCTAAAGTTTATAAATTGGGCGGAAATGATTGGAAAAAGGTCAAAACGAAAGTTGAAAAATCTGTACAAGACATTGCGGATGACCTAATTAAACTATATGCTGAGCGCGAAGCTTCAAAAGGTTATGCATATACACCAGATACAGCAGAACAACAAGAATTTGAATCTTCTTTCCCATATCAAGAGACAGAGGATCAATTACGCTCTATTGACGAGATTAAGAAAGATATGGAACGTGGACGTCCGATGGATAGGCTTCTTTGTGGTGATGTAGGATATGGAAAGACGGAAGTAGCTATCCGTGCGGCATTTAAGGCAATTATGGATGAAAAACAAGTTGCAATTTTAGTGCCGACAACGATCCTTGCACAACAACACTATGAAACAATTCGAGAGCGTTTTCAAGATTATCCAATCAATATAGGATTATTAAGTAGATTCCGTACGAGAAAACAGCAAAATGAAACAATTAAAGGCTTAAAAGATGGTACGGTAGATATCGTAATTGGAACGCATCGTATTTTATCTAAAGACGTTACTTATAAAGATTTAGGTCTTCTTATTATTGATGAAGAACAAAGGTTTGGTGTAACGCATAAAGAAAAAATTAAACAATTAAAAGCAAATGTTGACGTGTTAACATTAACGGCAACTCCGATTCCGCGTACACTCCATATGTCTATGCTTGGTGTGCGTGACTTATCTGTTATTGAGACACCACCAGAAAATCGTTTCCCAGTCCAAACGTATGTAGTAGAGTATAATCCAGCGTTAATGCGAGAAGCGATAGAACGAGAGCTTGCAAGAGGTGGGCAAATTTACTTCCTATATAATCGTGTGGAGGATATCGAAAGAAAAGCAGATGAAATTTCGATGTTAGTTCCAGACGCGCGTGTAACGTATGCACATGGGAAAATGAACGAAGGTGAATTAGAGTCTGTTATGCTATCGTTTTTAGAAGGGCAGCATGATGTTCTTGTAAGTACAACAATCATTGAGACGGGTGTAGATATTCCGAATGTAAATACGTTAATTGTATTTGATGCAGATCGTATGGGATTATCGCAGCTGTATCAGCTTCGTGGTCGTGTTGGACGTTCTAATCGTGTTGCATATGCATACTTTGCATACAAACGAGATAAAGTGTTATCAGAAGTTGCAGAGAAGCGTCTGCAAGCCATTAAAGAGTTCACAGAGCTTGGGTCAGGTTTCAAAATTGCGATGAGAGACTTATCCATTCGTGGTGCAGGTAACTTGTTAGGAGCCGAACAGCATGGATTTATTGATTCTGTCGGATTTGATCTATATTCTCAAATGTTAAAAGATGCAATTGAACAGCGTAGAGGAACAGATGGGGTTGAAAATACAGTTAATGTTGAAATTGATTTAGAAGTAGATGCATATTTACCAGATGCTTATATTTCAGATAGTAAACAAAAGATTATGATGTATAAACAGTTTAGAGGTGTTTCTGCAGTTGAGGATATTGAAGAGTTGCAGGAAGAGATGATAGATAGATTTGGTGATTACCCGCAAGAAGTTGGTTACTTATTGCAAATTGCAAATATTAAAGTATTGGCAATGAAAGAACAAATTGAGTTAATTAAGCAAAATAAATTTGAAGTGACCATTCTGTTCTCAGAACAAGCAAGTCAAAATATTGATGGCGGAAAATTATTCATGCTTGGAAATAGTTTTGGACGTATGATTGGTCTAGGAATGGAAGGGTCGCAATTGAAAATCGTTATGAAAACAAATGGTTTAGAGACATCGAAGTGGTTAACAATTGCTGAAAATTTATTAAAAGGCCTACCAGATGTAAAAAAAGAAGTCATAAATGCCTAATATAAGATAAAAAAATACAATTCGGCGTGCATAGAAGAACTAATGTGTAAAATACTATGTCTAACAGTTGGTGATTTTTACATGAACAGGTAAATTCACCACTTTGATCATCAGTAGAAAGTGAGGCAGCATTAGAATGAAAGCAACTGGAATCGTACGTCGAATTGATGATTTAGGTAGGGTAGTAATCCCGAAGGAAATTCGTAGAACTTTACGTATTCGAGAAGGAGACCCGCTAGAAATATTTGTTGATCGCGATGGAGAAGTGATTTTGAAAAAATATTCTCCAATTAGTGAACTAGGTAATTTTGCAAAGGAATATACGGAAGCTTTATACGATAGCTTAGGACATAATGTGCTTGTATGCGATCGTGATTCTATTATCGCAGTAGCAGGCGTATCTAAAAAAGAATACTTAAATAAAAGTGTTGGCGATTTAATTGAGAAGACAATGGAAGAGCGTAAGTCTGTAATTATGACAGATGAAAGCGAAATTTCAATTATTGATGGAGTAACAGAAAAAGTGAGTTCCTATACAATTGGTCCGATTATTGCGAATGGGGATCCAATTGGAGCTGTTGTTATCTTCTCTAAAGAGGATATTATAAGTGAAGTAGAGCATAAGTCAGTAAATACAGCTGCAAGCTTTTTAGCGAAACAAATGGAGCAGTAAGGCTATATCGAATTTTAGAAGTAGCAATCTTTCCTAATTATGATATTTCTTTTTGAGAAATTAAATATTTGGAGATATATGTATATTGAATGAAGGTAGCGCTTTGCTACCTTTTTTCGTTGAACATTTCTAGCGTTGCACGAACGTATTATTACTCGTGTAGGCAAGGAAGCTTGTCCTTTTCTTTATGATATAATACGAGGGGTGAGAATAGAAAAAGGAGTTTTCTTGTATGGAATCGAAGAAGTATCAAGCCTTTTGGCGTGGGGCTATTATATTAACAATCGCAAGTTTTGTTACAAAGGTATTAAGCGCTTTTTACCGTATTCCATATCAAAATATAGCGGGTGATATTGGTTTTTATATTTACCAACAAATTTATCCGTTTTATGGATTTTGTTTAATTTTAGCTACTTATGGGTTCCCCATTATAATTTCAAAAATGGTTGCGGAACGATTAGAGCGAGGGAAACAACAAGAAGCAGAAGAAATTATCTGTGTATCTTTTTGGTTTTTATTAGGAATTGGTTTCGTAGGCTTTTTTACATTGTTTTTTGGTGCCGAAACAATTGCAGCAGCCATGGGTGATATACACTTAGATAAGTTATTACGTGTTATTTCATTTTCATTCATATTGATGCCGTTTTTATCTGTAGCAAGAGGATATTTTCAGGGGTTCAATAATATGATGCCAACAGCTGTTTCGCAAGTGATAGAACAAACAATTCGTGTTTCTATTATTGTATTTTTATCTCTATTCCTAATTGCTCGCGGATTTGATTTATATACAGTCGGTGCAGGTGCTATGTTAGGTTCAATCGCAGGCGGACTAATTGGGATTATCGTACTTGTACTTTATATGCGTCATGACTTTCGTTCTATATTTTTCAAGAGTGTAAAGAGAATTAAGGGAAAAAAGAGGATCATTAAAATTCTGTTTTGGCAGGGATTGGCGATTTGTATTAGTAACTTAGTGCTTATTTTTATACAAATGGCTGATTCCATTTCCTTCTATTCCTTACTTATTGGGGCAGGAGAGCAAGCTGAAAGTGCAAAGGTATTAAAAGGTGTTTACGACAGAAGTATCCCGCTTATGCAATTAGGTACTGTCGTGACAACTTCTTTCTCATTGTCACTTATTCCAATTATTACGGCGGCGAAGGAAAGAGGAGATCTTTCCTTTATTCGAGAAAAGGTAAAGTTAGCAATGAAAATAACATTTGTTATTGGATTTGCAGCTGCCATTGGATTAACTTGTATTATTCAGCCTACGAATATTATGTTGTTTGAAAATAGTGATGGGTCAGATGTTTTATCCATTTTATCTTTATCTATTTTATTTAGTTCATTGTCGATTACAACTGCTTCTATTTTGCAAGGGTTAGGACAAACATTAAAACCAGCAATATTCGTTATATTTGGGGGTTGTTTAAAGTTAGCTTTAAATTATACATTAATGCCGTATTTTGGTGTGAAGGGAGCTGCAATTGCAACACTAGTTGCGTTAATTGTAATTTCTGTGCTAAATAGTGCATTACTTATGCAAGCTGTATCCGAATCGCTTATCGATAAGCGTAATATGTTAGGTGTAGTTATTAGTGGTATCGGTATGGGGTTTGTATTAATAATATTTATACGTTTGATGCAAATGTCTGGATTGGTAATTGATACAAGGCATAGAGGAATTGCAACACTTGAGGCATTGTTAGGTGTAGCTATCGGTGGATTAACATATGTGTTTTTAATTTTAAAATTACGTGTATTTACAAAAGCGGAAATAGGAACCTTTATGAAAAAAGAGAAAAAAGAAGGTTCATTGAAGAAGAGTGGATAGAGGTGGCAGGTTGTGAGTGGAATCATTACTATTTTAGGATTAGGTGCTGGTGAGTTAGATCAGTTAACGATGGGTGTATATCGAAAAATAAAAGAAGCAGATCACATGTTTGTTAGAACGAAGGAACATCCCGTTATAGAAGAGTTGGAGAAAGAAGGTATACAATATACAGCCTTTGACAGTGTATATGAAGCGTATGATACATTTGAAATTGTATATGAAACAATCGCAAATACATTGTTAGAACAAGCTGAAGGCACAGAAATCATCTATGCCGTGCCAGGGCATCCGCTTGTAGCGGAAAGAACGGTTCAGCTACTGTTGGAAAAAGGTGAAGTAGCGAATGTTGAAGTGCGCATTGAAGGTGGACAAAGTTTCCTTGATCCTATGTTTGCGAGTCTAAAGATTGATCCGATTGAAGGATTCCAATTAATTGACGCCACATCATTTGAAAGAGGACAATTAGAATTACGTCAACATTTAATCTTTTGCCAAGTATATGACGCATTCGTTGCATCTGATGTGAAATTAACATTAATGGAGATGCTATCAGATGATTATGAAGTGTATATCGTAACAGCTGCAGGGACTTCATTTGAACAAGTTAAAAAGGTGCCGTTGTACATGTTAGATCATGAAACAGAGTTGAATAATTTAACGAGTGTATATGTACCACCAGTTAAAGAACGTGCGTCCTTGTATCAACAGTTTGATGTGCTTAGAGAAATTATTGCAGACCTTCGTGGACCGGATGGTTGTCCGTGGGATAAAAAGCAAACACATCAATCTTTAAAGAAGTATTTAATTGAGGAAGCTTATGAAGTGTTGGAAGCAATTGATGAAGAGGATGATGATCACTTAGTAGAAGAACTGGGTGATATATTATTACAAGTTATGTTGCATGCTCAAATCGGGGAGGATGAAGGTTGGTTCTCTATAGATGATATTATTCGAACTTTATCTGAGAAAATGGTTCGCCGCCACCCGCATGTATTTGGGAATACGGATGTAAATAATGCCGATGAAGTAATTGCCAATTGGGAAGAAATTAAAAAACAAGAAAAAGGATTCGTGAAAGAATCTGTTTTAAATGGGGTTCCAAAAAGTTTGCCACAGTTACTACGCGCCTATGAAATCCAGAAAAAAGCTGGCAAAGTTGGTTTCGATTGGGTTGATGTACAACCGATGATAGAGAAAGCCTTAGAAGAATGGCAAGAGTTCCAACAAGAAGTTACAAATATGGATGAGGCGAAAATGTTAGGTGAATTTGGCGATTTACTATTTGCGTTTGTGAATATAGCTCGTCATTATAAAATAGATCCCGAAGAGGCGTTACGTTCAACGAATGAGAAATTTGTCGGTCGTTTCTTATACATGGAAGCAAAGGTAGCTGAAATGAATAAAGAGATGCAAGATTTATCATTAGAGCAGTTAGACGTTTTATGGGAAGAGGCAAAACAAACAGAGCGTTAATAGGGGGATTTGATATGCGTCTAGATAAGTTTTTAAAAGTATCACGTTTAATTAAAAGAAGAACATTAGCGAAAGAAGTAGCTGATCAAGGAAGAATATCAATTAATGGTCAAGTGGCAAAAGCGAGTTCAGATGTAAAAGTAGCTGATGAATTAACAATTCGTTTTGGTCAAAAAATAGTAACTGTAAAAATAAACGAATTGAAAGAAACGACTAAAAAAGAAGATGCAGCAAATATGTATAGTTTAGTTCGCGAAGAAAAAGTAAAGGCTGAAGAAGGCTTGTTCTAAAATCAATTATCCCTTCATACATTACTATTAGCTAGTATAAATCTATGGGGGGATTTACGTGGATAATGGTTACTCACCTATGTCTTCTAATCAACAAAATATTTCGGTAGAGCATGATATTATTATGCGTGGCAGGCGTGTAATTGATATTACCGGTGTAAAGCAGGTAGAGAGTTTTGATAGCGAGGAGTTTTTACTTGAGACCGTAATGGGTTTTTTAACAATTCGTGGTCAAAATTTGCAAATGAAAAATTTAGATGTAGAAAAAGGTGTTGTATCGATTAAAGGGAAAGTTCATGAGATGCTGTATATTGATGAGAATCAAGGGGAGAAAACTAAAGGATTCTTTAGTAAGTTGTTTAAATGAGTCTAACAATTCAGTTGTATACGATGCTCTCAATGATCGGAATGGGTGCTTGGATTGGAGCGTCTTTAGATACATACCAACGATTTTTAAAGCGGCAAGAACGTAAACGTTGGCTTGTATTTATACATGATATACTATTTTGGATTGTCCAAGCATTATTCGTTTTTTATGTACTGCTTCTTGTAAATGAAGCTGAACTACGTATATATGTATTTTTGGCATTATTATGTGGTTTTGCGGCATATCAAAGCTTATTGAAAGCAATATACATGAGACTGTTAAATTTTCTCATCTATATTTTTATGCAAACAACACACTTTTTTGTTCAAATTATAAAGCTACTCATGATAAAACCTGTTATTATTATAGCGCAGCTATTTATTGCATTTATATTATTCTTATTTCGTATACTGCTTTCAATTGGACATGTGTTATGGAAAATGGTGATTTGGATATTACTTTTCATATGGAAAGTTTTTTTCTGGCCTGTTCGATTTATTGCTTCGCTCATATGGAAACTTCTCCCTAATCGTGTTAAACTTTTTATAATGAAACATGTAGGGTTCCTGCAATATATAGCAAAATTGAAGGGACACATCTTCCAATTATGGGGGCGTATAAAAAAGAAGTTAGGGGGACCTCGGAAATGAGGGAACTGAGACAAAGAACAATCGAAAAACAGAGTCCAAATCCTGTTAAAGAGCATATAATACAAACGGATGAGAACAGGAAGCGACTTTATCGCCGTTTAGCGGTTTTTCTTGTCTTTGCTTTTACAATTATTGCGAGTATTGGTGTAACGTTTTATCAACAAAACAGTTCCATTAGAGCAAAAGAAGCAAAAGTTAAGGACATGAAAAAAGAACTGGATTCATTAACGAATAAAGAAAAGAGTCTAAAAGACGAAGTTCAAAAGTTAAATGATGAAGAGTACGTATTAAAGATTGCTAGAAGGGATTATTTCTTCTCTGGAAAAGGGGAGATAATTTTTCCTGTTTCTAAGTAGAGTATGTCTTATTGACACTATATTTTAGGATTATATATAATAAAGTAAAATTTGACTTTTTAACCACTAAGGAGGAGCATTTTTTTTATGTCAATCGAGGTAGGCAGCAAGTTACAGGGTAAAGTAACAGGTATTACAAATTTTGGGGCTTTTGTGGAGCTGCCAGAAGGCTTAACGGGTCTTGTTCATATTAGTGAAGTTGCTGATAATTATGTGAAAGATATTAACGATCACTTAAAAGTGGGCGACCAAGTAGAAGTAAAAGTTATTAACGTTGAAAAAGATGGTAAGATCGGTCTATCTATTAAAAAAGCGAAAGAGCGTGAAAAAACAGAAGGAGATCGTCCACGTGGTGAATACCAACGCGGTGGCGGTGGCGATCAACAACGTTCTGGACGTCCACAACGTAATCGTTCTTTCAACAGAGATAACCGTGGCGGCGGTAACGAACGAGCTCCAAAAGAAACATTCGAGCAAAAGATGGCACGTTTCTTAAAGGACAGTGAAGATCGTTTAACTTCTTTAAAGCGTAACACAGAATCTAAACGTGGTGGCCGTGGCGCACGTCGCGGATAATAAGAACGTTTAATTCTTAGCATATAGAGAGGTACCCAGGGCGATTGCTCGGGGTGCTTTTTTATATGTGAAAATATATTTTAAAAAAAGTTTTCAAGATGTGTTGACTTTAAAATATATCTGAGGTAAGATACTAATTGTCCGTTAAATAAGACGACATGGCGGTGTAGCTCAGCTGGCTAGAGCGTACGGTTCATACCCGTGAGGTCGGGGGTTCGATCCCCTCCGCCGCTATATTTAATTTAACGGCCCGTTGGTCAAGTGGTTAAGACACCGCCCTTTCACGGCGGTAACACGGGTTCGAATCCCGTACGGGTCATCCTAAAAAGATCATGCAAATTTGCATGATCTTTTTTTGTTAAATAAATTAAGACATACAACACTTCTACAAAATCACCCTATATTTTCTGAATGTTCAATTAAAATGGTGAGAATAAATTACATAACGTGTATATATGTAGAGTTATTTCGAATAAAAAGTCGAACGATTATAAAAGTGAAAACTGTTGTTTTGACAAAAATCCCAATAATCATCTTTTATAATGACAGTAATTAAACTATGCAGGTGGTGTTAAAAATATGCCTAAAGCAGGAAGGAATACTATGAATACAAGTGCATTGGCAATGAATGAGAGTCAGCTTGGAGCAGTAAAGTGGACGAGTAAGTTGCGAATGAAGTTTGAACAGGTTTTCTTTAGATGGGGATTTATTATTGTTGTTATTGGTTTTCTTTTGGGACGAGCATATATATTAACAAACATTTTGCCGTTTGCACTGCCGTTTTTTGCTGCTGTTTATGTTATGAAGCGGGATAAAATGCCGCTCGCGTTCTTGGCTCTTATGGGGGGCGCACTTTCAGTTTCGATAGATAATTTATTCTTTACCTTTGCATCTATTTTTACTTTCTTCATTTATAATATCTTCTTTAGTCGGTTTACACGTAAAACTGTTGGACTTGTTCCATTCCAAGTATTTATCTCCGCATTAACCGCACATTTAGTTGTCGTATATTTCGCGCAACAAACTGTCACCATGTACGATCTACTCGTTAGTACGATTGAGGCAGGGCTTAGCTTCGTATTAACTATGATATTTTTACAAAGTGTTCCGCTTTTAGTAGAACGAAAAGGTAAACAACAAGCGCTAGAGACAGAAGAAATTGTTTGTTTAATTATATTACTAGCATCTGTTTTAACAGGTACAACAGATTGGTTTGTATATGACGCTTCTATTCAACATATTTTTACTAGGTATTTAGTGCTCGTGTTTGCATTTATTGCGGGGGCTGCTACAGGATCTACGGTGGGGGTCGTCACTGGATTAATATTAAGTTTAGCCAATGTCTCCAGTTTGTCTCAACTTAGTCTACTTGCTTTTTCTGGGTTGCTTGGTGGTTTGTTAAAAGAAGGGAAGCGTTTAGGTGTTAGTTTAGGTTTATTAATTGGGACGAGCTTGATTACGCTATATGTAGACAAGCAAACAAACATTGTGACAACTTTAATTGAATCTGGTGTGGCGATTATGTTCTTCTTATTAACACCGAAACTTGTTATGGATCGTATTGCTAAATTCATGCCAGGCACACAGGAACATTCGCAAGATCAACAACAGTATTTAAGAAGGATGCGTGATGTTACAGCGAATAAAATTAATCAATTTGCCAATGTATTTGCTGCTTTATCTAATAGCTTTTCTGTATATGGATACGTGGAGGAGGAAGATAAAGAGACAGAAGCGGATTTGTTCTTAAGTACAATTACTGCAAAAACATGTCAAACATGCTTTAAAAAGGACCAATGCTGGGTAGTTAATTTCGACAAAACGTACGATTATATGAAACAAATAATGAGTGAAACGGAAGAGGGGACGTTGCAGCATAATCGGAAGTTAGTTCGTGAATGGGACAAGCATTGTGTGAGAGGGAAGAAAGTGACGGATTTAGTAGCGGGTGAATTAGATCACTTCTATGAAGGACAAAAATTACGAAAACAAATGAAAGAAAACCGTAGAATAGTAGCGGAGCAACTATTAGGTGTATCAAAAGTTATGGAGGATTTTGCTAAGGAGATCCAAAGAGAACGAGAAAATCATCAAGTGCAGGAAGAACAGATTATGCAAGCGTTTCGTGATTTTGGCGTAGAAGTAGAGCATGTTGATATATATTGTTTAGATAGAGGAAGTATTGATATTGAAATGTTGATTCCAGTTGCATCTAATGAACATGGAGAATGTGAAAAGTTAGTTGCGCCGATGCTTTCTGACATTCTAAAGGAAAATATTGTTGTTAAACATGAAGAAAAATCTTCTTATCCGAACGGCCACAGCTTAATATCATTTGGTTCGGCAAAAACGTATTCTCTTGATACTGGGTTGGCCACAGCTGCAAAAGGCGGTGGGTTTGTTTCTGGTGACTCTTATGCGATGATGGATTTAAGTGTTGGTAAATATGCACTTGCAATCAGTGATGGTATGGGAAATGGGCAAAGAGCTCATATGGAGAGTAAAGAAACGGTAAAATTATTACAAAAAATACTTCAATCAGGCATTGATGAGGAAATAGCGATTAAATCTATCAATTCTATTCTTTCTTTAAGAACAACAGAAGAGATGTTTACGACGTTAGATTTAGCTATGGTGGATTTGCGGGATGCGAGTGCGAAATTTTTAAAGATTGGATCGACGCCGAGTTTTGTGAAACGCGCGAATAATATTTTGAAAATTGAGGCAAGTAATTTGCCGATGGGCATTATTGAGGATGTTGAAGTTGATGTAGTAGGTGAACAATTAAAAACGGGCGATATCCTTATTATGATGAGCGATGGGATTTTCGAGGGAGCGCAACATGTAGAAAATCATGAACTATGGATGAAACGAAAAATTAAAGAATTACAAACCGAAGATCCGCAAGAAATTGCTGATATCATTATGGAAGAGGTGATTCGCTCTTGTGATGGTTATATAAATGATGATATGACTATCGTTGTGGCGAAAGTGAAGAAAAATATGCCGAAGTGGGCTACGATTCCAATTGTAGGAATGCAGGCACAATAAATTTTAAGTGTGATGTTTCTTTCTAAAAACCTAGGTGGATGCCTAGGTTTTTTTACTTTAAAAGATAATGTTATTACTTTTGTGAATATGTACGGATGATGTAAGATAAAAATGTAATTTTTGTATATCTTTTTTTTGCACAATGTTTGTAAAAGTTGTACCATTATAAACAAGGTAACTAACGTTGCTGTTCTTGTTTAATGAAAGGTGATTACGAAGTTGAAAGATACATTTGTTGAAAAGGTAGATGACTTTGTAAAGCAGCATGATGTATTAAAGGAACGTTCAACAATTGTTGTAGGGGTTTCTGGTGGTCCTGACTCTTTGGCTCTTCTATATTATTTGTTAGAAAAAAGAGCAGCAAAACAGTTCGAAATTGTAGTGGCACATGTGGACCATATGTTTAGAGGTGATGAATCTCATGAGGACCTACAGTTTGTGCAGGACCTTTGTAAAGGGCTGGGAGTTATTTGCGAAACGATAAGGATTAATGTGTCGCAATATCAACAGCAACACGGAATGAATGCACAGGTTGCTGCTAGAGAATGCAGATATGCATTTTTGGAAAGAATAATGAAGAAATATGATGCGAGATATGTAGCTCTTGGGCATCATGGTGATGATCAAGTAGAGACGATTTTAATGCGCCTTGTACGAGGGAGTACTCCGAAAGGATATGCAGGAATTGCAGTGAAGCGTCCTTTTCATAATGGATATTTAATTAGGCCGTTACTTGGAGTAACGAAGGAAGAGATTGTTGATTACTGTAATAAGCTAAAAATAATTCCCCGTATAGATCCAAGTAATAAAAAGGAAGTATATACAAGGAATCGATTACGTAAATATGTTCTTCCTCATTTGAAAGAAGAAAATTCACAAGTGCATGAGAAATTCCAAAAATTTAGCATGCAGATGCAAGAGGATGAGGCGTATTTGCAGGAATTAGCTTTTGAGAAAATGAATAAAGTAATTACAAAAAAAAGTGATAAACAAATTAGCTTATCAATTCCTGCCTTTGAATCCATGTCTATGCCTTTACAAAGAAGAGGGATTCAACTAATATTAAACTATCTTTATGAATATAAGATTCCATCTTCTCTTTCTTCTATACATATTGACAAAGTGATCGAGTTTTTTAAGCGGACACAACCTTCGGGTTCACTTGATTTCCCAGGTGATTTAAAAATTGTTCGCGCATACGAGGAGTGCAGCTTTGGATTTAAACAAGAAATTGTTTCTCCTTTTTTACAAGATTTATCAGTGCCCGGGACAATTACGCTATCAAACGGGGATAAGCTTGTAACAGAGGTGAGCGAAGACATACCAAGTAACATGAATGAAACAGTATTTGTTGCTAAGTATAATGATATATCATATCCACTTCGTATTCGTTCTAGAGAAAATGGAGATCGCATGTCAATACAAGGTATGAATGGCACAAAAAAGATAAAAACTATTTTTATCGAAGCAAAAGTACCAAGAGAAAAAAGAGAAGAATGGCCGGTCGTTTGTGATGCAAGTGGGAATATTATTTGGGTACCCTTGTTGAAGCGATCTGCATTTGCTATCTCGAAAGAGGCGGCAAAGAAGGATAAATATATGATTATTCACTACAAAAGCAAGGAGTCTTCCGGGAGGATAATGAAATGATGAATCAAGATATCGAAAAAGTATTAATTTCTGAAGAACAAATACAAGAAAAGGTGCGCGAATTAGGTGCGGTTATTGCAGAGGATTATAAAAACACAATACCTCTTGCGATTGGTGTATTAAAGGGCGCAATGCCATTCATGGCAGATTTATTAAAGAGAACAGATACATATCTTGAAATGGATTTTATGGCTGTATCTAGTTACGGTCACTCTACTGTTTCAACAGGCGAAGTGAAAATTTTAAAAGACCTTGATACTTCTGTAGAGGGTCGCGATATTTTAATCGTTGAAGATATTATTGATAGCGGTCTTACGCTAAGTTACTTAGTAGACCTATTCAAATATCGTAAAGCGAAGTCTGTAAAAATTGTTACGTTATTAGATAAGCCGACAGGCCGTAAGGTAGATTTGAAAGCGGATTATGTTGGGTTTACTGTTCCACATGAATTTGTTGTAGGGTATGGATTAGATTATAAAGAGCAGTACCGTAATCTTCCTTATGTAGGAGTATTAAAACCAAGTGTTTACTCAAATTAATTAAATACAGGCGTCACAATTGTATAGGAAAGTTTTTCTATGTTACGATTTACTATAGTGTTTATGCCGTGAGAGGAGGTTAGGAATGAATCGTATCTTCCGTAATACCATCTTTTATTTACTGATATTCCTAGTAGTAATTGGAATCGTGAGCTATTTTAATGGTTCGACACAAAAAACGACATCAGTTAGCTACGATAAATTCATTACTAAACTAGAAAAGGGTGAAGTGCGTAATGTGCAACTTCAACCGAAAAATGGTGTGTTTGAGGTAAAAGGACAATTTAACAACTCTAGCCAAGGAGAACAATTTGTTACTTATGCACCAAATACTGAGGAATTACAAAAGAAAATTAATGACAAAGCGCAAGGTGCTGAAGTTAAGTATCAACCGGCAGAAGAAACAAGTGCTTGGGTAACGTTCTTTACTTCTATCATTCCGTTCGTCATTATCTTCATTTTATTCTTCTTCTTATTAAACCAGGCTCAGGGCGGCGGTAGCCGTGTTATGAACTTCGGGAAAAGTAAGGCGAAGTTATATAATGACGAAAAGAAAAAAGTTCGTTTCAGAGATGTTGCTGGAGCGGATGAAGAGAAACAAGAGCTTGTTGAGGTAGTTGAATTCTTGAAAGATCCTCGTAAGTTCGCTGAAGTTGGTGCCCGTATTCCGAAGGGTGTTCTATTAGTAGGACCTCCAGGTACAGGTAAAACTTTACTAGCACGTGCTGTTGCAGGTGAGGCAGGCGTTCCATTCTTCTCTATCAGTGGTTCTGATTTCGTAGAGATGTTTGTCGGTGTCGGTGCATCACGTGTACGTGATTTATTCGAAAATGCAAAGAAAAATGCTCCTTGTATCATTTTCATTGATGAAATTGATGCGGTAGGACGTCAACGTGGCGCAGGTCTTGGTGGTGGCCATGATGAGCGTGAGCAAACGTTGAACCAATTACTTGTTGAAATGGATGGATTCGGTGCAAATGAAGGTATTATTATCATCGCTGCAACAAACCGTCCTGATATTCTTGATCCAGCGTTATTACGTCCAGGTCGTTTTGACCGTCAAATTACAGTAGATCGTCCAGATGTAAATGGCCGTGAAGCTGTGCTGAAAGTACATGCTCGTAATAAACCGCTTGATGATCATATCAACTTAAGAGCAATTGCAACTCGTACACCAGGGTTCTCTGGTGCGGATCTTGAAAACTTATTAAACGAAGCTGCTTTAGTGGCTGCGCGTCAAGATAAGAAGAAAATTGATATGAGTGACATTGATGAAGCAACGGATCGTGTTATTGCAGGTCCAGCTAAGAAAAGTCGTGTTATCTCTGAAAAAGAACGTAATATCGTTGCATTCCATGAAGCTGGCCATACTGTAATTGGTGTTGTCCTTGATGAAGCAGATATCGTTCATAAAGTAACAATTGTCCCTCGTGGTCAAGCTGGTGGATATGCAGTAATGCTTCCGAAAGAAGATCGTTACTTCATGACAAAACCAGAGTTACTTGATAAAATCACTGGTTTACTTGGTGGTCGAGTAGCTGAAGAGATTGTGTTTGGTGAAGCAAGTACAGGTGCTCACAACGACTTCCAACGTGCGACTGGTATTGCAAGACGTATGGTTACGGAATTCGGTATGAGTGATAAGCTTGGACCGATGCAATTCGGTAGCTCACAAGGTGGTCAAGTGTTCTTAGGAAGAGACTTCCATTCAGAACAAAACTACAGTGATGCAATTGCACATGAAATCGATGTGGAAATGCAAACTATTATAAAAGAATGTTATGCTCGCGCGAAACAAATTCTTACTGAAAAACGTGATAAGCTAGATATTATTGCGAAAACGTTACTTGAAGTAGAAACGTTAGATGCAGAGCAAATCAATCATTTATATGATTACGGCAGATTGCCAGAGCGTCCAACATCTTCAGATGATGTGAAAGTAAACATCAATATGAAGAAGGACGATGAAGAATCAGAAGATAAGTAAGAGATGAAGGAGTGACGATAGTCACTCCTTTTTTTATTTGTGGAACGAAATGAAGTAGAAAAAAATTTAAGTAAATCTGGTATTAAAAATTGAAATAGAGCGTAATCTTTTTGTAAAATGATGAGGATAGAAAAGCTGATTATATAAGTATGTGTGATATGATGTTTTTATAAGTTTTATACATACTGCACAAATATAGATTAAATAAGATAAGTGGTGAGAATATGATTTTTGTATTGGATGTAGGGAACACAAATGCTGTGCTAGGCGTGTTTGAAGAGGGGGAACTTCGTCAACATTGGCGCATGGAAACAGATCGTCATAAGACAGAAGATGAATATGGAATGCTTGTAAAGCAGTTGCTTGAGCATGAAGGTCTTTCGTTTGAAGATGTGAAAGGTATTATCGTGTCTTCAGTCGTACCACCAATTATGTTTGCATTAGAGCGCATGTGTGAAAAGTATTTTAAAATTAAACCGCTTGTAGTAGGTCCTGGAATAAAAACGGGGCTAAATATTAAATATGAAAATCCACGTGAAGTAGGCGCGGACCGAATTGTAAATGCGGTAGCAGGAATCCACTTGTATGGAAGTCCGCTTATTATTGTCGATTTCGGTACGGCTACTACATATTGTTATATTAACGAAGAAAAGCATTATATGGGTGGAGTTATTACGCCAGGAATTATGATTTCAGCAGAGGCTTTATATAGTAGAGCAGCAAAACTTCCTCGTATTGAAATTACAAAACCAAGCAGTGTTGTTGGAAAGAATACGGTAAGTGCAATGCAATCTGGTATTCTTTATGGTTATGTTGGACAAGTGGAAGGTATTGTTAAGCGTATGAAAGAGGAAGCTAAACAAGAACCGAAAGTTATTGCAACAGGTGGATTGGCGAAATTAATTTCAGAAGAATCGAATGTAATTGACGTTGTAGATCCATTTTTAACATTAAAAGGTTTGTATATGTTATACGAGCGTAATGCAAATTTACAGCATGAGAAAGGTGAATAAATGAGTATGAAAGATTATTTAGTAAAAGCGTTAGCATTTGATGGAGAAGTGCGTGCGTATAGTGTGCGTACTACAAACACAGTAAGTGAGGCACAAAGACGTCATGATACATGGAGAACAGCTTCGGCAGCACTTGGTCGTTCTTTAACTGCAGGTACAATGATGGGCGCGATGTTAAAAGGTGACCAAAAGTTAACGATTAAGGTAGAAGGTAATGGTCCGATTGGTCCTATCTTAGTAGATGCTCATGCAAATGGGGATGTACGTGGTTATGTAACGAATCCACATGTTGATTTTGAAGGAACGGAACAAGGGAAATTACGTGTATATCAAGCGGTAGGTACTGAGGGATTTGTAACAGTAATTAAAGATATTGGCATGCGTGAGCCGTTTATTGGTCAATCTCCAATTGTTTCAGGAGAATTAGGGGAAGACTTCACGTATTATTTTGCAGTTTCTGAGCAAACACCTTCTTCTGTAGGAGTTGGCGTTCTTGTAAATGGAGATGACAGCGTATTAGCGGCGGGTGGATTTATCCTTCAAATTATGCCAGGTGCACAGGAAGAAACAATTGCATTCATTGAAGATCGTTTGCAGAAGATTCCTCCTGTATCAACGTTAATTGAACAAGGGCTTTCTCCAGAAGAGTTACTGTATGCAGTTCTTGGAGAAGATAAAGTGAAAGTATTAGAAACGATGGATGTTCAATTTAATTGCACATGCTCACGCGAACGTATTGAGAGTGTGTTAATTAGTTTAGGTAAAACAGAGTTAGAGCAAATTCGCGAAGAAGAAGAAGAGACAGAAGTTCATTGTCATTTCTGTAATGAGCGATACAAGTTCTCTAAAGAAGATATTACAAATTTAATTGAGAGTTTGTAATAAGGGAAGTGAGGGAATCCACCCTCTAAATAGATTGACAAACAGGGAATTTTCTGACAAAATCTAAATATAGATAAAACCAATAAAAATACTCGGTGTTAGGAGTGACAGGAATGCGAGTGGCACAATCAGTTTCAGAATTAATCGGGAAAACGCCGATCGTTAAGTTGAACCGCATCGTAGAATCAAACAGCGCAGATATATACTTAAAATTAGAATTTATGAATCCAGGGAGCAGTGTTAAAGATCGTATTGCATTAGCTATGATTGAAGATGCTGAAAAAAAAGGATTATTAAAAGAAGGCGATACAATCATTGAGCCAACAAGTGGTAACACAGGAATTGGTTTAGCGATGGTAGCGGCCGCTAAAGGATATAAGGCAATTTTAGTAATGCCAGAAACAATGAGTATTGAGCGTCGTAATTTATTACGTGCTTACGGTGCGGAATTAGTATTGACTCCAGGGCCTGAAGGAATGGGTGGAGCGATTCGTCAAGCGACTGAATTAGCAAAAGAGCATGGCTACTTTATACCACAACAGTTCAAAAACCAATCGAATCCAGAAATTCATCGTTTAACAACAGGGCCAGAAATTGTTGAACAAATGGGTGACCAATTAGATGCGTTTATTGCAGGTATTGGTACAGGTGGAACGATTACTGGTGCTGGTGAAGTGCTGAAGGAAGCGTATAAAGATATTAAAATTTATGCAGTAGAACCTGCGGATTCACCAGTACTATCTGGTGGGAAACCGGGTCCACATAAAATCCAAGGAATCGGCGCGGGATTCATCCCAGAGACATTGGATGTAGAGGTATATGATGAAATTATTCAAGTAAAAGCAGAGCAAGCATTTGAATATGCAAGAAGAGTGGCTAAAGAGGAAGGTATTTTAGTGGGTATCTCTTCTGGAGCAGTTATTTATGCAGCGACAGAAGTTGCGAAAAAGTTAGGTAAAGGGAAAAAAGTACTTGTTATTATCCCAAGTAACGGTGAACGTTATTTAAGTACACCGCTTTATCAATTTGAGTCTTAATTATATGTGATTGAAAAAGCATCCTTGAAAAGGATGCTTTTTCTTTTTGGATTGGAAATAGGAAAAGAGTGAATGACTAGAAAACTTCATGTAAAATAAGAGGTAGTATAATTAATTTATTTTCACTAGCCTTCGAGTATAACCACTTTATATATATAACGAATATAGTTTGAGGTGGTTAATCTAAGAGGGTGGGATAAAAGAAGACGGGGTGTTGATATGCAACGAAGAAAATCTTTAGCGCTTTCTATTCCATATCAGTTAGATTTCTTTAAGCAGTATAAATTTCTTTCTAAGGATAAACCGCAACATATTTTGTTAGAGAGTGGACGTGGCGGTCGTTATAACATTGTGGGGTTGAACCCAGTAGCGGTAATCCGAGGGAAGGGTGAAACGTTACATATAAGCGAAAGTGGTAAGGAAACAATAAAACAAGGAAACCCATTAGATTTAATGCAGGAATATATGGAGCGATGGAAAACGGACTATAATCCGGAATACCCTCCATTTCAAGGTGGTGCAATTGGTTACTTTAGTTATGATTGCATCCGTTATATTGAAAAACTCCCTTCCCATGCGGAGGATGACATTAATATACCTGATATATTCTTTTTATTATTTGATGATGTGTTTGTTTATGATCAAAAAGAAAAAGTATTATGGATTATTACACATTATGTAGATAAGCATGAGGAGGCAAAAGAGCGATTAAATGAATGGAAGATTCTTTGGGCGCCAGAAGCGCCAGAAGTGAATATACCTTTTGCATGTCCTGAAGAGAAAAGTGAAACAGTTGCTTTTACAGAAGAAAGTTTTATGAAGGCGGTTGAATGTATTCAAGAATATATTGGGGCTGGTGATGTGTTCCAAGTAAACTTGTCGACAAGGCAAGAAAGAACGTTACAAACACACCCACTAGAAATCTATACAAGTCTTCGTGAGATTAACCCATCTCCATATATGGGTTACTTGGAGCTCGGGGATTTTCAAATTGTTAGTGGATCGCCAGAGTTGCTAATTAAGAAAGAGGGAACCGAAGTAAGTACAAGACCGATTGCTGGAACGAGATCTAGAGGGGCGAATGAGCAAGAGGATGAAGAATTAGCAAAAGAATTAATTGAGAATGAAAAAGAAAGAGCAGAGCACGTCATGCTTGTGGATTTAGAACGAAATGATTTAGGGCGTGTTTGTAAATATGGCACTGTAGAAGTAGATGAATTTATGGTAATTGAGAAATACTCACATGTTATGCATATTGTTTCTAATGTGCGTGGTGAGGTGGAAGAAGATAAAGATGCTTTTGATTTAGTGAAGGCTGTATTCCCTGGGGGAACAATTACTGGTGCTCCGAAAATACGTACGATGGAAATTATTGAAGAATTAGAACCTGTTCGTCGAGGGATTTACACAGGTTCAATCGGGTGGATCGGTTATTCTGGAGATACAGAATTGAATATTGTAATTAGAACACTGCTTGCTAAAGATGGAAAAGCGCATGTACAAGCAGGAGCGGGAATTGTAATTGATTCGAATCCGGAAAATGAATATAAAGAGTCGTTAAAAAAGGCGATTGCTTTATGGCGTGCAAAAGAACGTAGCGAAGAAACGGTTAGGTGAGAGAAATGATATTAATGATTGATAATTATGATTCTTTTACATTTAATTTAGTGCAGTTTCTTGGAGAACTTGGACAAGAGCTTGTTGTTAAACGTAACGATGAAGTGACTATTTCAGATATTGAGAATATGAAACCAGACTTTTTAATGATTTCGCCAGGTCCGTGTAGTCCTAATGAAGCAGGTATTAGTATGGAGGTTATTCAATACTTTGCTGGGAAGATTCCGATTTTTGGGGTTTGTCTTGGACATCAATCCATTGCACAAGTGTTTGGCGGAGAGGTTATACGTGCGGAGCGCTTAATGCATGGGAAAACGTCGCTTATGCATCATGACGGAAAGACGATTTTTTCGGATATCCCTAATCCGTTTACTGCGACACGTTATCATTCCCTTATCGTTAAGAAAGAGACGTTACCTGATTGCTTAGAGGTAACATCTTGGACAGAAGAAGGGGAAATTATGGCGCTCCGTCATACAACATTACCGATTGAAGGTGTACAGTTCCATCCAGAATCAATTATGACTTCCCACGGGAAAGAGTTGTTGCAGAATTTCATTCGTAAATACAGCCCAAGTGTGACATCGTGTTAATTTACGTAAATGGTGAGTATGTAGAAGCAAGTGAAGCGAGAATTTCTCCTTATGATCATGGTTATTTATATGGTCTTGGAGTTTTTGAGACATTTCGTATTTATAATGGTCATCCTTTCTTATTGGATGATCATTATGACCGTTTAATAGATGCACTGGATGCATTGCAAATTAAATGGACAATGACGAAAGATGAAGTACTGCTTATTTTGCAGAATTTACTCGTTAAGAATGAATTAGAGCATGCATATGTACGTTTTAATGTATCAGCGGGTATAGATGAAATTGGATTGCAAACGGAAATGTATGAAGAGCCGTCTGTTATTGTTTTTATAAAACCTTTAGCAGCCCCCGAAGATGTAGTGGAAAAAGAAGGGGTTGTTTTAAAACAAGTGCGAAATACACCAGAGGGTGCGTCTCGCTTAAAGTCTCATCATTATTTAAATAACATTTTAGGGAAACGTGAAATTGGAAATGTTGTGAATAAGGAAGGTATTTTCCTTACTGAAACAGGTTATGTTGCAGAGGGTATTGTTTCGAATCTCTTTTTCGTGAAAGGTGATATTTTGTATACACCTTCGCTAAAAACAGGGATTTTAAATGGTATCACTCGTGCGTTTATTATAAAGGTTGCTGAAGAGCTGGGCATCGAAGTGAAGGAAGGTTTCTTTACAAAAGATGAATTACTTTCAGCTGATGAAGTCTTCGTAACAAACTCGATTCAAGAAATTGTCCCGCTTTATCATATAGAGGGACGAGATTTCCCGGGTAAAGTAGGTATGGTTACAAAAAGGTTTATGAGTCTTTATGAAATGCAGAGAGAGAAATTGTGGAGCAGAAATGAATTGCGAAGAGGAGATGTGTAGTTTGAAGTGGGATTATGATTTGCGCTGCGGCGAATATACATTGAACTTAAATGAAAAAACTTTAATTATGGGGATTTTAAATGTAACACCAGATTCGTTTTCTGATGGTGGGAGTTACAACGAGGTAGAGGCTGCGGTGCGCCATGCGAAAGAAATGCGAGATGAAGGTGCTCATATTATTGATATCGGCGGTGAATCTACTCGCCCGGGTTTTGCTAAAGTATCGGTGGAAGAAGAAATAAAGCGAGTTGTTCCGATGATTCAGGCGGTTGCAAAAGAAGTGGAGTTGCCTATTTCTATCGACACGTATAAAGCTGAAGTTGCAAAACAAGCAATCGAAGCTGGCGCTCATATTATTAATGACGTTTGGGGAGCAAAGGCGGAACCAAAAATCGCTGAAGTTGCAGCTCATTATGATGTACCTATTATCTTGATGCATAATCGCGATAACATGAATTACCGCAATTTAATGGCTGATATGATTGCTGATTTATATGAAAGCATCAAAATTGCTAAAGATGCTGGGGTGCGAGATGAGAATATCATTTTAGACCCAGGCATCGGTTTTGCTAAAACACCTGAACAAAATTTAGAAGCGATGCGTAATTTAGAACAGTTAAACGTACTGGGTTATCCAGTTCTCTTAGGTACTTCAAGAAAGTCCTTTATTGGACATGTGTTAGATTTACCGGTAGAGGAACGTCTTGAGGGAACAGGAGCTACCGTTTGTCTCGGCATTGAAAAGGGTTGTGAGTTTGTTCGTGTTCATGATGTGAAGGAAATGGCACGTATGGCTAAGATGATGGATGCGATGATTGGTAAGGGGGTAAAGTAATTGGATAAAATTTATGTTCATGATATGGAGTTTTACGGTTATCATGGTGTATTCCCAGAGGAAAATAAATTGGGTCAGAGATTTAAAGTGGACTTAACGGTGGAGTTGGATTTGAAACAGGCAGGAGAAAGTGATGACTTAGAGCATTCTGTCAATTATGGAGAGCTTTTCGATTTATGTAGAAAAGTTGTTGAAGATAGAACGTATAAGCTTGTAGAGAGTATCGCTGAAAATATTGCTGCAGATATATTAAAACAATATGAGAGTATTTTCCGCTGTACAATTAAAGTAATTAAACCAGATCCGCCGATACCTGGGCATTATCGTGCTGTAGCAGTGGAAATTACGAGAGAACGTCCATGAATAATATAGCTTACATTGCATTAGGTTCAAATATCGGAGAACGTTATACGTATTTAACTGAAGCGATTCAGTTTTTAAACAAAAACCCGTATATCCAAGTTAACGATATTTCATCTGTATATGAAACAGAGCCAGTTGGCTATACTGACCAAAGTTGCTTTTTAAATTTAGTTATAAAAATTTCTACCAATTTATCACCGCAAGAATTATTGAAAATTACACAAAGAGTAGAGAATGATTTAGGAAGAAAAAGGGAAATTAGATGGGGTCCGAGGACCATCGACCTTGACATTTTACTATATAATCAAGAAAATATTGAAGCAGAGAATCTTATTGTTCCGCATCCGCGGATGTTCGAAAGAGCTTTTGTTATCGTTCCGTTGTTAGAGATTAATCAAGATATAAAACAAAACATTTCACGTTCACAAGTAGAAGAAATGAAAAGGCGAGAGGGAGTAACGGTATGGAAGCAGAAAAATGGGGAAGACGCATTCGTGCTTTTCGAAAGCTAAAAGGTTATACACAAGAAGGTTTTGCGAAAGAGTTAGGGGTATCTGTATCTGTTTTAGGTGAAGTTGAGAGAGGGAATCGATCGCCTTCCCAAGATTTTGTAGTGGAAGTTGCTAAGGCATTAAAGGTTTCAGTGGAGGAATTAATGCCGAAGTGACTATGAAGGAAGGAGTAAGTCGAGTGTTAAAGATTGCAAATATTGAGATGAAAAACCCGGTTGTATTAGCGCCGATGGCGGGAGTGTGTAACTCTGCATTCCGTTTAACAGTAAAAGAATTTGGTGCAGGTTTAGTTTGTGCTGAAATGGTAAGTGATAAAGCGATATTACTTAATAACAAAAGAACATTAGATATGTTATATATTGATGAAAGAGAAAAGCCATTAAGTTTACAAATTTTTGGTGGAGAGAAAGAAACTCTTGTAGATGCTGCGAAATACGTAGATAAATATACGACAGCAGACATTATTGATATTAATATGGGTTGCCCAGTACCGAAAATCATTAAGTGTGACGCGGGAGCAAAGTGGCTTTTAGACCCAAATAAAATATATGAAATGGTAGCGGCAGTTGTAGATGCTGTTGAAAAGCCGGTTACAGTTAAGATGCGTATTGGTTGGGATGCAGATCATATTTTTGCAATTGAGAATGCAAAAGCTGTTGAGCGTGCTGGCGGACAAGCAGTAGCGGTTCATGGACGTACACGAGTACAAATGTATGAAGGGAAAGCGGATTGGGATATTATTAAAAAAGTAAAGCAAGCTGTAAATATCCCGGTTATCGGAAATGGTGATGTCGAAACGCCACAAGATGCAAAGCGTATGCTTGATGAAATTGGTGTAGACGGTGTTATGATTGGTCGCGCTGCCCTTGGGGACCCGTGGATGATTTATCGTACGGTAAAGTATTTGGAAACAGGTGAATTAATGCCGGAACCGACAGTGCGTGAGAAAATTGACGTATGTATGTTGCACCTAGATCGTCTTATCGATTTAAAGAACGAAAATGTCGCTGTAAGAGAGATGAGAAAGCATGCAGCCTGGTATTTAAAGGGTGTTCGTGGTAATGCAACTGTACGTAATGGTATCAATGCTTGTAATACGCGTGAGGACCTTGCGAATGTATTAGGTGCATTTGTAGAAGAAGTAGAAGCGAAACAACAAACAATTCACGTTGGTTAATAATAGATAGGGAAGATTGACATTCTTCTATACACTTCCTATAATTACGTGAAAGAAAGAAGAACTGCCAGCTAGTTGCTGGCAGTTTTTCTAGTTGAGTAGAAAATGCTATACTGTATATATTGTAAAAATTAATAGAGCTGGAGTGATATCAATACCATGGATAACATGAACCACGAAGAATTAAACGACCAATTGCTTGTTCGTCGTGAAAAGTTACATAACTTACGTGAGCAAGGAATCGATCCGTTTGGTAAACGATTTGAACGTACAAATGCAACAAATGACTTATTAAGCTTATATGGAGAGTTCTCTAAAGAAGAATTAGAAGAGAAAGAAATCTCTGTTTCTATCGCTGGTCGTATTATGACAAAACGCGGTAAAGGAAAAGCTGGATTTGCACATATTCAAGATTTACATGGACAAGTTCAAATTTATGTTCGTAAAGATGCTGTTGGAGATGAAGAGTACGAATTATTTAAAACAGCAGATTTAGGTGATTTAGTAGGTATTGAAGGTAAAGTGTTCAAAACGAACGTTGGAGAACTTTCGGTGAAGGCAACGGGCTTTACACTATTAACGAAATCTCTTCGTCCGTTACCGGATAAATATCATGGATTAAAAGATGTTGAACAACGCTACCGTCAACGTTACTTAGACTTAATCACAAGTATGGAAAGCCGTGAAACATTCGTTACTCGCAGTAAAATCATTCGTGAAATGAGAAGATACTTAGATGACAATGGTTATCTTGAAGTGGAAACACCTATGATGCATGCAATTGCAGGTGGAGCTTCTGCGCGTCCTTTCATTACGCACCATAATGCGTTAGATATGGAATTATATATGCGTATCGCAATTGAACTTCATTTAAAACGCCTTATTGTGGGTGGATTAGAAAAAGTTTATGAAATCGGTCGTGTATTCCGTAATGAGGGTGTATCAACTCGTCATAATCCAGAGTTTACAATGATTGAATTATATGAAGCGTATGCTGATTATAAAGATATTATGAAACTAACAGAAAATATGGTTGCGCATATTGCGAAGCAAGTACTAGGTACAACAACAATCCAATATGGTGATTATGAAATTAATCTAGAACCAGAATGGACACGTCTTCATATGGTAGATGCAATCAAGGAACATTCTGGAGCAGATTTCTGGAATCCAATGAGTGTAGAAGAAGCGCGTGAACTTGCAAAAGAACATAATGTAGGTATTAAGGATACGATGGAAGTTGGTCATATTATAAACGAATTCTTCGAACAAAAAGTAGAAGATAAATTAATTCAACCAACATTTATTTACGGTCATCCGGTAGAAATTTCGCCACTTGCGAAAAAGAATGACGAAGATCCACGATTCACAGATCGTTTCGAATTATTTATCGTTGCACGTGAACATGCAAATGCATTCACTGAGCTAAATGATCCGATTGATCAAAAAGAACGCTTTGAAGCGCAATTAAAAGAGCGCGAACAAGGTAATGATGAAGCTCACATGATGGATGATGATTATATTGAAGCTCTTGAGTACGGTATGCCTCCTACAGGTGGGCTAGGAATTGGTATTGATCGTCTTGTTATGTTGTTAACGAATGCACCATCTATTCGTGATGTATTATTATTCCCTGCTATGCGTCATAAACAAGACTAAGCTTTGGAGATTTCTCCAAAGCTTTTTTTATTTGAGTATGAGCTACGCAGGGATAGTAGCTCTTGATGGTGCGAGAAATTATATTTATATAGAAGAAATGTGCTGTTTTTATACTTTTTTACTAAGTTAAAAATTTTATTAGAAAAACTATTGCATTTTAATAATCAAACTGGTATATTTATATTCGTTGCCACGAAAGGTAACAAGCAAAACAAACGAAAAACAACTTATTGAAAAAAGTTGTTGACGAAAATATAACGAAATGTTATATTGATAAAGTCGCTTCTGAGCGACGGATGAGTTCTTTGAAAACTGAACGAAACAAACAACGTGAAACGTCAATTTTTATTTTTAGATGCTAGACAAACTAACTTTA
>NZ_JBXAHR010000010.1:0-58344 GCF_058952315.1 Bacillus sp. GW823-FHT06B01 | reverse complement strand
TTCACGTTGTTTGTTTCGTTCAGTTTTCAAAGAACTACTTGGTCGCTCATTTGCGACTTCCTTATGTTAACATCTTCATTTTTCAATGTCAACTAAGTTTTTTAAATTTCTTTTTTATCGTCTTCTGCGTTTCCGCATCAGCGACGGTTATTAATTTATCATATAATAACTATTAACGTCAACACTTTTTAATAAAAAATTCTTTTCCTTACATAACGCATACACTCTTCTGCATTAGCGACTCTTCGAAACAAACAAAAAATGATTTTATATCTTTCTTCCATCGCCTTTTTTACAACGTCATGAATACGTTCATCTTCAAAATCAAATAGCAGTTCTTCTAACTCTCTCTTCAATATGTATTCCATTTCTTTTTTCTCTTCTTTCGTTAACATAAACCCAAGCAAATCATCACCTCAATCATTTCTTACAAAGCAATAAACGTTACGCTCATTTTCACTTATCAAAATCCTATCATTCATTATATCCACCGCTTACGATATTAATCCTTTGTTCTCTTTTTAATATTTAAAGCATATATGTAACTGAAAAGGATTGGACAAAGGGGCGTAATATTATGTTTTTCTTTTTTATTACGAGTAAACGAGCTTTTAAACACATTAGCTTAATAGTGATACTTTCCTTATTTACAGCATGGCTTCTCTTTTTGAAAACATATTCACATGAATCTGCTTTTTCAACTGCGACAGGACCTAAAGTTATTTACAAAGGAGACACCTCTAAAAAACAAGTTGCATTCACGTTTGATATTAGTTGGGGAGACAAAAAAGCAATTCCAATCCTTGATACACTTAAAGAAAGAGACATTAAGAATGCAACCTTCTTCGTTTCTGCTGCATGGGCAGAAAGACACCCTGATGTTGTTGAACGCATCATAAAAGATGGACATGAAATCGGTAGTATGGGCTATAATTACACGTCTTACACTTCTCTAGAGACAAATGAAATACGAAGAGATCTTTTACGAGCACAAGATGTTTTTACAAAACTTGGTGTGAAACAAGTCAAACTATTACGTCCACCTAGTGGAGACTTTAACAAAGCAACACTTAAAATAGCAGAATCACTCGGATACACCATCGTCCATTGGAGTAATAACTCAAACGACTGGAAAAACCCAGGCGTAAACAATATCGTTTCCAATGTCTCTACTAATTTAAAAGGTGGAGATATCGTCTTATTACATGCATCCGATTCTGCCCTTCAAACAAATAAAGCTTTACCACTGCTTCTGCAAAAATTAAAGAGCGACGGATATGAGCAAATATCGGTATCACAACTTATTTCTAACACAAGTACAAAAAGTAAAGATGTAAGGTAATTCTTTTCCCTCGTGTCTTCACACATAAAAAGCTCTACTACCTATCATTAAGGTAGTAGAGCTTTTTTCATCCCGATATTTATATTCGTACAACCACCCTGCATAAAAACTCAAAAATCTCTCTTACTTAAGCCGACTTACTCGCCTTTCCAATTAAACGATGTAATATAAGTAACTGATATGCATTACATAATAAAAGTGGTATCACCATTAAATACAACCAATCTGTGTCATTAATACGAAGCGCTGGTACCCACTCAAGAATTGTTACAACAACCATAAAGAACAAAGCGGGCACAAACGCCTTTCTATTCGTTTCTTTACTTTTTATGTAAGCAACAATCGCCCCAAACACAAATAATACACCTGCAACAAGTATGTTATTCCCTAACGAAACTTCCCCATTTGCAATCAATACGGATCTTAAATACACGAAATCAAATAAAACGAATGCAATAAAGAAGAGCTGGACTGCATTCCATAAAGAAGGTGACCTGAACATCCCCAGTCCAAAACGATGGATTGTTAAATAGGCAAAGAACCCCATTTGACTTATAACACTAAAAATAAATCCTACACCCATCAACCAGAAGGAAACTGCTAAAATCTCCTTTCCGTCTAAATTTTGAAAAAATTTAGCGTACTTATCCCACTCCAAAACAAATCCAATAATGACCGTGCTAATCCCACCTAGAAACAACGTCGTAAAAAACAGGCGTACCCACTTGCGGCTATTCACAACACATCCCCCATTATCCTTATATTTCTAATTAAATTGTATCAATGACAATTTCAAAAAGCTAGCCATGTTCATGTATAAATTCCTTAAAGATATTTATATTAAAAAGAGAGAACTGTGTTGAAAGGAGTTCCAACTTATGAAACGGATGCTGCTCGTTTTGACTTCTTCTTTTCTATTTCTTGTACTTGTAGCATGTGCACAAGGAAAAGAAGCAAAGTCCGAACTTGATTATGATCAAACGAAGAAAATGATTGTTGATATTTTAAAAACCGACCAAGGTAAGAAAGCCATTCAAGATGTGTTAACTGATGAAAAAATGAAACAAGCACTCATACTAGATGAAACAGTAGTAAAGAAAACGATTGAAGATGCAATGGTATCCGACAAAGGGCAACAATTCTGGGAAAAGCTCTTTAAAGACCCTGAGTTCTCATCGAAATTCGCTAAAAGTATGGGGAAAGAACAAACAACCTTAATGAAAACATTACTAAAAGACCCTGAATACCAAGCAGGCGTTATAGAAATTATGAAAAACCCTGAAGTAGAAAAAATAATGTTACAAACAATGAAGAGTAAAGAATACCGCCAATATTTACAACAAGTACTAACAGAAACTGCTGAAAGCCCACTCTTCCAAGCTAAGATGATTGATATTATTAGTAAAGGTGTACAAAAGGCCGAAAAAAGTGGATCTGATAAAAAAGAAGCAGGCGGTGCAGGTGGTTCCCAAGACGGTAAAAAGGAGCAACAGTAAAAATAATAATTATAATAATGAGTGGACAATATATGTATCGTCCACTCATTATTATTTTATTTTTGCGCGACAGCTATTTTATCAATTACTGTCTCAGCTATCGTACGATAAATAAGACCCGTCGTATGTGTATCTTCATATACTGAAGGCGCAAAGTCATCTTTATTCCAATCAGGTTGTTGAAGCGGGATTCGGCCAAGTACTTCTGTTTGAAGTTCTGTAGCTAATTTATCTCCTCCACCTCTTCCAAACACATATTCTTTTTCACCAGTTGTTTTACTTTCAAAATACGCCATATTTTCAACAACACCAAGAATACTATGTTCTGTACGTAAAGCCATAGCTCCAGCACGCGCTGCCACAAATGCCGCTGTTGGATGTGGCGTTGTTACAATAATCTCTTTACAAGCTGGCAACATTGAGTGTAAGTCTAGCGCAACATCACCTGTACCCGGTGGTAAATCTAAAACTAAATAGTCTAAATCGCCCCACTCTACTTCTGTAAAGAAGTGATTTAACATTTTCCCAAGCATAGGGCCTCTCCAAATAACCGGTGCATTATCTTCTACAAAGAATCCCATTGAAATTACCTTTACACCTAGACGCTCCACTGGAATGATTCTATCTCCTCTTACAACAGGACGTTTTTCTATCCCCATCATATCCGGTACGCTAAAACCATAAATATCAGCATCAATGATACCAACCTTTTTACCTAGACGAGCTAAAGCAATAGCAAGGTTAACAGAAACTGTTGATTTTCCGACTCCACCTTTTCCACTCGCCACTGCTAAAAATGTTGTTTTTGAATTTGGTGACAATAAAGATTCAGTTTGCTCTTCTTCCTGTTCCGGTGCAAACTGAGCTAATTCCTCTTCTGTAAATTCTGCAAAGCGAAGCCCTACTGTTGCTGCTCCTAGTTCTTTTACTAACTTTACAATTCCAGATTGCAATTGCATTTGTTCCGCTGTTCCGGTTTTTACAATTGCAATTTTAACACTTACATGTTCCTTCTCAGGCTTAACTGTTACCTCTTTAATTGCACCTGTTTCTTTTAACGTTTTATGTAAAAACGGATCTACAATCCCTTCTAACGCTTCCACTACTTGCTCTTTCGTTACCATTGTTAGCCCAGCCCCCTGTATGAAAAATAACGTAATGTTAATTAAATTTATCTCTCTTTATTTTTGAAATAAATGCGTTTACATTTCCAGTATAACATATTTTCGGAAAACTTCGTTAACGAGAGAAACTCAAAAAATCCTCCTTATTCTGGAGGATTCCCTTTTTCCGTGAAATAACGTAATATACCACGATATACTGCAGCCGCTACCTTTTGCTGATATTTCTCCGAATTTAACATATACCTTTCGTTTACATTCGATAAAAAGCCAGCTTCAATTAAAGCACCTGGTGTTTTCGCATACTTTAATAAATACACATGAGAAATTGTTTTAGCAGAACGATTCGTATTCTCTAAACTCGTTCTCAATTCAGCTTGTATAAATTTCGCAGCACGTTCATTTTCAACCGAAGAACGATAGTAGAACGTTTGTGCGCCTTTCGATCCACTGCTAGTTAAAGCATTTAAATGAATACTCGCAAAAAAGTCTACATCAGGCTTATTAATAATCTCTACACGCTTTTTTAAATCCTCTGCTTTACGTCTACTATATGATTTTGTATCTTTCTGAGCTAAATCATAATCTCCCTCACGTGTTAAAATAACTAGTGCACCTTGTTCTTGTAAATAATCTTGTACCTTCTTTGTAATCTCAAGCGTAATATCTTTTTCTATAATATCTTTTCCACCAACAGCCCCTCCGTCTGGCCCACCATGCCCAGCATCCAATACAATCACTTTCCCCGATAAGGGTAAATTCCAAGCTCGCCACGATTTTGTAATTTGAAATTCTTGTTTAACTAAAAAAAACAAAACAACCGCAGCGAGTGCAAAAGAGATAATTCGAATTCTCTTCATACCTTTCCTCCTCCAGCTAGTCCCTCTAATTACTTATATGGGAGAAGAGGAAAGTTTATGCTTGTCTTAATGAAGCTTTAATCGATATCTTCTTTCACCTTTTTCATATCCTTCCTGCCACCATAAGCCTATAAACTGCTGGCAAGATTCAAAAAGTAATTCCTCATCTTGTAACTTAATTTCCCGCATAGTCATGCTCGTTAAAAATTGAAATAGTGTTTCCGTTAATTGTTGCTCTTCTTCTAAGGCTCTATATTTTACATCAAAGAATGATTCACCATAATAACCAAACTTACTGTATCTCGCTCCTAATAAATACGATTCTATCCCTAATTCAATACAGTAATCTTCATACTGACGATGAAGTTCCTGCATCTGAAAGGCATCCCTAATATTTGAACGTAATGTTTTTAATGATAATTCTCGCAGCATCTTCCGTTCATATTTCAACTGCTTTTCTTTTTGTTTTTCTTGTAAGCTGACAATGACATTCATAGTACTTATAAACCTCCCTAATACGTATTAGTCTAAACTTCTAAAGAAGAAGCATACGCGAGAGAATAGCACTAAAATATTCCAAACTACAAAAATTACAAAAGAGGAATGAAACATAAAAAAACCCCAACCAAAATGGTTGGGGTTTGTAGTTCGCAAAAATTAACGTTTTGAGAACTGAGGTGCACGACGTGCGCCTTTAAGACCGTATTTTTTACGCTCTTTCATACGTGCGTCACGAGTTAATAGACCTGCACGTTTTAGTGTTAGACGGTATTCTGGATCAGCTTTTAATAAAGCGCGAGAAATACCGTGACGAATAGCACCAGCTTGACCAGTGTATCCACCACCATTTACGTTTACAAGTACATCGTAGTTACCTAAAGTTTCTGTTGCAACTAGAGGTTGTTTCACTACTTCACGTAATGCAGCAAATGGGATATAGTTTTCAAAATCACGACCGTTAATGATAACGCGTCCTTCGCCTGGAACTAGGCGTACGCGCGCTACTGAACTCTTACGACGTCCAGTGCCATAGTATTGAACCTGTGCCAAAGTAAGCCCTCCTTTAATTGATTATCCGCGAAGTTCGTAAACTTCTGGTTTTTGTGCTTGGTGTGGATGCTCTGCTCCAGCATACACGTTTAATTTCTTAGATACTTGACGTCCTAAACGTCCTTTTGGAAGCATCCCTTTAATTGCAAGCTCTAACATTTGTACAGGGTAGTTTGTACGCATTTCTAGAGCTGTTCTTTGTTTAAGTCCACCTGGGTGGTTAGTGTGACGGTAGTAAATTTTATCGTTTAATTTATTACCTGTTAAATGAATTTTTTCAGCGTTAATAATAATTACATGATCACCCGTGTCAACGTGTGGTGTAAATGTAGGTTTGTTTTTACCGCGTAAAATAGATGCTACTTCAGTAGATAGGCGACCTAAAGTTTGACCTTCAGCATCAACCACATACCATTTACGCTCAACTTCGTTAGCTTTTGCCATAAAAGTCGTACGCATGTGTTTCCCTCCTCGTTATCTTTTCCATAGAAAAAATCTATTGTTTATCTTAAACACGATTTCCTTCCGGGGCTAATCGTGGTTTTAGAAACAATACCATATGTTATGATATACTTTTGAGTTTCTAATGTCAAGCAAATGTTACACCAGGATTAGTTGTTATAGTTTACCTGCCATAAGTAAAGTCCATGACCTGGAGCCATCTTTCCAGCAAACTGACGATTTTGTTTCGCTAAAATCTCTGGAATACTATCAGGATCAAGCTTTCCTTGCCCTACGCTAAGTAACGTACCAACAATAATTCTGACCATATTATATAAAAATCCATTACCTACAAAACGAAAAATTAATTCATCGCCTTGCTCAATTAACTCAATTTCATAAATCGTTCGCACTTTATCTTTTTTGTCAGTTTTTGCCGAACAAAAAGAAGTGAAATCATGCGTTCCAATAAAATAAGGAATCGCTTTTCTTATAGAGCTTATTTCGAGCGGATATGGATATTGATATACGTAATTTCTACGGAATACATCCGCAGTCTTTGATAATAATACACGATAACGATATTCTTTTCTCTCGACACCGTAACGCGCATGAAATTCTTCTGTTTTTTTCTCTACCTGTCTGATAACAATATCATCTGGCAACATTGTGTTTAATGCATTACTCCATTGCCACTCTTCAAGAGACAACGGTGTATCAAAGTGTATGACTTGTCCTTTAGCGTGAACAGTAGAATCCGTTCTGCCCGATGCCTGAACACGAACAAGTTCTCCTTTATGCAATTTCTGCAAAGCTTTCTCAATCTCTTGTTGAACAGTACGATGCTGCGGCTGAATTTGATAACCACAAAAATGCATGCCATCATATGCAACCGTACATTTTATTCTATCCATTTCTCTATTCTCCATTACGATCGCACCCATGCCAAAATACAAGCTAAACAAAGTAAGCTTATAATCGTTACTGTATCGCTTGTTTTCCAGCGTAGTTGCCTAAATTTAGTACGTCCTTCGCCATTTTGATACCCACGTGCTTCCATAGCAATTGCTAAGTCCTCAGCACGCTTAAAAGCACTGATAAATAGAGGAACGAGTAGTGAGATAATAGCTTTTATCCTATCTTTTATCGGTCCTCCTGCGAAATCAATACCACGTGAAGCTTGTGCCTTCATTATTTTACTTGTTTCATCCATTAATGTCGGAATAAAACGAAGAGAAATTGACATCATTAATGCGATTTCATGAACAGGAACTTTTATACGTTTCAACGGCTTTAATAACGTCTCCAAACCATCTGTAATCTCAATAGGTGTTGTCGTTAACGTTAATAATGTCGTCATTAAAATAATAACGAAGAATCGTATAGAAATGTATATCCCTTGCTCTAATCCTTTTTCATGTATCGAAAACCAACCAAGCTGGAATAGTACTTCCCCTTCTTTATTTGTAAAAATATGCAGGAAAAATGTAAAAAGAAAAATCCATAGAATTGGTTTTAAGCCCGAAAGTACATAACGAATCGGCACTTTTGCAAAAAATAAAGCAATGAGTGCATATAAAAATAAAAATCCATATGAAATCGCATTATTTGCTAAGAAAACAACAAATACATATAAAAAGACAATCAGCAGCTTCGTACGTGGATCAAGTTGATGAATAAGAGACTTCCCTGGAATATATCTTCCAATAATCAACTGCTGCATGATTCATGACCACCTTTTCGTAACACCTGCACAACTTCATGAGTAAGATCCTCTAAAGATAAGGTAGCCTTTGGGATTGAAATGCCAAACTTCTCTTCAATTGCACGTTTATACTTTAAAGACATAGGAAGATCCACGCCAATTTTCTCTAGTTCATCAGCATGTGAAAATACTTCCTCTGCACTTCCTTGCAAAAAGACCGTTCCTTTATGCATGACTACAATCTGCTCCGCATACTTAGCAGCATCCTCCATATTATGTGTTACTAGGATAACTGTAAGACCTTTTTCCTTATGCAGCTTATAAAACATCTCCATAAGTTCATTCTGCCCTTTTGGATCTAGTCCTGCTGTAGGTTCATCTAATACAAGCACTTCGGGTTCCATCGCCAATACACCCGCTATCGCAACACGCCTCATTTGCCCACCACTTAACTCAAACGGTGAACGTGTTAACAGTTCTGGCTCTAACCCTACAAGTTCAATTGCCTCTCTTGCCTTTTGCTTCGCTTCTTCTACAGATACCCCAAAATTAGTAGGGCCGAAACAAATATCCTTCTCCACAGTCTCTTCAAACAACTGATGTTCTGGGAATTGAAAGACAACCCCTACCTTTTTACGTAGTGGCTTTAGCTTTTTTTCTTTCTTTCCTGCCGAAATGAAATGTTCACCAATTTGAACTGTGCCATTCGTCGGCTGCAATAAACCATTTAAATGTTGAATCATCGTCGACTTACCTGAACCAGTATGACCGATAATGGCATAATAGCCCCCACTTGGAAACGACACGTCTACATCATAAAGCGCGCGTCTTTCAAATGGAGTTTTATATTGATAACGATGTTCTACTTTTTGGAATGTAATCTCCAAAGTTCGTTCACCAAGCTTTCCATTGTAAGATGCGTATTTTGCAAGAGAATTTCATTTCTTTTTAATAATTCTGCTATTTTCACTGAAAATGGTACATCTAATCCAATTTCTTGGAGCATATGAGAGGACTTGAATATTTGCTTTGGAGTCCCTTCCTCTAATATTTCTCCCTTATTTAAAATAATGACACGGTCTGATTGCGCCGCTTCTTCTAAATCGTGCGTAATTGATAACACGGTAATACCTTTTTGATTAACAAGTTGTCTAACCGTTTCTACTACTTCACGTCTCCCTTGAGGATCTAGCATTGACGTTGCTTCATCTAATATCAAAATAGATGGCTGAAGTGCTAAAACGCCTGCTATTGCCACTCGCTGCTTTTGCCCACCAGATAACGAATGAGGTTCATCATTAAGAAAATCTTCCATACGGACAAGTTTGAGAGCCTGATCTAATCTTTCTACCATTTTCTCTCTTGGCATTCCGATATTCTCTAAGCCAAAAACAACGTCGTCTTGCACTGTCGTTCCAACAAATTGATTATCTGGATTTTGAAATACCATCCCAATTTGTTTTCGAACATCCCATACCGTTTCCTCTGATAAAACCATTGTATCATTTACTGTAATAGTCCCTGCTTCCGGCAAAAACAAACCATTCAATAATTTTGCAAGTGTAGACTTCCCTGAACCGTTTTGTCCAATAACAGATACCCATTCTCCCTCATACAAGGAAAATGAAACATCTTTTAATGCATAAGTGGCTGCCCCAGGATATTGAAATGATATATTCTCTGTCCGAAGTTTCTCTTTTTTCAATACAAGGCACCCTTTCCTTCGCCAAGTTAGCCTATTTTTATATTTAAAAAAAAGGGCCATGACCAGTTTCTTGAAAAGAACTGTCCTGCCCTTTTAATTATCATTATACTAACTCGATAATTACCATTGGTGCTGCGTCTCCGCGACGTGGACCAATTTTTGCAATACGAGTGTATCCGCCTTGGCGCTCAGCATAGCGTGGAGCTACATCAGCGAATAATTTTTGAAGTGCATCTTGACCAGTCTCAGCGTTAGCTACTTCATTGCGAATGAAAGCTGCTGCTTGACGACGAGCGTGAAGATCTCCGCGTTTACCTAAAGTGATCATTTTTTCCACTACAGAACGAAGTTCTTTTGCACGAGTTTCTGTCGTTTGGATGCGCTCGTTGATAATTAAATCAGTAGCTAAATCACGTAACATAGCTTTACGTTGCGCACTTGTACGGCCTAATTTTCTGTATGCCATTCGTAGTTCCCTCCTTTGTTGATGGGTTTAAATCCTCAGTCGTCTTTACGTAAACCTAAACCTAATTCCTCAAGTTTATGTTTAACTTCTTCTAAGGATTTACGTCCTAAGTTACGAACTTTCATCATATCTTCTTCTGTTTTGTTCGCAAGCTCTTGTACAGTATTAATTCCTGCACGTTTTAGGCAATTATAAGAACGAACAGAAAGATCTAGTTCTTCGATAGTCATCTCAAGAACTTTCTCTTTTTGATCTTCTTCCTTCTCGACCATAATCTCAGCATTTTGTGCTTCATCAGTTAAACCAACAAAGATATTTAAATGCTCAGTTAAGATTTTGGCACCTAAAGAGATAGCTTCTTTTGGCCCGATGCTTCCATCCGTCCATACATCAAGCGTAAGCTTATCATAATTAGCCACTTGTCCGACACGTGTCTTTTCCACTTGGTAAGTCACACGTGATACTGGAGTATAAATAGAATCAATAGGAATTACTCCTATTGGTTGATCTTCGCTTTTATTTGCATCAGCTGGCGTATACCCACGGCCACGCTTTGCAGTTAAACGCATGCGGAAATGCGCATTTTTTGCTAACGTTGCAATGTGTAAATCTGGATTTAAGATTTCTACATCACTATCGTGAGTAATATCAGCAGCTGTGACAATACCTTCGCCCTGCACATCAATTTCCAACGTCTTCTCTTCTTCAGAGTAGATTTTAAGAGCTAACTTTTTCAAGTTTAAGATGATCGTCGTAACGTCTTCTACTACGCCCTCAACTGTTGAAAATTCATGTAATACGCCATCGATTTGGATAGCAGTAACAGCGGCACCAGGGAGTGAGGATAAAAGAATACGACGTAAGGAGTTACCCAAAGTAGTACCATATCCACGCTCAAGCGGTTCAATTACGAATTTACCATATTTAGCATCTTCGTTAAGTTCAACCGTTTCGATTTTCGGCTTTTCGATTTCAATCATTAACTAAACCCTCCTTCAAAACGTCGAAACCCCGGTTAAACAAAGGGATACCCCCTGTCTAACCGAAAGTCCCCCTTAGGCAGTTCCCGATTGTGCACAACAAGCGATGTTTCTGTACGAAATTTCTCGATAATGCATCATATCCATTATAGACAAAAGGGAAAATTCTATACAGAAAAATTACACACGACGACGTTTTGGTGGACGACATCCATTATGAGGAACTGGAGTAACATCTCTAATTGCTGTTACTTCTAGACCTGCAGCTTGAAGAGCACGAATTGCAGCTTCACGGCCAGCACCAGGACCTTTAACAGTAACCTCTAAAGTTTTTAAACCGTGCTCCATTGCAACTTTAGCAGCAGCTTCAGCAGCCATTTGCGCAGCGAATGGAGTAGACTTACGAGATCCACGGAAACCAAGTGCACCAGCACTAGACCAAGAAAGTGCGTTACCATGAGTATCTGTAAGTGTTACGATTGTGTTGTTGAAAGTAGAACGAATATGAGCTATACCAGCTTCAATATTCTTTTTCACACGTTTTTTACGAGTGTTTGTTTTACGTGCCATTGTTAGTTCAACCTCCTTTACTTATTATTTCTTTTTATTTGCTACTGTACGACGTGGACCTTTACGTGTACGAGCATTGTTTTTAGAGTTTTGACCACGAACTGGTAAACCACGACGGTGACGAAGACCACGGTAAGAACCGATCTCCATTAGACGTTTAATGTTAAGAGATACTTCACGACGAAGGTCTCCCTCAACTTTAATACGATCGATGATATCACGGATACGTCCTAGTTCGTCTTCCGTTAAATCACGAACTCGTGTTTCTGAAGAAATACCAGCTTCAGTTAGAATTTTTTCAGCAGTTGTGCGACCAATGCCGAATACGTAAGTTAAAGAAATAACAACGCGTTTGTCTCGAGGAATATCTACACCTGCGATACGTGCCATTCTGAATGCACCTCCTTCTGATTAACCTTGTTTTTGTTTATGTTTAGGGTTTTCACAAATAACCATTACTTTTCCACGTCTACGAATAACTTTACATTTTTCGCAGATTGGTTTAACTGACGGTCTTACTTTCATGTCTCGAACCTCCTTAAAGATTACGGAGTGCTATATTATTTAAAACGGTACGTAATACGACCACGATTTAAATCGTACGGAGATAATTCTACCGTAACTTTGTCTCCTGGTAAAATACGAATGAAGTTCATACGGATTTTACCAGAAACGTGAGCCAATACGACATGCCCATTCTCTAATTCTACTTTGAACATAGCATTTGGCAACGTTTCAAGAACGGTACCTTCGACTTCAATTACATCATCTTTAGCCATTCAATAGTTCTCCCTTCTTCAAATCAGTAACATTTTACACTGCTCTGAAATCCCGGAGAGCCAGCTACTTATAAAGTGGTAAGGATTTCGTATCCTGCTTCTGTAAGAGCAATCGTGTGCTCAAAGTGTGCACACCATTTACCATCTACCGTTACCACTGTCCAGTCATCAGATAGTGTTTTTACATATCGTCTTCCTTGATTCACCATCGGCTCAACACAGATGACCATTCCCGGCTTTAATCTAGGGCCTCTATTTGGTGGACCATAGTGCGGGATTTGAGGGTCCTCATGTAAGTCTTGCCCGATTCCGTGACCAACATACTCCCTAACGATCGAGAACCCATTCTCTTCAGCATGGGTTTGAACCGCATGTGAGATATTTGATAATCTTTCGCCTGGTTTTACTTGTTCTAGACCAAGATACAACGATTTTTCTGTGACATCAAGTAGCTTTTGAACAGATTCAGAAATGTTTCCAACTGGATACGTCCATGCAGAATCTCCATGGTACCCATTGTATTTCGCACCAATATCGATACTGATGATATCGCCCTCTTCGAGCTTGCGCTTCCCTGGAATTCCGTGTACAAGCTCTTCATTTACAGAAGCACATATGCTCCCCGGAAATCCGTTGTATCCTTTAAAAGATGGCGTAGCACCATATTTTTGAATCGTCTTTTCCGCTATTTGATCGAGCTCTTTCGTTGTAATTCCTGGAGTAATATGCTGTTTCAACTCTTGATGAGTTAAAGCAACGATCCTGCCAGCTTCTCGCATGATTTCTATCTCGCGAGGAGTTTTGCAGATGATCATTACGCTAAGCCTCCGATGAGAACATCGATATCAGCAAATACTTTATTGATATCTTGCTCACCATTAATGCTTTGTAAGTAACCAAGCTCCTCGTAGAAATCAAGCAAAGGTTTTGTTTGCTTAATATTTACATCTAAACGATTTGCCACAGTTTCTTCATTGTCATCAGAGCGTTGATATAATTCGCCACCACATTTATCGCACACATCAGCTTTTGCTGGTGGATTGAATTCTAAGTGGTAAGTCGCACCGCACTCTTTACAAATGCGACGGCCTGTAAGGCGTGTTAATAACAACCCTGAATCCACATTAATGTTTAAAACATAGTCGATTTTTTTACCAAGATCTTTCATAATCTCTTCAAGAGCTGATGCTTGTGCAACAGTTCGTGGGAAACCGTCTAGTAAGAAACCTCTTACGCAGTCTTCTTGACTTAAACGTTCACGAACGATTCCGATTGTAACTTCATCTGGAACAAGTGCACCTTTATCAATAAAAGATTTTGCTTGTAGACCCATTTCAGTTTCAGCCTTCATAGCTGCACGGAACATATCTCCTGTTGAAATGTGAGGGATGTTATACTTGGCAACAATCTGTTCGGCTTGTGTACCTTTACCAGCACCAGGAAGCCCCATTAAAATTAAGTTCATCCTTGTTCCCCCTCAGAGTACATGAGCATGTAGGGAAGACAATTCTTCCCACTTACTCATTGCTTGATAAACCCTTTGTAATGGCGTTTTACCAGTTGACTTTCTAGCTGCTTCATTGTTTCTAAAGCAACGCCGACAACGATTAACATACTCGTTCCACCAATCTGTGCAGATGGAGGAAGATTTCCCAATTTCGTAAAGATAACTGGTAAGATTGCAATCGCTGCTAGGAAAATTGATCCTACAAAGGTCAAACGATACAAGATTTTTGTTAGATATTGTTCCGTATTCTTACCCGGACGAATACCTGGAACATATCCACCTTGTTTGTTTAGATTCTCTGACATTTGCTCTGGATTAACCTGAACAAACGCATAGAAATATGTGAAGGCTACAATGAGCGCAACATATATGATCATTCCCACTGGGTGAGAATAGTTAAAGTTTGCAATGATCCACTGCGATACATCATGATTCGGGAAGAACTGTGCAATAGTTGGAGGCGTAATTAAGAATGAAACAGCAAAAATGACTGGAATAACACCCGCACTATTTACCTTAAGCGGTAAATGTGTGTTTTGTGCTCCAGCATGATTCCCATTCCCTCCTGTTACACGCTTCGCATATTGAATTGGGATCTTTCTAACAGCCTGTTGAATGAAAATAACACCAACAATAACCGCTAGCACAGCTAGTAAGATCAATGCAACTTTAACGATACTCATGAACAATTGATCTCCGATATTTTGAAACTGTTGTTGATACACTTGAGATATAACACTTGGGATCGCTGCGGCAATACCGCCAAAGATAAGGATGGAAATACCATTACCTACACCTTTAGCTGTAATCTGTTCACCTAACCACATTAAAAATGCAGTACCAGCAGTCAGTACCGTAGCAATGTATAAATAAGTGCTCCAACCAGGATTCAAAATTAATTGCCCACCTACCATACCGTTAAAACCGATTGACATACCAAACCCCTGAATAAACGCAAGAACAATTGTAAAGTAACGCGTGAATTGCGTTAGTTTACGACGGCCCATTTCACCTTGCTTCGACCATTCCGAAAATTTAGGAACAACATCCATCTGCAATAATTGCACGATGATGGATGCTGTAATATACGGCATGATTCCCATCGCGAAGATGGAGAAGTTTTTCAAGGCGCCACCGCCAAATGTATTTAGGATACCTAAGGCATTTAATTGATCTTGTGCTTTCAGTACGTCTCCATTTGTAAATGGCACTGGGATAAACGTGCCAATCCTGAATACGATTAACATCGCTAAAGTGAATAATATTTTACGTCTTATCTCAGCAACGCGCATAAAGTTGGAGATTGTACGAAACATTAGATCACCTCAACTGATCCGCCAGCTGCTTCAATTGCTTCTTTAGCACTTGAAGAGAACTTGTGCGCTTTAACAGTTAATTTTTTCTCTACTGCGCCGCTTGCAAGAATTTTAACACCGTCGTTTAACTTGCTGATAACGCCAGTTTCCAGCAATAATTCAGGTGTTACTTCTGTACCATCTTCAAAACGATTTAACGTTGATAAGTTTACAATAGTAAACTCTTTACGGTTAATGTTTGTGAAGCCGCGTTTTGGTAAACGACGGAATAATGGAGTTTGACCACCTTCGAAGCCAAGACGAACACCGCCACCAGAACGTGCGTTTTGTCCTTTATGACCTTTACCAGCAGTTTTACCGTTACCAGAACCGATACCACGACCGACACGGTTACGTACTTTACGAGAACCTTCTGCAGGTTTTAATTCATGAAGTTTCATTCCCAGGCACCTCCTTATATTAATGAGTTATCCTTAAGCTTCTGTTACAGTTATAAGGTGAGAAACTTTGTTGATCATACCAAGAATAGCAGGAGTTTCTTCCTTAACTACAGTTGAATTCAACTTTTTAAGACCTAAAGCTTCTACCGTCGCACGTTGATCTTGTGGACGACCAATTACACTACGAGTGAGGGTAATTTCTAACTTTTTCGCCATTTGTTTTCCCTCCTTAACCTAGTAGCTCTTCTACAGATTTACCGCGTAATTTTGCAACATCTTCAGCACGCTTAAGTTCGCTTAATCCGTTCACAGTAGCGCGAATCATGTTGATTGGTGTGTTAGAACCAAGAGATTTCGAAAGAATATCTTGTACACCAGCTAATTCAAGTACCGCACGAACAGGTCCACCAGCAATAACACCAGTACCTTCAGCAGCAGGTTTTAAGAATACTTCACCAGCTCCAAAATGACCGTTGATTGTGTGTGGAATTGTTGTACCAACTAATGGTACAGCGATTAAGTTTTTCTTAGCGTCTTCGATAGCTTTGCGGATTGCGTCTGGTACCTCTTGTGCTTTACCAGTACCGAATCCAACATGACCGTTTTTATCGCCAACTACAACTAGTGCAGCAAAGCGGAAACGACGACCACCCTTAACAACTTTCGCGACACGATTTATCGTAACTACACGTTCTTCAAGTTCTAATTTACTTGGGTCAATGCGATGCATCAATTTTCCCTCCTTTGACCATTAAAATTGTAATCCAGCCTCACGAGCAGCCTCAGCTAGAGCTTTAACACGGCCATGGTATAAGTAACCACCGCGATCGAATACTACTTCTTTAACGCCTTTCTCTACAGCACGCTTAGCAACTGATTCTCCTACTTTCGTAGCAGCTTCAGTATTGCTAGTACCGTTAAGAGCAAGGTCTTTATCAAGAGTAGATGCACTTACTAACGTTACACCATTTACATCATCAATAACTTGAGCGTAAATATGTTGGTTAGAACGGAACACGTTTAAACGTGGACGTTCTGCAGTACCAGTAAGTTTAGCACGTACACGTGCATGTCTTTTCTTACGAGTCGCATTTTTATCAGCTTTAGTGATCATTCTTGTCACTCCTTTCTCTCACCTAACGGGTTTACTTAGCAGTTTTACCTTCTTTACGACGAACAACTTCGCCTTCGTAACGAATACCTTTACCTTTATAAGGCTCAGGAGCACGTACAGCACGGATGTTAGCAGCAAATTCGCCAACACGTTGCTTGTCGATACCTTTGATTACGATTTTAGTTGGTACAGGTACTTCAACTTCAAGACCTGCTTCCGGAGTCATTTCTACTGGATGAGAATAACCTACGCTTAATACAAGTTTATCTCCTTGTTTTTGAGCACGGTAACCAACACCGACTAATTCAAGTCCGCGTGCGAAACCTGTAGTTACACCTTCAACCATGTTTCCGATTAAAGCACGAGTTGTACCGTGTAATGCACGGTGTTCCTTCTGTTCAGATGGACGCTCAACTGTTAGTGTATTTTCTTCAATTTTGATAGACATATCAGCATTGAATTTACGAGTTAATTCACCTTTAGGGCCTTTTACTGCTACAGTATTGTCTTCTGCAATTGTAATAGTAACACCTGCAGGGATTTCAAGAATCTTTTTACCAATACGAGACATGTGGTCACACCTCCGTTCGTTTTAAATATATATTACCAAACGTATGCTACTACTTCTCCACCAGTTTGTAATTGACGAGCGTCTTTGTCTGTCATTACTCCCTTAGATGTAGAAACAAGAGCGATACCTAATCCGTTAAGTACACGTGGTACTTCATCAGCTTTAGCGTAAACGCGTAAGCCAGGTTTACTGATACGTTTTAATCCAGTGATTACACGTTCATTGTTTGCACCATATTTCAGGAAAATACGAAGGATACCTTGTTTGTTATCCTCGATGTATTCTACATCACGAATGAAACCTTCACGTTTTAAAAGTTCAGCGATCTCTTTTTTGATTTTAGAAGCAGGAACCTCTAATTTCTCATGACGTACCATGTTCGCATTACGGATGCGAGTAAGCATGTCTGCAATTGGATCTGTCATCACCATGTGTTTTACCTCCTTCCCATTTGTGGGTTTTACCAACTAGCTTTTTTAACACCAGGAATTTGACCTTTATATGCAAGTTCACGGAAACAAATACGGCAAAGCTTAAATTTGCGGTATACAGAATGCGGACGACCGCAGCGTTCGCAACGTGTATACTCTTGTACTTTAAACTTAGGAGTACGCTTTTGTTTCGCTATCATAGATTTTTTAGCCACGTTTTCGCCTCCTCTACTTAGCGTTGGTTTCCATTATTTTTGGAATGGCATACCGAATTGTGTTAAAAGTTCACGAGCTTCTTCATCAGTTTTCGCTGTAGTAACGATTACGATGTCCATACCGCGGACTTTGCTTACTTTATCATAATCAATCTCAGGGAAGATAAGTTGCTCTTTAACACCTAATGTGTAGTTCCCACGACCATCGAATGATTTCTTAGAAACACCACGGAAATCACGTACACGTGGTAAAGAAACTGATACTAATTTGTCGAAGAACTCATACATTTGCTCGCCGCGTAAAGTTACTTTCGCACCGATTGGCATACCTTCACGAAGACGGAAACCAGCGATTGATTTTTTAGCACGAGTTACAACAGGTTTTTGACCTGCGATTTGTGTTAATTCTTCTACTGCATTGTCTAAAGCTTTTGAGTTAGATACCGCGTCACCAACACCAGTGTTGATTACGATCTTTTCGATTTTCGGTACTTCCATCACAGATTTATAGTTAAACTTGCTCACTAGAGCAGGAGTAATTTCCTTTTGGAACTTCTCTTTAAGGCGATTCAATGAAGTGACCTCCTTTCTTAAGAAAATTATTTATCTAATAATTCACCAGATTTTTTTGCAATACGAACTTTTTTACCATCTTCTACTTTGAAGCCTACGCGAGTAGGTTCACCTGTTTTCGGATCTAAAACCATAACGTTAGAAACGTGAATAGGTGCTTCTTTAGTAATAATTCCACCTTGTGGATTTAATTGAGATGGCTTAGAGTGTTTTTTAACGATGTTAACACCCTCAACGATAACACGGTTTTGCTTTGGGAAAGCCACAAGGATAACGCCTTGTTTTCCTTTGTCTTTTCCAGTGATTACCTGTACTTTATCACCTTTTTTTACATGCATCTTAATTCTGCACCTCCTTAGCAAGGCAATACCTTAAATTATAGAACTTCTGGAGCTAAAGAAACGATCTTCATGAAGTTGCTATCACGTAATTCACGAGCTACTGGTCCGAAGATACGAGTACCACGTGGGCTCTTATCGTCTTTGATGATAACCGCTGCGTTTTCATCAAATTTGATATAAGAACCGTCCGGACGACGAGCTCCGCTCTTCGTACGTACCACTACTGCTTTAACAACGTCACCTTTTTTAACAACGCCACCTGGTGTTGCTTGTTTTACCGTAGCAACGATAATGTCACCAATGTTAGCATATTTACGACCAGAGCCGCCTAATACTTTAATTGTTAAAAGTTCACGTGCACCAGAGTTGTCAGCAACTTTCAAACGAGATTCTTGTTGGATCATGTTATGAAACCTCCCTTCGGACTAAAAATTCCGATTCGTCTATTTAGATAATAACCGCTTCTTCAACGATTTCAACTAAACGGAAACGCTTAGTAGCAGAAAGCGGGCGAGTTTCCATGATTTTAACGATATCGCCAAGTTTCGCTTGGTTTTGCTCATCATGGGCTTTGTACTTCTTAGAATACTTAACACGTTTTCCGTACAAGGAATGAGTTTTGTAAGTTTCAACTAAAACTGTAATCGTTTTGTCCATTTTGTCAGACACAACACGACCAGTATAAACTTTGCGTTGGTTACGTTCGCTCACTATGCAAACCTCCCCTCAATTTATCGATTAATTCCGATCTCTCTTTCACGAACTACAGTTTTCATACGAGCAATTGCTTTACGCACTTCACGAATGCGAGTTGGATTCTCTAATTGTCCTGTAGCAAGTTGGAAGCGAAGATTGAACAATTCTTCCTTTAAAGCTTTAACTTTTGTTTCGATTTCGGCAGTGGTTAATTCACGAATATCATTAGTTTTCATTAGATTCACCACCATTTTCTTCACGTTTTACGAATTTACATTTCACAGGTAACTTGTGAGCTGCAAGACGTAATGCTTCGCGTGCTACCTCTTCAGATACACCCGCGATTTCGAACATAATTTTCCCAGGTTTTACTACTGCTACCCAGCCTTCTGGTGCCCCTTTACCGGAACCCATACGTACTTCTAGAGGTTTTGCAGTGTAAGGTTTAGAAGGGAAAATTTTAATCCATACTTTACCGCCACGTTTCATGTAACGAGTCATTGCACGACGAGCAGCTTCGATTTGACGGTTTGTAATCCATGAAGCAGCTTGTGCTTGTAAACCGAATTCACCGAAAGCAATTTCAGTTCCACCTTTTGCACGACCACGCATTTTACCACGATGCTCTCTACGATATTTTACGCGTTTTGGCATTAACATATTATTTTCCTCCTTCCTCAGAAGCTTTCTTTTTTGTAGGAAGGACTTCTCCACGGTAGATCCATACTTTTACGCCTAATTTACCGTATGTTGTATCAGCTTCAACTGCTGCATAGTCAATATCAGCGCGAAGTGTATGAAGTGGAACAGTTCCTTCACTGTAAGATTCTGCACGAGCGATATCAGCTCCGCCAAGACGACCAGAAACCTGTGTTTTAATACCTTTAGCACCTGCACGCATAGCACGTTGAATAACTTGCTTTTGTGCACGACGGAATGATACACGGTTTTCTAATTGACGAGCGATGTTTTCGCCTACTAATTTAGCGTTAAGATCAGCTCTCTTAACTTCTAAAATGTTGATGTGTACACGCTTGCCTGTTAATTGGTTAAGAGCTTTACGAAGTGCTTCAACTTCAGTACCACCTTTACCAATTACCATACCAGGTTTTGCAGTGTGAATTGTAACATTTACACGATTTGCTGCACGTTCGATTTCTACTTTAGCAACAGCAGAATCTTTTAAGCGTACAGTAATGTACTCACGGATTTTGATGTCTTCATGTAGTAATGTAGCATAATCTTTCTCTGCGAACCAACGAGATTCCCAGTCACGGATAACGCCGACACGAAGACCAATTGGATTAACCTTTTGACCCATCGATTATCCCTCCTTCTTTTCTGATACCACAACTGTAATGTGGCTTGTGCGTTTGTTAATTTGGCTTGCACGACCCATTGCACGTGGACGGAAACGTTTCAACGTTGGACCTTCGTCAACGAAAACTTTTTCAACAACTAGGTTGTTAATATCCATCTCATAATTGTGCTCTGCATTTGCGATTGCAGATTTTAAAACTTTCTCTACAACTGGAGAAGCAGTTTTTGGTGTGTGGTTAAGGATAGCAATCGCTTCACCCACTTGCTTACCTCGGATTAAGTCTACTACTAAACGAACTTTACGAGGAGCAATACGAACTGTTCTCGCTACTGCTTTAGCTTGCATTGAAGTGCCTCCTCTCATTATCTTCTAGTTTTCTTATCGTCAGCAAGGTGACCTTTATACGTACGAGTTGGTGCGAATTCACCTAACTTATGGCCAACCATATCCTCAGTGATGTACACAGGTACGTGTTTACGACCATCATATACAGCGATTGTGTGTCCGATGAACTGAGGGAAGATTGTTGAACGGCGAGACCAAGTTTTAACAACTTGTTTTTGCTCAGATGCAACTAATTTTTCCATTTTGCTCATTAAGTGATCATCGACAAATGGTCCTTTTTTTAAGCTACGAGCCATTTTGGTGCCTCCCTTCGTGATTGGCGTACGGTTCTAGAAATGAACCGTACTACAATCCCATTATTTTTTACGACGACGAACGATGAATTTGTCAGACGCTTTGTTTTTCTTACGAGTCTTGAATCCAAGAGTTGGTTTACCCCATGGAGACATTGGAGACTTACGTCCGATTGGAGAACGTCCTTCACCACCACCGTGTGGGTGATCAACCGGGTTCATTACAGAACCACGAACTGTTGGGCGTTTACCTAACCAGCGAGAGCGACCTGCTTTACCGATTTTGATAAGTTCGTGCTGTTCGTTACCTACTTGACCGATTGAAGCGCGACAAGCAGATAATACAAGACGTACTTCACCAGAAGTTAAACGTACAAGTACGTATTTACCTTCTTTACCAAGTACTTGAGCAGAAGTACCAGCAGAACGAACTAATTGTCCGCCACGACCAGGCTTAAGCTCGATATTATGAACAACAGTACCTACTGGAATGTTGATTAATGGTAATGCGTTACCGATTTTGATGTCAGCTTCTGGGCCAGACATAACTTCCATACCTACTTCTAAAGATTTAGGAGCAAGAATGTAACGTTTTTCACCGTCAACGTAGTTAATTAATGCGATATTCGCAGAGCGGTTTGGATCGTATTCGATCGTAGCAACGCGTCCTGGAATTCCATCTTTGTTACGCTTAAAGTCGATGATACGGTATTGACGCTTATGTCCGCCACCTTGATGACGTACAGTAATTTTACCTTGGTTATTACGACCAGCCTTCTTGCTTAAAGGAGCAAGTAATGACTTTTCTGGTCTGTCAGTCGTGATTTCAGCGAAATCATTCGTAGTCATATTACGACGACCGTTAGTAGTTGGATTATACTTTTTAATTCCCATCTCAATTTCCCTCCTTCTTTAGTAAGAATTAAACACCTTGGAAGATTTCGATTTCTTTGCTGTCAGCAGTTAGCTTAACGATTGCTTTACGACGACGGCTAGTAAAACCAGCGTGACGACCAACGCGTTTTGCTTTCGGCTTGTAGTTCATGATGTTCACTTTTTCTACTTTAACACCAAAGATCGCTTCAAGAGCATCTTTAACTTCTGTTTTATTAGATTTAACGTCCACATCGAACGTGTATTTTTTTTCAGCCATCATTTCCATAGAACGTTCAGTGATAACTGGGCGCTTAATGATATCACGAGGATCTCTCATTATGCAAGCACCTCCTCTACTTTTTCCACTGCCGCTTTTGTCATGATTAGCTTATCATGATGAAGCACGTCTAAAACGTTTACGCCATCAGCAGTGATTACTGTTACTCCAGGGATATTGCGAGCAGATAACTCTACAGATTCGTTTGCATCAGCAGTTACGATAAGAGCTTTCTTCTCAACAGTTAATCCTTTAAGTACTGCTAGCATGTCTTTTGTTTTTGGTGCATTTAACACTAGGTCTTCAAGAACTACAATGTTGTTCTCAACTACTTTAGTAGCTAATGCAGATTTGATTGCTAAACGACGAACCTTCTTAGGAAGTTTGTACGCATAGCTTCTTGGTGTAGGTCCGAATACCGTACCACCACCACGCCATTGAGGAGAGCGGATAGACCCTTGACGAGCACGTCCAGTTCCTTTTTGACGCCATGGTTTACGACCACCACCACGAACTTCAGAACGAGTTTTTACTTTGTGTGTACCTTGACGTAAAGATGCACGTTGCATCATTACAGCTTCGAAAAGTACAGCTTCATTTGGTTCGATACCGAAAATAGCTTCAGCTAATTCGATTTCACCAACCTGTGAACCAGTTTGGTTATATACAGTAACTTTTGGCATTGGAATTCCTCCTTCCTATTGTGAATTATTTGCTAACCTTCACAGCGCCTTGAACAACTACAAGAGATTTCTTAGCACCTGGAACGTTACCTTTTACTAGTAATAAGTTGCGCTCAGTGTCAACTTGAACGATTTCTAAGTTTTGGATAGTAACTTGGTCTCCACCCATACGTCCAGCAAGTTTTTTGCCTTTGAATACACGGTTCGGAGCAACTGGGCCCATTGAACCTGGACGACGGTGATAGCGAGAACCATGAGACATAGGTCCGCGAGATTGTCCGTGGCGTTTGATAACACCTTGGAAACCTTTACCTTTAGAAATTCCTGTTACGTCAACGATTTCACCTGCAGCGAAAACTTCAACTTTTACCTCTTGACCAACCTCTAATCCGTCCACGTCTGCATCGCGGATTTCGCGAATGAAGCGCTTAGGAGTTGTAGATGCTTTAGCAGTGTGGCCTTGTTCAGGTTTGTTAGTTAACTTTTCACGTTTATCTTCAAATCCTAACTGGATTGCATTGTAGCCATCAGTTTCAGTTGTTTTCTTTTGAAGAACAACGTTTGGATTAGCAGCGATAACTGTTACTGGGATTAACTCACCGTTCTCAGCAAATACTTGAGTCATACCGATCTTTCTTCCTAAGATTCCTTTGGTCATGAGTTACACCTCCTACATTTTTAAGTTATATGAATTATAGTTTGATTTCGATATCTACACCAGACGGTAAGTCTAAACGCATTAATGAATCTACTGTTTGTGGAGTAGGACTCACGATATCGATTAAACGTTTGTGTGTGCGCATTTCGAATTGCTCACGAGAATCTTTGTACTTATGAACAGCACGAAGAATTGTGTAAATAGTCTTCTCAGTTGGTAATGGGATCGGACCAGAAACTGTTGCCCCAGAACGCTTAGCTGTTTCTACAATTTTCTCAGCTGATTGATCAAGAATACGGTGATCATAAGCTTTTAAACGGATACGAATTTTTTCTTTTGCCATTATTTTCCCTCCTTCGTTCGCCTATTTCTAAAATAGACCTTCTCCATGGAAATTTCCCCACACCATGCCATGGCAAAGCGGCCGGGTGTGTCAGCAACCTTCCACTTCATCGCAGTCAAAGACCAACATTGTCTATTATACAATGTTATTCGTCTAGATGCAAGCATCTTTTTGTTTGCATCTGCTTTTCTCTACTTTTGCTATTATACATGGCACTTTAAAGAATTTCAAGTTTTCATCTCATAGAATCCATTTTACAGTTTCTGGATTTTGGTTTTATTGATTTTGTATTACTATAGAAGAAACTCGTCAAAATATAAAAAAATCATTTCATTCATTATATAAATACAAACAAAAAAACCAAGGGAAAATCCCTTGGTTTTTTTATATCAGTTAAGATTACTCAACGATAGTAGCAACTACACCGTAACCTACTGTACGTCCACCTTCACGAATAGAGAATTTAGTTCCCTCTTCGATAGCGATTGGAGCGATAAGTTCGATAGTCATTTCGATGTTGTCACCAGGCATTACCATTTCAGTACCTTCTGGTAATTGGATGATACCAGTTACGTCAGTTGTACGGAAGTAGAACTGAGGACGGTAGTTAGCGAAGAATGGAGTGTGACGTCCACCTTCTTCTTTAGATAATACGAAAACTTCAGCTTTGAATTTAGCGTGAGCTTTTACAGAGCCAGTTTTAGCAAGAACTTGTCCACGTTGGATGTCTTCACGAGCAACCCCACGAAGTAAAGCACCGATGTTGTCTCCAGCTTGAGCTTGGTCAAGAAGTTTACGGAACATCTCTACACCAGTTACAGTTGTAGAAGCATTTTCTTCAGCAAGACCGATGATTTCTACTACGTCACCAACTTTAACGATTCCGCGCTCTACACGACCAGTTGCAACTGTACCACGACCTGTGATAGAGAATACATCCTCGATAGGCATTAAGAATGGTTTGTCAGTTTCACGTTCTGGAGTTGGGATGTAAGCATCAACTTCAGTCATTAATTCAATGATTTTTGCTTCCCAATCAGCTTCTCCTTGAAGAGCTTTAAGAGCAGAACCTTTGATTACAGGAATATCGTCGCCTGGGAATCCGTATTCAGATAATAGGTCGCGAACTTCCATTTCTACTAATTCTAATAATTCTTCGTCGTCTACCATGTCGCATTTGTTTAAGAATACAACGATGTAAGGAACACCTACTTGACGAGAAAGAAGGATGTGCTCACGTGTTTGAGGCATTGGGCCATCAGCAGCAGATACTACTAAGATACCGCCGTCCATTTGAGCAGCACCAGTGATCATGTTTTTAACATAGTCAGCGTGACCTGGGCAGTCAACGTGTGCATAGTGACGAGTTTCAGTTTCGTACTCAACGTGTGCAGTTGAGATTGTGATTCCGCGCTCTCTTTCTTCTGGAGCAGCGTCGATTTGATCGTATCCGCGTGCTTCAGCACCACCAGCTTTTGCAAGAACTGTAGTGATCGCAGCAGTTAATGTAGTTTTACCATGGTCAACGTGGCCGATTGTACCGATGTTAACATGGGGTTTAGAACGTTCGAATTTAGCTTTAGCCATTCTAAATTCCTCCTTAGTTTATATAGGTTATTTTATATTTAGACTAGAAAGTGAAACTTACGTCCCACTTTCTAAGCTTACATAAGTAGTTATACTTGAACAATCGATAAAAATCAATTATTCACCTTTATTTTTTTTAATAATTTCTTCAGAAACAGACTTCGGTACTTCTTCATAATGATCAAATGTCATTGAGAATGTTCCGCGTCCTTGAGTGTTAGAACGTAATGCCGTTGCATAACCGAACATTTCAGAAAGTGGAACCATAGCGCGAACAACTTGTGCGTTACCGCGAGCTTCCATACCTTCTACACGTCCACGACGAGATGTTACGTCGCCCATAATGTCACCCATGTACTCTTCAGGAATTACAACTTCAACTTTCATCATTGGCTCAAGAATTACTGGGCTACATTTAGAAACCGCAGCTTTAAGTGCCATAGATGCAGCGATTTTGAACGCCATCTCAGATGAATCGACATCATGGTAAGATCCGTCAACTAACGCAGCTTTGATGTCAACTAGTGGATAACCAGCTAGTACACCATTTTTAAGTGAGTCTTCAAGACCCGCTCCAACAGCTGGGATGTATTCACGTGGAACTACACCGCCGACGATTTTGTTTTGGAATTCAAAACCTTTACCTTCTTCATTAGGTTCAAACTCAATCCAAACGTGACCGAATTGTCCACGACCACCAGATTGACGAGCGAACTTACCTTCAACTTTCGCAGCAGCGCGGAAAGTCTCACGGTATGCTACCTGAGGAGCACCAACGTTTGCTTCCACTTTGAATTCACGGCGCATACGGTCAACGATGATATCAAGGTGAAGTTCACCCATACCAGCGATGATTGTTTGGCCAGTTTCTTGGTCAGTGTGAGCACGGAATGTTGGATCTTCTTCAGAAAGCTTAGATAATGCTGTACCCATTTTATCTTGGTCAGCTTTAGATTTTGGTTCGATAGCTACAGAGATAACTGGCTCTGGGAATTCCATAGACTCAAGGATAACAAGACTCTTCTCATCACAAAGAGTATCACCTGTAGTAGTATCTTTTAAACCTACAGCAGCAGCGATATCACCAGCGTAAACTGTTGAAATCTCTTCACGGCTGTTAGCGTGCATTTGTAGGATACGACCTACACGCTCACGCTTACCTTTAGTTGAGTTTTTCACGTATGATCCAGAGTTTAACACACCAGAATACACACGGAAGAACGTTAACTTACCAACATAAGGGTCAGTCATGATTTTGAATGCTAAAGCTGCGAATGGTTCTTCATCGCTAGACTTACGTTCGATTTCTTCATCTGTATCCGGAAGAGTACCTTTAATAGCTGGTACGTCTAATGGAGATGGTAGGTAGTCGATAACTGCGTCTAACAGAATTTGAACACCTTTATTTTTGAATGCAGAACCACAGATTACTGGGAAGAATTCTACAGAAGTTGTAGCCTTACGGATACCAGCTTTAAGCTCTTCTACAGTGATTTCTTCACCTTCTAGGTACTTCATCATCATTTCTTCATCAAGCTCAGCTACCGCTTCAATAAGTTTTCCACGGTATTCTGCAGCTAATTCTTTATGCTCTTCAGGAATTTCAACACGCTCGATGTCTGTTCCTAAATCGTTACCGTACATGTAAGCACATTCTTCAACAAGGTCAATGATACCATTGAACTCATCTTCAGCACCGATTGGTAACTGAATTGGGTGTGCGTTTGCTTGTAAACGATCGTGGATTGTTCCTACAGAGTATAAGAAATCCGCACCAATCTTATCCATTTTGTTAACGAATACGATACGAGGTACACCGTAAGTAGTAGCCTGACGCCAAACAGTTTCTGTTTGTGGTTCTACACCAGATTGTGCATCAAGTACTGCTACCGCACCATCAAGTACGCGTAAAGAACGTTCTACTTCTACTGTGAAGTCTACGTGTCCTGGAGTGTCAATGATGTTTACACGGTGACCTTTCCATTGAGCTGTAGTTGCAGCAGAAGTAATTGTGATACCACGCTCTTGCTCTTGCTCCATCCAGTCCATCTGAGATGCACCTTCATGAGTTTCACCGATTTTATGAATACGTCCTGTATAATACAGAATACGCTCAGTTGCTGTTGTTTTACCAGCATCGATGTGAGCCATGATACCAATATTACGAGTGTTTTCTAAAGAGAACTCTCTTGTCATTTGGTGTCTTGCTCCTTCCATATATGGATTGGATTTTTTTATTTTAAGTAGCAAAAAAGCCACTTTATATTGTTACACATGTCAGTATGTCCAGTACCCTCATTATGTAAAACGAGCGCCCAACGAAAGGGAGAGGCATTCTCCCTCTCCACACTTCCATAAGCGACAAATAAAGCGGTTTATGCTTACATTTATTTTACGTTGAATCCTACCAACGGTAATGAGCAAATGCTTTGTTAGCTTCTGCCATTTTATGAGTGTCTTCACGTTTCTTAACAGATGCACCAGCATTGTTAGCTGCATCTAAGATTTCGTAAGCTAGACGCTCTTCCATAGTTTTTTCACCACGAAGACGAGCATAGTTTACTAACCAGCGAAGACCTAAAGTTGTACGGCGTTCTGGACGAACCTCAACTGGAACTTGGTAGTTAGCACCACCAACACGACGAGCACGTACTTCAAGAACAGGCATGATGTTCTTAAGAGCTTGCTCGAATACTTCCATAGGGTCTTTATCTGAACGTTCACGAACGATATCGAAAGCGTTATAAAGAATTGTTTGAGATTTACCTTTTTTACCGTCAACCATCATTTTGTTGATAAGGCGTGTTACTAGCTTAGACTTGTACATTGGATCTGGTAACACGTCACGTTTCGCAACAGGTCCTTTACGAGGCATATTGAGTTCCTCCTTTCATTATAAGTTTATTATTTTTTAGCAGGTTTTGGTCGCTTAGTACCATATTTAGAACGTCCTTGCATACGTTTGTCAACACCAGCTGTATCAAGCGCACCACGAACGATGTGGTAACGTACCCCTGGTAAATCCTTTACTCGACCACCGCGAATTAATACTACGCTATGCTCTTGTAGGTTATGACCGATACCTGGGATGTAAGCTGTAACCTCGATACCGTTTGTTAAACGTACACGAGCGTATTTACGTAACGCTGAGTTAGGTTTCTTTGGAGTCATTGTACCAACACGAGTACATACACCACGTTTTTGAGGTGCAGAGATATCAGTTGATTTTTTCTTTAAAGAGTTGAACCCTTTGTTTAACGCAGGTGATTTAGATTTCCATACTTTATCAGTACGACCATTTCTCACTAATTGGTTAATAGTAGGCATTTGATTATCCTCCCTTCGCATGTTTGTATGACCACATATCCAGGTGGTTCATTATTAGTTGAAAACAAAGTTTTTGCAAGGAAGAGCAAATGCTCTCTCCTCACAAAAACAGTTTTAACTTATTATTCCTATTGCTGAAGCTCCCACTTGAATCCCCGAAACTTTTCCAAGCTTACGAACTGATTCAACTTTGGTTATGGGTATGTTATGTTGCAAGGCGGTACGAATGATCATATGGGTTAACCGCATATCAGCATCTTCCGCAATAACAACTTCTTTAACTATACCATTTTTGATTGCCTCCAATGTGCGTTTATGACCAACGACTACATTTTCAGCATTTGACACTTTTTGATAAGACATATAAATATCCTCCAAAGCATCGTTCAGGAGCAACCTTGATTATAGTAACATTTTGACTCATACAATGTCAACTAGGATTAACTGTTTTTATACAAAATTTACGACGGAAAATTTTACTGTTCCACATAAATTTCATCGTTTTCTACATTCATGTCACCTTGTGTTGTTTTTACAAGATCCACTTTGCGATAACGATTCATACCTGTTCCAGCAGGAACAAGTTTACCGATAATAACATTTTCTTTCAATCCTAGAAGCTCATCGCGTTTACCCTTAATCGCTGCATCAGTTAAGACACGTGTCGTTTCTTGGAACGATGCTGCAGATAAGAATGAATCAGTTTCAAGTGAAGCTTTTGTAATACCAAGTAGAACAGGTCTAGCCGTTGCTGGTTGTTTACCTTTCAGTAACACCTTCGCATTCGCATCAGTAAACTGATGGATATCTAGTAGTGTTCCTGGTAATACATCTGTTTCACCCGCATCACTTACACGAACTTTACGTAACATTTGACGTACCATTACTTCTACGTGTTTGTCACCAATTTCTACCCCTTGCATACGGTATACTTTTTGAACTTCACGTAGTAAGTATTCTTGAACCGCCGTAATGTCCGTTACTTTTAGTAATTCTTTCGGATCAATAGAACCTTCTGTTAACTCTTTACCGTGGCTAATTGGCTGTCCTAGAGTTACTTTCAGACGTGCACCGTAAGGAATAGCATACGTACGAGCTTCAACTTCACCCTGTACAACTACTTCTTGGCGATCTTTAACATCGTTAATCGCTGCGATAACACCATCGATTTCACTGATAACTGCCTGACCTTTCGGGTTACGAGCTTCGAAGATCTCTTGGATACGAGGTAAACCTTGAGTGATATCATCTCCGGCAACCCCACCTGTATGGAACGTACGCATCGTTAACTGTGTACCTGGCTCACCGATAGATTGAGCTGCGATAATACCTACCGCTTCTCCTACTTCTACGTCTGTACCAGTTGCTAAGTTTCGACCATAACACTTCTTACATACACCGTGGCGAGTGTTACACGTGAACGCTGAACGAATGTTTACAGTTTCAACACCCGAGTTTTCAACGATATGCGCGATATCTTCAGTAATTAGTTGGTTTTCACTAACTAATACTTCACCTGTTTCAGGATGTTTTACAGTCTTTCTTGCAAAACGTCCAACAAGACGATCATATAATGACTCAATTACTTCATTACCCTCTTTAATCGCACCAATTAATAGACCACGATCTGTTCCACAATCATCTTCACGGACAATTACATCTTGTGCAACGTCTACAAGACGACGTGTTAAGTAACCAGAATCGGCAGTTTTAAGTGCTGTATCGGCAAGACCTTTACGCGCACCATGCGTAGAGATGAAGTACTCAAGTACTGTTAAACCTTCACGGAAACTTGATTTAATTGGAAGTTCGATAATACGACCAGATGGATTGGCCATCAGACCACGCATACCAGCAAGCTGAGTAAAGTTCGATGCGTTACCACGGGCACCGGAATCACTCATCATGAAGATTGGGTTGCGTTTATTCAAGGATTTCATCAGTTTTCCTTGGATAACATCTTTTGCATTACTCCAAATAGAGATAACGCGATCGTAACGTTCTTCTTCCGTGATTAAACCGCGACGGAATTGTTTAATTACATTATCCACTTTTGCTTGTGCTTCATGGAGAATTTCATCTTTTTCGCCTAATACAAGAATGTCAGATACCCCAACTGTAATACCAGCTTTTGTAGAGTACTTAAATCCTAAGTTTTTCATGCGGTCAAGCATGCGAGATGTTTCCGTAATTTGGAAACGCTTGAATACTTCCGCAATGATGTTACCAAGGATCTTCTTGCTAAATGGCGCCACTTCTTCGCGACTAGCAATAATTTCTTTAATGTTCGCACCTTTTTCAACGAAATATTCCGCTGGTGTTTCTTTTTCAAGGTTTGAGTTTGTTGGTTCATTAATATAAGGGAACGACTCTGGTAAGATTTCGTTAAATATTAATTTACCAACTGTTGTTAATAGAAGCTTACTCTTTTGCTCTTCAGTAAACGTTACATTATTTACCGAACTTGCAGCAACTGCAACACGTGTGTGCAGATGTACATATCCATTTTGGTATGCAAGTATTGCTTCGTTTGCATCTTTGAAGACCATACCTTCACCGATTGCGCCTTCACGCTCAAGTGTTAAGTAGTAGTTACCTAATACCATATCCTGAGATGGAGTAACAACTGGTTTTCCGTCTTTTGGATTCAAGATGTTTTGTGCCGCTAACATAAGAATACGAGCTTCTGCTTGTGCCTCTGATGATAACGGTACGTGAACTGCCATTTGGTCACCGTCAAAGTCCGCGTTGTATGCAGTACATACAAGTGGGTGAAGACGAATTGCGCGACCTTCTACTAATGTAGGTTCAAACGCCTGGATACCAAGACGGTGAAGTGTTGGTGCGCGGTTTAGAAGTACTGGATGCTCTTTGATCACAGATTCTAAAACGTCCCAAACTTCAGGTTGTACACGCTCAATTTTACGTTTAGCACTCTTAATGTTGTGTGCTAAACCTTTTCCAACTAACTCTTTCATAACGAAAGGCTTAAACAATTCAAGCGCCATTTCTTTCGGTAATCCACATTGGTACATCTTTAAGTTCGGTCCTACAACGATTACAGAACGGCCAGAGTAGTCAACACGTTTACCTAATAAGTTTTGACGGAAACGTCCTTGTTTACCTTTAAGCATGTGAGATAGTGATTTTAATGGACGGTTACCTGGTCCAGTAACTGGACGGCCACGGCGACCATTATCGATTAATGCGTCTACAGCTTCTTGTAACATACGTTTTTCGTTTTGGACGATGATGCTTGGTGCACCTAAGTCCAATAGACGTTTTAAACGATTATTACGGTTAATTACACGACGGTATAAGTCGTTTAAGTCAGAAGTAGCAAAACGTCCACCATCCAACTGTACCATTGGGCGTAGTTCTGGCGGGATAACTGGAAGAACATCTAGGATCATCCAAGATGGGTGATTTCCAGAGTTACGGAATGCTTCTAATACTTCTAGACGTTTAATAGCACGAGTACGGCGTTGTCCTTGCGCTGTTTTTAATTCTTCTTTTAAGAAGTCTACTTCTTTATCTAAATCGATGTCTTGTAGTAGCTTTTTAATCGCTTCCGCACCCATAGCAGCTTGGAATGTGCTACCATATCTATCACGATATGCACGGTATTCTTTTTCAGAAAGTAATTGCTTCTTATCAAGTGGTGTATCTCCACTTTCTGTTACAACATAAGAAGCGAAATAAATTACTTCTTCAAGCGCGCGAGGGGACATGTCTAAGACAAGTCCCATGCGGCTCGGGATACCTTTGAAATACCAAATATGAGATACAGGAGCAGCTAATTCGATATGACCCATACGTTCACGACGAACTTTTGCACGCGTTACTTCAACGCCACATCGATCACAAACTACACCTTTATAACGTACACGTTTGTATTTTCCGCAATGACATTCCCAGTCCTTTTGTGGTCCGAAAATACGTTCACAGAACAAGCCATCTTTTTCAGGCTTTAACGTACGATAGTTAATTGTTTCTGGTTTCTTAACTTCACCGTATGACCAAGAACGAATCTTGTCAGGTGAAGCAAGTCCAATCTTCATATATTCAAAGTTATTTACATCTATCAAGGGGCCTACCTCCCTTTTAGTCTACAGGTTATCCCAATTATTCTTTAGTTGTCTCAACTTCGACATTCAATTTATCTGCTGATTGATGATCATCGTCATCTTCTGTATCACGCATTTCAATTTCTTTATCGTCGCTAGACATCATTTTAACGTCCATACCTAAACTTTGCAGCTCTTTAATCAATACTTTGAATGATTCAGGAACGCCCGGTTCTGGAACATTTTCGCCTTTAACAATTGCTTCATACGTCTTAACACGTCCAACAACATCATCAGACTTCACTGTTAAGATTTCTTGAAGAGTATAAGCAGCACCGTAAGCTTCAAGTGCCCAAACCTCCATCTCACCGAAACGCTGTCCACCGAACTGAGCTTTACCTCCAAGAGGCTGCTGCGTTACAAGTGAGTATGGTCCAGTAGAACGAGCATGAAGTTTATCGTCAACCATGTGCGCAAGTTTGATCATATACATGACACCAACAGATACGCGGTTATCGAATGGTTCACCAGTACGTCCGTCATACAGGATTGTTTTCGCGTCATTTGCCATACCAGCTTCTTCAATCGTGCCCCAAACATCTTCCTCACGAGCACCATCGAATACTGGTGTTGCAATGTGAATACCAAGGTATCTTGCTGCCATACCAAGATGAAGCTCTAATACCTGACCGATATTCATACGAGATGGTACCCCTAATGGGTTTAACATGATATCGATTGGCGTACCGTCTGGTAAGTAAGGCATATCTTCTTCTGGTAAAATACGAGAGATAACACCTTTGTTACCGTGACGTCCGGCCATCTTGTCACCTTCAGAGATTTTACGTTTTTGAACGATATATGCACGTACAAGTTGATTCACGCCTGGTGGCAATTCATCGCCATCTTCACGGTTGAATACTTTTACGTCTAAGATAATACCGCCACCACCGTGTGGTACACGTAGTGATGTATCACGTACTTCACGTGCTTTTTCTCCAAAGATAGCATGTAATAGACGTTCTTCAGCTGTTAATTCTGTTACACCTTTAGGTGTTACTTTACCAACAAGTAAATCTCCATCTTTTACTTCCGCACCAACGCGAATGATACCGCGCTCGTCAAGGTTGCGTAATGCATCTTCCCCAACGTTTGGAATGTCACGTGTAATTTCTTCTGGTCCAAGCTTCGTATCACGAGCTTCTGACTCATATTCTTCAATATGAATAGAAGTGTACACATCATCTTTTACAAGGCGCTCACTCATAATGATCGCATCCTCGTAGTTATAACCGTCCCAAGTCATGAAGCCAACAAGCACGTTACGTCCAAGTGCTAGTTCACCTAATTCCATAGAAGGACCATCCGCAAGAATCTCGCCTTTTACAACTTCATTTCCAACACTTACGATTGGACGTTGGTTGTAGCAAGTTCCTTGGTTAGAACGAATGAATTTTTGCATTTTGTAGCGATCTAAGTCGCCTTTTACTGTTTGACCATCAACTTCTACATAGCGACGTACCCAAACTTCACGTGCTTCTACGCGTTCAACAACACCAGGATGTTTACAGATTACTGCAGCACCTGAGTCTTTTGCTGATACGTACTCCATACCTGTACCTACAATCGGAGATTCCGGATTCATTAACGGAACCGCCTGACGTTGCATGTTCGCTCCCATAAGTGCGCGGTTAGAGTCATCGTTTTCTAAGAACGGAATACAAGCTGTCGCTGCCGAAACTACTTGTTTTGGAGATACATCCATGTAGTCGATGCGTTCTTTATTTGTGACAATGTTTTCACCACGAAAACGAGCTACGATATCTTCGCTAAGGAATTCTCCTTCTTCAGATAATTTCATATTCGCTTGGGCTACAACATAATTATCTTCTTCATCTGCTGTTAAGTAATCAACCTGCCCTGTTACAAGACCAGATTCTGGATCAACACGACGGTATGGTGTTTCAATGAAACCAAACTCATTTACTTTCGCGAACGATGATAATGAGTTAATCAAACCGATGTTTGGTCCCTCTGGTGTTTCAATCGGACACATACGACCATAGTGAGAGTAGTGAACGTCACGTACTTCAAAGCCTGCGCGCTCACGCGTTAAACCACCGGGTCCTAATGCAGATAGTCTTCGTTTGTGAGTTAACTCTGCTAATGGATTTGTTTGATCCATGAACTGAGATAACTGAGAACTTCCGAAGAACTCTTTAATAGATGCAATAACCGGGCGAATGTTAATTAACGCTTGCGGTGTAATTGCATTTGTATCTTGAATCGACATTCTCTCACGAACAACACGTTCCATACGAGAAAGCCCGATACGGAATTGATTTTGTAATAGTTCTCCAACAGAACGCAGACGACGGTTTCCTAAATGGTCGATATCATCTGTATCCCCCACTTTGTATAGTAGGTTGAAGAAGTAACTGATAGAAGCAAGGATATCACCTGGTGTGATGTGTTTTACATCACGAGTAATATTTGCATTACCAATTACATTAATTACGCGTTCGCCTTCTGACTCAGGAGCATAAATCTTAATAGATTGCAGCTCAACATCGCCTTCTACCACTCCACCCATTGGTTTCGCTGTTTTGAATCCAATGTTTTTCTCTAAGTAAGGTAAAATGCGATCAAGTGTACGACGATCTAAGATTGTTCCTTCCGCCGCTAAAATTTCACCAGTTTCTGGATCCACTAATGTTTCAGCTAAACGTTGATTAAACAATCTGTTTTTAATGTGTAATTTCTTGTTGATCTTATAGCGACCTACATTTGCTAAATCGTAGCGCTTTGGATCGAAGAAACGAGACACAAGTAAGCTCTTAGCATTTTCTACTGTTGGTGGTTCACCAGGACGTAGACGCTCATAAATTTCAAGCAATGCTTTTTCTGTGCTATCTGTGTTGTCTTTTTCTAATGTGTTGCTTAAGTATTCGTTATCACCTAAAAGCTCGGTGATTTCTTGATCAGAGCCAAACCCTAATGCGCGTAACAAAACAGTTACAGGAAGTTTACGCGTACGGTCAATACGCACATATACAACATCCTTAGCATCTGTCTCATACTCTAACCAAGCTCCGCGGTTTGGAATTACAGTAGCAGTAAAACCACGTTTTCCGTTTTTATCCACTTTGCCACTATAGTATACGCTTGGAGAGCGAACTAACTGGGAAACGATAACACGTTCTGCACCGTTAATTACGAATGTTCCAGTCTCTGTCATGAGTGGGAAATCTCCCATGAACACATCTTGTTCTTTTACTTCACCAGTTTCCTTGTTGATTAGACGCACTTTTACACGAAGTGGTGCTGCATACGTCACATCACGCTCTTTGCATTCGTCTACAGAGTATTTAGGTTCACCTAAGCTGTAGTCGATAAATTCAAGCGATAGATTTCCCGTAAAGTCTTCGATCGGAGAAATGTCCTGGAACATTTCTCGCAAACCCTCATCAAGAAACCACTGATAAGAAGAGGTTTGAATTTCGATAAGATTTGGTAACTCTAATACTTCACTAATACGGGCATAACTTCTTCGTTGGCGGTGGCGTCCGTATTGAACTAGTTGACCTGTCAACTGCTTCACCCCTCAAATCATGAGTATTATAAATGCACAAAAAAATTTGTGCAAAATCACAAATAAATACAACTACTGCTATTAGCGTAGTTTTTTTCTCTTAAAGATAAATACGTTGAGTCTTTCTACCTGCTCAAAAAAGAAAAATGGCTTCTATAAGAAAACCATCATTCTGTTTCATAATCTGCTGATTTTACTATCTTTTCCAAGAGAAACAAAAATATACATCTTTCTCAACGCAGAAAATCATATATTGGCATTGTATAATGTTAACATAGCCAAAAATAACCGTCAACGTTTTTTTGATTTTATGATATAATATCCTTTTTTCTTTTCTACAACTTCGACTTCAGAAAATACTTCCTCTAGTTTCTTCAGTGCAGATGGTGCACCTTGCTTCTTTTGAATAACAATCCACAACTCTCCACCTGGAACTAAATACTCTACAGCCTTTTCTAAAATCTCATGCACGATATCTTTACCTGCACGAATTGGAGGATTAGATAGAATAGCAGCATACATACCATCTACATTTTCATAGACGCTACTTTGAAAAATGCGTACATTTCCAATTCTATTGTTAGCGGCATTTTCTTTCGCAAGCTCAAGCGCCCTTTCATTCACATCCACCATGTGAACTTTACGGTCTTGAAACTCTTTCGCCAACGATAAACCAATTGGTCCATATCCACAACCTACGTCTAATATATCACCTTTAATATCTGGCACTTGAAACGCTTCAATTAAAAGACGAGAACCAAAGTCCACTTCGTTTTTCGAGAACACCCCACGGTCAGATAAGAAAGTAAATTGAGATCCACGAAGTGTAAATTCCCATCGTTTACGATCACTTTTACTAGAAGGGTCGTTAGAAAAATAATGGTCTGCCATATGGCCACCTCTTTTCTTTACAGTTAAAAAAAAAGCTCGCATGAGAGCGAGCTTTTTTTAAAGCATCAAAAGTTAATTACTTAACTTCTACAGCAGCGCCAACTTCTTCAAGTTTAGCTTTCATTTCTTCAGCTTCCTCTTTAGAAACGCCTTCTTTGATTGCTTTTGGAGTGTTGTCAACTAATTCTTTAGCTTCTTTTAAGCCAAGACCAGTGATTTCACGTACAGCTTTGATAACTTTGATTTTTTGAGCGCCAGCACTTGCAAGTACTACGTCAAATTCAGTTTTCTCAGCAGCAGCTTCACCAGCGCCACCAGCTACAGCTACAGGAGCAGCAGCAGTTACGCCGAATTCTTCCTCGATAGCTTTTACTAAGTCGTTAAGTTCTAATACAGTCATAGATTTAACTGCTTCAATGATTTGTTCTTTAGTCATTGTAAATATCCTCCCTTAAATAGGTTTGTATTGTTTTATAGATAACAAGTAATTATCTTTTAAAAAATTAAGCGCCTTGCTCTTCCTTTTGTTCTGCAACTGCTTTAGTAGCAAGTGCAAGGTTACGGATTGGAGCTTGAAGAACGCTAAGAAGCATAGAAAGTAAGCCTTCACGTGATGGAAGAGTAGCGATAGCTTTAACCTCATCAAGTGTTACAAGTTTACCTTCGATTACACCAGCTTTAATTTCTAAAGCTTCATGTTTTGTAGCGAAGTCGTTTAATACTTTCGCAGGAGCAACTACATCCTCGTTACTGAACGCGATTGCGTTTGGTCCTGTTAAGAATTCGTTTAACTCAGCCATTTCAGCAGACTCTGCAGCACGACGAGTTAAAGAGTTTTTGTAAACTTTGAACTCAACGCCAGCTTCACGTAAGTTCTTACGTAATTCTGTTACTTCAGAAACTGTTAAACCACGGTAGTCAACAACGATTGTAGATTTACTTTCGCGAAGTTTGTCCGCGATTTCAGTTACAACTTGTTGTTTAGTTTCGATTACTTTGCTCATGTTATTACACCTCCTGTAGATTATATAGAAGATGTACCGAAAGTGCACTAAAAACCTCCATGCCCAACTTGTAGACATGGAGGCATATAGTCACAGAAAAAAAATTCCGTTTCGTATATTAACACCTAGGTAGGAAATTAAGTCTATTGACACCTACTGTCTACGGTACACTAATTAAATTCACAACATAAATGATTATATAAAAACTTCTTTATGAAGTCAACTTCCAAATTTTACGCTAATGTAGAAACGTCTACACGTACGCCAGGTCCCATTGTAGAAGCAACTGTTACGTTCTTCATGTAAGTACCTTTTGCAGCAGCTGGCTTAACTTTTTGTAAAGTGTCAGCAATTGTTCCGAAGTTTTCTACTAATTTAGCATCTTCGAAAGATACTTTACCGATTGGAACGTGGATGTTACCAGCTTTATCAACGCGGTATTCAACTTTACCAGCTTTGATTTCGTTAACAGCTTTAGTTACATCGAAAGTAACTGTTCCAGTTTTAGGGTTTGGCATTAAACCTTTAGGTCCTAATACGCGACCAAGTTTACCAACTTCACCCATCATGTCAGGAGTTGCTACTACTACATCGAAATCGAACCAACCTTGTTGGATTTTACCGATGTAATCAGCATCGCCTACGAAGTCAGCTCCAGCAGCTTCAGCTTCTTTAGCCTTTTCACCTTTAGCGAATACTAATACACGTTGTACTTTACCAGTACCGTGTGGAAGAACAACTGCACCACGGATTTGTTGGTCAGCTTTCTTAGGGTCAACACCTAAACGGAATGCAACTTCTACAGTCGCATCAAATTTAGCTGTGTTTGTTTTCTTTACTAATTCTACTGCTTCTGTTGCAGAGTAAGCAGTTGCACGATCAACAAGCTTTGCAGCTTCTACGTACTTTTTACCTCTTTTAGCCATTTTTATTTCCTCCTCGAATGTGGTTTTAGCGGAATAACCTCCCACGTTTACGCTTATTTTCAGGTATAACCTGAGGATGCGCGCCATCCATTTATTTAAAAACGATAATCATTTACGATAATAAAGGTTGCGAATTGGAATTCCAGACCCGCAACCTTTTTTAAAAACAAATCGAATTAGTCTTCGATAACGATGCCCATACTGCGTGCAGTACCTTCAACCATACGCATTGCAGCTTCTACACTAGCAGCGTTTAGGTCAGGCATTTTAGTTTCAGCGATTTCGCGTACTTTATCACGCTTAACAGTTGCCACTTTATTACGGTTTGGTTCACCAGAACCAGACTCAATACCAGCTACTTTCTTAAGAAGAACAGCAGCAGGAGGAGTTTTAGTAATGAAAGTGAATGAACGGTCCTCAAATACCGTAATTTCAACAGGGATGATAAGACCAGCTTGATCAGCTGTACGAGCGTTAAACTCTTTACAGAAGCCCATGATGTTAACACCTGCTTGTCCTAATGCTGGACCAACTGGTGGAGCTGGGTTAGCTTTACCTGCAGGAATTTGAAGCTTTACCATTTTAATTACCTTTTTAGCCACGAGACACACCTCCTTAAGTCCGTGATGTGGTCAATTGGACAGTGATTTGCCCTCCCACGTCATATTTTATCTGTAAGGATAAAATCTTTCAAAAAACGTCTCCGATAACGAAGACGTACTGACTTAAAAGATATTATCACTTTTTACAATTCATTTCAAGTTTCATTTTATAATTTTTCAATTTGATGGAAGTCAAGCTCAACTGGAGTCTCGCGACCAAACATGTCCACAAGCACGCTAACCTTTTTCTTCTCCACATCAATTTCTTCAATAGCACCTGTATAATCTGCGAATGGCCCCTCATTTACACGCACTGTCTCATGAAGTTCAAAGTCGAAATCAACCACTTCGTTGTCCATTCCCATATGCTTCATAATGGTAACCACTTCTTCTTCTAATAGAGGTGATGGTTTAGATCCAGAACCAGAAGAACCAACGAACCCAGTTACACCTGGCGTGTTACGTACAACATACCAAGAGTCATCAGTCATGATTAACTCTACTAATACATAACCTGGGAACACTTTTCTTTTCATTAATTTTTCTTTACCGTTTTTCATTTCTACTTCTACTTCTTCCGGGACAACAACACGGAAAATTTTATCTTGCATACCCATTGATTCTACACGTTTCTCTAGGTTTGCTTTTACTTTATTTTCATATCCAGAATAAGTATGGACAACATACCAACTTTTTTCCATTCATTTAGGACGAGCGTCCTTCCCTCCCTGACGTACATTTTTTTGCGCAAATGAAAAAACCCGTTCACCGGGCTTTTACACAGTTCTTATAAATAACATTATATCATGGATAAGTGCTTCTTATTCAAGAATTAACCAAGAATTAACCGAATTAAAGAAGAAATGCCCATATCAACCACTGCGAAGAAAATCGCAAAGAAGACAACTGTAGCGATAACAGTCGCTGTTGAACGGAGTAATTCATCTTTTTTAGGCCAACTTACTTTTTTCATTTCGCGACCTACATCGCCGAAAAAGTTCGTTAAACGCATCTACGGGACCTCCAGTGTATTATTTCAATTATTTATTTTGTTTCCTTGTGAACTGTATGCTGATTGCATGTTTTACAAAACTTCTTTATTTCAAGTCGCTCTACTGAGCTCGTATCTTTCATCGTAGAGTAGTTTCGATTTTTACACTCTTCACATGAGAGTACAACTTTTTTTCTCATTAGTTACACCAACCTTGTAACATTATGTCCCTAAAAATGTATCATACAACAAAAGACAATGTCAATGACATGCCTTTTGCACTCTCTCCAAAAAGAAAACAGGTGATTTTTTACACCTGTAGCATTTGTTATGAATTTAAAGTGGTACTCTCTCTCATTTCCATATATCGTTCCAATTTCCGCTTCACCCTCTGTAAAGCGTTATCAATAGATTTCACATGTCTGTTTAACTGTTCCGAAATCTCTTGATAAGAACGACCATCCAGATATAAAGAAAGCACTTTTCTTTCTAAATCGCTTAATAATTCAGATATTTTAGATTCTATGTCTGTATATTCTTCCTGACTTATAATCATTTCTTCAGGATCCGTTACCTTCGCTTCCGAAATAACATCTAATAATGTCCGATCAGATTCCTCATCATAAATCGGCTTATCTAAAGACACATATGAATTTAACGGAATATGTTTTTGCCTTGTTGCTGTTTTAATAGCGGTAATAATTTGCCGAGTGATACACAGTTCAGCAAATGCTTTGAATGAAGACAGCTTGTCCTCTTTATAATCACGAATCGCTTTAAACAATCCAATCATACCTTCTTGAACAATATCTTCTCGATCGGCACCCACTAAGAAATAAGATCTTGATTTCGCGCGAACAAAGTTCTTATATTTGTGAATCAAATATTCTAGAGCGTCAGTATTACCTTTTCGAACTAACTCAACGATTGCCTCATCCTCTAAATCACGAAATGTAACGTCGCCTACACTTACGAAGCCTGCTTCCACCTTGATCCCTCCGACCGCTATTTATTTAGCAATATTATACAGTAAAAAGATAAAGAGCGTCAATGCTTCAACGCTCTCCTCTTCTTAATTTTTCTAATTTTTCTGTAATATCTTTACTAAATATCTTTCGCATGGCGGGTTGCTTTTCTTTTGTGTCTTGTGTACGCCTTCTTACTTGTTGCTCCATCGCTTGTACTTCCAACTCCAATTCACGTGCAGATTTCCGAAGAGCACCTTGCGCAAATATAACCCATTGTTCCGTATAATCAGAAGTCGCAACATATATTTGCGTATTTATATTTCTAAGCTCAATCGCAAGCTGCTCTATCTTTTCATCTGCAGTTTGATTCTTCCTCGTGAATATGACTTCCACACGCGATTGTTTCATCTTTTTTTCAATACCTTGGACTGTATAAGCATCAAAGACTATCATTACCTTTGTACCTGTGTATCCTTGGTAATCCGCCATCTTATCAATCAGTGCATCTCTTGATGATTGCAAATCTACATCCCGTAGTTTCTTCAAGTCTCCCCAAGCTCCGATAATGTTGTAACCGTCAACGATTAAAATATCGTTCATTTTTTATTTACCAATTTCGTGACGCTTACGATATACCTCATACATTAACAAACTTGCGGCTACTGAAGCATTTAAGGATGTAACTTTACCGACCATCGGTAAAGTAATTAAGAAATCACATTTTTCACCAATAATACGACTCATACCTTTTCCTTCACTTCCAATTACTAATCCAATTGGCATTTTACCATCTAAATTACGGTAATCCGTTTTCCCTTTTGCATCTGTACCAGCAATCCAAAGTCCACGTTCTTTTAATTCATCGATTGTACGAGATAAATTCGTTACACGTGCAACAGGAATATATTCAATTGCTCCAGTCGATGCTTTCGCAACTGATGCAGTAAGTCCCACAGCTCTTCTTTTCGGAATAATAATTCCATGAGCTCCTGTTGCATCCGCCGTACGCATAATAGAACCTAGGTTATGCGGGTCTTCGATTTCATCTAAAATTAAGAAGAACGGATCTTCGTTACGCTTCTCTGCCACTTTAAATAGATCTTCTAGCTCAGCGTATTGATATGCAGCCACTTGAGCAATTACACCTTGATGGTTCCCCTCAACTAATTGATCTAACTTCTTCTTTGGTGCATGTTGTAAAATAATCTTATTTTCTTTCGCTAGTGCTAGTACAATTTGTATTTGTCCTTTGGCAGCACCTTCCGCGATCCAAATTTTATTAATATCTCTTCCTGAGCGTAACGCTTCAATTACAGGGTTACGTCCGATAATATATTCACTACTCATGATGATGTGCCCCCTTCCTTTTCTTCTAAAACAGCAATTGCCTTATATACAATTTCGTCTAATCTTTCACGATTATTTAATAAGTGATGATAGCCAATTAACGCTTCAAAGGCTGTACTATATCGATATGTTTGTACATCAGTATTTTTCGGGACAGTACCTGAATTTGCATTACGCCCTCTTCTTAGTACCGCCTCTTCTTCCTCTGTTAAAAATGCTGTCTCTAATAAATGATAAACAACTTTCGCCTGTGCTTTTGCCGAAACAAAGCTTGTCCCTAATCGATGCAATTGATTAGGACGAACTTTCCCTTTTTGAAGTAGGTGATAGCGGATATATTGTTCATATACCGCATCACCCATATATGCTAACGCTAAGCTGTTTAATTGCTTTGCATCAATCATTCTTATCCTCTTTTCCATCTTGTACCTTGAGCGGTATCTTCTAAAATAATATTACGGTCTTTTAAATCATCGCGAATTTGATCCGATAACGCAAAATCACGATTTTTACGAGCTTCAATGCGCTTTTGAATAAGTACCTCAATTTCTTCATCAAGCAACTCTTCTTGCGCTAATTCTAACCCTAAAATATCAAATAATGTTTCAAGTTGTTTTACGTATGCTTCAATTACAACTGTAGACGTATGTTCTTCCAGTAAATATTGATTTGCATGATTTGCTACATTATATAACTCAGTGATTGCATTAGCAGTGTTGAAGTCATCATTCATTGCTTCTTCAAATGCAGTCTGGAATTTTTCCAGTTCCGCTAACCATTTCTCATTATGATCTGTTAAATCAGTACTACTTTCCATACGGTGTTTTAAATTACCGTAAGCCGTTTTAATTCTTTCCAGTCCATTATTTGTGCTTTGTAGTAAATCTTCACTGAAATTAATTGGGTGACGGTAATGTACCGATAGCATAAAGAATCTAATTAGCTGTGGATCATATTGCTTAATGATATCGTGAACTAAAATGAAGTTCCCCAGTGACTTAGACATCTTCTCATTATTAATATTAATATATCCATTGTGCATCCAATAACGTGCAAATGTTTTTCCTGTTAATGCCTCAGACTGCGCAATTTCATTCTCATGATGAGGAAATGCCAAGTCTTGACCACCAGCATGAATATCGATTGTATCTCCTAAGTATTTACGCGCCATTGCCGAGCATTCAATATGCCAGCCTGGACGACCTTTCCCCCAAGGGCTTTCCCAGAAGATTTCTCCTTCTTTCGCAGCTTTCCATAAAGCAAAATCAAGAGGATCTTGTTTCTTTTCTCCTACTTCAATGCGTGCACCGTGACGTAAGTCGGCGATTGGTTGATGCGATAATTTACCGTATCCTTCAAATTCCTTCGTTCTAAAGTACACATCACCTTCTGATTCATATGCATATCCTTTATTCACAAGTTCTTGAATAAATTCAATAATGATATCCATATTTTCCGTTACACGCGGATGAACTGTTGCATGTTTGCAACCTAGTGCCGTTACATCTTCAAAATACGCTTCAACGAAACGGTCAGCAATTGTCGGCACATCTTCACCTAATTCATTTGCTGCTTTAATTAATTTATCATCTACGTCAGTAAAGTTAGATACATACTGCACATCATACCCTTTATATTCTAAATAACGGCGTACCGTATCAAATACCATAGGTGGTCTTGCATTCCCAATGTGAATATAGTTATAAACTGTAGGTCCACACACATACATCTTTACCTTATTTTCTTCTAATGGAGTAAACTCTTCCTTTTGACGCGTTAACGTATTATAAATGTGAATAGTCATTTTTATCCTTCCTTTCTACCTTTACTTCAAGTTGTTTTTTCAATTTATCAAGTTCTACTTCCATGACCTTTAACTTATCAAAAATTGGGTCTGGAAGGTCAGAATGATTTAATTCTTGACCGATCTTTACTCCATTTTGAATAACGACTCGGCCAGGTATACCTACAACTGTAGAATGTGCAGGCACTTCTTTTAATACGACAGACCCTGCTCCAATTTTAGAATTCTCTCCAACTGTAATAGAACCTAGTACTTTAGCACCTGTTGCAATTAATACATTATCCTGAATTGTAGGGTGCCTCTTCCCCTTTTCTTTACCCGTACCACCTAATGTAACACCTTGATAGATCGTTACATTATCACCAATCTCGCACGTTTCTCCAATTACAACCCCCATTCCATGGTCTATGAAAAAACGACGACCAATTGTTGCTCCTGGATGAATCTCAATACCAGTAAAAAAACGACTAACTTGTGAGATCCAACGTGCAATAAAGAAGAAATTCTTTTTATAAAAAGCATGTGCAATTCGATGGGCCCAAACTGCATGTAATCCAGAGTAAGTCAAAATGACTTCAAAATAACTTCTTGCCGCTGGATCCTGTTCAAAAACGACTTCAATATCTTCCCGAAGCCTCTTAAACATCGACGCTCCCTCCCCTTTATGGGCTGCTTTTTCGAGTGAACTAACTCCCTACTTATCCCCCTAAATTTTTATACACGGGGATAAAACTTATACTCATATCCACTTTTACGGTATAAAAAAGACGCCTCTGTCATATTGACAGAGACGCCTTATAAGCGCGGTTCCACTCTGTTTAGGCTAAAGAAAGCCTCAAACTCATCTATGATAACGGTTTACACCGCTTCTGCTTACTTTACGCCCTAAGACGTTTCACAAAACAATTCGCTGTTCAGCAGAAGACTCGAAGGGGCATTTCAAAAATCCGCTTATAAACCACTTCCAGCCTAAAGGTGGTTCTCTCTGTAAAAAGCCTGATTTTCTACTTCTCCTTCTCGTCGCTTTTCCTTATTAGGTTTTAAGTATACTTATTATATTTCTAAATCTAGAAAATGTTAACCAATTACTTTTTGAAGACGATTTAAAACTTTTTCTTTTCCAAGAAGTGCAATAGCATTAGGAAGCTCTGGGCCATGTGTTTGACCAGTAGTTGCAACACGGATTGGCATAAATAAGTTTTTACCTTTATGACCTGTTTCCTTTTGCACTGCTTTAATAGCCGCCTTAATTGCTGCTGGTTCCATCGCTTCTAGTGCTTCTACTTGACCCGCAAATGCACGAAGTACTTCTGGTACTTGTTCACCTTTTAATACTTCTTGTCCTTCTTCTTCATAATCAACATGATCTTTGAAGAACATTTCAGAAAGCTCTACAATTTCAGCTCCAAAACTCATTTGTTCATGATATAACGCAATTACATCACGAATCCAAGCTTGTTCTTGTTCACTTAAAGTTTCACCTATACGTCCAGCTTTCACTAGATGCGGTAAACTTAACTCTACCACCATATCTAAGTCTTGCTTTTTCATATATTGGTTGTTCATCCATTTTAGTTTTTGAGAATCAAATAATGCAGGCGATTTTGATAAACGAGCTGCATCGAACATTTTGATAAACTCATCTTGAGAGAAGATTTCCTCTTCTCCTACTGGCGACCAACCTAATAGTGCAATAAAGTTAAAGATTGCTTCTGGAAGATATCCAAGCTCTTTATATTGCTCAATAAATTGAATAATAGATTCATCACGCTTACTTAACTTTTTACGGCTTTCGTTTACAATTAAAGTCATATGACCAAATTGCGGAATATCCCAACCGAAAGCTTCGTAAATCATCATTTGTTTTGGCGTATTTGAAATATGATCATCACCACGAAGTACATGTGTAATCTCCATTAAGTGATCATCTACTGCTACCGCAAAGTTATAAGTTGGAATTCCATCTTTTTTCACGATAACGAAATCACCGAAATCATTTGAATGGAATGCAACTTCATCTTTTACGATATCTTTAAACGTGTAGTCGCGATCAACCGGTACACGGAAACGAATACTCGGAATGCGGCCTTCAGCCTCAAATCCCTTCATTTGCTCCTCAGTTAAATCACGGTGGTTTCCAGCATAACGCGGTGTTTCACCACGAGAGATTTGACCTTCACGCTCTGCTTCTAGCTCTTCTTCTGTCATATAACATTTGTAAGCTAAACCGCGCTCTAATAAATCTTCATATAATTTTTTATAAATATCTAAACGCTCTGTTTGACGATATGGTCCAAATTCACCACCAACATCAACACCTTCATCCCAGTCCATACCGAGCCATTTCAAGTATTTTAATTGGCTTTCTTCTCCACCAGCAACATTACGTTTCACATCAGTATCTTCAATACGAATAATAAACTTACCATCTTGATGACGAGCAAATAAATAATTAAATAATGCCGTACGCGCATTTCCGATATGTAAGTGTCCTGTTGGACTTGGCGCATAGCGCACTCTCACTTGCTTTTCCATAATTGGTACACCTTCCATTCTTAATGTCAACACATTCTATAATTGTACACCAAAAAAATGTGATTATCCATCTTACGAATTAAAAACCATTATTTTTTCTGTAATAAAACAACTGCTTGAGAAGCAATTCCTTCTTCTCTACCTGTAAATCCTAATTTTTCTGTTGTTGTTGCTTTTACATTGATATTGTCAATAGACGTTTCTAATAGTTCACTAATACGTTTACGCATACTTTCAATATGTGGTGCCATCTTTGGCTTTTGAGCAATAATTGTACAATCTAGATTCCCTAACTCGTAACCTTGCTCACGTACAAATTCCCAAACTTTTTGCAGCAATACAGCTGAATCAGCATCTTTAAAAGCAGGATCTGTATCAGGGAAATGCTTTCCAATATCCCCAGCTGCAATTGCACCTAAACATGCATCCGCAATCGTATGTAACAATACGTCTGCATCTGAATGACCAATTAATCCTTTCTCATGAGGAATTGTAATTCCACCAATAATTAACGGTCTACCTTCCGCAAACTCATGCACATCAAAACCTTGTCCAATTCGAAACATTTTTTACATCCTCCTCAAGCTAAACTACAGAGCTTTATGATTCTATATTATATTGCTATCCTTATAAAGAAAAGCCCGGCTGTTGCCGAGCTTTTTTTCGCTATAATCATCAATGTCATTTCTTTTGAACATGAAGGAAACTTTCAGCAATTAATAAATCCTCTGGAGTCGTCACTTTAATATTATAGTAACTCCCCTCTACTACACCTACTTGCTTCCCGATACGTTCTACGAGGCTTGCATCATCTGTACCAAGGAAACAACCCTGTTTTGCACTTCTATGAGCTTCTAACAAAAGAGAAACAGCGAACCCTTGTGGTGTTTGTACAGCTTTAAGCTGAGATCTTTCTACCGTTTCGACAACGATACCCTGCTCTACTTTCTTAACTGTATCTTTCACTGGTACCGCACAAATGGACGCTCCATATTTTTCCGCTGCAGTTAATACATCTTGAATCACTTTTTTCGTTACAAATGGACGCGCGCCGTCATGTACAAGAACATACTCAACATCACTAGTATGCTGAATGGCGTTATATACACTATCTTGTCTTTCGGCTCCGCCCTGAATAAATTGTACTGGCTTTTCAATTGGATACTTCTGCATTAATTCTTCAAAATACGGACGTTCTTCTTCGTTAATGGCCATAATAATACTTTTGCATGCTTTATCTTTTTCAAAAGCACGTAACGTATGCACAATAATTGGTACTTCATTAATAAGTAAAAACAACTTGTTTTTACCAGCACCCATCCGCTTACCTTGACCAGCTGCTGGAATAATTAATGTATACATATTAATAATCCTCTACTTATAATGCTTTTTCTAATAATTTACGTTTGGCGAAAATCATACGCCCAGCCGATGTTTGTAACACACTAGTAACGAGCACATTGAGTTGTGAACCTACATATTCTCTACCATCTTCTACTACAATCATCGTGCCATCATCTAAATATGCAACACCTTGATTTTGTTCTTTTCCATCTTTGACAACATAAACACTCAGTTCTTCACCTGGGAGTACAACAGGTTTAATTGCATTAGCTAAATCGTTAATATTTAACACCGTTACCCCTTGTAATTCCGAAACTTTGTTTAAGTTGAAATCATTCGTTACTACCGTTCCACCAGTGATTTTCGCCAACTTTACAAGTTTGCTATCCACTTCTTGAATATCATCGAAATCGCCTTCATAAATTTCTACCGGAATTGGCATCTCTTTTTGAATACGATTTAAAATATCTAATCCTCTGCGACCACGATTACGCTTTAAAGCATCAGAAGAATCGGCAATGTGCTGAAGTTCTTCTAACACGAATTGTGGGATCACAATTGTTCCTTCTAAAAACTTTGTTTGGCAAATATCAGCAATACGCCCATCAATAATTACACTCGTATCGAGAATTTTCCAATGAGTTGTAGATTCTTCTACCTCAGTTTCTTCATTCTCACTATTATTATTTTTCTTCTTCCCACGTTGTGGTAATGTAAATAATCCTAGTAATTCATTCCTCTTTTTAAACCCTACTTGGAATCCTAAATATCCAAGTAAAAGAGTAAAGAACACTTGCAACACTGTACTAATAACTGGAATTGTAAATTCACGAATTGGTATTAAAATTAAATATGCAACAATAAGACCAGAGATTAATCCTAATGTACCAAATAAAACATCCGCTACAGGCGCCTTTACAAGAGCCTCTTCAATATGCTTAATAAGTTGAACAATATAATCTACAAGCCAAAATGTTGTTAAAAATAAAATAATTGCACCAATAATTGCACGAACATACGATCCTTCCAATAATGGAACAGCACCGATGTCTAATACATTAATAACTTTTGGGATTAAGTAAATCCCTAACGCTCCGCCAATTACTAGAAAGAAGAGCTGTACAATCCGTTTTAACATCGAACCACCTCCTACTCATTATTAACCATTGTTTCGCTAATCAAAACGCCGAATGCAAAAGCGGACGTGTTTTTTTTTTATAAATAGTTTTATTTACCAATATACCATATCATATACCAAAAATGTTCTAGTGTCGTTATATTATGGAATCAATGTAATATTCTTAATTGTGTCTACTCATATAGAGATGCTCTTGGATTCTTTTTAGGCCTTCTCGTATTTTCTTCGCCCTGACTTCTCCAATTCCTTCCACATCATCCAATTCATTAATAGTTGCTCGACAAACACCTTGCAAAGTCTTAAATCGATTAATTAAATTTTCAATGATAAGTGGCGGAACGCGCGAAATTTTGCTCGTGATTCGGTATCCTCTCGGCGTCACACTTTCTTCTAAACTCATTTGTCCTGGATAGCCAAGCAATTTAACTAAATCGCTATCCTCTAGAAGTTGTGTATTCGCAAGATCTTGTAACTTTTTCAAAATTTGATGATGGTCTTGTGTTTTTTCTTGATAATAATCTTTAATTAATAACGCTGCCTCTGCCTCTAAATCAGCTAGTAGTTCTGTAAGTTGTAAACGAATTAACCTACCTTCCGTTCCTAGCTCATGAATATAGCTCAATATTTCATTTTTAATCCGCAGTACCATTTCAACACTATGTAACACATGAACCACCTCGGACATTGTAACGACTTCTTCAAATTCTAGAATGCCCAAATTCGTAATACCATCATTCCATACAGCCTTATATTTTTCTAACGTTTGAATAGCTTGGTTTGCCTTTGTTAAAATAACACCTATATCCTTTAGTGTATAACGTAAATTCCCTTGATATAGTGTAATTACGTTACGTCTTTGTGAAATAGCCACAACAAGACTACCTGTCTGCTTTGCTACACGCTCTGCCGTCCGGTGGCGCATACCTGTTTCAATAGAATCAATAGATGCCTCTGGAACTAACTGTGCATTTGCAATTAAAATTTTACTTCCAGTTTCATTTAAAATAAGTGCCCCATCCATTTTTGCTAATTCGTATAAACTAGCAGGAGAGAATGCACAATTAATGTGAAATCCCCCATCAACAATACTTTTAATTTGTTCATTATACCCAAGAACAATTAGTCCCCCTGTTTGTGCGCGAAGCACGTTATCTATCCCTTCGCGCAGTGGTGTTCCTGGGGCCACGAGCTGTAAAATATTAATCATGCTTTTGACACGTTGCTTGTTTTCTTCCATAGCCTAGCCTCCTAATGTCAAACGAAGCGCTTCCCCTAAATTAGATACACCTACTACCTCAATCCCATCCGGAATTGTCCATCCCCCCAAATTTTTTCTAGGAATAATAGCACGTTGAAATCCTAATTTAGCTGCTTCTTGTACACGTTGTTCAATTCTTGATACTCTTCTTATTTCTCCAGTTAATCCTACTTCTCCTATTACTGCATCAGTTGGTGGCGTAGATTTATCTCTAAAACTTGAAGCAATACTTAAAGCCACAGCTAAATCAATTGCTGGTTCATCTAATTTCAAACCACCTGCTACTTTTAAATATGCGTCTTGGTTTTGCAATAATAAACCTGTTCTTTTTTCTAGCACTGCCATAATAAGCGATACACGGTTATGATCAATTCCCGTCGCCATTCTTCGAGGGTTTCCAAAACTAGTAGGGGAGATTAATGCTTGTATTTCTACTAAAACCGGTCTTGTTCCTTCCATTGAGGCAACTACTGTTGATCCTGCGACTCCAACGGGTCTTTCCTCAAGAAAAATTTCAGAAGGGTTTAAGACTTCCGCAAGACCAAGCTCTTTCATTTCAAAAATACCCATTTCATTCGTGGAACCAAAACGATTCTTCACAGCTCGCAAGATACGATATGTATGATGACGATCTCCTTCAAAGTAAAGAACTGCATCGACCATATGTTCTAACATACGAGGTCCTGCAATTGCCCCCTCTTTTGTTACATGTCCGACGATAAAAATAGGAATTCCTTTCGTTTTTGCAAGTTTCATTAATTCCGCTGTACATTCACGTACTTGCGCTACACTTCCTGGGGCTGACGTCACTTCAGGTAAATGTATCGTTTGAATAGAGTCAATAACAACAAAAGCTGGATTCATCTCTTCAATGTGCGCTGCAATTCGCTGTAGATCAGTTTCTGCTACAACAAATAGATTACTACCCTTTACATGCAAACGATCTGCACGAAGTTTAATCTGCTTTGCTGACTCCTCACCTGATATGTATAGTACATCATATGAAGAATCTGCTAATTGCGATGAAATTTGTAATAACAATGTTGATTTCCCGATCCCAGGGTCTCCACCAATAAGTACTAAGGATCCATCTACAATCCCACCACCAAGTACACGGTTAAACTCTTGGAATTTCGTTTCAATACGTGCCTCAGATTTTGTTTCTACTTCTGTTAGGCGTCTTGGTTTTGTTACTTCCGATTGAATTGCATTGGCATAATTAAGCCGTCTTGATGATACAACCGGTTCCATCTCTTCAACAAGCGTATTCCATTGACCACAACCAGGGCATTTCCCCATATATTTTGGTGACTGATAACCACACTCTTGACATGTGAATTTTGTTTTCTTTTTAGCCATATCGTTTTATATTTCACTTCACTTTCATCTATAAACAGTTTATCCTTCTCGTACAAGAAAGAGGGCTATCTCGTAGCCCTCTTAGTTTGTCTATACTTATTTTACCTTTTCAGCGCTATGAATGACAAATGATTCCCCTTCAACATCAAAGATAACTTTTTGTCCTTTCTCAATAGCACCTTTTAAAAGTTCTTCCGATAGTCTATCTTCTACATGTTTCTGAATTGCTCTACGAAGCGGACGAGCACCATATTCTCGGTCAAACCCTTTATCAGCAATGGCTGAAATCGCTCCTTCTGTTAAATGCAATTCAATCTCTTGCTCTTTTAAGCGCTTCACTAACTGATTCACCATAAGTGTTACAATCTCTTGAATATGTTTTTTCTCAAGCATATGGAACACGATAATTTCATCAATACGGTTTAAGAACTCTGGACGAAATGCCTTTTTCAGTTCATCCATTACTTTACCTTTCATATCTGAATAATCGCGGCTCTCATCTTGCACGTTAAATCCAAGATGTTTATTACGTTTTAACGCATCTGCACCAACGTTAGATGTCATAATAACAATTGTATTACGGAAATCAACTGTACGCCCTTTAGAATCCGTTAAGCGACCATCTTCTAATACTTGTAGTAAAATGTTAAACACATCAGGATGAGCTTTCTCTACTTCATCTAATAGGACAACTGAATATGGCTTACGGCGAACCTTTTCTGTTAATTGTCCACCTTCTTCATATCCAACATATCCTGGAGGAGATCCAACTAAACGAGAAGTCGAATGCTTCTCCATGTACTCAGACATATCGATGCGAATCATTGCATCCTCATCACCGAACATAGATTCTGCTAATGCTCTTGCTAGTTCTGTTTTACCTACACCTGTTGGTCCTAAGAAAATAAATGAACCAATCGGACGTTTCGGATCTTTCAATCCTGCTCTAGCACGACGAACAGCTTTCGCTACAGCTACTACCGCTTCATCTTGACCAATAACACGGTTGTGAAGAATGGATTCTAAGTTTAATAATTTATCAGTCTCTGTTTGTGCAAGTTTAGAAACCGGTATACGAGTCCACGTAGAAACGACATTTGCAATATCTTCTACTGTCACTTCTGAGTTTTCTTTTCCTTGTTGCTCTTTCCATTGACGCTTCGTATCTTCTAACTTTTCACGTAAGCGTTGTTCCATATCACGTAAGGAAGCAGCTTTTTCAAATTCTTGACTTTGCACAGCTGCATCTTTTTCTTTTCTAATTTCCTCAAGTTTTACTTCAAGCTCTTTTAGATTTGGTGGTGTTGTATAAGAGCGTAAGCGAACCTTTGAAGCAGCTTCATCAATTAAATCAATTGCTTTATCTGGTAAGAAACGATCTGTAATATAGCGGTCTGAAAGCTTTACAGCTGCATCAATTGCATCATCTGTAATAGATACACGGTGATGCGCTTCGTAACGATCACGTAAACCTTTCAAGATTTGAGTTGATTCGTCTAAACTTGGCTCATCAACGTGAATTGGTTGGAAACGTCTTTCTAAAGCCGCGTCTTTTTCAATATATTTACGATATTCATCTAAGGTTGTCGCCCCGATACATTGTAACTCTCCGCGTGCTAAAGATGGTTTTAAAATGTTCGATGCATCAATTGCACCTTCTGCTCCACCTGCACCAATTAATGTATGAAGTTCATCAATAAATAGAATAATGTTTCCAGCTTGACGGATTTCATCCATAACTTTCTTTAAACGATCTTCAAATTCACCACGATATTTCGTTCCAGCTACAACTGTACCCATATCTAGTGTCATAACACGCTTATCTCTTAATGTTTCAGGAACTTCATTATTTACAATTTGTTGTGCTAATCCTTCTGCAATTGCCGTTTTACCTACACCAGGTTCTCCAATTAATACAGGATTGTTTTTTGTTCTACGACTTAAAACTTCAATTACACGTTGAATTTCTTTACCACGACCGATAACAGGATCTAGACGGTTTTCACGTGCAACAACTGTTAAATCACGTGCTAAGCTATCCAGTGTCGGTGTATTTGCATTCGTTGAAGAACCACCTTGGTGACCTGAACTTGCTTCATTACTTCCAAGAAGTTGCAATACTTGTTGTCTTGCCTTATTTAGGCTAACGCCTAAGTTATTTAAAACACGTGCTGCTACACCTTCACCTTCACGGATTAAACCAAGTAAGATATGTTCTGTTCCAACGTAAGAATGACCTAATTTACGAGCTTCATCCATAGACAACTCAATAACCTTTTTAGCACGCGGTGTATAATGTACAGTTTGAGAAGCTTCTGTTCCGCGTCCAATTAACGCTTCTACCTCTTTTTGAACCTTCTCTGGACTTAACCCAAGAGCAATTAACGCTTTTGCTGCAATTCCTTCCCCTTCGCGTACAAGCCCAAGTAAAATGTGTTCTGTTCCAATATTATTATGCCCAATACGAATTGCTTCCTCTTGAGATAAAGCTAATACTTTCTGTGCTCTTTCTGTAAATCTTCCAAACATCATAGAAATCGCCTCCTACTTGCGCTTAGTTTTTTTCAATACGTAATCGCTCACGGATTAAGGTTGCTCTTCGATAATCTCTTTCTTCTGGTCCTAAAGGTCCGCCTGCATATTGTTGTAAAATGCCTGGTTGTGTAAGAACCATTAGCTCAGTCAAAATATTTCTCGATACACCTTTTATATATCCTAAATCAATACCAAGTCGTACATCTGATAAGCAAGTGGCCGCTTCTGCAGATTGAATTAACCGACTGTTTGCTAGTATGCCATAAGAGCGATAAACCTTATCTTCAAGCTCAATACTTGAATTTTGTACAATTAATTCTCTAGCCATTTTTTCTTGCTGTATGATTTGTTGAATGACACTTTTTAAATCTGCAATAATATCTTCTTCAGATTTTCCTAGCGTCATTTGATTTGACACTTGAAATATATTACCTAACGCTTCGCTACCTTCACCGTATATTCCTCTTACTACTAACCCTAATTTTTGAATTACTTGTATAATGCGGCTAATTCTTTTCGTTAAAACGAGTCCCGGTAAGTGAATCATTACGGAAGCCCTCAATCCTGTACCAACGTTAGTAGGGCAGCTCGTTATATATCCAAGTGATTCATCAAAAGCATATTCAACCTCTTCCTCTATCCAATTATCTATTAGATTGGCACTTTGAATGGCCTCTGATAACTGTAACCCTGAAAATAAGCACTGTATCCTAATGTGGTCTTCTTCATTAAGCATAACACTAATATGTTCGCTTTCTGATAATAGACATGCTCCATATTCTGTTCCTGCAAGGTTAGGACTAATTAAATGCTTTTCAACTAATACTCTCCTTTGAAGAGGCGTTAATTCATTCATTTTTAATAGTTCAAAATCTCCAAAAGGTTCTACCGTTTTATTTATAAATTCCTTTTTAAATAATTCATGAATCTGTCTAGCTTCTCCTTCGTTTTGCATAGTAGAGAATTGATATTTTTTAAAATTACGAGCCAAACGAATTCGACTACTTAAAACAATATCAGAATCAGGGCCATCCCCCTTCATCCATGGACTAATCGCTTCATTCATAATTTTGTCCAGTGACATAGAACTATTCCCCCTCTCTATGCTCACTAAGCTGATTTTCAAGACCTCGAATATTATCCCTTACTTCAGCAGCTTTCTCAAACTCCTCTTTCTGTACGTATTGTTTCAGAATGAGTTTTAGTTCATCTAATTCTTTCTTTAAGTGAAGATTTCCTTCTATACGTTCCGGAATTTTTCCACAATGATCTGTATGTCCACCGTGCAGACGTTTTAATAATGGCTTTAAATGTTCCTTAAATGTATCGTAACAAGAAGCACATCCAAACCGTCCCACCTTTGTAAATTGCTCATATGTCATCTTACAATCTGGACACCTTAATATACTTGTATTCGAAAGCCCGTTTTGTCCTTCTTCAAACATTGTTGATTCACCGTGTAATAACCCAGCAAATAAATCATGGAATGAAAAGTTAGACTGCGGTGATTGAAAGAAAGACGTATAGCCACTTTGTTCTGCACATTGCTCACAAAGATGAACTTCCGTCTTCTTTTCGTTGATTACTTTTGTATAATGTAAAGTTGCTGGTCTTATATTACAGTTTTGACAAGTCATCACTATCCCCACCTTTACAATAGGAACGATCTATCTGATAGTACTTTTCATACATTACTAGATTGTTCACTTTCCTTTACTTGTTTAAATAAAAGTGCGTGTTCTTTTTTCAAAACCTCTACAATATTTAACTGCCTTATCTCTTAGTTATTATTCTTTTACAAAAGCTATATTTATTTATATTTCAGTGTTCTTAACATTGCGCATAATATTCGAGCCCTAAGTTCATCTCGAGAAGGAACATCCATTGATAATACAGAACGATCTAGTACACTTAACATAAGTTTAGCTTCACGATTTGTTATGATTCCCTCTTCTATTAAACGTATAATCATACTCTCTGCATTCCCTTGCGCAACGCTATGATCAATCATATGAAGCATTTGATCAATCATGTCTATATCGTCATGCAGTTTGACTTTTATAATGCGAATGTAACCTCCTCCACCACGTTTACTTTCTACTACAAATCCTCTTTCTATCGTAAAACGGGTATTGATTACATAATTGATTTGAGATGGTACGCACTCGAATCGATCCGCAATCTCATTTCTTTTGATTTCAATCACATTATTATTACTTAAGTCAATAACTTGCTTTAGATATTGCTCAATGATATCAGATATATTTCTCATTTATCCGCCACCTTTATTGACTTTGACTATCTTTGACTTTAATTATATACGTATTAATAAAATTTGCAACTCTTTTGCTTATTCACTATCCTAGCCACATTCCCCTGTATTTAATCAAAATAATAATTATTTAAACACATTTTTTAATTACTATGGATTATAAAAGAAAACACGAAAAAACACGAGTCATTTGACTCGTGTTTAGTTGCTTGGCGACGTCCTACTCTCACAGGGACAAGGTCCCAACTACCATCGGCGCTAGAGAGCTTAACTTCCGTGTTC
>NZ_JBXAHR010000009.1:20417-99307 GCF_058952315.1 Bacillus sp. GW823-FHT06B01 | reverse complement strand
CCATTAGCTCAGTTGGTAGAGCATCTGACTTTTAATCAGAGGGTCGAAGGTTCGAATCCTTCATGGCTCACCATTTTCGCGGAAGTAGTTCAGTGGTAGAATACAACCTTGCCAAGGTTGGGGTCGCGGGTTCGAATCCCGTCTTCCGCTTTATTACTAAGGGGCCTTAGCTCAGCTGGGAGAGCGCCTGCCTTGCACGCAGGAGGTCAGCGGTTCGATCCCGCTAGGCTCCATCTAAATAAAAAAGCTTACATCATATGATGTAAGCTTTTTTTGTATTTAAAAAGACAACTTTCATACTTGTCGTTTAAAATGAAGAAAATGTAAAAATAAAGGATGGGGATAATTGTGAAAGTTGTTATTGCATCTGATTCATATAAAGAAAGCTTAAAAGCTATAAAAGTATGTGAAGCTATTGAAAGAGGATTTGGAGCAATTTTTCCTAAAGCAGAGTACGTAAAAATACCAATTGGAGATGGAGGTGAAGGAACGGTTGATTCACTTGTGGATGCTACAGATGGAAGAATGATACCCCTTCATGTGACAGGACCGCTTAGAGAACGTGTACAAGCCTTTTACGGTATGTCTAAAGATAAAAAGACAGCGTTTATTGAAATGGCAGCAGCATCAGGATTACAACATGTTCCGGTTAAAAAGCGAAACCCACTTATTACAACGACTAAAGGAACAGGAGAACTTATACTACATGCGCTAGATGAAGGAGCTGAGCACATTATTTTAGGACTTGGCGGAAGTGCTACAAATGATGGCGGAGCAGGTATGTTGTCAGCTTTAGGAGTCAGGTTTATAAATGGGAAAGGGGAAGTAATAGAGCCATCTGGAGGAACGTTACATTCGATTGTCGCTATTGATTTTTCATGCATGGATTCACGCTTACTGCATATAAAGATAGAAGCAGCATGTGATGTAGATAATCCGTTAGTTGGAATAAGGGGAGCATCTTTCATATTTGGGAGGCAAAAGGGTGCGAATGCAGAGATGATGAAAGAGCTGGATGAGAATTTAAAGCATTATGCGAATATCCTTAAACAATACTTATCTTGCGACGTATCTAAAATACCTGGCGCAGGAGCCGCAGGAGGAATGGGAGCAGCTGTTATTGCAGTGTTAAAGGGAAACTTGCGGAGAGGAATTGAAATTGTATTAGACTATACAAATTTTGATAAGCATATAGAAGGAGCAGATTTAATTATAACTGGCGAAGGGAGAATAGATGAACAAACAGCATATGGAAAGGCCCCTGTAGGTGTTGCGGAGCGTGCAAAGCATTTTCGTATTCCTGTCATTGCTATTGGAGGATCTGTATCTCCGAATTATCCAGCTGTTCATGAAAAAGGAATCGATGCAGTATTTAGTATTACAGCGAGTCCTATGACATTAGAAGAGGCATATAAAGTAGCGGAAGAGAATATCGAAATGACAGCAAAGAATATTGCCGCAGTATGGAAAATAGCATCAGAAAAACACTTCTAAATGTAGGAGTGTTTTTTATTATTATTTAATAATAATGATGGTAGTTGTTTCATTAAGTTAACTTTATACATAGAATAGTCTTGAAATTGCGTTTTTAAAGCGAATATAAGTGAATAATTTGTATATCCATACAGAAAAATGTCGAGTTGAGTCAGACTATATAAAAGATTTAAAATATTTAGTGAAGGCATAAAAGGGGGATACTATCTATGAAAAAAGAAATCTCAGTTATTGGAGTTCCAATGGATTTAGGACAGATGCGTCGCGGGGTAGATATGGGGCCGAGTGCAATCCGTTATGCAGGCGTAATTGAAAGAATTAAAGAAATTGGATATGACGTTAAAGATATAGGAGATATATGTATAGAGAGAGAAAAAGAAGTAGATGTAAATACAAACTTAAGAAACCTTACACAAGTTGCAACTGTATGTAACGAATTAGCAAGTAAGGTGGATCATATTATAGAAGAGGGACGTTTTCCACTTGTATTAGGTGGTGACCATAGTATCGCAATTGGTACATTAGCTGGTGTTGCGAAACATTATAAAAATTTAGGTGTTATTTGGTACGATGCACATGGTGACTTAAATACAGAGGAAACTTCACCATCTGGAAATATTCATGGCATGTCACTTGCAGCAAGTTTAGGGTATGGACATCAAACGCTTGTAGATTTATACGGGGCATATCCAAAGGTGAAAAAAGAGAATGTTGTAATTATCGGTGCACGTGCATTAGATGAAGGAGAAAAAGACTTTATTCGCGAGGAAGGTATTAAAGTATTCTCGATGCATGAGATTGATCGTATGGGTATGACGGCTGTTATGGAAGAAACAATCGCTTATTTATCTCATACTGATGGTGTACATTTATCATTAGATCTAGATGGTCTTGATCCTCATGATGCACCAGGAGTTGGAACGCCTGTAATTGGTGGCCTATCTTATCGTGAAAGCCATTTAGCAATGGAAATGTTAGCGGAAGCTGATATTGTCACATCTGCTGAGTTTGTTGAAGTAAATACCATTTTAGATGAGCGAAACAGAACGGCAACAACGGCAGTTGCTTTAATGGGTTCTTTATTCGGTGAAAAACTAAAATAAATGTAAGAAAAGCAACTGAGAAGTTGCTTTTTTTATTTGAAAATAAGCGTATAATAATGATTTATATTATACTGTACGATAATAATGTTTGACATCTTGCCAATTTAGACTAAAGGGGGGTTGTTTGTAATTGTCGTTTGTTTCATGTATGGTATAATTAACTAGTTGTTGGAAATACATACAGATAGAGCATAAAACAATATTTCAATATATGGATAGAATTGCTCGTAAGTAGGAGGAAGGGTTAGCATGCCTTTTGAAGATACGACCATTTTGAAATATCTTAGTACGGTATTAGATATTGCCGTTGTATGGTTTATTATATATAAGCTAATTCTCATAATCCGAGGGACGAAAGCTGTTCAACTTTTAAAAGGGATTACAGTTATTATTGTCGTTCGGATGATCAGTATTTTCCTTGAATTGCATACGCTTTATTGGCTAACTGAGCAAGTATTAACGTGGGGATTTTTAGCCGTTATTATTATTTTCCAGCCAGAATTGCGAAGAGCACTTGAGCAGCTAGGACGCGGGAGTTTATTTTCGCGTGTTGGAACTCATGAGGATGATGAACCTGAAATCGTTGCAACAGCGATAGCGAAAGCAACGGAATATATGGGGAAACGTAGAATTGGTGCATTAATTACTTTGTCAAAAGAGACCGGTATGGGTGATTATGTGGAAACGGGTATTCCGCTAAATGCACACGTATCATCGGAATTACTTATTAATATTTTCATTCCTAATACACCTCTTCACGATGGAGCGGTCATTATGCAAGGAAGTACCATTAAAGCAGCAGCGTGTTATCTTCCGTTATCGGAAAGTCCGTTTATCTCTAAGGAACTAGGAACTAGGCATCGCGCTGCAATGGGAGTTAGTGAAGTTACTGATAGTATTACAGTAGTTGTGTCGGAAGAAACTGGCCAAATTTCTTTAACGAAAAATGGTAAGTTGCATCGTGATTTGAAGACAGAACAACTGAAAGATATGTTGTTAGCTGAATTTAGTGCGAGCGAAAAAACGACTTCTTCGTCTTTATGGAATTGGAGGAGAAAGCGTCATGGATAAGTTAATGGAGAATCATTGGTTTTTAAAAGGGATCTCATTACTATTGGCGTGTATGCTTTTTATGTCAGCGACTTTAACTGAAAAAAATACGACATCGGGGATACTACCTTTCGCAAATGATGCGAAAGAAACCTTAACTAATTATGCCATTAACCTTAAGTATGATGAAGAGAAATATATTGTAAGTGGTATTCCGTCAGAGGGCGTTAAGGTGAAGTTAGAGGGCCCAAAAGCAGCAGTTGCTACAGCAAAAGCGAAAAAACAATTTGATATACCAGTTGATTTGAGAGATAGCGAAAAAGGAACTTATGAGGTTTCTTTGAAAACGAACGGGCTTCCAGATGATGTGAAAGGAACAGTTCAGCCATCAACAATTAAAATTACTCTACATGAAAAAGCGAGAAAATACGTTCATGTAGACTTAAAATTATCAAATGAGGATCAAATGCCAGCGGGTTCAACTCTTGAAAAATCAAACATTAAACCTGATACTGTTGAGGTAGTTGGGACGAAAGAAGAAATTGAAAGTATTTCATCTGCTAAGGCGTATATTGATTTAAAAGGTGTTAATAAAACTGTTACAAAAACAGCCGAAGTTACATTATACAATAGAGAAGGAAAACGTTTAAATGTAAGAACGAGTCCATCTAAAATTAGTGTAACATTGAATGTGGCGACGCAAGCTACGGCCAATAATACTGAAAAAACTGTTCCTGTAACGTATACGAAAAAGGGGAGTTTACCAGAAGGATTGGCCGTTACAAATATTAGCATTGAGCCGAGAGAAGTAACGATAGCAGGTCCAAAAGATATCTTGGATAATATACAATCGATAGAGGGGGTCGAAGTAGATCTTAGTCAATTGACAGAGTCTACAACATTCGATACCTCTGTTTTATTGCCAAAGGGTGTAACAAGTGCAAAACCGAATCAAGTGAAGGTTTCGGTAGGAGTGCAAAAAACAAAACAAACGAAAACAAGAACGATTGATGGTATATCAATTCAAAAAAATGGACTTTCTAAAGATGTTACGGCCCAGCTACTTTCACCGCAAGATGGGAAGATAAGCGTTGATATTTCAGGAGAAACAAGTATAGTAGATAAAATAACAGCTGCTCAAATAACAGCAGCCATTAATCTGCAAAATGTATCTCCGGGGACGAAGGATGTTTCTATTCAAGTGAGCGGTCCTGGTAATATTTCAATAGAGCCAAAGCAAAAAAGTGCCAAAGTCACAATTGTGAAGAAAGAAAATCCAGATAAAGAAGTACAGGGTAACGGTGAAAAACCAGATTCAAATAATAACCAAGATAATCAAACTGAAAAACCAAAAAATCCTGAACCTAAGCCTGACACGGAACAGGAACAAAATAAAGATAAAGAAAAAGAAACTAGTCAAGAGCCAACAGTAGATAATCAAAAAGAGCCAGAAAAAGGAGAGAATCATAATGGGTAAATATTTTGGTACAGATGGAGTACGCGGGGTTGCGAACCAGGAGTTAACGCCTGAATTAGCGTTCAAAATTGGACGTTTTGGTGGGTATGTATTAACAAAAGATACAGATCGTCCAAAAGTAATTATTGGCCGTGATACACGTATATCAGGACATATGTTAGAAGGAGCTTTAGTAGCAGGTCTATTATCAACTGGAGCAGAAGTAATGCGCCTTGGTGTTATTTCTACACCAGGTGTTGCTTATTTAACAAAAGCGCTAGATGCACAAGCAGGTGTTATGATTTCTGCATCTCATAATCCAGTACAGGATAACGGAATCAAATTCTTCGGTTCAGACGGTTTTAAATTAACAGATGAGCAAGAAGCAGAAATTGAAGCTTTATTAGACAAAGAAGTTGATGAGTTACCACGTCCAACAGGTACGAATCTTGGACAAGTGAGTGATTATTTTGAAGGTGGACAAAAATATTTACAATATATTAAACAAACTGTAGAGGAAGATTTCTCTGGTTTACATATCGCTTTAGATTGTGCGCATGGTGCTACGTCTTCTTTAGCTCCATACTTATTTGCGGATTTAGAGGCTGATATTTCAACAATGGGAACTTCACCAAACGGCATGAATATTAACGATGGAGTAGGTTCTACACATCCAGAAGTATTAGCTAAATTAGTAAAAGACAAAGGCGCTGATATCGGTCTTGCTTTTGATGGTGATGGTGACCGTCTAATCGCTGTAGATGAAAAAGGAAACATCGTTGATGGCGATCAAATTATGTTTATTTGTGCGAAGTACATGAAAGAAACTGGTCAATTAAAGCATAATACAGTCGTTTCAACAGTTATGAGTAACTTAGGTTTCTATAAAGCACTTGAAGCTAACGGTATTACAAGTGATAAAACAGCAGTTGGTGACCGTTACGTAATGGAAGAGATGAAGCGTGGTGGTTACAACTTAGGTGGAGAACAATCTGGTCATATTATCTTACTTGATTACATTACAACTGGTGATGGAATGTTAAGTGCACTTCAATTGGTGAACATCATGAAAATGACGAAAAAACCATTATCTGAGCTTGCAGGTGAGATGACAAAATTCCCACAATTACTAGTAAACGTTCGTGTAACAGATAAAAAACTAGCATTAGAAAATGAAAAAATTAAAGATATTATTCGTGTTGTAGAGGAAGAAATGAACGGTGATGGCCGCATTCTTGTTCGTCCATCTGGAACAGAGCCACTTATTCGTGTAATGGCAGAAGCACCAACACAAGAAGTGTGTGACGCATATGTACATCGTATTGTAGAAGTTGTGAAAGCTGAAGTTGGCGCTGAATAATTCAATAAATTTATGAAAAGGGAGCACAAGAAGTGCTCCTTTTTCATATGTTTTATAGACGATGAAAAAAATTTCATTGACGGTTTATCTATGTTTGTTATAAGATGGTCTTGTTCTTTTTCTCAAAGGAAATATTGTAAATTATAGAAGCGCCAGAACTACAAGTAGTGTAGTTGACGAGGTGGAGTTTATCGAGATTTCGGCGGATGACTCCCGGTTGTTCATCACAACCGCAAGCTTTTACTTAAATCATTAAGGTGACTTAGTGGACAAAGGTGAAAGTGTGATGAGAGAAAAGGAACGGATACAAACTAGCTGTATAAGTATATACGGACTTAAACCCAATCGAGAGGAAGGTGAAAGCCGTTACAAGCTTACAGGGCTAGCAATATGTAATCCGTTTTTTTAGTATAAATAAAAATGGTATCGGACTATGTCGTTACATGTTCGCAGAGCAATGTAAGCATTTGTAACGGCGACTAAACATGTGTGGAATCGTAGGATTTATTGGAGAACAAGATGCAAAGGAAATTTTATTAAAAGGTTTAGAAAAGCTAGAATATCGTGGATATGATTCAGCAGGTATTGCAGTACAAGCAGAGAACGGTGTTGTTGTATACAAGGAAAAAGGTCGTATTGCAAAACTTCGCGAAATCGTAGATGAGAACGTAGCAGCAAGCGTGGGAATCGGTCACACACGCTGGGCTACACATGGTGTTCCAAGCAAAGTAAACGCGCATCCGCATCAAAGTACATCAAAACGCTTTACACTAGTTCATAACGGTGTAATTGAAAACTATGAATTAGTGAAAAAAGAATATTTACAAGATGTAACGTTCGTAAGTGAAACGGATACAGAGATTATCGTACAGCTTATGGAACAACAAGTGAGCACAGGACTAAGTGTAGAAGAAGCGTTCCGTAATACGCTATCTCTTTTACATGGCTCTTATGCAATCGGATTACTTGATGCTGAAAATCCAAACATGATTTATGTTGCTAAAAACAAAAGCCCGCTATTAGTAGGTGTTGGTGACAACTTTAATGTTGTGGCGAGCGACGCTATGGCGATGTTACAAGTTACAGATCAATTTATTGAGTTAATGGATAAAGAAATCGTAATCGTAACGAAAGAAAGTATTACAATTAAAAACTTACAAGGTGAAACGATTGAACGTGCACCGTTTACAGCGGAATTAGACGCAAGTGATATTGAAAAAGGAACATACCCTCATTTCATGCTTAAAGAAATCGATGAGCAACCACTTGTAATCCGTAATATAATTCAAAAGTATCAAGATGAAAATGGCGAGATTGAACTGAATGCAGACATCCGCAATGCGATTTTAGATAGCGATCGTATTTACATCATTGCATGTGGAACAAGTTATCATGCAGGTCTTGTTGGAAAACAATTTATCGAGAAGTTTGCAAAAATGCCAGTTGAAGTGCATGTAGCAAGTGAATTCTCTTATAACATGCCATTATTAACAGAAAGACCATTCTTCATTTATATTTCACAAAGTGGTGAAACAGCTGATAGCCGTGCAGTACTTGTGCAAACAAATGAAATGGGGCATAAAGCATTAACGATTACAAACGTACCTGGTTCTACACTTTCTCGTGAAGCTGATTACACACTTCCGTTATACGCGGGACCAGAAATCGCAGTTGCATCAACGAAAGCGTACACAGCACAACTTGCAGTACTTTCAATTTTAGCTGCGGACATTGCTAAAGCAAAAGGCGAAGTTCTTGATTTCGATTTAACACACGAATTAGGACTTGTAGCAAATGCAATGATAGAACTTTGTGATCAAAAAGAAGAAATGGACGCATTAGCAAAACAATTTTTAGCAACAACTCGTAACTGTTTCTTCATCGGACGTAGCGTAGACTTCTACGTAGGATTAGAAGGTGCGTTAAAGCTAAAAGAAATCTCTTACATCCAAGCAGAAGGATTTGCTGGAGGAGAATTAAAACACGGTACAATCGCCTTAATCGAAAACGGTACACCAGTTATCGCACTTGCTACACAAGAGCACGTAAACCTTGGAATTCGTGGTAACGTGAAAGAAGTAGTAGCACGCGGAGCTAACCCATGTATCATCTCAATGAAAGGCTTAGAAATGGAAGGTGACAGCTTCGTATTACCAGCTGTACACGAAGCGCTAGCACCGCTAGTAGCAGTTATTCCATTCCAACTTATCTCATACTACGCGGCACTTCACCGCGAATGTGACGTTGATAAGCCACGTAACTTAGCTAAGTCTGTTACTGTTGAGTAGGAGATTAGTAGGTTAATAAATATAGTGTAGATTTTAAATAAATTTACGAATTTGTACCCCTTTGGATAGTTTATCTAAAGGGGTATTTTTGTGCCGAAAAAGAACATCTAAAATTGCTAAGTGGATAGCACCCTACTAATGAAAGTTTTACTTTATCGGATTTGGAATAGAACCACTTTTATTTATCTGAATTTTCCGTTACTATTTTAAGTATCATTGAACCATTTTCTTTATTATAAAGAGAAGAGACGATAGATTCATGGACATTACAAGGGGGCTTATTATATGAAAGTGAAAGCAAAAACATATTTAAGTATAGAAGAGATTATTTCATTACCGGCCTTATCAAGTGCAAACATAAGTGATGATGGCAAAAACGTAGCGTTTGTTAAGAAGACAGCTAACTGGAAAGACAATACGTATAGAAATCATGTATGGATATATGAAAAGGATAAAGAGCAGAGTTACCCACTAACAGATGGGGATATAGATAGTACACATCCATTATGGTCTCCAGATTCTAAGACTATTGCATACCTTAGCCCAGGTAGTGACGGGGAGAATACAAATCAAATCTTTGTTAAGTCCATAGACGGTGGTAGTGAGGTTCAAATTACGAATGAGAAGGAGGGAGTTAATACATTCAAATGGGAGCCTACTTGTAAAGGTTTTTATTATATTGCACAGTCAAAAGAATGTGAGGAAATAAAGAAACGTAAGGGACTATATGGAGATTTTCACCATGTAGGTAAGGAACATCGGAATAATTGTTTATACTACGTTGAAATAGAAAAAGTGATACAAAATGATAAACAGGGACGGAAAGTTAGCGGTATTTATCAACTAACGAATGGTAAAGATTTTTATATACATAACTTTGATATTTCAAATGATGGGAAAAAGGTTGTATGTATGGCTACACCAAGCTTAAACGATTATATGAATGATGATCTATATATATTAGATGTTGAAGCTGGGGAACTACAAAAAATGAATATGGATAAGTTGTTAGGAGGGAGCGTTTGCTTTTCTCCTGAGAGCAACAAAATATGTTACGCAGCAAGCATAAGAGAGAAGGATTACTATAGAAATCATATACAAGATAATACATTAGAGATATATGATATGAATACTGGAGAAGTGATTCAACCTTTAACCGATTTTGATAGTACGGTTATGCCATTGCAGTGGACAGCTAAAGGGGTTTTAATTAGATGGCAGGATAAAACGAATTACCGTATTGGCTTGCTATGTGAGGATGGCACTGTGGAAATGTTAAGCGACAAAGTAGATGGCTTTATAATGGATGCCTCTATAACAAGGGATGGCAATCATATAACATATACTAAGGCTATAACAAATGAAACCTTTGAAATCTATTTGGATGATAAAAAAGTAACAAATGAAAATAGCTTTTTCGAAGGAAGGCTTAAAAGTAACAGAGAAATCATCTCATGGAAAAGTAGTGATGGTCTTGAAATAGAGGGTGTTCTATCAACCCCAGTAGAGTGTGACTTAAATAAAAAATATCCCTTATTAGTAGTAATCCATGGTGGTCCAGCTTGGGCATCCTTTCCGATATTTTCAGGCTGTTTTAATGAGAAATATCCGATTGAACAGTTTATCGAAAAAGGCTTTATCGTTTTAGAGCCAAACTATAGAGGAAGTTCTGGTTATGGTAATGAATTTTTAAAAGCAAACTATAGAAAACAAGGATTTGCTGACTACGATGATGTTATATCTGGAGTGGATGCACTAGTAGAAAAAGGAATTGTAGATAAAGATAGAGTAGGAGTTATGGGATGGAGTAACGGAGGATATATATCTGCTTTCTGTTCTACATTTAGTGATAGATTTAAAGCTATCTCAGTTGGGGGAGGAATTACGAACTGGAGTACTCATTATGTAAATACAGATATCCCTTACTTTATTAGCATGTATTTAGGAAATACTCCATGGAATGATCCAGAGATATATAAGAAAACATCACCAATGACATATATTAAATCAGCCTGTACGCCTACGTTAATTCAACATGGGGAAAAGGATGTAAGAATTCCAATTACAAATGCATATGAGCTATATGAAGGGTTAAGAGATATGGAAGTTGATACGGAGTTAATTATATTTAAAGGAATGGCATATAGTTCTGATCAGCCGGGAATGAATGTAGCTATTATGAAGCAGAACTTGATGTGGTTTTCACACTATATTCTTGGAGAAAGCATGAAAGATTTTCGTACTATATAATGGATATCCGCACAGGGATTTTTCGTTGTGCAATTGTATCAGATTGTTGTAAACTGTATGCAAACCATTATTGAGAAGATTTAAATGATTATAGGGAACGGAATTCGGAGGACTAATATGACAGCGAATAAGAATGAGTTATCTGTAGAACAACGTGAAGAACTATTAAAAGTATTACAAGCTCGTTTTGAGAAAAACATGAACCGCCATGAAGGTCTTGAATGGGCTAAGATTGAAGCGAAGCTGACTACTAATACTGAAAAATTGTGGTCAATTCATGAAATGGAAGTAACTGGCGGTGAGCCGGATGTTGTTGGTTATAATGAAGAGAAGGACGAGTATACTTTCTATGATTGTTCAAAGGAGAGTCCTAAAGGCCGCAGAAGTCTTTGTTATGATCTTGAAGCGTTAGAATCAAGAAAAAAACATAAACCAGAAAATAACGTTATTGATGTTGCAAATGCTATGGGCATTGAACTATTAACGGAAGAACAATATCGGGAATTGCAACAACTTGGGGATTTTGACATGAAATCATCAAGTTGGGTACAAACACCTTCAGATATTCGAGAACTCGGTGGTGCTCTATTTTGCGATTATCGCTTCGGACATGTTTTCGTGTACCACAATGGAGCAGATTCCTATTATGCTGCCAGAGGATTCCGTGGTTCGTTAAGAGTTTAAATTTGGAGTAAGTAAGAAAAGAGCCTATACTTAGGCTCTTTTTCTTATTTATATTTTAAAAGTAAACTGTTACTACGCAGTTTTACTTAATTTATATGTTTCATGGTTGTTTTTACGGAAAAGTTTAGGGAAAACATAGCCATCTAATCCAATACGTCCAGCGTTATGACCTGCAACTAAAATGAACATAGTTAAAATAAGCAGATTTGGGTTTACACTAACAGTTCCACTTAGTAAAAATGAAAGATTCATTATAATTCCAAAGAATGCAGCAGTTTTTGTTAATCCGCCTAAAATTAAACCTAGACCTACTAAAATTTCTCCCCATTGAACTAAAAAGCTAAATAGGTCTGCGTTTGGAAGAACAAAGTGTTGAAGGAAGTCTGCCCACCAACTTTGTACTGCAGGGTGGTCACCTGATGCTTGAGCAATAGCGCCCTTTAGAAAACCACTTGCGTCAAAAGATTGTCCGAAGACTTTGCCTATCCCAGCAGCGAGCCATGTATATCCTATATAAAGCCGTAAAAGTAATAATATGAAAGTAGCACGTTTATCAGTTCTTAAAAAATTGATAACCATTGAAATCCCTCCAATATTGTATTTACACGTTTATTATATATCCATTGTGAAAAAATTCACAATGGATATAATGTGAACAAATTTATGATTTTTTATTTATAAAATTGCACATACAATATTGTGACGTTTATTTTTGAAAATTAAGCAATAAATCAGGGATAGGAGCTATCTATTGTAGCGGCTAGCTCCCGTAGTAAACAGGTTCATGTATGCTCTTTAAGTTCATATGGGCATTCCGGATTACTTCTCTGGCTTTATATAAGGAATAACTTGTGCAGTCACCCCTACAGAAGCACCTCGAATAAAGTCTTGGTTTTCTAATGCCTTAAAGTTTTCCGTTCTCCCAGTTAGCATAACACCTAAAATTTTCACTTGATCGAATGGTTTGTCCTTGTTTAATTTTAAAAACTTTTGGATATCTTCGTCATATCCATCGTCATCGAATTGTTTAAGTGAATCAAAGAACCTTTTGTATGCTTCTTCAGGGGATTTTTCTGGGTTAAATCCGTAAACTGGCATACCGGAAGGACCTCTGCTTTCATCTTTAATAGGTGAGACCATATATAGCCATACGATATTTAAGTTATCTGGTAGTTTCTTTTGAATTTCTTTTAATGTATAAGCTTTATCGAAAGAGATAGCAACTTCTGCTACATAGTTATCCATTGTTGAAACTGCACTTAATTCATTTTTGACGCCATCATGATATTTCTTGATGGCTGGATTATAAAATGTAGCAACTTTATTTTTCGTTTGTTTATCATAATTGTAAGACTCGGTACTAGAACTAGACCAATAAGAACCTGGTATTAACTCGTTGTAATCGATGTTAGAACGAAACCAGTCGTAAGAGCTTGTCAGTGTATTCCATCGCACTAAGTAACCGTTAATGTTTTTAGAACGATTAGATACGATATTGCCACCAAACATAGAGGAATTACTCGTAACTTGAGAATCAATATGGACATTGGGCTCTGCAATTGCATTATGTAAAAAGAGTCGTTCGTGAAGCTTTGTAGAGCTTTTCGCTGCAAAGTAATTGCCAACTTTATAAATGATAGGGATAAGCACCATGACAACGATAATAGAGGTAATGATGATTTTAAGTAACTGTTTTCTTTTAGCCTTTTTTAATGCATCTTTTAAAGAAGTATCCATTAAGGTGTTCCTCCTATTTTTGAGTGAATTGCTTTACGTGCACGCTGTAACTTTTGTTTGACGCTGTTTACTTGAATATCTAGTATTAGAGCGATTTCTTCGTATGTAAAAGCGTAGTAATATTTTAAAAAGAAGGCTTCTTTGTATTCTAGTTTTATATATTTTAATAAATAGAAAATCTCATCTTTATTTAAAACTGCATCCAATTCTCGGTCTGTATATTGAAGTTTTGAATAAATTTCTTCAGTTAAGTAGATATTTTGCTGTTCTTTTCTTCGTTTTAAATCAATGTATTCATTTAATGCGACTCTAAAAAACCACGGACGAATGTTACTCTCGGTTAAGTCATCTAGCAATGTGTATACTTTATAGAAAGTATTTTGGATGATGTCTTCTGCATCTTCCTTTATAGCTCCTTTCGCTAATAGTAGTTTGAACACTTCCTCTCCTAAATTGATAAGATAGGAGGTCAATATATTTTCTTTTCCCATCATTTTTCCTCCCTACACTTATACAACGAACAGGTAATGGTAAATGTATACACTTAAACTTAAATTAGTTATTAACTATGGTTTATAGTACATGATACTTTATAAATAGGAGTGGTTATTTTATTTTTGAAATATTAAATCTTTAATGCTAAAATAAAATTTGGAGATATATGGAGAGGGGATAAAGACTCGATATGTGGATGAACTTGTGATGATTCGAAATTTAGATAGATAAATTTTTCTCTCATAAGTGAGGGTTTATTTAGTTATCTGTAAATCATTCAAGGACTGCATATTTGGCTTGTACATCCCTTTTGTAAGGATAATGTGTAGGGAAATTCATATCTCTTATATAAAGTATGCGTCCTTTAAATTGGAGGAGTATATGATGAATCAATTAAAAAATAAAATAGCAGTTGTTACAGGTGTAAGTCGTCTAGATGGTATAGGCGCAGCGATTTGTAAAGAATTAGCTGGAGCAGGATATGATATATTTTTTACGTATTGGACAGCGTACGATAAAGAAATGCCTTGGGGCGTTGATCAAAGTGAACAAACACAATTAAAAGAAGAGTTACTAAAAAACGGTGTGAAAGTATCGAGTATGGAGTTAGATTTAACTCAGAATGATGCACCGAAAGAGCTTATAAATAAAGTTACTGAACAACTAGGTTACCCTCATATATTAATTAATAATGCAGCGTATTCTAAAAATAATGACTTCTCTAATTTGACTGCTGAAGAATTAGATAAGCACTACATAGTAAATGTTCGTGCAACTACATTGTTAAGTAGTCAATTTGCCCGAGGATTTGATAAGAAATCTGGTGGTAGAATTGTGAATATGACGTCGGGACAATTTCAAGGGCCTATGGTTGGAGAGCTAGCGTATGCAACAACGAAGGGAGCTATTGATGCCCTTACGAGTTCGTTGTCAGCTGAAGTCGCCCACCTAGGTATAACAGTGAATGCAATTAATCCAGGTCCAACTAGTACAGGCTGGATGACTGAAGAGATAAAGCAAGGATTAAAGCCGATGTTTCCTTTTGGTAGAATTGGTGAGCCGAGGGACGCGGCAAGACTCATTAAGTTTTTAGTAAGTGAAGAAGCAGAATGGATTACTGGACAAGTTATTCATTCTGAAGGTGGATTTAAAAGGTAAAAAGAAGGTATCTCACCCTAGTGAGATACCTTCTTTTTTAATCTTTCTTCAATCTTCGTGCAACACCGTTCCCTAAAGATTGTAGCCCTTGAACGAGGATAATTAAAATAAAGACAGTTGCATACATTACTTCCGGTTCGTAGCGTAAATGTCCGAATCGATATGCTAAATCACCAAGACCGCCAGCACCTACAAGTCCAGCCATTGCTGTTGCACCGATTAAACCAATCGTTGCAATTGTTAATCCAAGTACAAGGGAGGGACGAGCTTCTTTCACCATAACGTGCCAAATGATTTTTATAGTAGAAATGCCCATCGCTTGGTAAGCTTCAATAACACCACGATCTACTTCTAATAAAGCTGTCTCCATTAATCGTGCAATATAAGGAGCTGTGAATACGACAAGTGGTACGATAACACCTTGCACACCAATGGAGGTTCCCATTAGAAACTTTGTAAAAGGTAAAATGAAGAATAATAGAATGATAAATGGAAGAGAGCGAATTATATTAATAACGGTATTAAGAATAGGATAAATAATTTTATTTTCATGCTGTCCACCAGGTCGCGTTAAAACAAGTGTAACGCCAAGTGGTAATGCAATAAGGATAGAGATAAATAGTGAAATAGATGTCATTTGAAATGTTTGAATGGTTGCTTCCCATATGACTTTACCCCATTCATCCAAAAAGGATTTGTTTCCCATAGTCTGTTCTACCTCCTTCTACAATGATCCCTTGCTCTTGTAAAAATGATAAAGCGCGGTCTACTTCAGTTTTTTCACCTTGCATATGAATAATCAGTTTCCCGTATGCTTCATGTTTTAACTGCGTAATATTACCGGATAAAATATTCGGATACACTTGAAAGCGTTTTGTAGCGATAGCTAACGCTGGTTCGCCAGAAGAGGTTCCTATAAATGAAAGTGTTACGATTTCTCCGGTTCTTTGAAGTTCTTTTTGTACTTCTTCTGGAATTTTAGCTGCAAATGCACTGTTTACGAATTTCTTCGTTGTTGTATGCTGTGGGTTTGTGAAGATATCCTTCACAGTCCCGCTTTCAACTACTGCTCCATGTTCCATAACAGCAACTCGGTCACATATACGCTGGATAACATTCATTTCATGTGTAATTAATAAAATTGTGATCCCGATTTCTTCATTAATCTTTAATAATAGGTCGAGAATAGATTCAGTTGTTTCTGGATCCAAAGCACTCGTTGCTTCGTCGCTTAATAACACTTCCGGTTCATGTGATAGTGCACGTGCAATGGCAACACGTTGCTTCTGGCCGCCAGAAAGTTCGCTCGGATATGCATCTTTTCGGTTAAAAAGATCGACAATACGTAAATACTTTTCTACCCTTTTTTCAATTTCATTTTTGGGAAGACCAGATAGACGTAACGGTAATGCGATATTTTCATAAACTGTCACAGTTTTAAGTAAGTTGAATCCTTGAAAAATCATTCCGATTTTTTGTCTCGATTTTGCTAGTTCTTTTGCTGATAAAGTTGTTAAGTCTTGGCCGTTTACAATGATATTTCCTGTCGTTGGTTTTTCTAATAAATTTACACATCGAATTAATGTACTTTTACCAGCGCCACTATATCCAATGATTCCAAATAATTCGCCCTTTTTTACTTGAAGGGAAGTAGGTTTAAGAGCTTCTACATTCCCTTTTTTTGTTGTAAATACTTTGGATACATTTTTTAATTCAATCATTATCGTCAGCTCCTACCAAGATGGTAAAACTGAACCATCAAATTTTTTCTCGATAAATTCTTTTACTTCTTTAGATTGATAAGCTTTCTTTAATTTATTTACAACAGCATCATCTTTATTTTCAGTACGAACAACGACCCAGTTTACATATGGTGAATCTTTTCCTTCACGGAAAATAGAATCTTTCGCAGGGCTTAATTTTGCACCTAATGCAAAGTTTGTATTAATTGCAGCTGCTTTCACTTCACTTAGTTGTGTCAGTAATTGAGATGCCTCTAATTCAACAATCTTTAAATTTTTTGGATTTTCAATTACATCTTTCGCAGTCGCTTTTTCTGTAGCCTTTGGATCCACTTTTAAAACGCCTGCTTTTTCAAATAGCTTTAAAGCTCGAAGTTCATTCGTTGGATCATTTGGTACAGCGATTGCATCGCCCTCTTTTAAGTCTTTTACATCTTTTATGTCTTTAGAATATACGCCCATAGGGAATGTTACTGTTGAAAATACTTCAGTTAATTTCATATTACGTTCCGCTTTAAATACGTCTAAATATGATTTCGTTTGATAGCTATTTACATCGAGGCTTTTTTCATCTAAAGATACGTTCGGTGCTACATAATCATTAAATACTTTTACATCAATCTCGAGTCCGTCTTTTGCTGCCACTTCTTTTACCTTTTCAAAAATTTGTTCATGTGGTCCGCCAGTTACACCGACAGTAATCTTTTTCTCATCTAATGCTTTTACCTCTTTATCAGAATTAGCACCACATGCACCTAACAATAATACCGCTCCACTTACAATGCTCAATAATACTTTTCTCATCTATAGTTCCCCCTTCATATACGTTCCAAAATAAAAAGCACCTCTCAAAAATAAGAGAGGTGCCGAATAGATAAAATAGGTTCCTCTCTTATCTTCCAAAACGAAAACTCGTTTTGCAGGAATTAGCACCTTAGCTTATACGTCATAAGCTCGGTTGCCGGGCATCATCGGGCCAGTCCCTCCGCCACTCTTGATAAGAGTATGTGTATGTAGTTTTTTAATATGGTACTAATAGTAAATCTTACAAAAAGAATTGTCAATGTTATTTTCTGAATATATTTTATTTTAAGGTAATAGAAACGTTACCTTTCTTATGTCCCTTTTCCACATACATATGAGCTTCAGCAATTTCTTCTAATCGGTAAGTTCTATCAATAACAGGTTTTAAATGTTCTGTTTCAGTTAGTTCTTTTAGTAGAATCATATCCTCTTTACTTACCTTTGCCATCATTCCATTAACAGATACATATTTTCCATTGGGTGTTAATGCATTTGTACAAAGGGATTTTTTATACTTTCCAACTGCATCAAATATAATATCGTAGCGCTCGCGCCTCTTAGTAAAATCTTCTTTCGTATAATCAATTACTTTATCAGCTCCTAAAGATTGAACGAGTTCAAAATTTGAATTACTACAAACACCCGTAACGGTTGCGCCGAAATATTTAGCAAGTTGTACAGCAGCTGTTCCTACCGATCCTGAGGCACCATATATGAGCACTTGTTGCCCTTTTTTTATACGACCCTTTCTCAGGAAATGTAATGCTGAAGTTCCACCAAAAGGAATAACTGCCGCTTCTTCATACGTCACATTGGTAGGTTTTAATGTTATTAATCCACTTTCATGTACGCATGTGTACTCGGCATAACCACCGAGGTTTAGTTCTGTTAATGCAAAGATAGAATCTCCTTTTTTAAATTGGGTTACATCTGTTCCTATTTCTTCGATTTCACCGGATAACTCTACGCCAAGTATAGGTTTTCTCGGTTTTCTGAAACCTAATATGATCCGCATAGGAATCCAAAATAAGAGGGGACTATTAAAACCGCGTATTCTACAATCTCCAGTCGATACACTTGTTGCGTGAATTTTAATTAATACTTCGTTCTTTTTAGGTGTAGGTTTCTCTATATTTTGAAGCTGAAGAACGTTAGGTGGTCCATATTTTGTGCAAATCATTGCTTTCATAATAACCTCCCGAATTTCGTTGTTTTTATTTACATCATATTTAAACCTTTCATCAAACATGTTGTTATTTAGAGCTGAATTTAAATAATGACATTGGAAATCATATAGATTTAAAAGATGAAAAAGTGGTATTATTTGGTAAAGGGGGATTTTTATGAAGAAAATTATAGTAGCTTCTAGTTTATTACTTACAATTGGTTTAGGGGTAGGGTGTAGTAGTGATAAAGTATCGAAGACGGGTGAACCCAAAACGGCATCAGTAAAGAAAGAGAAGGATTTAGCCGCAAAAGATATTTTTAATAAGGCGTATGAGAACTTAAAAAATGAAGAGTATGTAACGGTGATGCAGGATATGGACATAAAGGCTGATGGACAAGAACTGAGTATAATGAAGGCTAAAATACAAATAGAGCTGAAAACAAAGAGTTCTCGTGCTGAAATGAATGTTTCGGGTACGGATATTATCATTTATGGTGTAAATGATAAAATTGTTGGTCAAGTGAAGAATCCTAATACAGGTGAAGTTATATCTATACCAGAAGAGAAATTAAATATTAGTGGGATGAATGCAGCCAAGAGTGTGAAAGAGAATGTAGAAATCCCACCAGAAATTGTACAAAAAATGAAGATGGAAAAAAGTGGAGACAAATATAAATTAAAGGTCAGGTTAAAAGGAAAAGATGCAGAGAGTATTTTAGGTAGTATAGGTGAAACGCAGAAGAAAGCATTAGAAGCACAAAATGCAAAGGTAGAAGAGATAGATGCAGAATATATGATCACAAAAGATTTTAAATATGAATCATTAAAATTGGATATAGTTGTGAGTAGAAATAGTAAGGAGAAAGCAAAAATTATGACGGATATAAAATATACATCATATGAAAAATTTGATCCCATACAGTTGCCAGTAACGAATTAATTGATTTGAAGAGAGATGCCTAAAAGAGTAAGGGTATCTCTCTTTTTTCGTTACTAATATATTTTCTTCTTAGAAAAATATGTACAATATGTAGTGAAAGAAATTCAAACAAGGAGAGTGTCATTTGAAAAAAAGAAAGATAGTAGTTGTCATTGTAGCGTATACCGTTTTGTTAGCGGCGTCTGTACATACGTATAAAAAACAACTCGATCATCCTATGATGAGTGATGTCGGTAAATTGCTCCCGACAAAGATTAAACGTGTTGAAAGTGCTACGGATGAGCACTTGTTAGTAAAATTAGTGCAAGATGCAAAAGTTTCAGGAGAGAAAATTTCCATTGCAGGTATGCAACATAGCCAAGGAGGACAGACGTATTATCCGAACGGCACGATGCTTGATATGAAGGGATATAATAAAATATTAGAATTTGATCCGGAGGAGAAGAGGATTAGGGTGCAAAGCGGTGTCACATGGAATGACATTCAAAAGAAAATCAATCCATATGGTCTTGCGGTTCAAGTAATGCAATCTCAAAATATTTTTACTGTTGGTGGTTCATTAAGTGTGAATGTACATGGGCGTGATATTCGTCATGAAGCATTGATTGATACAGTAGAGTCATTCAGATTGTTAATGGCAGATGGTACGGTACGTAATGTAAGTAGAGAAGAAAATGCAGAGCTATTTCCATATGTCATAGGTGGTTACGGGTTATTTGGTGTCATTTTAGATGTGACATTAAAGTTAACTGATGATGAATTATATGAAATGCATACGAGAATGATAGATTATAAAGAATACACATCTTATTTCAAAGATAAAGTGAAAAGAGATGAAAATGTTCGTATGCACTTAGCCCGTATTTCTGTTGCCCCCAATTCATTTTTAAAAGAGATGTATGTGACAGATTATACATTGGCGAAAAATCAAAATATGAGGGAAGAGTACAGTGAATTAAAAGAGGAAACTATTATAGCTGCACCGAAATTTTTACTCGGATTATCCCGTTATAGCGATTGGGGAAAGAATACATTTTGGGATATACAAAGAAGTTATTTTGAGCGTACAGATGGAGCGTATGAGACGCGAAATAATGTTATGAGGTCAGATAGTGCCTTTATGGAATATGAAAATCCGAATAGAACAGAAGTGTTACAAGAATACTTTGTGCCTATAGATTTCTTCACGGAATACATAGATGATTTACGTAACGTATTAAATGAAGAAGAGTTTAATTTGCTCAATATTACGATTCGTTATGTGGAAAAGAATGAAAATGCAGTTTTATCCTATGCGAAAGATGATATGTTTGCGCTAGTTCTTTTAATTAACCAAGGACGCTCAGAGGATGAAATAAAGAAAACAGAAGATGTCATTCAGAAAATGATTGATGTTACTTTAAAACATAATGGTAGTTATTATTTACCGTACTATTCGTATCCAACGAAGGAGCAGTTAAAGAGGGCATATCCTCGTATAGAAGAATTTCTTCAGAAGAAAAAAGAAGCGGATCCAAAAGAGAGATTTGTGAATTTATTTTATAGGGAGTATACGAAATGACATATAGAAGATTTGTAGCGTCACAAAGCATAATTATGATGGCGGGAAGTATGGTATTTCCTTTTTACATTCTATTGCTTCGGAATGTTGGGAATAGCTTCTCGCAGTTTGGCTGGGCTTATGGCTTATTTGCTTTAACTTCAGCACTTGTATATCCATTAGTAGGAAAGATGTCTGATCGAGTAGGCGATCAAAAATTATTAATTATATATGCTTGGTCCATGGCAATATTAATGCTTTGTTTCCCGATTGCCACGGAAGTCTGGCATGTTTATATTCTCCAAATTGTAATGGGAGTTTTAGGTGCTGTGCAGCGTAATACCGAGAAGACGTCGTTAGCACGAAAGGTTGTGCAAGAAAATGCTGGTTATGAGATTGGAAAATATCATGTGTGGACATCGATTGGAGGAGCAGTAGCAATTATTGCCACGGGATATTTAGTAGATTTCTTTACGATTGGTACGATTTTTTATATTGCATCTATCTTATATGTAGTGAGCGGAGTTGTATTAAGTAGTAAAAAAATATAATCATCCCCATTTTTACCTGAATACCCTTTATTTGTTATACTAAAGGGGAAGACAAAAGAAAAGGGGACATTGCCTTTGATGAAATTTTTAATTTTAGCTATTCTCACTTTGTTTTTGATTCCATGGACAAGAAGCGGTAGTAAACTTCGAGCAGTGGATAAGAAAGGGGATGAGAAGGTTGTAAAGGGTAAGAAATCATCCATTTTAGTTATTCCTGTTTTATTTTGGATAGGTATTGCAATCTATGAATATTTTTGGCTAATTGATGATCGAGCAGATTCGATTCTTACTCATTATTCTGTTGCAGTAGCAATTTTAATTGGGCTTGTTTTATTTTCACAAGATCAAATAGGGAAATTAGAAGGTACGTTAAAAGGACTTCTAATGTTTGTTTTATTAGCAAGTTACGGCTATTTTGGTTATTTGCATGATATAGTAATCTCGCAAAAGAAATATGATTCTGTTGTAAAAGTAGAGAAAGATATTTCAGAGCCATTTACTGAAAATGATCAGCCGTTTACAGTGCCGCCAAAGACAGCGGAGAATAAAATGAAAAAAGTATTTGGGGACATTCCGAAAGTAGCTTATTTTGAGCTAGGAGAATTAACGCCACAAATGGTAAATGGTGAGGCTTTATATGTAGCACCGATTGAAGTTTCAGGCTTTTTTAAAGCACGTAAAGCTGAGACAATTCCAGGGTACGTAACGATGTCAGGTACGAATCCTGATGCGGAAGCGAAACTGCACCTTGGTTATAAAATGAAATATGTGCCAAGCATGTTCTTCGGGAATAATTTAGAGCGTGTTGTAAGGCAAGCCGAACCAAATCTAATCTTTAAAGGGAAACCTAAATTTGAAGTGGATGATAAAGGGAAACCGTATTATACAATGACGTATGGTGAATTTATTTCAGGAAGATCTGGATTTGAGGTAGAGGGCGTTGTAGTAGTAGATGCACAAACAGGTGAAGTGAAAAGATATGATAAAGGAAAAGCGCCTAAATTTGTTGATGGTGTATTAAATCACGAGACCGCATCTACATTAAATACGTACTTCGGTAAATATATTCACGGATTTTGGAATACGAAATTCTCGCAAACGGATATGAAGATTCCGACTGAGTGGGGAACGAAAGAAGGAGTTACACCAATATTCGGTAAGGATGGAACGTTATATTATTTTACTGATTTCACCTCCCCGAAAGAGGGAGTAGATTCTGCGTTAGGTTACTCGCTTATCGATGCGCGTACAGGTAAGTTGTATTACTATAACGGAAAAGAAGTGAAGGGAATTATGGATGGTTCAGCTGCTTCGGAAGTAGTGGATAATTCCTTTAAGAGAGAGAAATGGCATGGAACGATGCCGGTTATTTATAACGTGTATGGTAAACCTTCTTGGATTGTACCTGTTATTGATGACGGGGGATTAGTACGTGCTCATACAGTTATCTATGCTTCTAATGCGAAAATATTTGCAACAGGTTCGACGCAAAAAGAAGCGCTTGAGAATTATAAAAATGCGCTGAGTGGAAGTGGAGATTCATTTAGACCGACTTCAAATGGTAAAGAAGCACAAAAAGAAGGCGTTGTACAACGTGTATATAAAGAAAAATCAGGTGAAAATACAATTGTGTATGTACTGTTAGAGAATGAACAAAAAGTATTTATGATACCGGTGAAGAAATTCCCATATGCTATGTTTACAGAAGTGGGAGATCCAATTCAAATCACATATTTAGATACAGGAGAGGCGATGTCTTCCGTATCTAAATTTACAAATAGCAATTTGAAAAAGTAAAGCGATAGAAATTCTATCGCTTTTTTTACGGTATGAAACAGGAAAATGCACTATACTTGACGTATGTTTATGTTGTAACTATAATTGTTACGATTTAGTATTTATCGGAAAGGGTGAACGGAAAAAGTGAATGGAGTTAATCACGAAATATATAAACCTGTAAAGACAAATAGGTTATGGATGATTCTTGTATTAGGGACACTTACGGCGATTGGGCCATTATCTATTGATATGTATTTGCCTTCTTTACCGAAATTAACAGATGATTTACAAACAGGCGCATCTCTTGCACAGCTTACATTGACAGCTTGTTTGCTTGGGCTTTCAGTAGGACAATTATTTGTCGGTTCAATTAGTGACATTTACGGAAGGCGCAAACCTCTTATTATTGCTCTTATTATTTATGTTGCTTCTTCTTTACTTTGTGCTATTGCGCCATCTATTTGGAGTTTAGTGTTATTACGCTTCTTACAAGGAGCTTCAGGATCGGCTGGGATTGTTATATCACGTGCAATGGTGCGTGACATGTATTCGGGTTCTGAAATGACGAAGTTTTTCTCACTGCTCATGTTAGTAAACGGAGCAGCGCCTATTTTGGCACCGATTATTGGAGGACAATTGCTACAGTTTACAACATGGCGCGGTGTCTTCATCGTTCTTGGAGCAATTAGTGTATTCATGTTAATATCAGCTACTTTTGTATTACGTGAAACATTACCTATCGAAGAAAGAGAAACAGGTGGATTGTCAGGGACGTTGGCGACGTACGGAAAACTGTTAAAGGATCGTCTGTTTATGGGATATGCATTGTCACAAGGGCTAGTAACGGCGGCAATGTTTGCATACATTTCGGGCTCACCATTTGTGCTGCAGAACATATACGGAGCATCACCACAGCAATTTAGTTTATTCTTTGCGATTAACGGTATCGGTATTATTATTGCTAGTCAGGTAACAGGTCGTTTAGCAGGGAAAGTGAATGAGAAGACATTATTTGTTGCTGGTATTATTATTGCAGCTGTTGGCGGTTTATCTTTACTACTGACAATCGTACTAGGAATAGGTTTAATTGGTGTTTTATGTTCGTTATTCCTTGTCGTATCAAGTGTCGGGGTTGTATCAACAACTGGATTCTCGTTAGCGATGAGAAATCAGAAACAAGCCGCAGGAACAGCGTCGGCCTTATTAGGATTATTACAGTTCATTTCAGGAGCACTTGTTGCACCGTTAGTAGGTATTGGCGGAAGCAATACCGCATTACCGATGGGGGTTGTGATAGCTCTTTGTGAAATTGGTGCTGTGTTATGTTATCTATTTATGGCCAGAAGAAGTGAGAAGCAGTTTGAACTGCAACAAAGACAAAATTTAGAGGCTTAATTTATACAAAAGAGCTGATTCAAACATGTGTTGAATCAGCTTTTTTTTCATTTCTTTGAAATAACTTATACAGTGTTGTAAGGTGATGCAAAAGTTATTTGTATAAAGTGACGATACTGTGACAAAAATGTTGGTGTGTATATTAAGGTATCGTCTTAAGTGTAAAAAGTAGGGTGTTCTCGGTATAATAACAAGTGGAGATAAAAGAAACTATAATGAGTAATAGCTGTAGATAAAAGGAGAAGAAGAGATGAAGAAGGTTTTGGGTATTGCTGTAATGGGAAGTATGCTCCTTCTAGCAGGGTGTAATGGAAATAAAGATACGAAAGAACCGAAAGAAACGGTAGAGCAATCTACTGAGCAAACAGAAGAGATGAAAGAATACCGTGCAGTACATGAAAAATACGATATGAAAATGAATAAAGAAATTAATAAAGCACTACAGTTATTTGAGGTGGCAAAAGAAAAGGGCGGTAAGGAAATAACGAATGCTACATATAAAGAAGATGTGCAAAAGGTAACGACTAGCATGTTAGAAGATATTGATAATATACGTAAAGAAATTCGTGTTCCAAAGTCGAAAGAGCAAGAACATGAGGTGTACGCTGGTTTCTTGAATGAATCGGAACAAGCAATGAAAAAATTACAGAAGTTAGCTAAAGAAGAAGACTCATCATTGATTCGTGATATAGAAATTAACTTTGCAACAGCATCGACATACTATAAACGTTTTCAAGCAGAAACGAAAAAATAACCTTGCGCGTGCAAGGTTATTTTTTTATTGTCTAAAGTATTTAAATAGTACGGCACAACCTGCACCAAGCAATATTAAACTGCCTACAAGGACTCCTATAACGATTAAAGTGGGTTTATCCATCATTATTTTAAGTATCCTAAATCTTTACAAGCTGTTTTAACTTTGCTGTACTTTTGCCATTTACGACAAAAAGAAATAGCAGCTAACTTATATACATCTGCTATAATTTGTGCAGCAATTGCTGCGCCCACGAATGCAGCAACAGCCGCAGCTGCAGCAACTAATACTGGAATTACCGCTTGTTGTACTTCTGGCGTAGCTGACATATAAAGAGCATTTTTATTTACCTTAGCATCTTCACTATTTACACCTTCAAAAATATCTTTCATAACTTCTTGTGATTGAGTTGTGAAAAAGATCTCTAATTCTTTTACTTGTTCTTGTGTAAGATTAGAATTATTTAGATTTTCTTTATTAAACTTGTAAATTCCATTTTCTAATGAAAGACCTGCTTTAACGGCATTAAATCCATTATTGAATTGTTCCTCGCTAACATTTTCAATAACATCTTTTGTAACCTCATCAATAACCGCAGCCTTTGTTTTTTCTTGTAACGGAATTGTAAAACACAATACCGCTACTAATGCCATTACTAGCACTTTAGTCCATTTGAATTTGTGTAATGTTTTCATGTAGCAACCACCTTTTTTAATGTTTTTTACCCTACAACAAAATATTAAAATGTATGGGATTTTAATACAAGTCTGGTTGTCTATACATTTTTTTGGTATAATTAACCTGTAAAGAAATGTAAACTTCATGAAGTGTACCATTGGGAATTATCAGATTTTCATCCTTTTATTGGAATGTGAAATTGTAGTTCAAGTCGGAGAAAGGCACCTTAGGGTGTCTTTTCTTTATTAAAAAATATAATAAGTATCTTTGTCGATTTTTCAATATATACATACCTTGCCCCCTATAGTATAATAAATGTTGTAATTATACATTATTTTCCTAATGAATCCTATATAGTTAAAACCATTTTTTATCAAGATGTTTTTTTGAAATCGATATATAGGCCTTGAACAAACAAAAAAATGTAAATCTTTCATTTGTTTATTAAGTTTTAGTAATTTATAAAATAAAATCAGCATATCATTGGTAAAAAAAAGGAGAGTGTTTGTTAGTGGATCCATTTACTTCACGTTTTGCGAAACGATTTTTTATTACAGTTGGGTCAGCTGTAGGGTTATTTTTGATAGGAGCTATGATTAATAGCGAAGCCATAGCATTTTCTTATCTGCTTGCTTTGTTTGGGATTCCTATTTATTTTGTGATTCAGGATAACAAAGGGAAAAACAGCTGTAAAGAAATTGTTCGTAATAAGTATAATCAAACCAGTATATTGACACTAGAAGTATTTCATCATTCAGATTTTGGATGGGGATGTCTTACGTTAACAAAAGAGGCGCTAATTTTCGTTCCAAAGAAAGGTGATATAATATATATTCCTCATAGTAATTATGCGGAATATGGTTATAAAGGCCTTGGTACTGGCGATTATATAACAACTTCAACAAAAATCGGGAATACGAATATGAGTATTAATAATACGAGTGAGAAAAAAGCTCCTGTATTCTACCTTATTGGGCACGATGGTACTGAAGTCCAATTGCATACAAGAAAAAACAAGCAGATGTATAATGCTGTCAAAAAAGCACTTGGTCGAGATAATAGTCATGTTAAAAGTAATTATTAAGAAATTGAAATGCAATTATATTTTCTTTTATTAGTTTTATAATAAGTAATTAATGCGAATAAGTGTTACAAAAAACCATTTCATATTGGAATGGTTTTTTTATGGTCTAGTAGGGGCCCACCATATCGTATCAACTTAACAGAACAGGTTGCCCCTAAAACGATAAAAATGAACTTCGGTGCTATAAAACACACAAAATTTCCGTTTGGGGGGTATTCTAAAATCTTAGCTTGATGGGTATGGGGTCCCGCCAACATTTCGTGGAAAACATACGCTAAGGGTATTTGTGAATATTTTCCTTAATATGTATTTTATGCGTTTTGCTGGTACTACTCCTGTTAAGTATAAGTGAAAAAACGCGATTTAGATAAACTTCTTATTAAAAACTGATTTTTCTAAATATATCCAATTTGATTGACTTTTCATTTTTTCAGAATTATAATTCGAAATATACAATTTGAACCAAATAATAATATAGCAATTTACTTATCCAGAGAGGTAGAGGGACTGGCCCTATGACACCTCAGCAGCGGGTTCTGTAACAGGAACACCGTGCTAATTCCAGCAAGCAAGTCTTGAAAGATAAGTGATGGGCCTTTGTTTATTAAGCCTTGATCTTATTTTTTAAGATCAAGGCTTTTTGTATTTTAAGAAGCGGAAAAGTAATGGGAACAAATATGTCAATAAAACAAAGTAAATTCATTTGTTTAGGAGGTTATTGAAGTGTATGTTATTAAAAAACTATCGGTTATGGTGTTCACGCTATGGGTCATTACGACAGTAACATTTTTGATTATGCATATCATTCCTGGGGATCCATTTTCATCAGATGCGAAAATCTTTCCAGAGGAAGTAATACAAAATATGAGGGCGAAGTATCACCTCGATGAACCGTTATGGAATCAATATGTCGCTTATTTAGATGGCGTAGTTCATTTTGATTTTGGTGAATCTGTTCAATCGACGGGGCAAGGCGTATCAGAAATTATAACGACAGGATTTGGTCCATCAGCGATTATTGGTTTACAAGCACTTGTTATTTCATTATTAGTCGGAATTGCAGCAGGTACATTTGCAGCTCTCTATCATGGGAAAGTAATTGATTATAGTGTGAGCTTACTTGCGATTCTCGGTATTTCTATTCCAAGTTTTATTTTAGCACCATTATTTATACAAGTATTTGCAATTCAATTTGAACTTTTGCCAGTAGCGTCTTGGGGCACATTCGAACATACGGTATTGCCATCCTTCGCATTAGCGTTAGGGCCAATCGCGGTTATTACAAGATTTGTTCGTTCTAATATGATTGAAGTTTTGCAGAGTGATTATATTAAGCTAGCGAGAGCGAAAGGCATCCCGATTAAGAAAATTATTATAAGACATGCTCTTCGAAATGCGATTGTTCCAGTACTTACATTTGTTGGACCGTTAATGGCTGGACTTTTAACAGGGACTTTCGTTATTGAAAAAATATTTTCCATTCCTGGTCTAGGAAAATATTTTGTGGATAGTATTTTTAACCGGGATTATCCGGTCATTATGGGAACAACGATTTTCTATAGTGCATTATTAATTTCTTGTATTTTCATTACAGATATTATTCACCGTATTGTTGATCCGCGTATTCGTTCTATTACGTAAGGAGGGGGGGCATTTAAATGGGAGCTTATGAAATCAATAAACAGTTATTAACGAATGAGGAGAAAAAAGAATTAACGATAAATAAAGATCAGCAAACGATTAGTCGGAAGAAGGAAGTGTTTCGCAAGTTTATATCAAACCCTATAGCAGTTTTAGGGGCAGTGACGTTATTACTAATTATTATTTTCTCACTGGTTGGCGAAAGTTTAACGGCATTTACTGCGAGTGAACAAGTAAAAGAAGCAACAAACCTCCCACCTAGTAGTGAGCATTGGTTCGGAACAGATGATTTAGGAAGGGACATATGGGCGCGCACCTGGGCTGGAGGGAAAATTTCACTAACAGTTGGATTAGTGGCAGCGGCTCTTGATATAGGAATAGGTGTACTAATCGGGGGCTTTAGTGGATATGTGAGAGGACGTAGTCGCCTTGGAACGTTAATTGATGAGTGGATTGTACGAGGGATTGAAGTGTTATACGGTATCCCATATTTATTAATTGTTATTTTATTATTAATCGTTATGAAACCAGGGCTTTTTACAATTATTATTGCCCTTGCATTAACAGGATGGATTGGCATGGCACGTCTCGTTAGGGCACAAGTATTATCTTTAAAGCAAAGAGAATTTGTTATTGCAGCGGAGCGATTAGGTACATCGCATATGAAAATTATATACGGGCATTTAATTCCGAACTTAACAGGCATTATTATCGTAAATTTATCATTTACAATTCCAGCAGCTATTTTCTCAGAATCATTTTTAAGCTTTATCGGACTCGGAGTACAATCACCAGCAGCGAGCTGGGGAACGATGACGAACGATGCACTCGGGACATTACTAAGCGGAGAATGGTGGCAATTATTCTTCCCAGCAATCATGATTGCACTCATTATGTTTGCATTTAATGCAATTGGTGATGGTTTGCAAGATGCAATTGATCCGAAGATTGTAAAACGGAATCGAAAGGAGAAAAAACATGGGACAGCTCTTATCTTTAGAAAACGTAACATTGGCCGTTGAAAAAGAGAGTAGTAAGCAAACAATTGTGAAGCATGTTTCCTTTTCTATTAATGAAGGTGAAATCGTTGCACTTGTAGGAGAAAGTGGTTCAGGAAAAAGTGTTACAGCACAATCTATTGTCGGATTAAATCAAGAATCTATTCACATTGATGATGGAAGCATCTTTTTTCAATCTCAAGGGTTGACGAATTTACAAGAATCAGAATGGAATCAAATTCGAGGGAAAGATATTTCGTTTATCTTTCAAGACCCTCTGTCCTCTTTAAATCCGACGATGAAAGTAGGAAGGCAAATTACAGAAGTGATTTTGCAACATGAGAAAAAATCGAAAAGAGAAGCAAAAGAAATTGCGATTAACTTATTAAATGATTTAGGGATACATGAAGCAGAGAAACGTTTTGAACAGTACCCACATCAATTAAGCGGAGGCATGAGGCAACGTATTTGTTTAGCAATTGCGTTTGCGTGTCACCCAAAGCTCGTTATTGCAGATGAGCCTACAACTGCATTAGATGTAACGATTCAAAAGCAAATTATGGGGTTATTAAAAGAGCGAAAAGAAAAACAAAATACGAGTATTTTATTAATTACCCACGATTTGGCGCTTGTACGTGAAGTAGCTGACCGAGTAGTTGTGATGTACGGGGGACGTGTTGTTGAAAAAGGGACGATACAAGAAGTGATAGGTTCACCTAAGCACCCATATACGAAAAGTTTATTGCGAGCTATTCCAAATATGGATGATTCCGAAAAGGTACTTAGGACCATTGAGGGAACAACACCATCAATTGAAACGTTAAATAGCTTTGGGTGCCCATTTGTAAATAGATGCCCAGTAGCAATACAAGAATGTGTTCATCGTTTCCCTGATAGAACAGCATATTCTGGGGAACACAGTTCACATTGTTGGCAACATGTTCTAGAGCATGACCAAGCGAAATCAAAAGAGAAGGTGAATGCCTCATGACGACAGATTTAATTACTGTAAAGCAAGTAACGAAAACGTATGGAAGTAAAAAGAAAGAAATCATAGCGCTAAAAGATATATCACTTTCTATCCCGAAAGGAACAACGCTTGGCATTATTGGAGAAAGTGGTTCAGGAAAGACAACACTTGGTAAGCTCATAGCTGGGATTGAGAGTCCAAAGTCTGGTCAAATTGATTATAACGGTCAAGTTGTTCACAAGTTGAAGTCAGCTCATAAGCGAGATTTCTTGCAGAAAGTACAATTCATTTTTCAAGATTCAACAGCTGCATTAAATCCGCGCTGGAAAGTACGCGATAGCGTAACAGAAGGATATATTTCATTCGGTTTAGGTGATAAAGGATTGAAAGATGAGGTGGCAGGTGATGCGCTAGAACGTGTTGGATTAGATAGACGATATATTGATCGATACCCACACGAATTTAGCGGAGGACAACGTCAACGGATCGCTATTGCAAGGGCGTTATTATGTGAGCCAGAAGTATTAATCCTGGATGAACCAATTTCAGCGTTAGATGTTTCACTTCAAATCCAAATTGTACACTTGTTGCAAAAGATTCAAAAGGAACAAGGCTATACATATTTATTTATCGCGCATGATTTACCGATGGTTCACTACTTATGTGAAAAAGTGGCTGTCTTATATAAAGGAGAACTTGTTGAATTTGGAAATACGGACGAAGTATTCCGTAATCCACAACATTCTTATACAAAAACATTATTAGCATCAACACCAAAAATTTCGGGTTAAAGGAGAATGTAGGATGAAGAAGTTTTTACTGTTTGTCATTATGACTGTTTTAGCGATTACTTCTGTCGCTTGTGGTAAGAAAGAGACGCAAAAAGTAAGTGCTGGTAAGGGAGAAGGAGATCGATTAGTAACGAATATTGGTAGCGATCCATATACACTGGATTCCGCTATTGCAACAGATAGCACATCAGGTTATGTAATTGGACATTTATTCTCAAGCTTATATACGCAAGATAGTGATGGGAAATATCAAAATGAATTAGCAGAGAAAGAAGAAGTAAATGCAGATGGAACTGAATATACAATCCATTTAAAGAAAGATATTAAATGGTCAGATGGTTCTCCTATTACAGCAAATGATTTTGAATTTGCATGGAAGCGGTTATTAAATCCGAAAACGGGTTCTATGAATGGGACAGAAATGTACTTTATTAAAGGTGCAGAGGCGTATAATACTGGAAAAGGTGAAGAAAGCCAAGTTGGTATTCAAGTTGCTGATCCTCAAACATTGAAGGTAACACTTGAGCACCCAGTTGCTTCTATTAAACAAAAATTAGCGAGTTCATTATTTATTCCATTATCTAAAAAATCAATTGATGATAACAATAAATTAAAAACAGATCCAAAAGAGTTAATTACAAATGGACCATTCACGTTAAAAGAATGGAAGCACAACCAAGCAATTACAGTACAAAAAAATAAAGAATACTATGATAAAAAGGTAACATTAAAAGAAATTGAGTTTCGTATTATTCCAGATTCTAAAACAGCGTACCAATTATACAAATCAAAAGAATTAGATTTACTAAGTGGTTTACCACAAGAAATGATTGAGAAAGAAAAAGGAAATAAAGAATATAAGCGTGTTGCGGGATTCTCATCTTATATTTATTCGTTTAACGTAGAAAAAGAGCCATTCACAAATGCGAAAGTACGTAAAGCATTTTCATTAGCAGTTGATCGTAAGTTTATCGTTGAAAAACTGTATAAGAATAATGCGCAAGAAGCATACGCATTCGTTCCAGAAGGAGCAAAAACACAAAGTGGTCGTGATTTCCGTAAAGAAAAAGGTGATTACGTTAAATTTGATCCAGCAGAAGCGAAAAAATTATTAGAAGAAGGCATGAAAGAACAAGGCTGGTCTACATTACCTGAAGTAACATTAAAATTCACTACAGATACACAACATAAAAAAGTAGCAGAAGCAATGCAGGAAATGTTTAAGAAAAATCTTGGTGTAGATATTAAATTAGAAAATAAAGAGTGGAAGAGTTACATCGATACATATAAGCAAAGTGATTTCCAATTAGCTTATATGGGATGGGGCGGTTCTTTATTAGACCCAATTACTAAACTAGATTTATATGCAGGTGATGGTCCAAACAACTATGCAAAATGGCATAATAAAGAATTTGACGCTTTAATCAAAGAAGCAGAAGTTGAACAAAATGAAGATAAGCGTTTTGATTTATTGCATAAAGCAGAAGATATTATGTTTACAGATTCACCGTTAATTCCAATTATATTCCCTTCTGATTCTTACTTACAAAAAGGATCAGTATCTGGACTTCAATATTATGTTGGATCTAAACCAGATTTAAGATATGCAAAAATAAAGAAGTAGGCAACCGCCTACTTCTTTATTTTATTTCTCTTTTATATTCTTTTTTCGTTCCATCAGAGAAGACAACTTCTAAATCAAACTTTTGGTAGTCTTTATCAAGTTTGAACACATTTACTACTTGATCGATTACTTCTTGGTCAGGAGTATCTTTATCAAATTTTAATTCTTGTAGAAGTGGGCTTAATTTTGTAATAGCCTCGTCACCTGTAAACTTTGCATTTGATTTATGGTCTTCAAGTTTTGCTTCCATTTTCTTATCAGCTGCTACATTCTTATAATCAGCCTCGTAGTCTTTCTTCGTATCTTGATAGTCTGCATCCAAACTAAATTCATTGAAGTTAAGTTTTAAATCAGCAGGAGCTTCATTTTTTGCTTCTTCAGTAGTTTTCTTATTAGAAGTTGTATCTTCTTTTGCAGGAGCTTTACATCCTGTTAATACAGGTACTAGCATAAGCGCTAATAAAACTGATAGTAAAATTCTCATTATAATTTCCTCCTTATGTAAATTCGTTCTATACAAGTTTTTCCCAAAATCATGTAATTATGTATGTGTTGAAAATAAATTATTAACTTGTAGCCACAAAGTTTAATTCGCAATTTAAATCAAAAATGGTTTGTATGTATATGGTAAATTAAGGTTGTGAGGAGGTGCTAAAATGCATGAAGAATATAAAGAGATAATAAAAAAAGCAATTGAATATATAGAGGAGCATTTACATGAGGAGCTTACAACAGAAAGAGTGGCGTCTCACAGTGCAGTATCGATGTACCATTTTCATCGCATCTTTCAAAGATATGTTGGGATGAGTGTAACGGATTATATTCGAAAGAGAAGGTTAACTCATGCTGCGCAAGCTTTAGTGTCAACGGAGAGGGCTGTTATTGATATTGCAGTACAATACGGCTTTTCCTCACAAGAGGCATTTACGAGAGCCTTTAAAAGAATGTTTCAATTGCCACCGAAGAAATATCGAAAGTACTTCCAGTCATTTTATATAGAAAGAGAGGGTGTTTCAATGCAAAAAGGTATACCGAAAGGATGGATCTTAAGTGGAAGTCATCCTGCTGAATATGAAATGGGTCTAGACTATGAAGTTGCCCATCAAGGAAAAGTATCTGCATACATAAAGGCAAAAGAGAATGTTACACATGGAGGCTTTTCAACATTAATGCAAATGTTTCGAGCGGATAAATATGTAGGTAAAAGATTACGTTTAACAGCATTTGTTAAGAGTGAGAACGTAAGAGATTGGGCGGGATTGTGGATGAGAGTAGACGGAAAAGATACAGAACCACTCGCTATGGATAACATGCAAAATCGCCCAATTAAAAATACGAATAACTGGCAATCGTACTCGGTTGTATTAGATATAAAAGAAGGAGCACTTGGTATAGCATTTGGTGTCTTATTATCAGGGGAAGGTTGTGTGTGGCTAGATAGTATTCGATTTGATGAAGTGGATGAAAAAATTCCTTCAACAGATTTGGCAGAGAACTTTTATGAAACACTTTTAGAAGAGCCGGTGAATCTACAATTTGAAGAAGTAGAAAAATAAAAAACAAGGAGAAAAGATATGCTCAAATATGTAAAACTAATAAGTATTAGTTTAGCAATATCGTCTTGTATTATGGGAATTAACTATTTAGTTAGCTATATTTGGTCAGGGCATACACCTTCTTTGACATGGAGAACATATTTGATGTTTGGGTTTATATTTATGATGAGTTTTGGTTCCGTGCAAAAAGAAGAGAGAAAGGATTATTGACAATTATTAGAAAAGTTATATAATCTAAATGTAAGTGATCACTTGCATGAGGAAGAGAGGATTTTATGGCGCGCTCAAAGACAGCAGAAAAAATTATTCAAGCAGCGATTGAATTAGTGAAAGAAAAAGGATATACAGCAGCAACAACGAAAGAAATTGCAATGCGTGCTGGTGTTAATGAAGTAACGATATTCCGCAATTTTAAGAGTAAGAAGGGTGTTATTGAAGCGGCGGTTGCTGAATTTTCATATGTACCGCATTTAAAACATTTTTTACAAACAGAAATTGTATGGGAATTAGAAACGGATTTAAAGAACTTAGCAAGGCATTATCATAATTTTTTAGATGGGGTAAAAGATATTATTGCTATTGGTATACGTGAGGCTGGAGAATTTCCTGAATTAGACGGGGAAATTGCTAAAATACCACAAGGGCTAAAGGAAGAATTAAGTATCTATTTTGCAAAAATGCAGGAAAAAGGAAACATTATTGATACGAATATTGAAGCGCAAGTAATGAACTTTATCTGGATCAATTTTGGATATTTCTTATCTAAATTACGTTTTGCCGATCGCCTGACAGAAGTTGATGATGAGAAATTTATTGAAAACAATATTGTTTTATATGCTAGGGCATTAAGACCCTAGTATTTATTTAAAATAAAATGCAAGTGTGTACTTGCTTGCTGGGTAGGAGAGTGAGAAGATGGAAGCATTAAAACAATTTTTAAAAAGACCTGGTACGTATATAGGAATGGTGGTGGCGTTATCGTTCCAACTTATTTTCTTTTGTGTTTGGTTAACGGCGTATGATGGAGTGAATGAAAGAACTGATCAAATGCGTATCGCTATTGTGAATGAAGATGTCAATATAGGTAGTAAAATAGCGGAAGGCTTACAGAGAAATTTACCATTTCAAGTGAAAGCAGAACGGTCTGTGGAAAAGCAAACAAAGAAATGAATGACCATGTGTACGATATGATTATTGAAATTCCTGCTTCTTTTTCAAAAGATATAAATGAAACAGGAAAATCAAGTTTAAACTTCCACATTAATCAAGCGAATGCCATGATGGCAAAGCAAATGATGGAAGGAGCTGCAAAACAAATTCGAGATAATGTAAATAAAGAGATAGCAAGTTATAAGAAACAAGCGATTGTTGGAAAGCTACAAGCTGTAGGACCTGAGAATGTAGAAGTGATAAAAGGGTTAACCGAAGATTCAATTGGTTTTACAGTTCATAAAGTAAATGATGCAAAAGGATTTTCAGTTAATATGGTACCACTAATGATGGTATTAGCTTCATTTGTAGGAGCGATGATCATGAGTATGGAGCTATCAAAAGTTGCAAAGGAAGTAAAGAACGGTTGGAGTAATTTTGTATCAAGACAGGTCATTAACGGTACAGTATCAATTTTACTTGCATGTATTACAATTGGTTTGATGAGAGGATTTCAAATTGAAGTACACGAAGCAGTATGGAGTATATGGATGTTTCAAGCGATAGTCTTCTTCGCCTTTCTTTCATTAACACAAATGTTCATAACTGTTTTCGGAAATGCAGGTATGATCTTTAATATAATTTCACTGTCGTTACAACTTGTAAGTTCGGGTGTAATTGTGCCACATGAGATGCTTTCTAAAACATATCAAACAATCGGCGAATTATTTCCCGCAACATATGCAGCGAATGGCTATTATACAATAATATTTGGGGGAGTAAGTTTAGAGAAAAATATTATTTCATTATTAGTCATTATATTAGTTACACAATTGGTAGCAGTAATTACTGTATCTATAAAAGAAATAGTAAAGAGAAGAAGTCATGTAGTTAAAGAAGTATAAAATAAAAACGGTATCCGCCGAAGGATACCGTTTTTATTTTATTATTTTGCAACTTCTGTCCACTTGTAGTTAAATTCACCGCCGAAGTCAGTTGTTACAAGTCCTTTAATGAAAGAGCGTTGTAAGTAAGAACGACCTTGTTGGTATAAAGGAGCGACAGCGCCGTCTTCTAATAGGATTTTTTCAGCTTGCTTCATTGCTTCAAAGCGAGCCTTTTCATCGCCAGCTAAATCTGTTTTCACTTTATGAATGAGCGCATCATACTCTTTGTTAGAGTATTTATCGAAGTTATAAGCACTTTCTGTTGTAAATAAATCTAAGAATGTAATTGGGTCAGCGAAGTCAGGGCCCCAGCCATCAATACCGATTTCATAGTCACCACTTAATAGTAGTTTCAGCTGTTGTTTACGTGGTTGTGGTTTTAATGTCACTGTTAATCCATCTAGGTTCTTTTCTAGTTCACCTTTTAAATATTCACCAGTTTTTTTAGCTAAAGCATTATCACTTGTTAATAGTTCGATTGTTACTTTGTCAGTACCAAGTTCTTGTTTCGCTTTTTTCCAGTTTTCTTTCGCTGTTTTCACATCATCTTTGACTAGGTTTCCGTTTTCTTTACGGAAGTCGTTACCTTCTGGACTCTTTGCGAATTTCGCAGGAACCATTCCTTCAGCTGGAATAGCACCGTTATTTAAAATTGTTTCTACGTATGCTTTTTTATTCATTGCTCCGTTAATAGCAAGGCGTGCATGTTGATTTTTTAATGTTTCATTTTTTTGATTTAGTCGTAAGAATTGAATGCCAACTTCAGCGCGGTCTTTGAAGTTTGGATCGCTCTTATATTTATCAACAAACTCCGCAGTTAAAGCAACGCGATCAATTTGTCCTGAATCGTATAAGTTAACTTCTGTAGATTTATCTTTAACAACATTGAAGTTGATTTCTTCTAATTTTACAGTTTTAGCATCCCAATAGTTAGGATTCTTCTTCAATTGGAAGCTTTGCTCATGTTTCCAGTTATCTAATGTGAAAGCACCGTTGTAAATTAAATGATTTGTTTCTAAACCGTATTTATCGCCTTGAGACTTTAAGTAATCTTCATTAATTGGTAAGAATGTTGAGAATGTCGTTAAGCTTAAGAAGTAGGGAACAGGACGGTCTAGTTGTACTTCTAAAGTTTTGTCATCAACAGCTTTAATACCTAATTGATCAACCGGTAATTGTTTTTGGTTTATTTGTTTCGCATTCTTTATATCGAAGAATAAGAATGCATATTCAGCTGCTGTATCAGGATTTACGGCACGTTGCCAAGCGAAGACGAAGTCCTTTGCTGTAACAGGAGTACCGTTTGACCATTTCGAATCACGCAGGTGGAATGTATATTTTGTTTTATCGGGACTAACGTCAACCGACTCAGCAACACCAGGAATTGGTTTATTATCTTCTCCCATTGCATATAATCCTTCAAAAACATTGCGCATTACGTTCATGGATTCCCCATCCGTTGCTTTTGCAACATCCATTGTTGGAATTTCTGAAGCGAATGATAAGTTAATTGCCTGTTTATCATTTGCTTTCGCTCCGTTTGCATGATCTTTATTTCCCCCGCAAGCAGTTAGTAATAGACTTGCCCCTAAAACAGATGCAACAACAGGTACAACTTTTTTCTTCATTGTTCGTTCCTCCCTGAATGTGTTGTTCGTAACGTCATAATGTCCACGTTTTGAAGTGTATCTATAGAAGAAGAGAAAACCTATTATAAATATGTGCATGTAGGTAATCAGGTGTTCTATATGTATATACATGTTGAACTATAATCTATCGTTATATGTTTCAACGTAGTAGACGTTATATTTTGATGGTGAAATATTTTGTTTCTTTGATTATTTAGAATATTAACACTGAAAAGAACTATATGTCAATAATAAAATCGGATTATTATTTTTTAAAAATAATATATTAAAAAAGCGGATTTTCTCCTATTGAGAAATCCGCTTTTAATACATTTTTCCAATAAAACAATTGGTATGGGTAGGAAAACTTCAATTCAGGTTGCCTTTTATTTTTTAATTTGTGCCCATTTGAAGTTTAATTGACCTGCAAAGTCTACTTGCACAATTCCTTTCACGTAAGAACGTTCTAAATAAGATTCGCCTTTTTGGTAAAGAGGAGCGATAACAGAGTCTTTAAATAATATTTTCTCGGATGCTAGTAATGCTTCCCAGCGAGCTTTTTCATCACCGGCTAAAGTTGTTTTCACTTTTGCTATTGTTTCATCGAACTCCTTATTAGAGTAATGATCTAAGTTGTAAGGGTTATTCGTTGTAAAAAGCTCAAGGAATGTAATTGGATCTGCAAAGTCAGGGCTCCAGCCGTCAATTCCAATTTCGTAGTCACCTTTTAATAAAAGTGAAACTTGTTGTTTACGTGGTTGCGGCTTTATATTTACTGTTAAGCCATCTAAATTCTTTTCTAATTGTCCTTTTAAGAACTCACCAGTTTTCTTTTCAAGGTCACCGTCACTTATTAATAGTTCTAATGTTATTTTTTCAGACCCAAGTTCTTGTTTTGCCTTTTTCCATAATTCTTGAGCAGATTTTGTATCAACCTTTGTTAAATCGCCGTTTGCAGCACGGAAGTCTGTTCCGTCAGGTCCTTTTGCAAAGTTTTTCGGCACGAGACTAGAGGTTGGTGTAGAGCCGTCATTTAATAACGTATTTACAAAGGATTTTCGATCAATTGTTTGATCGATTGCTTGGCGTGCAGAAACGTTTTGAAGTACTTTGTTTTGTTGATTCATACGTAGAAACTGTACCCCTACGTTTGGCCGTTCTTTAAAGTTAGCATCCTTTTTATATTTATCAACGAAGTCAGATGTTAGTTTGATACGATCTAATTGTTTTGACTCGAATAAATTTACTTCTGTAGATTTTTCTTTTACGACGTTAAAATTGATTTCTTCCAGTTTGACAGTATCTTTATCCCAATAGGTAGGGTTTTTCTTAAATTTAAAGCTTTGCTCATGCTTCCAATCGCTTAGTGTAAAAGCTCCGTTGTACAAAATTGTATTGTCTTCTAACGCATACTTATCACCTTGTGCTTTAAAGAATTCCTCGTTAATTGGTAGAAATGTTGGGAACGCTGTTAAGCTTATAAAGTACGGAACAGGACGTTCTAATTCTACCTCAAACGTATGGTCATCAATTGCTTTTACACCAAGTTGATCGGCTGGAAGTTCTTTGTTGTTAATTTTTGTTGCATTTTTAATATCAAAGAATAGAAATGCATATTCAGAGGCTGTTGCTGGATCAACAGCTCTTTGCCAAGCGAAGACAAAATCTTTCGCTGTGACAGGAGTGCCGTTTGACCATTTTGAATCTCGCAGGTGGAATGTGTATTTCGTTTTATCGCCACTTACTTCATGAGATTTCGCAACGCCAGGGACAGGTTTGTTACCTTCACCAAGATTATACAAACCTTCAAATACGTTTCTCATTACTTGACCAGAATCAGTATCTGTAGCACGAGCTGTATCCATTGTTCGTATTTCAGTAGGTGAAGATAAGTTTAAAACCTGTTTACTAGGCGCCTCGTCTTTTGCATTTGCTCCACTTGCTTCGTTTTTATAACTACCGCAACCAGTTAATAAAATACTTACTCCTACAACTGATGCAATACCGGGTACAAACTTCTTTTTCATTTGATTTTCCTCCTAAATAATTAAGTTTGGATGATGATGAGGGAAATGAAAAATAAAAAATCCCTCTTTTCATATTGAGAAAGAGGGATTTTTACGTACAAGTTATGCACCCGTATATAAACGAAGTCCCTCATTCTATCTTTCAAGCACAATGCTTGCAGGAAGTGGCACAGTATTCAAAATGAACCTGTTGCCGAGGTTTCAAAGGGCCAGTCCCTCCACCTCTCTTGATACAATGAGTAAACGAATAAATTTTATTAATTTTTGTGTTTCTTTGATAATTCAAAATCTTACACCTTGGATAACGAAGTGTCAACCAATTGAAATATAGTTTAAATTTTCAGTTTTATTTAACGAGAAAAACCACTGCATATGGCAGTGGTTTTTCTACTAGAAGTTAAAGTTATCTGGATCTGGACCAACGCGACGATCTTCATTTAGAGCTTGAATTGCTTTCATGTCATCAGCACTTAATTCAAAATCGAATATATTTGCATTTTCAATAATGCGATGTTCTTTAATAGATTTAGGGATTGTTACAACTTCATTTTGTAAATCCCAGCGTAAAATAATTTGTGCAGTTGATTTATTATATTTTGTCGCAATGTCTTGTAATGTGGAGTTATCCAATAGTTGTCCCTGCATTAATGGTGACCAAGCTTCAAGCTGGATGTTATGTTCTTTACAGAAAGCGTGTAATTCTTCTTGTGCTAAACGTGGGTGGTATTCCACTTGATTGACCATTGGCTTAATTTCAGCGATTTCAAATACGTCTTGTAAGTGGTGAATGTGGAAATTACTCACACCGATAGCACGAACACGGCCATCTTTATAAAGTTTTTCTAACGCTTTCCATGATTCAGTATATTTCCCTTTTACAGGCCAATGTACTAAATATAAATCTAAATATTCTAGACCTAATTTTTCTAATGTAGTTTCAAATGCTTGAAGTGTTGTTTCATATCCTTGATCGCTATTCCATACTTTTGATGTAATAAATAATTCTTCACGTGGAACACCTGCTTCACGGATCGCTTGTCCAACGCCTTCTTCGTTTTGATAGATTGCTGCAGTATCGATGCTGCGGTAGCCATTTTTTATTGCTGATTTTACAGACTCAATTACTTCTGAACCATCTTCTACTTTAAAAACACCTAAACCGAACCAAGGCATTTTTACACCGTTATGTAATGTAGTATAGTCTTTTAAACTTGTTAAACTCATATTATTTCCCCCTAGCTTTTTTGTTTGTTGCTTCTACTGCTTTTTGAATTGCCTCTGAAAAATTATATTCATATAAAGCTTTGAGACCTTCAGCTGTGGAACCACCTGGTGTTGTTACTTGTTCGCGGAGGTTAGTTGGATCTTGCGTTTGTTCAAGCATAGAAGCAGAGCCAGAAATCATTTGAATGACAAGGTGTTTGGCAGTTGCTTCATCGACTCCATAACTTTTTGTTGCTTCAATCAAGCTTTCAGCAAAGTAATAAAGGAAAGCTGGTGCACTTCCAGTAACTGCAGTAAGTTGATGAACTTCTTCCTCAGTGCAAAGTTGCGAAGTACCAATGCCTCTTAAAAGCAGTTGCAAGGTTTCTTGATGCATCTCGTTTACTGATTGTCCTGTTGTATATAAGGAGATTGACTTCCCAATTTCAGCAGCTGTATTTGGCATAATCCAAGCAACAGGCGTGTCCTTAGGGAGTCTAGCTTCTAAATAAGATGGACCAATGCCAGCAGCTACCGTTACGACAAGTTGATTCGATAGTAACGGAGATAGCTCCGCTAATAATTCTTCATGTGCAGAAGGCGGCATTGCTAAAACAATCGTATCAACAGATGTAACATGCTGCTTCCAATCTGTTGTGATAGACACATTATATTGTCCTTGTAATTGTTCTAGCTTTTCTACGTTGCTGCGGTTAGAAACGATAATTTTTTCGATGTATTCTTTGCTTGTTTTAAGTAATCCGGAAAATATAGCTTCTGCCATACGACCAGCACCAATAAATAGAATTCGATGTTTAGTTAGCATATCCTTTATTCCTTTCTAGTGGAGATATGTTATAAAAAACGATACCATCTTTAAGAGAATTTTGTAAAAAGAAAAGACTTACCGTAGATGGAATGGATAACGAGAAGGAGGAAATTCATGGTAAAGGAAAGCGTTGTTCCTTATACTGGTGATAGGGAATTTATTATACATCTGGGGAGAGATGATCATGGTCAGAAGTCCGCTTTTTTTATTCATTTCCAGTATTATTTGCGTATTGGTTGGATTTTATATTCAATCGAGTTATATTGAAATTTTCGCATCGGTTATGGGGATTATTAATGTTTGGTTATTAGCGAGGGAAAAGGTATCTAACTTTTTGTTTGGCATGATTACGGTTGCGGTATTTCTGTATATTTTCATTACGCAAGGTTTATATGCAATGGCAGTATTGGCAGCCTTTCAATTTATATTTAATGTATATGGTTGGTATTATTGGATAGCATGTAGTGGGGGAGAAGAGGTAAAAGCAACAGTTCGTTTAGGTGTAAAAGGGTGGACTATTTATATAATCTTTATGTTAGTTACTTGGATTGGTTGGGGCTATTATCAAATCCGTTATCTAGAATCAACTAGTCCATATTTAGATGCTTTAAATGCTGTACTAGGATTAGTAGCTCAATTTATGCTAAGTCGAAAAATTTTAGAAAACTGGTATTTATGGATTTTGTATAACGTGGTTAGCATTGTGATTTATATTTCCACAGGTTTATACGTCATGCTAATATTAGCTGTTATTAATCTCTTTATATGTGTAGCTGGTTTACTAGAGTGGAAGAACAACTATAAAGTGAAACTTTAATCAGTGGGGGTTTTCTTCATCCCCCACTGATTATTAGCCTTCACCAATCGGACTTTTATGGGTAGTTGATCCTCCACCTAAATTCTTTGCTTTCGCTGAATTTTGAGGTGGGGGTCTTACTGCCCGTTAAAGCGGGATAAAAGACAGGGACATGTAAATAATTATATTTAGAAAACAATTGAAAGAGAAAAACCCCTGAAGCACATATGCTTCAGGGGTTTATTAATAGATTATAAGTTTATGCTTTTGTCATACCTAACAATACAGCGCCGCCGATAATTAAAACACTACCTAGTGCAATAAAGATCAATTGACGTTTTGTTTTCTTTTCACCTAAAAAGACAATCGCACCGAATGTTGAGATAACGATTCCAGTTTGAGATAATGGGAAGCTTGTTGCCACTCCGACACGTGGTAATGAAAGAAGTAAGAATAAGTTTCCAGTTCCCCATAGTAAACCAGATAAAGCATTACGGATTGCATATTTGTTAAATGGTTTATGTTTAGATGTCAATACAACCGCACCAACAAACATACCAACTGCTTGTGGTAAAATAGCAGACCAACCATCGATATTATACCAACGAATAATAATTACATATACAAGGTAACCGAAAGTAGAAACAATTAAAGTAAGAAGTCCTTTTTTCAATTGACCTGGTGGCTGTGCATTTTCTTTGTCATCTAGTGATGTGAATACAACACCAACTACGATTAATAGGATTGCAATCGTTCCCAGAACAATCGTTGTTGTAGTAGTCCACTCACGGAAAGCGATAACCCCAAAGATAGAAGTTGCAACAAGTTGCATACCAGTAGAAATTGTTACAGTAGTTGAAACACCTAGTTTTTCAACTGTTTTTAATTGGTTTACTTGTCCTAAAGCCCAGAATAAACCTGAAATAAAACCAACAATCAAGACTGTCATTGTTAAAGCTGGTTGAGTAAATACATACATAATTGTTGCGAAGAATAGAGCACCGATTGTCATACCTACCGTTTGGCTATATGCACCACCGCCCATTTTTACGCTTACTAATAAGATGTTTCCCCATGCAATTGCAGGAAGAAGCGCTAATAAAATGTCCATTACAAGACTCCCTTCGGTTTTCTATACCAATATAATTACATATCGTTCTAACGATCGGTAATGCCCCACTACTAGAGTAGAAGATTACCGATCGCTAAAACAGGATGAAGAATTCACGATATAAATGCGTTTTCATTTCTTCATTTTTTGAAACACCTCCATATAATAACAGGAAATTGCCTATTTTAGAAAGTGAATTCAAATAAAATGTATATTTTAATAAAAGGTAAAATTCAGTTATTTCCCGATGGTAAATTTTTATTTCCTAAGAAATAAAGAAGCAGCTTCGAAAAAGCTGCTTTAAGGGTTAGTAATTCTTTTGTTAATAAGCTGAATACATAGTAGAAATAGGAGTGACATACTAATAGTGATAACTACAAGTGTCCAGGCGAGCTGCATATTACTTGCATCAATCGCCATATAAATTGCAGTTGGGATTGTTTGTGTTTTACCAGGAATGTTCCCAGCAAACATGAGTGTAGCACCAAACTCACCGAGCGCACGAACAAAGCTCAAAATCATTCCGCTTAGTAAGGCGGGAAATGCCAGCGGAAGTGTGACGTGTAGAAAAACTTGATATTCACTTGCACCAAGGTCACGAGCACTTTCTTCAATTTGTACATTCGCAATAGAAAATCCTGTTTTTGCTGATTGGTACATGAGCGGAAATGCAACAACTGTAGAAGCGATGATTGCAGCAGTAGATGTGAACATAATGGACTGCTGCAATATTGATTCTATCCACATTCCAATGGGACTATTATTTCCAAAAATGATAATGAGAAAAAAGCCGATTACAGTTGGCGGAAGTACCATTGGTAATAAGAAAATAGTTTCTAATAGTACTTTATATCTCCATGAGGAGCGTGCTAACGCCCGTCCGATAATCGTCCCTAAAATTGTAACGATAATGGTGGCGCATGCAGCTACTCGTATAGATAGAAAGATTGGTGAAAAAATAGCATCAAAGCTCATGGCAATTATAATAGGACTGTAAATCCATATTTTTTAAAGATAGATTGTGCATCTTTTGACTGCAAATACTCATAAAATGAAGTCGCCTCTTTCTTGTGCTTAGATTCTTTTATAACACCTAAAGGATAGTGAATTGGCTCATGCGAAGTAGCTGCTGCTGTCTCACCAATCTTTACTTTGTTTGAAATAAGAGCATCTGTTTTGTATACAATACCAGCATCGACATTACCTGTTTCTACATATGTTAACACTTGGCGAACATCTTTTGTAAATACGATTTTATTTTGAATGTCATTCCAAAGATTTTCATGCGTGAGAGAAGCCTTTGCATATTTTCCTGCGGGTACAGATTCAGGTGTACCAAGTGCGATTTTCTTAATTTTTTCATCTTTTAAATCTTGAATTTTCGTAAGAGAACTATCTTTTGGGACAACTAGAACAAGTTCATTTCCAAGAAGATTTTTCCCTTCTTTTTCATTAATGAATCCTTTTTTTACAAGAGTTTGGAATTTATCTTCGGCTGCTGAGAAGAATAAATCAGCAGGTGCGCCTTGTTCAATTTGTTGTTGAAGTGCACCAGAAGCACCGAAGTTAAAAGAAAGTTTAATATTAGGTTCTTTTTCTTTATATTTTGTTTCAATTTCTTTTAGTGCATCTTGTAAGCTTGCAGCAGCTGATATAGTAAGTTCAACTGCTTTTCCTTCTTTAGCAGTTGATTTCTCTTTCTTTTCGCCGCTTGTACATGCAGCACTAAATATAAGAAGAAAAGAAAGTATAAGTGCTCCGATGGATCGTAATGTAAATTTGTTCATAAAAAAATCCCCTTTCGTTTTGACATATTTAATTATAACTAATTATAAATAGATATAACTAGTTATAATTGAATATAATTTGAACGATGTAGTTGTTTTTAAATATAGGAGAAATATTCTTTTCTTTGTTACAATGAAGGAAGAAAGTGAGGAATCGTCTATGGATCATCATTCCTACACAACGGAAGAAGTAGCGAAGCGATTAAAGGTATCAAAATTAACTGTATACGATCTAATTAAAAAAGGAGAACTTCCTTCTTATAGAATTGGTAGACAGATGCGCATTGATGCAACAGATTTAGAACAATATATAAAGCAAATGAAAACAGGGAAAATACAAGGCACTCCTGTAAAGAGCGAAGATAGTAGAGGCTTGGATACATGTATTATTAGCGGACAAGAACTAACGTTAGATATGTTGGCAAAGCGTATAGAAAACCGCCTGCCAAGTTCAAATATATTAAGGGCATATCAAGGTAGTTTAACGAGTTTAATAAAAATGTATCAAGGAGAAGGAAGTATCGTTAGTCTGCATTTGTTTGATGGTGAAACGGGTACATATAATGTTCCTTACGTAAAACGTATTTTAGTTGGACAACCATGTACGATGATTAATTTATTAGCAAGAAACGTTGGATTTTATGTGCAAAATGGAAATCCGAAAAATATAAAAACATGGGCTGATTTATCTCAGTCATCTACACGATTTGTAAATCGAGAAAAAGGTTCTGGTATTAGGGTGTTAGTCGATGAACAATTGCGCATCCAAAAGTTAAATAAAGAACGTATTAGTGGATATGAATGGGAAGAATCAAACCATCTTGGTGTTGCCACGCAAGTTGCGAATGGAAAAGCTGATGTGGGAGTAGGATCAGAAAAGTTTTCGCAAATTGTAAATGTAGATTTTATTCCAATCATGAAAGAACAGTACGATTTGGTGATTTTGAAGAATAAAGAAAATGAAGAGCTGATTGAAGTCGTGAAAGGCATTCTGCAATCGGAAGAATTTCATAATGAATTAAAAGCAATTGGCGGATACGATATGACGAAAACAGGTCAAATTATATATGAAATAAACTAAAAAGCTGCTTGTCTATAAGACGAGCAGCTTTTTCTATATATAAAGGGGTTTGGGGAAACAAAGTATTAAACAAGACCTTGAGCAAGTGTGTAAATGAAAGCTGTAAGAAGAGTAGCTCCACTTGCAAGTCCGATAAAGTCTGATTTGTTGAAAGTAATGTTGTTCATTATAATCTCTCCTTATTTGTTTAATGTAGTTGCAACAGCTTTTGCATCGACAAGTGCGGATAGCACCATGCCCATTGTATTTAAAAATTTGTTTGATTTCATTTTGTTCATCATGCGTATCCGCTCCTTTTCGATTTGTTGTTGCCCTGCTTTATATCTTAATTATAGGAAATATGATTGCCTGCAACTATCGAATTAGCTTACGGAAGACTTACACTTTTGTAAGAAAAAAAGACATTCATGTAAGAATGTCTTTCACAGCATATTGATATGATGATGCTCTTCAATTGTTTTTAAAAAGCTACGCATTGAATTCGTCATATAACTATCTTTACGGCGTATGAAAACCGTTGAAATACTACCATATTTTTCAGGGATTGCATGACAATGTACCTTACCAGCTTTAGAAAGATGGTGGACAGCAGACTGTGGTACGAGTGTAATTCCAAGGCCGAGTGCAACACTGTTTAATATCGTTTCTAATATATTAAATTCCATAATTCTTTTTGGGAGCAAACCTTCATCTTTAAGCCATCGTTCTAGTTTGGAACGGTATCCACATCCTTGGTTAAAAACGAGTAGGGGCGTTGTTGTAAATTCTTCTATATGAAAAGCTTTATTTTGTGTTACAAGCATTAATTTTTCTGTACTAACATCGTATTGTTCAATTAGTGGGTGTTTAATAGGACCTGATATAAAGGCACCATCTAATTGATGATCAAGTACTTCTCTAATCAATGCTTCTGTTAGACCCGCTTGTAATGATAAATCGACATTCGGATAGCGTTTATAGTAAGAAGATAAAATGGTAGGTAATGTACTTACTGTTTCGACTGTACCGATTTTTAATATGCCAGAGGGAGTTTCACTATCTAAAAATACTTGTTTTAGCTCGTCAACATCTTGCAAAATTTTATTAACATAAACGAGCATTTTTCTTCCTTCAGCTGTTAAAGTCATGCCTCGTTTATGACGATAAAAGAGCGGTGTTTTTAGTTCGTTCTCTAGTTGTTTAATACGTGCAGTTACATTTGATTGTACGTAATTTAATTCCTTTGCTGCGCCGCTTACACTACCTTTGTCGGCAACGTTCTGGAAGATTTGTAAATCTCTTAATTCCATAATGTGATCCTCCTTGATGTTAACTATCATTATAAATGATAGTTAACATCATTTTGAATCATTTTACGTGATATATTTTTTCTTTTACAATTCTCTTTGTGCAAATAGAAAGAAGTGGGGGATTGTGGTGAAAAAAGGTCAAATGATAATAGGGGCTTTAGCATGTTTAATGGCAAGTATGTCGTGGGGAGCGATGTTTCCGGTTGCTGATCATGCGCTAGAATACATAGATCCATTTTATTTTTCGCTTATTCGCTATGGAGCAGTGGCGATCGTACTGATTGTATTATTGTTAATGAAAGAAGGAAAACAGGCATTTCGTTTAGAGGGAAGAGGAAAGTTACTCGTCTTTTTCGGAACGATGGCGTTTACTGTATATAATGTACTTATATTTTTAGGTCAAATGTTAATGGGGAAATCAGGTGTGATGGTAGCCTCCATTATGGAAGCACTGATGCCGATGATTTCTATTTGTATTCTATGGGGATATAAGCATGTAAAACCGAAAAAGTATATGATAACGAGCATGATTATCGCTTTTGTAGGGGCTGTATTCGTTATTACGAAAGGTGATATGAGTTTCTTTTTAACATTGAAAGATAACATGTTTTCGCTGGCCTTTATATTTGTTGGGGTTGTAGGTTGGGTTATTTATACGATGGGTGGTCAAACGTGTAGCGATTGGTCAACATTACGTTATTCTACGTTGACGTGTGTATTCGGTACGACTGTCACAGGGATTATAACTGTAATCATTACATCGTTTGGATACGTATCGGTTCCGAGTATGGGAACGATTTCTATCGTGAAATATGATTTATTGTTTATGATGACATTACCAGGTATCGTAGCGTTACTTGCTTGGAATTACGGTGTGAAAATTTTATCGTCCATTAATGGGATTTTATTTATTAATTTTGTACCAATCACGACTTTAGTTATTATGATGATGCAAGGATATCGAATAACAATGTTTGATATTATAGGGACTTTACTTGTTATTGCAGCACTTATTCGCAATAACGTTTGTCAGAGAAAAGAAGAAAATATAAACAAGCGAAGTTTACAAGAAGAGCAATTACGTCAAGCTGTTTAATAGGCAATTGGAGGATTTCACATGTTAGAAAGTTTATTGTTTTTCTTCGCCGTCGGAGTTGCCTGCGAGCTTGCAGCAATTAACCGAAATGGTCGTAAAAAGATAAAACAACAAGCTGAGCTGATACAGCTTTTAAAAGAATTGAAAGAAAGAAAAATGTAAAAAGACGACCGGGCATAGACGGTCGTCTTTTTCTATATAAAGGGGAAAGGGGACACAAAGTTATACAAGCGTAGCAGCGTAAATAAAAGCAGTAAGAAGAGAGCCACTAGCTAATCCTAAAAAATCTAATTTGTTAAAAGTGATGTTATTCATGATGCATTCTCCTTACTTGTTTAATGTAGAAGCAACAGATTTTGCATCGATTAGAGCGGAAAATGCCATGCCCACTGTATCTAAAAAATTGTTTGATTTCATTTTGTTCATCATATGAATCCGCTCCTTTTCGAATAGTTGTTGTTTCTTTCTGACTTAATTGTATGAAATATTTGGGGAAGTAACTATCGAATTAGCTTACAAGAAAGTTACACTTTTGTAAGAATTGAAATGTAACAATTAATACTTAAAATTATTACCAACTCCTAAAACTTAGTGTTATAATCGTTATAAGAAAATGATTATAATTCGGATATTCAGAAAGGAACGAAACAAATGTATAAACCAATTACATTTTTGTTGAAATATATATTTAAAACAGCTGGGAAAGTAGAAGTGCAAGGAAGAGAAAAGTTACCAGAAGGTGGCCCATATGTTGTTGCATGTACACATACAAGTTTTATGGATGTATTAATGTTAGCTACAGGGATGTACCCGACCCAAATTCATTACATGGCAAAAAAAGAGTTATTTGAAGGGAAGTTCAAAAATTGGTTCTTTAAAAATGTGAATGCATTCCCTGTAGATCGTGCGAATCCAGGACCGAGTACACTCAAAATTCCGTCACGCCTATTAAAAGAAGGGAAAGTAGTAGGGATTTTTCCGAGTGGGACACGATCAACAGAAGACGTTTCATTAAAAGCTGGGGCTGTTACGATTGCATTGCGTTCTAATGTCCCGTTAGTACCGGCAGCTTATGTTGGTCCATCAAGTGTAAAAGAATTAATAAAAGGGAAAAAGGCACAATTAATTTTTGGCGACCCAATTCAAATTGATGCTGAAGAACAAATAGATCGAAAGACAGCTATGAAAATGATGACAGATCAATTAAATGAGAAGTTTGATGAGCTAAAGGAAACTTTGCAATCAAATCAAAAGTAAGAAAAGACGACCGGGCATAGACGGTCGTCTTTTCTATTACTATTTATAATAAAGGGGAAAGGGGACACAAAAGTTATACAAGCGTAGCGGCGTAAATAAAAGCAGTAAGAAGAAGAGAGCCACTAGCTAGTCCTAAAAAATCTAATTTGTTAAAAGTGATGTTTTTCATCATACATTCTCCTTACTTGTTTAATGTAGAAGCAACAGCTTTAGCATCGATTAGAGCGGAAAATACCATGTCCATTGTATTTAAAAAATTGTTTGATTTCATTTTGTTCATCATATGAATCCGCTCCATTTCGAATAGTTGTTGTCCTGTTTCTGACTTAATTGTATGAAATATTGAGGATAGTAACTATCGAATTAGCTTACAGGAAAATTACACTTTTGTAAGAAAAACGAATGAAGGTGTAATGATGAGAAAGTTTGACATATGTTCGTGGAATTCATTAAGTTAAAAGTAGAGGTGAGTGTATGGCCAATATTAAAGATATTGCAAAGATGGCGGGAGTTTCAGTTACGACTGTTTCGAGAGTATTGAATGATCATCCATATGTAAGTGAAGAAAAAAGGAAAGCGGTTATGGAGATAGTTGAGAAGTTGAATTACTCACAAAACGCAAATGCTGTTCATTTATCAAAAGGGAAAACGAATATTGTTGGTGTTATTTTACCGTATATTAATCATCCATGTTTTGATGCGATGGTGGGCGGGATGATGGAGGTGGCGTTAGCTCATAATTACAGAGTGCTACTTTGCCAAACGAATTATAATAAAAAAGAAGAAATGAAAAGTTTACATATGTTAAAAACAAAACAATTGGATGGCCTTATTATTTGTTCTCGTGCGAATGATTGGGAAACGATAGAGCCGTATGCTTCCTATGGGACAATCGTTGCTTGTGAAGATAATGATATTTCAAATATCTCAAGTGTATATACGAATCATTCGGCAGCTTTTCAATTAGGAATGGATTATTTGATTGAGAAAAGTTATAAAAAAATTGGTTATTGTACGGGAAGGAAATTAGGTCCGAGTAGTCAAAAACGTTTTGATGTTTATAAACAGCAATTGCAAGCTATAGATGAAGAAGTGAATGAAGAATGGATTTTTACAGAATGTTTTACATTAGAAGATGGTGTGAAAGTGGCTCATAAATTAAAGGGGATGCAGCATCTTCCCGAAGCATTAATAGTAGCAGGAGATGAAGTTGCGATTGGGGTCATGACAGAAGCTGAAAAATTAGGTATTCAAGTTCCTGAGGATTTAGCGATTATTGGCTTTGATAATCAACCTATTTCGCAAGTGTTACAGCTTACAACCATTGATCAAAATTTAAAGGAGATAGGTAAAAAGGCTTTTGAAATGTTTTATAGGCAAATAAGTGGTGAGAGTTCTAAACAAGAAAAGGTGGAAATTCCATACGAACTTGTGGAACGCTCTACTGTTTAGTTTTAATCCGTTATGTGTAAATTGCATAACGGATTATTTTTTGAAATATCTTTGACAGGAAACGCGTTTCATACTTTATAAAGGAGTTACACCGGTCTGTAATAATCCATGGATTCTTTTCAAGAATAGTATTTGGAGGGATATGCATGAATGAACTTTTATTGAGTATGAAAAAGCATATAGAGGATGATGAAAAGATTTTGGCTTTTGTCGTAGGGATATTTGAGAAGGATAATTTTACGCTATCGTATCAACAAGGGATTTTTGCTGCTACTACTAGACGTCTTCTCTTTTATGGGAAATTTCCATACTATCCTGCAACATTTAAAGATTATTCATATTTGCATATAGATAGCATAGATTTTCGTCCGCATTTCGAATGTACTTGTAATCATGAAACCATTCGAGCTAAGTATATTCAGAAGGGGAATGTGGAGCAATTTGTCCGTACAGTTAGAGCGAATATGAATAATTAATCACCCCTTTGTTTAAACATAATATCCCGATCTGTAAGAGTAAAAATGCGCAATAAAAACAACTTCTAAACCTCTAGGAGATAGTGATACAATGTCAAATGGGGGGAGGTATGAACTATGGTTAATCAACGTATAAAGGAAATAACACTAATTACAATTGGTTCATTATTATTCGCAATTGGTATTAATTACTTTGCAATTCCAAACCGTTTATCAGAGGGTGGAATTATTGGTTTAACGGTTGTTACGTACTATTTATTTGATTGGTCACCGGGGATTGTAAACTTTGCTATAAATGCAATTTTACTAGCTATTGGTTATAAATTTTTTGATAAGAAAACGATGGTTTATACAATTTTAGGGATTGTAGAAACATCCTTGTTTTTATATGTTACGGAACATATTGAGTATCATGTAAATAGTGATACGTTATTAGCAGCTCTATTCGCTGGCTTATTTGTCGGTGTCGGATTAGGCTGTATGTTCAAAGCTGGAGGTACATCAGGAGGATCGGCAATTTTAGCTCGGTTAGCCAATCAATATTTAGGATGGAGCGTTGGTAAAGGCGTACTTATTATTGATATTGTAGTAATTGCTGGTTCTGTATTTATAATAGGGCAAGAAAAAGCAATGTACACACTTGTTGCAGTATTCATCGGAGCGAAAGTGATTGATTTCATTGTAGAAGGAATGGATACAAAAACAGCTGTTACAATCATTTCAAATCAACCGGATTTAATCCGTGAAACTATTACGAAAAACATGACACGCGGTGTTACTGTATTAGAAGGACGCGGCGGATATACTGGTAAAAATAAAGAAGTATTATATGTTGTTATAAATAAACAAGAGCTTGTTAAGTTAAAGCAGGTTATTAGTCGAGTAGATGAAGATGCTTTCGTTGTTATTCATGATGTACGCGATGTACTTGGAGGTGGCTTTAAAGCGAGCTAAAAGGTGAACGAGTAAATTCGTTCACCTTTTTTAATTCTTACAATAATGTAAGTGTAATGTAATGAGATTCAATAGTAGATTTTATTCCTTCTTTTTAAAATAGATGTATATATATCCTGCAGAGGAGGAAGATTGATTATGAAGAAAAAAATGATCACTACTATAATAGCGATGATAGTGATAGTAGTAATGTTACTGCCTACGAAACTTGGACCAGTTATCGATAAATATAATCCACTTTATAAGACGAAAGAATATTATACGGTCGTGAATACAATTGGTCAGCATATTGGTGATGAGTGGTATGAATATGAATTTATTGCATTTGACGAACGTGGAAGAGAACAAAAAATAAAGAAGACTGTTAAGCATATGTTAAAGAGAGATGAAGCGTTAAAGGTGTATGCAAAAGGACGCTACGGAGAGGCGATTGAAGAAATTGAAGCTGTAAATATTCCTATTAATGCGAAGAGTAAACTTTTAACGATGAGATAGCAGATTATACCCCCACCTATTTTTTGTCGAAAATAAAAATACTAGGTAGGGGTATTTTAGGGTTCATGAAAGAGCCTTAGTCCATATGGACTAAGGCTCTTTTTGTTATATAAAGGGGAAGGGGGTACATTGTAGTAGCATGAGTGAAAGGTATAAGAAGAGTAGCTACTAGCAATGTAATTTGGTTATGTGAGTGTTCTTCTTATTTGGCTTGCTTTCTAACTTTATTGTACGAGATATAGGTAAGAGAAACTATCGAATTACATTACACATAGCTTACAAACATGTAAGTCTTCTGTAATGTAATTCGATGGTTAAAAGATAGTGAATTTCATATAGTGTAATTAGAAAGTCTCACTGTATTACTTTCTGTTTGTAATATTAATGAAGAATGAAAAACCAACTACTTTTTAATAGCCCTCATCTGTATTTAGATGAGGCTCTTTTTATAAACCTTACAACATTGTAAGGTTTACGTAAGTTAATTCGATAGTAAATTTGTCATATTTTTTGCATAATAGATACAAATAGATAAAATAATTAGGGATATAGTAAGAAGGGAGAAAACTGGGATGCGTAAAGAAGAAGTAGTGAAGTTTCCAATTAAAGATTTCTGTAGCTACTTTACTGTTGCCGTAGTATGTATTGGATTATTTGATATCATAACAAACTTAATTGTTAAATAATATAGATGATAAAACAAGAAGGGAGATCCTTTCTTGTTTTTTTTATGGGGGCATAAAGATGAAATGGATTGATAGTCATATACATGTTGACCAATATAAGGATGAAGAAAAAAGTAGATTACTTAAAGATGTGGAACATAGTAAAGAGATACAGGGGCTTATCGCGGTATCTATGAATTATCAATCATGTAAAGAAACTTTATCTTTAGCAAAGCGATATCCTTTTGTACATCCAGCAATAGGTTTTCATCCGGAGCAACCGATTCATAAAGAAGAATGTGAGCAAATTTATAAATTAATTGAAGAGCATGTAGAAGACATAGTTGCGATTGGTGAAGTAGGCTTACCGTATTATTTAAGAAAAGAAGATGAGCGTATTACTATCAAATCATATATATCAGTGTTACAACGATTTGTTGAACTAGCTAGTAAATATGATTTACCGATTATATTGCATGCAGTGTATGAAGATGCTGATATTGTATGTGATTTACTAGAGAAATATAAAGTTTCACGTGCACACTTTCATTGGTTTAAAGGAAGTGAAACAACAATGAAACGGATGATGAGGAACGGTTATTATATTTCTATCACACCAGATGTTTTACATAAGGACAAAATTAGAAAAATTGTTTCGTATTATCCACTTGAATATATGATGGTAGAAACAGATGGACCGTGGGAATTTCACGAGGATGTTATGACGCATCCGAGAATGATTCGAGAGGTATTAAAGGAAATTAGTGTTATAAAAAACGTATCTGTTAATAAGGTTGCGAAAACGATATATGAAAATACGATTCAATTTTATTTGAAAGGATAGGAGCGTTACTCTTATCCTTTTTATTATGGATATTTTTTCTAAAATTTTCTATAATTTATGATGTGTTTAATTTGATGAAGAAAGTAGGGGAAGAAAATGGGGAGAGCATATAAAAAAATGGCTATTACAATGATGGTCGGTGCACTTTCACTTGTAGTGTTTGGGTGTGAGGCAGAAAAAAAGGTTATAAACCCAAACACAACACAGGAAAAGAAGGAAGAACAAATTGATCCAGTAGTTGAAAAACAGATGAAAGAAAATGAGGAAAATGGGAATACGGTTGGAAACAGTTCTAATAAAGGGAAGATGGCAGAGAGTGATGGATGGGTTTACTATGCAGTAAATGGTAATAAAAATACAGGAGGCATTTATCGTACGAAAGATCAATTTCAGACTTCGGAACGTGTAGTGGAAGGTGTAAATGCTTCTTACATAAATATAAAAAACAAAGCTTTATATTTTATTCATACGGATGAAGATAAGAATGCGGGATTATCTTCTTTAATGAAGTATGATATAGCTAACAAAAAGCTAGACACTTTAAAAGCGGATACAAATTATGTTTATATAAAAGACCAAACTTTATTTTATCCGAAAAAATATTCTGAGCATGGTGGTTTTGATATTGTAGGGATAGTAAAAATGGATTTGAAAACGGGGCAGGAAGAAGAAGCGGCATTTAAAAACTCAGGTTGGTCTCAAACGATAGACGATAGTATTTTACATTGGAATAAAAATCGTGGAACACAAGTGACAAAAGATAATAAAACTTGGTCAAAAGAAAATTATGCAACAATATCTAGTGCTACTTATAATAATGAAAAATTATATGCTGTTGTCGACTTTTCGTTACCTTTTGAAACAAATGAAGCTGAGCATGGCATATATGAAATAGACATTCAACAAAATAATGAAAAGCTATTAGTAAAGGATGCCTTGCAGATGAATGTGAAAGGGGATACCTTTTATTATTTAAAAGAGGATGGAGTATATAAGAAGAAAATGAATGGCGGAAATGAAAAAGTAATTTATAATAAAGCGGTTGAACCAACTAAATCCTATTTATATTTTGTAGCAGGAGATATGTATCTTTATACGGATAATGGAACTATTTTAAATCTAGATACAAAGAAATCAAATGAAGTAAAAGATAAGAAGCTAGTAGATGAGGTTATGTTACAGAAAGTATGGAATGCACAAAAGGAACTTACTAATATTCAAATGGCTGCACTAACAGGAAACCCAAAACGAGTAGGGGATTTTTCGTACGGGGAATTAGTGAATCCTGCTTATAATACAAAGGACACTTTAGAGGCCACGCTATCTACGTACTTCTCAAAACCATTTATAGCAGAGTATATGAAGAGTAAGTATATTAAAGAGTTAAATGGAAAAATGCACTATGCTGTTGGAGATCCAGGATCAAAAGCAGCAACTAAATTTACAAAAATTATTTCTGCCGAGTTAAAGGATGGAAAAATAAAAGCGCAGGTAGAAACGTATAATGACTATGATAATGTAACAGAAAAAGTAGAAGTTGAATTTATTTATGAAAATAATCAATGGGTTATTAATAATATGCCGCGTTTTGGTTTAAGTTAAAAAAACCACCAAGCATTTTGCTTGGTGGTTTTTTTAGGATTCTAATTTTTTCGCACGTCTTAATAACAATAGAAAGACAATGATGAAGAAACCAAGTATAAGGAAGAATCCATATTGTTTTATATAATCCATTACATAGCTTGCGCTTGTTGGTTTTTCAACGTGAATGCCGTCTTTATTAGTAGTAATATGAATATCTTGCATTTTCACTTCATTTGCTTCTTTTTGTAAATCAATCCATTCTATATTTGGAATGCTTTCTAGATCCTTTAATACTTCTTTTAATGGTTTTACACCTAAGTAAGGATGATAGAATGCACCAATAACTCCATCGGATAATTTAGCAATAGATACAGCACGTTCCTTCATCTTTGCAATAGCATGTGGCTTATCTTCTTCAATAAAGCCAACTGTTTCAGGCATTAATTTCATCCCGTGTAAAAATGATGGGGTACTTGTATAGAATGGTGAGTGCATGGATTTCCAAGTTGTATCACTTAACTGTAGTTGTCCTACATAAGTTGAAAAGTACCTTGATAATATTTCATATCCTTTTTGAGACATCGTGTAATGAGGTGCTTCAAATGCGACAGGATATAGTTTGGCATCTACAAGTTCTTGAATACCTTTTTCAATATGATCGGTCGTATACTTTTCTTCAAACTCTTCCCCTTTTTTTACATATGCATTATATGCTTCGATATTAGGGAAGTCATCTTTTGTTTTTGGTTTTTCATGCTTCGGTTGACGAATTGGTTGATCTGTTTTTACGTCCCAAAATTCAAAACCTTCCCCAGTTTCACTATCATAAAATTGATGCGTATAACCATGCATAATAATTGCTGCACCATCATCTTGCATAGAGCGTAAAAGATCGACTAGTTCGGGTTTATCTTTTAAATGCAGTGTTTTACCTGTATCAGGATCTTTATATACAGGAATAACAGTGATCATGTAAGGAATCTTTTTCTCTTTTAGTAATTCAGCAATTTCTTTTAATTGATTTATATCTGCGGCCGGATGAACGTCCTCAAGACGCAAATAAGCCTCTACTTTATTTGTCGTTGGCTTTTGTCCAAAGTAAGAAAATAACATTTCACCAACGTAATGAGACATCCAGTCAAAGAGGTGTGGCGTTGCGACGTAATAAGATGTTTCATGCTGAACGATTAGTGGGTTCTTGCTATTTGAACTTACAGCGTTAGCAAGAACAGTTCCATTTGTATCAAAAGATTGAATCAATCGTTCCTCTTCTAAAGTGTTTTTAAGCTTATGGCTTGGATATTCGATTTTATTAACTCGTATATCATCAGCCTTTAGGGTAATGAAAGAAAAGCGATGAGATAATTGTTCAACATTTTGTCCTAAAACTAATATTGGGCCTGAGAAATTTTCTAGAAGTTGCTTTGTTTCAATAGGAAACTCTTCTTTTTGTTCACCGATATAAACAATATGTGTATAAGAAGATGAATTAGTAATTTCATTAGCCTTTTTTAAACTTTTCGTAGTTATATCGTTTGTAAAATGTCCTAATTGGGTATTAAGAATTTGAATATTATTTGTAATTTTATCGTCTTGTGTACTGTATAAAACAAGTACTTTTGGTTTTGATGATGTTTGTGCAGAGGTGTGGATAGGGATAAGTAGTAAAATGCTGAACAAGAGTATGATGCATTTTTTCATTTGGTCTGCTCCTATTCTATATGTAGAGTTCAATTTACAATTATATACAAAAAATACGTTGTAGTCTATGAAAGTTACATTTTTGCACGTATTTACCAGCTGTTTTTTCACAAAATCGGTCTAAAGCATGATGATAATATATATAGTTATTTGCTATGATAAAAGGGTAAGAGAATGATAGAATGTGGGTAATTGTAAAGGGAGGAAGGCTGAAAGGGGACAAATTTCAGCGGAGAAAGAGGTAGTGGTAGTGAAGAAATTCTTTGTAGGATTTTTAGTTGTTCTTGGGGTGTACTTATATTTCCAAGGAAAGTCTGAAGGAATGGGCAAGTTAGTGAATGAGACAAGCTATGTTGACTCAGAAGAAGCAAAACAAATGAAACAAATTATTATAGAGGAAGCAAAGAAAGTCAATCTTCCAGAATGGATACCTCTTACAATTGCTGAACATGAAAGCCGGTTAAATCCAAGAAGTATTGGAGATAACGGAACTTCATTCGGACTGTTTCAATTGCACCGTGGCGGTGGGCTTGCACCAGATCATTTAACTGATGAAGAGTTGAAAGATCCGCGCACAAATGCGCAAATTGCAATGCCGCATTTAATGAAAGGATATAAGCGCGGGGTGCAAAAAGGTTTGACTGATTTTGCATTACTAAAATATGTAGCAAATACATCTGGATGGCCAGGAAATTTAGGGCCAGAGTGGACGGATAATAACATGAAGTATAACATCGGATTAGAAGATGTGTACTATCGAAATAAAGGTGTAATCAAAGAGTAGGTTTTCTATACCTACTCTGTTTTTTTATGAATAATTGCATCTTTTTCGCTCGTGAAGTACTGCGCGAGTTGTATTTTCACGTCTTTTAGTTTTGTAGAAACTTGCGGTATTTTATATCCTACATATAATGGTGAAACGACGAATCTAGGAACAACTTTACAAATGATTTTTCCGTTTAAGTAATAGAAGAATAAGTTATAACTACTACATCCTTTATGGAAATCTGTCAGTATGTAACGTACAGTTTGCTGAATATAATTTGCCAGTTCATCTATGTATCCAATATCTGCAATGATGATATTAAATTCAGTAAAACCGATAATAGGACGATCTGAAATATTGAGTTCAATGCGTTCGTTTTTTTGTACAATGACTCCTCGGAAGTTGTCCTGTTCTACGTTACCGAGATAGTCTACATATTTCATTCCGATAATCTGCATGTGTGCATGATGCAAACTCCCGCCTGAGAATGGACCGTGATTTTTGTATAAAATCACAGATGTGAATTCTTCATTCTTCTGTAAGTCTAACCAATGTTTAATGGAGAAACGAATTAGCGATCTCATATGTTCTTCTGTATATGTCGCAATGTGGTCTTTACAATTATCGGTTTCGATTAGCACCGTTTGAAATGTATCTTTTAATGTAGGGAATTTGTTTTTCAGCCAAATAATTGAGCCCTCAGTTGCTAAAATATCCGTTAAATTTTCTCTGTCACAAAAAGGACATGCAGCGCTTCTATTCCGAATGCTTTCTGGTTTTTGTTTGCCAATATCGTTTAAAAAGTATAGTTGTTGTGTATCCATTTGTATATATGCCCCTTTAAAATATGTGTAAAAATCCCGCTTAATACATTCGGGAAAAGGAGAAGGAAATCCTTTAAAAGGAATAGGAAAAATAAAAGACAAGATATCCTCATTACAATAGGGTACCTTGTCTTTTATTTTTTCTTTAATAATGTGTATGGATAATATAAATCATTTTTATTATGTTTCTTTTTTCTATTTTTTATTGTGTATAAGGCAATTGCTGTACTTGCGATTACAATAATGGCTTTCTTCATATTCATTTACCCCTTTTTTATTGTTGGTTTAATTCTTGGCTAACTGCTTTTGCATCAACTAGAGCATGTAAAATCATTTTTACCATGTTCATCATATTCCTTCACTCCTTTTTATAGTTCATTTAGTTCTTTTACAACTGCTTGTCCGTTCACTAATACCTCAAAGATTGCTTTTACGATTTCTTTCATCATGATCGTTTCCTCCTTTTGTTTGGCTCTCTTGTTTACATCTTTATTGTATAGGGAGGCATCTTTTCGTACTATCGCTTTCCATTACGTGAACATAACAGTTTTGTAAGATTTGATGTCACTTATTGAAATGTTTAGTCTATCTTCATTATTTTCAGAAAAATGACTATTCAAACATGAAATGGGAAAGTATAATAAAGAAGTAAGTATTAAATTCCGTACGAAAGAGGTGAATGAGATGAAACGTTCTTTAGCTGCACGTGCCAAATTTTTAGATTATATCTATTTTTGTCGTGCGATTTTTCATGATGTAGTTGTTAACGGGATACGTCTGTCCTTTTTTAACAATTGCATAGTAGCTATTGAACGATAGAAATCTCTTCACCCATTTTTAATAAACGTGTGAAAAGGGAGCTATTTGGCTTCCTTTTTCTATGTCGAAAACCATGGGGAATGTTTCTTTCCCATGGTTTTTTATATTGAAAGGAGTACGGAAAATGACAATTTGTAGTGTAAATAATGTAACGAAATCTTTTGGTGGAAACATCATATTTGAAAATATATCGCTTGAAATAAAGAATGGTGAACGTGTTGGATTAGTTGGTCGTAACGGTAGTGGGAAGACAACAATCTTTCAGCTTCTAACTGGAATGGAAAGTTTGGATGCAGGAGCCATTCATATGAAGAAAGGTACACGTATTGGTCATGTGGCACAAATTCCGAAATTTGATGAGGGTATGACTGTATATGATGTATTGAGTTCCGCTTTTAAAACAGAAAAGGAATTAGAAAGAGAAATGCGTGCTTTAGAAAAAAATATGGCGGAAGAACGGGAACCATCTGCTTTACAAAAATTAATGGAGAGATACGGAGTAATCCAAGAAAAGTTTGCGTTTCTTGGTGGTTATGAAATAGAAGCGAACTTGATGAAGGTAGCAAATGGTCTACAGGTGACAGAATTATTCCCTCGACCATTTCTGGAGTTAAGTGGTGGGGAACAAACAAAAGTAAGCCTTGCATACATGCTATTGCAGAAACCAGATTTACTTCTATTAGATGAACCAACCAATCATTTAGACTTATTTGCCGTAGAGTGGCTAGAGCAATTTTTAAAAGAATACAATGGAACGGTTATGGTCATTTCACATGATCGCTATTTCCTTGATGAAGTTGTAACGAAGATTTTTGATTTAGAAGATGGAGAGATTCACGTGTATCATACGAACTATTCTCAGTTTGTTGACGAAAAGGAAGAACGGTTACTTCAGGAGTTTCAGGCTTATCAAGAACAGCAAAAGAAAATAAAGAAAATGAAAGAAGCAATTAAGCGACTACGTGAATGGGCAAATCAGGCGAATCCTCCGAATGAAGGATTGCATAAGAGAGCGAGAAGTATGGAACGTGCACTGGAACGTATAGAGAAACTAAAGAAACCTATTTTAGAACGAAAACAAATGGGACTTCAGTTTGAAGGCCAAGAGAGAAGTGGGAAAGATGTTGTTGTAATGAAAGAAGTGAGTAAAGGGTTTGCTGGCCATCCTTTATTTAACGAAGCGAATTTACATGTTCGTTTTCAAGAGCGTGCGGCGATCGTTGGCCGTAATGGTACAGGAAAGACAACGCTACTAAAGTTATTATTAGAAGAAATAAAACCAGACGCTGGAGAAATTCGAATTGGTAGTAGTGTGAAAATCGGTTATTTATCACAGCATGCGTACGGAAATATGAAGAGTAATGTATTAGAGGCTTTCAGGGAATATGTAGCTGTAACAGAGGGAGAAGCGAGACATATATTAGCTAAGTTTTTATTTTATGGTCCAGCGGTGTTTAAGAAAGTAACGCAACTGAGCGGTGGAGAAAAAATGAGATTAAGACTTGCGCAACTTATGTATCAAGATATCAATTTTTTGATTTTAGATGAGCCGACAAACCATCTCGACATTGAATCAAGGGAAGTTTTAGAGGAAGCTCTTGAGCAATATAATGGGACGATTTTAGCTGTTTCACATGATCGTTATTTTTTAAATAAGTTATTTGAAAAGACGTATTGGATTGATGAGCATAAATTATTTGAGTTTGCAGGGAACTACGCATGGGCTCGTCAAAAGTGGGAAGAAAAGCTCGAGAAACAAGTAATAAAGCAGCAACGCCAAGGAAGAAAAAGTATAGAAACAGCTCCTGTAAAAAAGAAAGAAGTTAGGAATATTGAGGATATTGAAACGGAGTTAATGCATGTAGAAGAAGATATATATATGCTTGAGTGTAAGATGGAACATGTAGTTGATGTTGAAATGCTTGAACAATTGTATGAAGAAAAAACGAAGAAAGAGTTGTTACGAGCGGATTTATATAATGAGTTAGAGAATATTGTGGAGTAAAGAAATTAGAATGAAAGAGCAAGTTGTTTTCTCATATTTTGAGGAGGGCTTGCTCTTTTTGTGTAAGAAAAGAGAAGTAATTGGTATAATTTTCTTGTTGTTACAATAAAGAGACATATTTTAGGTTATTAAAACGTGAGGAGAATTTTATGTTAGGATACGCGCGAATAGCTACGATCGTCATGATTTGTTTTGTTTACGCAAACCATGTTTCACGTGAAACAGCACATTTGCAATTTTTTGTGGGTACAGCACTTTTTATTTATATTGTGAATCACATTTTGCTAGTAAAAGTGAATGGAGGTAAAAAACTTGTTTTTTATACAATATTAGCGAATGGGATAGTCACAGCTTTATTAGGTTTTTTATTTCCCGAGACATGTTTATATTTAATTATATTTGGAATTGATGCAGTAGGGCTATTTATTCATGAATTTCGTAGAAGCATGAGGTACTTTTTTATTACTTTTTTCTTTCTTTGTTGGCTTATAAATATATTACATGCGTATCAACATACAGGTAGTTTAGAATTGGAGAGTAATGCCATTAATTTTATGTTCATCGTTTTTAGTGCTTTAGCTGGAAGCTTAATAAAAAAACTTACAGCTGCTCGGAAAATGGTAGATGAGCAATATGAGGAATTGACATTGTCTCATACAGCTCTAAAAGAAGCGCATGAACAATTACGTCTATATGCCAAAGAGGTAGAAGAATTGACAGCCGTTCGAGAGCGAAATGATATTGCCCGAGAAATTCATGATACTGTCGGTCATAATATGACAGCCTTACTTGTCCAATTACAACTGGCAGAGGCTTTGTGGAAACAAAAGTCGGACGCTACGGAAGAGGTTTTACATACATGTCATGGGCTAGCCAGGAAATCACTTCAAGAGGTGAGAGCGTCTGTACATGCCTTAAAAGAAGAAGGTAAACTAGGGAACATAATAGAGAATATGCGTGAAATGTTACATGGATATTCTAAAGCGACGAAAGTACAAGTATCGTTTCAATTACAAGGAGATCCGGTTGTGATTCCGCTGTCACTACAACCTACACTGCTCCGGGTTATGCAAGAGTCTTTAACAAATGCAAAGCGGCATGGCAAGGCGAGTTTATGTGAAGTGAGTTTAACTTGTTCGGCGAAACAAGTTAAACTATGTATTTTGGATAATGGCGTGGGAGTTAACGAGGTAAGCCCAGGTTTTGGTTTACTTAATATGAGAGAACGAGTAGAGGAACATGGTGGAACTATTCAATTTGAAAGTGAGATAGAAAAAGGCTTTCGGTTACAGATTGAATTTCCACTTCAGGAGAAAACGTGGTTAATAGGGGGAACTGTATGATTCGGATTATGATTGTTGATGATCAATCACTCATTCGTGATGGCTTAGCGATGTTATTAAATTTACGTCAGGAACTTGAAGTAGTGGGAACTGCTACAGATGGAGACGAAGTGATACAAAAGGTGAAAGAGTTACATCCTGAAATTATTTTGATGGATATTCGGATGCTCCGTATGAATGGTGTTGAAGGAACACGTTTAGTTAGAGAACAGTTCCCTCATATAAAGGTACTTATGTTGACGACTTTTAGTGATAGTGAGCTTATCTTTGAAGCATTGGAGCAAGGAGCAAGTGGTTATTTATTGAAGGACATGGAGACAGATGCAATCGCTCAAGCAATTTTAACGGTGCATAGTGGAGGGGCTGTGCTTCCTCAGGATATAACAGCGCAAATCATAAAAGAATTAAAAAAGACAAAAGTAGCAGTAGAGTGCACCACACCAGAACAATTAGCGCAATTAACTGAGCGAGAAGTAGATGTTTTAAGGGAAATTGGACTTGGGTTAAATAATAAAGAGATTGCGGAAAAGTTATTTATTACAGAGGGAACTGTTAAGAATCATGTTTCTAATTTAATTAGTAAGTTAGAACTGAGAGATCGAACGCAAGCAGCCATATACGCAGTAAGGTATGGCATCACGATGTACACATGACTTTTGGCATATATAATTGTGAAAAAGCAGCAAAATTTGCTGCTTTTTTATTTTGTATTTCTATCTCAAGGATGATGGAGAGAAGAAGAAATTTTTCTACAATGAAAGTGTAGATGAATGCAAAGGGGCTGAATCAGTATGTTAGTCATAGATCATATTACGAAATCATTTGGTAAGAAGGAAATCATAAAGAATGTTTCTTTTGAGGTGAAGAAAGGGGAAACATTTGGATTGCTTGGTCCAAATGGAGCGGGAAAATCAACGACGATATCAATGATTTGCGGGTTAATTTCATACGACAGTGGTGATATAAAAGTTGGTGGGAAATCTGTAAAAGAATATCCATTAGAGGCGAAAAAGAAAATTGGTATTGTTCCACAAGACATTGCGCTCTATCCAACACTTTCAGCGAAGGAAAATTTGGTTTTTTGGGGAAAAATGTACGGTTTAAATGGAAAAATTGCAAAAGAACGAGCGGAGGAAGTATTAGCTTACGTCGGTTTACAGGACCGTGGAAAAGATAAAATTGAAACATTTTCAGGTGGAATGAAAAGGCGTATTAATATTGGTGCAGCACTTATGCATGAGCCAGAGTTGTTAATTATGGATGAACCGACAGTTGGGATTGATCCGCAATCGAGAAACCATATTTTAGAGACTGTTAAAAAGTTAAATGAAAAAGGGATGACAGTTATTTATACGAGTCATTACATGGAAGAAGTAGAGTATTTATGTGAAAGAATTGCAATTGTTGATCATGGAAAGGTAATTGCATTAGGAACGAAAAGGGAGCTATGTAATCGACTGGCGGATGGGTTTATAGTGAGATTGCAATTAAATCGTTATAGTACGGAACTGCTACAAAAGTTGAAAGCACTATCTGTTGTTGAACGAATTATTTTTGATGAAGATAATAGTACGATTGATATTGGGCTAAATGGTGGCGAGTCCATTGGTACAGTTGTGTCAGTAGTTGTGGAGAACAACGCTCAAATTTTAAAGCTTGAAGTGCAAGAACCGAATTTAGAGGCACTCTTTTTACAATTAACAGGACGTTCACTTCGTGATTAAGGAGGTTAGTGCGAGATGAAAAGTTTTATTATTGCATGGAAAGATTTAAAAATACGTTTAATTGATCGGCGCGGATTTATGATGATGTTAATTATGCCGCTTTTATTAACAGCGATTTTAGGTTCAGCGTTAAGTAATATATTTGATAATGGTGGACTACCAAAAACAGTGATTGGCTATTATCAAGTAGGAAATGATGAGTTTGCAGATGTCTTTCAAAAAGACGTATTGCAATCTAAAGAATTAAAAGATGATGTGAAAGTAAAGATAGTTAATTCTCAGGAAGAGCTTGAAGATATGTTAAAGGAAAAGAAAATCGATGTGGGAATCGTCATCCCAAATAAATGGAGCGAACAAGTACAAGATGGAAAATTAAAAGAACCAAAGGTGTTTATAGACCCATCAAAAGATATACAAGCGAAAATCGCTGAATCAATGGTCCGCTCTTTTTCAGAGCGTGTTCAAACAATTGCGGTATCTACTAAAAGTGTTGTGACGGAATTAGCAAATTCTCAGCATAGTAATGTGGAACAAGTTGCAAAAGAAGTAAGTGGGGATTTACAAACAGTAGCAACTTCGGGTGCAGATAACATTGAAAAAGGAACGATAGGTAAAAAAACAGTTGCAGCGATGCAATATTATGCCGCAGCGATGTTAGTCATGTTTTTACTATATAACATAACAGTAGGTGCAAAGTCAGTTGTAACAGAGCAACGAACTGAGACGTTGGCGCGTTTGTTCAGTACACCGACGAGCTCATTTTCAATTTTATTCGGGAAGTTTTTAGGTACATTATTATTTGCTTGTATACAATTAGGAATGTTTATAGTTGCTACACACTTTATGTTTCAAGTGGAATGGGGTGGAGACTTGTCCCAAATAGTAGTGGTGGGAATGTCTTATGCAATTTGTGTTTCTGGTTTATCTATGTTAATTGCAGCTTTTATTCGTGAGGAAAAAACGGCAGATGTAATGGGAGGAATCGGTATTCAAATACTCGCTATATTAGGGGGATCGATGTTACCGATTTACGTATTCCCTGATACACTTCAAACCATTGCGAATGTTGCTCCGAATAAATGGGCACTTACGAGCTTCTTAAATATTATGTCGGGAACACCTTGGGATGTGTTACTCCCTGTTATTTTTAGTTTATGTAGTGCGGGAATTGTCTCCGTTATGATAGGAACATTACGTTTACGTACGAGATAGGAGGGGGAAATGATGAAGAAGGTTTGGGCGCTTTGTTGGCTAGAGTTAAAACAAATTTTAATAAAACCACAAAGTTATATACTCATGTTTGGAATGCCTATTATTTTTACACTCATTTTCGGCGGACTTTTAGGTGGAAGTGGGAATACGAAAGTAAATGTTAGCTTAGTAGATGAAGATGGTTCTACATTATCTACCAAGTATTACGAGGACATAAAGAAAAGTGACTTAATTTCTATAGAGAAGGTAACGTATAAGGAAGGAAAACAGAAGATTGAAAACAAAAAATCATCCGGCATAGTTATTATTCCGAAAGACTTTCAAAAGAGTATGCTAGATGGAAGGATAGAAAGTATTCAGTTTCAAGCCAGTGCTGATTTTACTGGTGGAACTTCTGTAGAGCAAGTATTGGCAAGCGCGTTAAAAAAAATGGAGATAGAAGTTAGCGCAGCGAGAGATTTAGAGAAGAAAAGTAACACTTCGTGGGAAACAATGTATAAAGAAATTTATACAAAAGTAGAACCTGTTTCGATTCAAAAAGAGTCAATTTCACATGATGATCAAAAGTTAAATGACGTTACAGGACGAGCGGCAGGCTTTTCAATTCTATTCGTTATGATTGTTATGTTAAGTGCGACGGGGACTATTTTGAAAGCTAGACAACTTGGTGTTTGGTCTCGTTTATTAGGAACGCCGGTTTCAAAAGTTCAAATATTAGCAGGGTATATCCTATCGTTCTTTTTAATAGGTTGGATTCAATTCGGTGTTTTAATGATATCAACGTATTCCTTATTTGATGTGCAGTGGGGAAATTTATTAGGGGTTATTATACTCGTTTCCGTATTATTATTAGCTGTCATTGGTCTAGCCTTATTATTAGCAAGCATCGTAAAAACAACAGAACAACAGTCAGCGCTAGGGAATATCGTTGTGATTTCAACATGCATGATTGGTGGTCTTTATTGGCCGATTGAAATTGAACCAGCATGGATGCAAACGGTAGCAAACTTTGTTCCACAAACTTGGGCGATGCGTGGCTTTACGGAGTTAATTGTAAGGGGAGGTACATTGGCAGATATAGGAGGATATATTGGTATACTCATTTTATTTGCAGGGGTCTTTTTCATAATTAGTTTAACAAGAATACGTTACGACTGAAAAAAACAGAGTTACAGCTTTACACGCTGAACTCTGTTTTCTTTTTGTGTGGTATCTTCTTTTGTTGAAATGATAATAGCGATCCCGAGCATAATAAAAAAAGATAAAAAGAGGACGAACTTTGGGAAGAATGGGAATAGTAATAGCGCCCCGACTATCATAATGGTTAATAACACGTAGTGCAGGACGTATTGGAATAGGTTGTCCATGTTTTCGCCCCCTTTTTGGTAATTGGTTATTAGTAGTCTATGTTTCATATGGAACGAATAGAAGTGAATTTTTAATTTTGTAATAAGAAATAAAAGAGAGTGATTGACATGTTTAAAGGAAAGGAATAATCTTGAAATTAATTCATACTATTTTTATAGGAAAAATAAAGATAGTTACAGAAAGGAGGCCTATGTTCCTACATCTTTAAAAATTAGGAAGGTAAAGGTGAGAGTGCAATGAAAAATGTTTTTAAAGGAGCACTTGCTACATTTCTTAGTGTGTCAGTATTACTAGCCGGATGTGGTCATGAGGAAGCAAGTACAAATGAAGCCGGGAACGTACCAAAAGTAAAAGATGAATTTATTAAGGCGAGCGACAAAGCAAAAAGTCCTACAAAAGTAAATGAAAGAAAAGATACTTTTGTAGTTGGAATGCCGAGTCCTGGAGGGATATTCCTTCCGCACTTTATGGAGAATGGATGGGATGGTAATATAACGCAAGCTATCTTTGCGCCCCTTGTTGGGCTGGATAAGGAAGGAAAGCCAATTCCAATATTAGCGAAAAAGTGGGAGATTTCGGAGGATCAGCTTACATATACATTCCATTTGAAGGATGATTTAAAGTTTAGTGATGGTTCACCGTTAACTGTAGATGATGTAGCATTTACATTAACGTTATTACATGATCCAACTTATAGTGGTGCGACTGATATAAGCCAAACAGCAATAAAAGGTGGGCAAGCTTATAAAGAAGGAAAGGCAACCTCTATTGAAGGAATTCAAATCATTGATCCGAAAACAATTACGATTACGACTGAAAAGGTAAATGCTCAAACATTATCATTAATCGGTGGAGAAGTTATATCTAAAGCTTATTATGGGAGAGAGTATAAACAAGGACACTTGGAGTACTTAAAAGAGTTATATGGAAAGCCGGTGGGAGCAGGAGCTTATAAATTGGATAAATATATTCCTGGTCAAGAGGTTCGATTTGTAGCAAATGAAAATTATTTTGAAGGAAAACCGAAGATTGAGCACTTTATTTATAAAATTACAAAGGGTGATACGAAGTTACAACAATTTCAAGCAGGAGAAGTAGATTATGATGGTTTTACGACAAACGTGGAGACCATTGAGCAATTAAAAGATTTAGGTTTTGCTAATATTAATGTGTATACGGGAAGCTCTTATGGCTACATTAAAATGAATTATAAGAAGCCATACTTTAAAGATAAACGTGTCCGCCAAGCATTTATTTACGGATTAGAGCGTCAAAAGGTTATTGATACGTATTTCCAAGGATATGCGTCACTCGTTAATGTACCGATTACGCCAGTTTCATGGGCGTATACAGAAGAGGGCATTAATAAATATGAGTATAATTTAGAGAAGGCGAAGAAATTACTGGATGAGGCTGGATGGAAAGCGGGTTCGGATGGAATTCGTGAAAAAGATGGACAAAAATTGAAAGTAAGTTATTTTGCCTCATCAGCAAGTAAAATAAATGATGTAATGATTCCTGTGATGAAAGAAGATTATAAAAAGTTGGGTGTAGAGTTTAACCCAGAATATATGGACTTTAATACGATGATTTCAAAAGTGATAAAAGGTGATTATGATTTAGCGATGGTATCTACGCCAATGATTGATGATCCGAGCGGAACGATTGAAGAGTTTGTTTCAACAAGTAAACGAAATTATGATGGATATTATAATCCGAAAGTAGATGAATTAGCTAAGCAAGCATTAGAAACGTTGGATATTGAAAAGCGAAAAGAAATTTATAAAAAGTTATATCAAGAATTAAGTGAAGACCCGCCTGTAATCTTCTTGAATAATAGCAAAGTGGTGTCTGCACATAATGCACGAATTCAAGGATTACAAGAAGATAACTATAACGGTATTTTATTAAGTTTACCTAAATTAAAGATAGAATGATAATTTTGAAAAAATTCTAAAAATATTTATTTAGAAAGAATTGACAAAATATAACGGAAGATATAAGCTAATAACCATAAAGTCTACCGGAAAGGTCGGAATAGGATTGTTACCCCTCAAAAACATCTATTTTCTTACGAATAAAACCGACTTTTCCGATTGGCTATAAAATATTGCTGTGGGAGGCATACATAAGGCAAGCAGTTCATAAGGTTTAATTATTAAAAAAGTTAGGGTGGGGACAATGAAGAAAAAGACAAAAAAATGGGCTGGTGTATTTTCAGTATTATTGAGTAGTTTGCTTGTGTTATCTGCTTGTGGGGGACAGGAAGATACGGCTTCTACAGAACCGGTAAAAAAGCAGGATTTAAAAGACGCTAAGATTGAATCAATTCCAGCTACAGATAAAAAGAAAAGTCCAGAGAAAGCAAATCAGCGAAAAGATACTTTTATTACAGCCATTTCTAAGCCAGGGGGAGTTTTCCTTCCGTATTTTCAAGATAATGGTTGGGATGGAAATGTAACGTCTGTTATTTTTGCGTCATTAGTAACAACAGACAAACAAAGTAAACCTATTCCGGATCTTGCAGAAAAATGGGATATTTCTGCTGACCAGTTAACATATACATTCCATTTACGTAAAAATCTAAAATTTAGTGATGGTTCGCCTTTAACGGCGGAGGACGTAGCATTTACATTAACACTACTTCATGATAAAGCGTATGAAGGTGGAATGGATATTGCACAGTATGCTGTTAAAGGTGGAAAAGAATATAAAGAAGGAAAAGCAACTTCTATTGAAGGAATTCAAGTTGTTGATCCACAGACAATTAAAATTACAACTGAAAAAGTTAATTCACAGGCGCTAACTAATTTAGGTGGTCCAGTGCTATCAAAAGCTTATTATGGAAAAGATTATAAACAAAATACAAGTTTAGACTATTTAAAAGCATTATATGGGCAACCAATTGCAGCGGGTCCATATAAATTTGAAAAATATGTTCCAGGTCAAGAAGTACGCTTTGTTGCTAATGAAAATTATTATGCAGGTAAACCAAAAATCAAAAACTTTATTTACAAAATCACATCAGGTGATACTGGATTCCAATTATTCCAAACAGGTGAACTGGACTATAGTGGATTTAGAGCGAACCCTGAAAATATAGACCAATTAAAAGGATTAGAGTTTGCAAATATTAATCTTGAATCATCAAGTGATATTGCTTATATCTATGTAAATAATAAGAAATCGTATTTGAAGGATAAGAAGGTGCGTCAAGCACTTACTTATGGATTAGACCGTAAGAAGTATGTGGATACAGCTTTACAAGGATATGGATCTGTTGCTAACGTACCAATTGCGCCAGTTTCATGGGCATATACAGAAGAAGGTATTAATAAATATCCACACGACGTAGAAAAGGCTAAAAAATTATTGGATGAGGCTGGTTGGAAAGTAGGTTCTGACGGGGTTCGTGAAAAAGATGGTCAAAAACTAAAATTAACATACTACGCATCAAATACAGGTAAAACAAATGATATCTTTATTCCAATTGCAAAAGAAAGTTACAAAGAAATCGGTGTTGAATTAAATCCAGAGTTGATGGACTTTAATACGATGCTTTCAAAAGTAGGAAAAGGTGACTACGATTTAGCGGCAGTTTCAACACCAGGAATTAGTGATCCAAGTGAAGTTGTAAGTGATTACTTATCAACTAATCCAAAAAGTGATACGGGTTATAACAACCCGAAAGTAGATGACTTGATTGTAAAAGGTATAGGGACGACAGATATTGAAAAACGTAAAGCAATTTATAAAGAACTGTATAAAGAGTTAAGTGATGATCCACCAGTTATTTTATTAAACTATCGTAAACTACTTTATGCTCATAATGCACGTATAAAAGGAATTGATCCAGAAAAGTACGATAGCATTAGTTCCAACTTACCAGTGTTATCTATTGAACAATAAGGGTTGACCTAAATAATAGAAGGCGTTTTTTCATACAGCGATGGGATAGTAGCTGTTTTGAAAAAATGTTCTTCTATTTTTAAGTAAATAGGATTGGGGAGACAAAAGGTGAAAACATATATCGTTCGTAGGTTCCTTCAAATGATCCCTACATTGTTTGGTACATCTATTATTATTTTTTTCTTATTTGCACTTTTGCCGGGGGATTATATTGATTCAAATCCTAAGTTAACACCAGAGAGAGCTCAAGAGTTAAGGGAATTGTATGGCTTAAACAAACCAATTATTGAAAGGTATTTTCATTGGTTAGTGAATGCTTTGCATGGTGATTTTGGATTTTCTCTACAGTATCAAGAACCTGTAACTTCATTACTTAATAAATTTATTTGGAATACATTTATCGTTGCTGTTGCAGCTTTATTTTTCACTTGGATTATTGCTCTTATTATTGGGGTTATTTCTGCAACAAAGCAGCACTCTTGGTTTGATAGATTGGTAACAATCGGTGTCTTTGCAGCAATGTCATTTCCATCATTCTTTATCGGATTATTTTTAATTAAATTATTAGCAGTTGATTTAAAGTTATTACCTATTGGTGGCATGATTGATATTGGAAGTAACTCAACAGGAATAGCATACATATTAGAAGTATTACGTCATATGATTCTACCTGTATTTATTTTAACGCTTCTTGGTGTAGGATCATTAACACGATATTTTAGAACTAGCATGTTGGATGTTGTTAGGCAAGATTATATTCGTACTGCTCGTGCAAAAGGTTTAAAAGAAAGAACCGTTATTTATAAACATGCATTGAAAAATGCAATTTTGCCAGCAATTACATTACTTGCTTTTGAATTACCTGGTTTATTTTCAGGAGCGATTATTATTGAACAGATTTTTAATTGGCCAGGGATTGGGAGTATTCAATTAGAAGCATTAAACTTCCGTGATTATACGGTATTAATGGCCTTTACAATGTTTCTTTCTTGTTTAACAATTATGGCTAATTTCTTAGCTGATATTGTATATGCGTTTGTTGATCCAAGAATTCGATTGAAGTAAGGGGGGAAAGATATGGAGACTATTACACCAATAATAGAGAAAAAGAAAGAACGAAAAAAGAGAAATGAATCATCACCATGGCGTCAAGCGTATAAAAAAATTAAGAAAAATAAGATGGCACTGTGTGGCTTATACGTTTTAATATTTATGTTTTTATTTAGTTTTATCGGTCCAATCTTTTCGCCGTATGCTGATGGGAAAGTACAAGTAACACAAATTAATAAACCACCCAGCCTGTCACATTGGCTTGGAACAGACCAGTTGGGACGGGATATTTTAACTAGACTTATGCAAGCAGGTCGTATTTCATTAACAATTGGTTTAGCGTCGATGCTATTATCCGTTATACTAGGAGCTTTATTAGGAGCAATTGCTGGTTTTTATCGAGGGGTTGTAGATCATTTAATTATGCGTGTTGCGGATGTGTTAATGTCCATCCCGGGATTACCGCTACTTATTATAATGGGAGCAATTTTATCAGAATGGAAATTACCATCGGAATACCGTTTATATGTTGTAATGATTATTTTAAGTTTAGTAGGATGGCCAGGACTTGCCCGGCTTGTGAGAGGACAAATTTTAACATTGCGGGAGCAAGCCTTTATGCAAGCAGCAGATGTATTAGGATTAAAGGATTCTCGGAAAATTATTCATCATTTAATTCCTAACGTCTTTCCATTGCTTATTGTTGTAGCAACTTTGGGTGTTGCAGGTTCAATTTTGAGTGAATCCGCGCTAAGTTACTTAGGTCTCGGCGTCGTCCCACCTACACCATCATGGGGGAATATGATTAGCGCAGCTAACTCATTAATTGATTTCCAAAAGCGGCCGTGGTTATGGATTCCGCCTGGTTTCGCAATCTTTATAACAGTTGTATCAATTAATTTACTTGGTGATGCACTTCGTGATGCGTTAGATCCAAAGATGAGACGGTAGGTGAGAAGGTATGAGTAAAGCGGTAGTAGAGCTGAAAGACTTACAAACACACTTTCAGACAGAAGAAGGAACAGTAAAGGCTGTGAATCATGTTAGTTTTACAGTTCGAGAAGGTGAAACGGTTTGTGTTGTAGGCGAATCGGGTTGCGGGAAAAGTGTAACAGCTTTATCTATTATGGGACTTATTGCTGAATCAGGCAGTGTAGTAGGTGGAGATATCTTATATGAAGGAAAAAGTCTTTTAGGAATGAAAGAGAAAGAGCTTCGTAGTTTACGAGGCAATGATATTGCGATGATTTTCCAAGAACCGATGACATCGCTAAATCCGGTCTTCACTGTAGGAGAACAAATTGTAGAGACGTTAAGGGAGCATGAACTGCTTAGTAAAAATGAGGCGTATAAGAAGGCAATTGAGTTAATTCGTAAAGTCGGTATAGCTCGTGCGGATGAAATTGTCCATTCTTATCCACATGAACTGAGCGGTGGTATGCTACAACGTATTATGATTGCTGTTGCACTTAGTTGTAATCCGAAGTTATTAATTGCGGATGAACCGACAACGGCTCTTGATGTTACGATTCAAGCACAAATATTGGACTTATTAAGGCAAGTAAAAGAGGAATTTAAAACATCTATTTTATTAATTACACATGATTTAGGCGTTGTAGCAGAAATGGCGGATTACGTTGTCGTTATGTATGGCGGGAAAGTGATTGAAGAAGCGCCAGTACTAGAAATATTCCAAAATCCGAAACACCCGTATACGAAAGGTTTGTTGAAATCAAAACCAGTGATGGGAAAACGAATAGATAAACTGTACTCTATTCCAGGGCAGGTTCCTAATTTAGTCGGTTTGGATGAATTTTGCTACTTTAGCGGTCGTTGTGAGCATTGTATGGAAATATGTAAAGAAGAAGCGCCAAATCTGAATGTACATGATGAGAATCATAAAGTAGCTTGCTGGTTATATGAGGAGCGTGCGGGACAATGAGTGAACCATTATTAGAAGTAAAAAACTTAAAAACATATTTCCCAATTAAAGGCGGCATATTTAGTAGAACGATTGGACATGTGAAAGCAGTTGATGGAGTAAGTTTTACTATTAATAAAGGCGAAGTGTTCGGTCTCGTTGGTGAATCAGGAAGCGGAAAAACGACGATAGGAAAAACAATTTTACGTCTCGTTCAAAAAACGGAGGGAGAAGTGAAGTTTAAAGGACACGATGTTCATTCTCTATCAAAAGAGGAATTGAGAAAACATCGTCCTAATATGCAACTCGTGTTTCAAGATCCATTTAGCTCATTAAATCCGAGAATGAGAATTGGAGAGGCACTTGGTGAACCAATGTTGGCTCACGGACTAGCGACGAAAGAAAATGTTCGTGAAAAAGTGACAGAAGTATTAGAGTTATGTGGCTTAGCCCCATATCATATTGACCGGTATCCTCATGAGTTTTCCGGTGGACAACGTCAGCGTATCGTTATCGCAAGAGCTATGGTATTAAATCCGGAATTTATAGTAGCTGACGAACCTGTGGCAGCACTAGATGTATCTATTCAAGCACAGATCATTAATTTATTTAGTGAGTTACAGGAGAAAAAGGGACTATCTTATTTGTTCATTTCTCATGATTTAAGCGTAGTAGAGCACTTATGTACGAAAATTGGAATTATGTATTTAGGAACGATTGTGGAAACAGCGCCGCGTGATGAGTTATTTACGAACCCACTACATCCGTATACAAAAGCATTGTTATCAGCTGTGCCAATACCAGATCCAACAGTGAAGCGAGAGCGGATTATACTAGAGGGTGATATTCCAAGTCCAGCAAATCCACCTTCGGGTTGTCGCTTTCATACACGTTGCCCGTTTGCAACAGATATTTGTAAACAAACGGTACCAGAATTCCGTAATGTTGGTGAAGAGCATTTTGTTGCTTGTCATCATGTATAAAAGAAAAGGACCCTTTCAAATTGAAAGAGTCCTTTTTTTATTTACTAGATGAAGTTTGTTTCAATACAAATTTCTCGATTGCGTGGGCAACACCATGCTCATTATTTGTTAATGTTACGACATCACATAGTTTTTTTACATCTTCTTCAGCATTTCCCATTGCAACTGATAATCCAGCTACTTGTAACATTGGCACATCATTAAAGTTGTCCCCGATCGCAATAGTATCTTCAATTGGTATATTGAAATAAGTAGCCATTTCTTGTAGACCGTTCCCTTTATGACCATGCTTATCCATAATTTCTACATTAGTAGGAGCTGATGCCGTAACTGAAATATCAGTGTCTTCTTGTAACATGCTTAATAGCTGTGCACGATGCGCTGCATTAAATGTCAAAATGAAGAATTTAGATATTTCTAATTCTGGATTATTTACAACATCTTCGATTTTTTGGAAATCAGTAATTAAGTTTGATTTTTTTTGTTTTTCTGTAATTCTTTCAAGTTCCTCAAGTGTAACATCTAATGCATGCTTGTTCTCCTCGAAAGCTTGCATAACTTGATCTTGCCATGTATATGGAGAATAAACTCCTTTATTCGTATATAGCTTATAAGGAAAACCTTCAGATTCTAGTAATTTTGCAAGCTTGTATACTTTATCATTTTGTAAACAACGCGAGTTAATTACTTTTCCATCCACATAAACAATTGCCCCATTGCTCGCTCCAACTGGAAGAGATAATTTATATTCTTCCAATAATTTTAAAGCATCCTCTTTTGCACGACCGGAACAGATCATGACTATATGACCAGCCTCTTTTGCAGCTTGGATAGCTTGTAAGTTCTCTTTGGATATTTCAAGATTAGATGATAGTAGTGTACCATCCATATCTAATGCGATTAATTTCAAAATGACCACCTCTTTGCTTTTATTATACATAGTTATATAGAGGAAACATATAAACTTATCTTGGAAAGGTTGTATTTTATCCCGTTTTAATGGTCGGGCTGCCCATAAAAGTTCGATTGGTGAGGGCTGATTAAATTTTCACTTTATCTTGAATAAATCGTTAGTGAAAATTTGATAGATTCCAACGTATTTATTCCAATATGTACTTTAATTTGTAACAAAAGTAGGAGAGAGTATGGGTATATTTCGTTATATGACTGTAATATTACAATAACATTACAAACATAGAGTTAGTAGAAAGTGCATTAAAACAGGGTTTTTAAGGGTGTTTATAAAAAAACGTAAAAAAAGTGTAATAAAATTTACGTAATTATATTGCAACGTAACAATAGTTATGTTACATTAGTGTTACAAACGTTACGTTAATAACTTTAATGTAACGCTAACATAAAAACTATGAAATAAACATTTCTTAGAAATTACATATAGATAACTTATTAAAAAGGAGGATACATAAAATGAAAGAGCAAGTATTACAAGTAACAAAAGGTGACTTCGTAGGATCAGCAAGTGGAGCAGTAGTATTAACAGCATT
>NZ_JBXAHR010000009.1:0-20319 GCF_058952315.1 Bacillus sp. GW823-FHT06B01 | reverse complement strand
AACAAGTAACAAAAGGTGACTTCGTAGGATCAGCAAGTGGAGCAGTAGTATTAACAGCATTAATCGTATTTCTATCAAGTGTATTAGTATAATAGAAGTTTTAAATCATACAAAATGAAAGGAGAATGAGGAATATGAACAGTGAACAAGTGTTACAAGTAACAAAAACAGATTTATTAGGATCATTAGGTGGAGCGGTAGTATTAACATCATTTATTTTATTCCTTGCAAATGTATTAGTATGAGACATATAAATACAATCATTCAAAAAAAATAAAGACTCTAGCATATTAGTAAGTAGTTAATATGTTGGGGTCTTTTTTGTTTTCCTCTCCTCTCCTATATACCTTCAAGTATGAATATTCCCTCCGTCATGTAAAGAGAAAAAAGTCGAATTTTATATGTAAGAAAAAAAGAGGAATTTGACAGAAAAGATAGAAAATTTTAAAGGTCAGAATTTGTTAGCTTGCTAACTAATTTCTATTAATTAATGTTGGAAGCGTTTTCGATTGGTTTTAAGTATGAACCATTTAATCTATTTACAGGGGGATGAGGATTTTATGAAACAAAAATCTATGGATACGCTAGCTGCACAAATGGAGGACTTTTTTCCGGTACGTGATGTAGATCATTTGGAATTTTACGTAGGAAATGCAAAGCAATCAAGTTATTACCTTGCGAGAGCATTCGGGTTCAAAATTGTGGCTTACTCTGGATTAGAAACTGGTAACCGTGAAAAGGTATCTTATGTTCTTGTGCAAAAAAATATGCGTTTTGTTGTGTCTGGAGCTTTAAGTAGTGATAATCGTATCGCAGAATTTGTAAAGACACATGGTGATGGTGTAAAAGATGTTGCTTTACTTGTTGACGATGTTGAAAAAGCATATTCGGAAGCTGTGAAACGTGGTGCCGTTGCAATTGCTCCACCTGTGGAATTAACAGACGAGAACGGTACACTGAAAAAAGCAGTTATTGGTACGTATGGTGATACAATTCACACGCTTGTAGAGCGTAAAAATTATAAAGGAACATTTATGCCAGGATTCCAACAAGTGGAGTTTAATATTCCATTTGAAGAGTCAGGTTTAATTGCTGTAGATCACGTAGTTGGTAATGTTGAGAAAATGGAAGAATGGGTTAGCTATTATGAGAATGTTATGGGCTTTAAACAAATGATTCATTTTGATGATGACGATATTAGTACAGAGTATTCAGCATTAATGTCGAAAGTTATGACAAATGGAAGTCGTATTAAGTTCCCTATTAACGAGCCAGCAGATGGAAAGAGAAAATCGCAAATTCAAGAATATCTAGAATTCTATAATGGAGCAGGTGTACAACATCTTGCTTTATTAACAAGCGATATCGTTAAAACAGTGGAAGCGCTGCGTGAAAATGGCGTGGAGTTTTTAGATACACCTGATACTTATTATGATGAGTTAAGTGCGCGAGTTGGGAAAATTGATGAAGAAATTGATAGGTTAAAAGAATTAAAGATTTTAGTAGATCGCGATGAGGAAGGATACTTACTACAAATCTTTACGAAACCAATTGTAGATCGTCCAACTTTATTTATTGAAATTATTCAACGTAAAGGTTCTCGCGGATTTGGGGAAGGGAACTTTAAAGCATTATTTGAATCAATTGAAAGAGAACAGGAACGTCGAGGAAACTTATAAGATTTGTATCCACCAGCAAAAGTCTCTTTGCTGGTGGAAATTTCATTTTCATAGGGAGGAATCATGATGAAATTTGTTACATTTCGTCTTCCTTCGAAAGAAATGCGAGCTGGATGGCTTGAAGGTGACAAAGTAATTGATATGAATATTGCTAGTGATGGAAAATTACCTTCTTCTATGTTCGCCTTTTTAGAGAAAGCGGATGAGTATGTAGAAGTATTGCGTAATATGGAGAATCCAGAAAAGGGTATATATTCCTTAGAGGAAGTGCAATTAGCGGCGGCAATTCCTAATCCGAGTAGTATTCGGGATTTTTACGCGTTTGAACAGCATGTAAAAACGGCCCGCGGCCGGAGAGGGCTAGAGGTTGTACCTGAATGGTACGATATCCCGGTTTTTTATTTTACGAACCATCGTGCTGTAATTGGTCCGGATGATTTTGTAATTGGTCCGAAGAAATCTAAAAAGCTTGATTATGAGTTAGAGATCGCTTGCGTAATTGGGAAAGAAGGAAGAAATATTTCTCGTGAGCAAGCAGAGGAATACATTTTTGGTTATTGTATTATGAACGACTGGAGTGCAAGGGACTTACAAGCAACAGAAATGAAGGTAGGACTTGGTCCAGCAAAAGGAAAAGATTTTGCAACTTCATTAGGAGCGCACCTTGTTACGAAAGAGGAATTGGATGTTTATCGTAACGGTGACCGTTATGAGTTAGAGATGACTGCTCATGTAAATGGAAAGCTATTATCAAAGGGGAACTTCCAAGATATTTACTATACATTTGCTGAAATGATTGAACGTGCTTCGGAAGACGTTACGTTATATCCAGGCGATGTGATTGGTTCTGGGACAGTAGGAACAGGTTGTGTTTTAGAACTGGGTACGGAAGAGTGGCTGCAAGATGGGGATGTTGTAGAACTTACGATTACTGGTTTAGGTACGTTACGTAATACGGTCAAAAAAGAAATGGAAGCAGGTGATGGGCATGTTTTATCGTCACATGGGGGAGCTACCTCATAAACGACATGTACAATTCCGTAAAAAAGATGGGTCGCTTTATCGCGAACAGGTAATGGGAACAAAAGGTTTTTCTGGTACGCAATCTATTTTGTACCATCATTATATGCCAACGGAAGTAGGTCATGCGGCATTATCTCATTCTTGTCAGTTGCAGTATGAAGAAGATGTAGCTCTTGCTCATCGTCATTTTCGCACGAAAGAAAATAAAAAAACTGGCGATGCAGTAAGCGGAAGGAATTTTATGCTTGGGAATGAGGATTTATTAATTGGAGTAGTGGCTCCGACAGAAAAAATGGACTATTTCTACCGTAATGGTGATGGTGATGAAATGTTATTTGTTCATTACGGAACAGGGAAAATTGAAACGATGTTTGGAACGATTCACTATCGAAAAGGTGATTATGTAACAATCCCAATTGGAACGATTTATCGTGTTATTCCAGATGAAGGAGAGACTAAGTTTCTTGTTGTAGAGGCAAATAGTCAAATCACAACGCCGCGTCGCTATCGGAATGAATATGGACAATTGTTAGAGCATAGTCCGTTTTGTGAGAGAGATATTCGTGGTCCTGAAAAATTAGAGACGTATGATCAAAAAGGTGAGTTTGTCGTAATGACAAAGTCGCGAGGGTATATGCATAAACATGTTTTAGGGCACCATCCGTTAGATGTTGTTGGTTGGGATGGCTATTTATATCCGTGGGTCTTTAATGTAGAGGACTTTGAGCCAATCACAGGCCGTATTCATCAGCCACCTCCAGTACATCAAACGTTCGAAGGTCACAATTTCGTTATTTGTTCTTTCGTACCACGTTTATACGACTATCATCCAGAATCTATTCCGGCACCATATTATCATAGTAACGTGAATAGTGATGAAGTACTGTACTATGTAGAAGGAAATTTTATGAGCCGGAAAGGTGTGGAAGAAGGTTCTATTACACTTCATCCGAGCGGAATTCCTCATGGGCCGCATCCTGGGAAAACAGAGGGAAGTATAGGGAAGAAAGAAACACTTGAACTAGCTGTTATGATAGACACGTTCCGTCCGCTTCGTATTGTAAAGCAAGCACATGAAACAGAAGATGAAAAATATATGTATAGCTGGATTGAAGAAGGTTCACATACTGTGAAATAGGTAAAAAGAGGCATGCTCAATAAGTGAGCATGCCTCTTTTGTGGAATCGACATGTATAATAATACCAAAAAAAAATACGGAAAGATATATAGAAACAACGATAAGGATATTGTATGTTCCGAAAGATTTCTACTTATTTCGACAAAAGTATTGACTGGGGAAAATGCAATGAGTAAAATAAAAAAGCGAATTAAAAATTTTCAGAAAATTTAAAACTTGGAGGGGCATGCTATGAAGCAAATTTTTCAAAAGAAGCCTATTGCAAAGCTAATGCAAGAGAGTAAGCAAAAGACGTTAGCAAGAACATTGGGTGCATTGGATTTAACTATGCTTGGAATCGGGGCAATTGTTGGAACAGGTATTTTTGTCCTAACGGGCGTGGTAGCAGCAAAACATTCTGGACCAGCTATTATATTATCATTTGCGATAGCCGCGTTAGCCTGTGCCTTTGCTGCATTTTGTTATGCTGAATTCGCTTCTTCAGTTCCTGTCTCAGGCAGTGTGTATACGTACACATATGCGACGATGGGAGAGGTATTCGCATTTTTAATTGGATGGGACTTAATGCTTGAGTATTTACTCGCTACATCTGCTGTAGCAAACGGTTGGTCCGCTTATTTTCAATCTTTATTAAAGGGATTTGGGATCCATATTCCTACCATTCTCTCCTCGGCCCCTGGTACAGGAAAGGGTGGAATAATTGATTTGCCTGCGGTTCTAATTATTTTAGTAATGACAGTTCTTTTATCTAGAGGTGTTCGTGAAAGTGCACGAATAAATAACATTATGGTGTTTATTAAATTAGCGGTGGTTCTCATATTTATCTTTGCTGGTTTTAATTATGTAAAACCTGAAAATTGGACACCTTTTATGCCGTTTGGCTTAGATGGTGTAATGGCTGGAGCTGCTACAGTGTTTTTTGCATTCATAGGGTTTGATGCAGTTTCAACGGCAGCAGAAGAAGTGAAACGTCCACAACGTGATTTACCAATTGGCATTATTGCATCTTTATTAATTTGTACGGTTCTTTATATTGTTGTTTCACTTATTTTGACAGGAATTGTTCCATACGGACAGTTAAATATATCAGATCCAGTTGCTTTTGCACTTCAATTTATTGGACAAGATAGTTTAGCGGGAGTAATTTCAGTAGGAGCAATTACAGGAATCACAACAGTAATGTTAGTTATGATGTATGGGCAAGTACGTGTTTCGTATGCAATGAGCAGAGATGGATTATTGCCGAAGCGCCTTGCTAAAGTCCATCCAAAATTTAAAACACCATTTTTAAATACATGGACAACAGGAATTATTGCAGCACTTATTTCAGGATTAATAGATTTAAATGTGTTAGCGCATCTTGTAAATATGGGGACTTTATCAGCCTTTGCACTTGTAGCTGTTGCTGTTATTGTAATGAGAAGAACTCATCCGGATTTACCAAGAGCATTTAAGGCACCGCTTGTACCATTTTTACCAGCATTAACGGTGATTTTTTGTTTATATTTAATGCTTCAGTTATCCGGAACTGCTTGGATTAGTTTTGGGGTATGGATGGTTATCGGTATTGCGGTTTACTTCTTATATAGCCGAAAACATAGTGCTTTAAATAATAGTAAAGACGAAGAAGATGTAGCGAATTTATAAGTTGAAAAATCCATTCTAATTCTGTTAGGATGGATTTTTTGTTCTGAAAATTTACATTTTTCTGATTCTGTATATAATATAATTGTTGGGGAACTGAGGGGGGAATGTATGAAAAATACGTGGCGTGAGTTAAGGGAGATGGACCGAAACATATGGATTCGGTTTATTGGCGAAACGTTAAATGGAATTGCAATGATGATGTTGATGCCTTTTTTTGCCCTATATTTAAAAGATAAGGTGGATTCGTTATTGGAAGTAGGGGTTATTATGGCACTTTCTCCGATTGCCGCAAGTTTCGGTTCTCTTCTTGGTGGGAGGATTGCTGATATATATGGAAGAAAGCCAATAATGATTTTTTCAATGGTGAGTAATGCTTTGTTCATGCTAGGTTTTTTATTTATAGAAGGATTTATTCCTTATGCTATTTTATCTATTTTTTTAGGGCTCAGTAATTCATTATTCCATCCCGCTGCATCAGCAATGGTTGCGGATGTAACAGCGCCTGAAAAAAGAACAGAAGCATATGGTTTATTACGAATGGGGCACAATATAGGTGCTGCAATTGGCCCGATAATGGGTGCTTCAGTAGTTATGTTGTCGAAGAACCTTGTGTTTATTATTGCCTCGTCTACGATGTTATTTTATGCATTACTTGTATTCATTCTTATTCAAGAGACAATGCCAAAGAGTGCGACTAAAGAAGAGAATAAAGAAAAGGAATCAGAGGCGGTTTGGAAAATTGTAATGAGAGATAAGGCACTAATGATTTATTTGTTAGCAGGTATCATTATTTCGATGGGATTTTCTCAAACAGAGGGCATGTTGCCGCTGCACTTTGATAATGAAATGAAAGGCATTTTGGGAACTAACAATCCATATCCATATTTAATGGCTTTAAATGGACTATTAGTTGTGTTGTTCCAATTTCAAATTTCAAAATGGGCCACAGATAAACCTGTCGGAAAGACGATGTTATATGGTGCATGTTTGTTCGGAGTTGGTTTGTTCTTTATAGGATGGTTACCGAAGTGGTTTGGAGAATTTGATGCAAATGCTACGATTATTTTAATAACGTTGCTGTTCGTTTATGCCATATATACGTTAGGTGAGATGATTATGTCGCCTGTACAGATGACGTTTGTAGCGAATTTGGCCCCTGAGCACTTGAGAGGGACTTATATGGGAGCTGCCAGTTTGCAGTGGATTACAGGAGGCGCATTCGGTCCACTTCTTGGCGGTTTTTTATTGGATCGATTACTTGGCCACTTTCTATTTACAATTTTAGCTGTAGGATGTGTAGTTGCAGGTATTGTATATGTTTCTTTAGATCGTCTCGTTGAGCAAAGGCAAAAAGGCACACTGACGAAACAATCTTCTTAATGAGTAGATGACATACACAAAAAGGGGATTTCTACATATTTTAGGTACATAACTAGATTGGATTACAATTTTATCCCGCTATTTGTGGGCAGTAAGACTTCCACCTTAAAATTCGGCTAGAGATAACTGCCTGATTGGTGCAGGCTGATAATTAGTGGGGATGGCCCCTCGTTAATTAAAGTTTCACTGTATTTTAGAATTTAATTTTGTATATTTATGAAGAAAGTTAAGTAGAAAAAGTATAGAAAACCAATAAGTGGTGTCATTTAATTATTTGTGGAAGTTACATTTTATTTCAAATAGGAACTACCTATTTTTATAAAAAGTGCTAAAATAGAAAAATGAAAACAATTGGTTAGGGTGATTTCAGTGACAAAAATTAAATTAGGTTTATTATATGGTGGAAAATCAGCTGAGCATCAAGTTTCGCTACAAACGGCTCTTGCTGCTATTAAAGCGTTAAATCAAGATAAATTCGAGATTCATCCAATTTATATTACAGAACAAGGTCAATGGGTGCGCGGTGAGCGTATTGAAGGTGAAGTAACAGATGTTGAAGTTCTAAAAATGAGCGGTGCAGAAAATGCGATTTCTCCGTTATCATTAAGCACAGAAATCATTCCATCTGCAGCTTCTGAGGAAAATGCTATCGACGTTATTTTCCCATTATTACATGGACCAAATGGTGAAGATGGAACGGTTCAAGGATTATTAGAATTAATGAACATTCCTTATGTAGGAAATGGTGTTCTAGCATCTGCTGCTGGTATGGATAAAGTTGTTATGAAAAACATCTTTGCAGAAGCTGGATTGAAACAAGCGAAGTATGCATCGTTTATTCGTAGTGCATGGGAAAAAGATTGTGAAACAGCATATGAAAAAGTAGAAGAAGTTTTAGGATATCCTTGCTTCGTAAAACCAGCAAACCTTGGTTCAAGTGTTGGTATTAATAAGTGTAAAAATCGTGAAGAGCTTGAGAATGCATTTGAAGAGGCATTCCAATTTGACCGCAAAATTATTGTAGAAGAAAATATTGTTGGACGTGAAGTAGAAGTTGGTGTATTAGGTAATGATGAACCGAAATGTTCAGTTGTAGGTGAAATCGTACCGAAAAAGGACTTCTATGATTATAAGTCGAAATATATCGATGGCGATACAGCATTAATTATTCCGGCTGAAATGACAGAAGAAGAGTCTAATGTCATTAAGCGAGATGCGATTATTGCATTCCAATCGTTAGATAGTGCTGGCTTAACAAGAGCTGATTTCTTCTTAACGAAAGACGGAGAAGTATATATTAACGAAGTGAATACGATGCCAGGGTTTACGCCGTTTAGTATGTTCCCTCTACTATGGCAACATACTGGATTACCATATCCGGAATTAATTGAAGAGCTAATTCGTTTAGCGATTGACCGTCACGAAGAAAAACAAAAAATTAAATATACAATCTAACAAAAAAGGAGGAAGCACTATTCGCAGGAATAGTGCTTCCTCTATGTAAGGAGTGTTCTCATGATAAATCGAATGTTAAAACAAGTAGAACAGATGGTAAATGGTACGGGATTAGCAGAGCAATATGAGGGAATTACTATACAAGGAGTGTCTATTGATACGAGAAAAATTGAAAATGGAAACTTATATGTTCCGATTCAAGGTGAACGTTTCGATGGACATGCTTTTGTAGATAAAGCCGTTGAAAATGGAGCTGTGGCGACATTATGGATGAAGGATGTAGCAAATCCACCTGAGAATCTTCCTGTTATTTTTGTGGAAGACACGTTATCAGCATTACAAATGTTAGCGAAAAACTATCGCAATCAATTGGATGTGAAAGTTATTGGTGTGACAGGGAGTAACGGTAAAACATCTACAAAAGATATTGTAACAAGTCTTCTTGCAACTAAATTCAAAGTTCAAAAAACAGAAGGCAACTTTAATAACCATATTGGGTTACCTCTTACTATTTTAAACTTAGAAGAAAATACAGAAGTAGCTGTATTAGAAATGGGTATGTCCAGCCGAGGGGAAATTGAATTCTTATCTAAGTTAGCTCGTCCAAATGCAGCTATCATTACGAACATTGGTGAGGCACATTTAATGGACCTAGGCTCTCGTGAGGCAATTGCTGAAGCGAAATTAGAAATTGTGACAGGATTACAAGAAGGTGGAGTGTTCGTATATAACGGAGATGAGCCATTATTAACAAATCGTGTTCCTGAAATGAATTTAATAGCTGAAACAGTTACTTTTGGTGATGCTAGAGCAAATGATTACTATCCAACGACTGTAACATTACAGGCGACTGGGACACATTTTAAAATGAATAGAGAAGAGAATATTTCATTCTACTTACCAGTATTAGGAAAACATAATGTGTACAATACGCTTGCTTCAATGGCAATTGCGAAATATTTTGGTGTAACGTGGGAAGAGATGAAAGAAGGTTTAGTAACACTTCAAATGACAGGCATGCGTATGGAAATTGTAAAAACAAATAGTGGTTTAACAATTATCAATGATGCTTATAATGCAAGTCCGACAGCTATGGAAGCAGCATTCCACTTAATGAACGGTTTAGATGGATTTGCTAAGAAGATCGTTGTACTCGGTGATATGTTAGAGCTTGGAAATCAAGAAGTACAGTTTCATTATGAAGTCGGTAAATTAATCGATCCAGCAAAAATTGCATATGTGTTCACATATGGTAAATTAGGGGCTCAAATTGCTGAAGGAGCGAAAATTAATTTCCCTATTGAGCGTGTAAAAGCGTATGATAATAAAGAGGAGCTAGTAAAAGAGTTACAAGCAGTAGTTGATGTGAAAGATGTTGTATTAATAAAAGCATCTCGCGGCATGAAATTGGAAGAAGTAATTACGATGTTGAAATAATTGGTGTATATAAATAGGGATGATAGATGCGAAAATAGAAGAAACTTATAATAAGCGCTTACAGTAAATATAAAAAAATAAAAGTGAAGAAAAAAACTCTGAATATGAAAATAAGGTAACAGTTGGGTTTGCTTTTTGCACATACAAAACTTATAATTGATAAAGTGTAATAACGTTTAGAAGTATTTTCGCGAAGAATATACGCCCGTTTATATACGTGAGCATTCAGGAAAAGGGCTTTTCCGCAAATTCGGAAAACGCCTTTTTTTAAATGATAAGTATAGGATAGAAAAGGAGAAGTAACATTGACAACATTTCGAGAATTAGGATTAAGTGAGTCTTTACTACAATCTGTTGAAAGTATGGGCTTTGAAGAGGCTACGCCGATTCAAGCTGAAACAATTCCACATGCATTGCAAGGTAAGGATATTATTGGGCAAGCGCAAACAGGTACAGGGAAAACAGCAGCATTCGGATTACCACTATTAGATAAAGTGGATACAAATAAAGAAGCAGTTCAAGGTATTGTTATCGCGCCAACGCGTGAATTAGCAATTCAAGTTGGAGAAGAGCTGTACAAAATTGGTAAACATAAACGCGTTCGTATTTTACCAATCTATGGTGGTCAAGATATTAACCGCCAAATTCGTGCTCTAAAAAAACACCCACACATTATTGTTGGTACGCCGGGTCGTATTTTAGATCATATTAACCGTAAAACACTTCGCTTACAAAACGTAGAGACAGTTGTTCTTGACGAAGCGGATGAAATGTTAAACATGGGCTTCATTGAAGATATTGAAGCGATTTTAACAGATGTGCCAGATACACATCAAACATTATTATTCTCAGCGACAATGCCAGATCCAATCCGTCGCATTGCTGAGCGTTTCATGACTGAGCCTCAACACATTAAAGTAAAAGCAAAAGAAGTAACAATGCCAAACATTCAGCAGTTCTATTTAGAAGTGCAAGAAAAGAAAAAGTTTGACGTGTTAACACGCTTATTAGATATTCAATCTCCAGAGCTTGCAATCGTATTCGGTCGTACAAAGCGTCGTGTTGATGAATTATCAGAAGCATTAAACTTACGTGGTTATGCAGCAGAAGGTATTCACGGTGACTTAACACAAGCGAAGCGTATGTCTGTATTACGTAAATTTAAAGAAGGTGCTATTGAAGTTCTTGTTGCAACAGACGTTGCTGCACGTGGTCTTGATATTTCAGGCGTAACACATGTATATAACTTCGATATCCCACAAGATCCAGAATCATACGTTCACCGTATCGGTCGTACTGGCCGTGCAGGTAAAAAAGGTATTGCAATGTTATTTGTAACACCACGTGAATCAGGACAATTAAAAAATATCGAGCGCACTACAAAACGTAAAGTTGATCGTATGGAAGCACCGACACTAGACGAGGCATTAGAAGGTCAACAACGTTTAATCGCTGAAAAACTTCAAAGCACAATTGAAAATGATAATTTATCATACTACAAGCGTATTGCAGAAGAAATGTTAGAAGAGAATGATTCTGTAACAGTAGTAGCTGCTGCTTTAAAAATGATGACAAAAGAGCCAGATACAACTCCAATCGCTTTAACGTCAGAACCACCAGTTGTTTCAAGAGGTGGCGGTTCTAAAAAACGCGGCGGTAACGGAGGCGGATACCGTGATGGTAACCGTAATCGTAGTCGTGACGGACGCGGCGGTGGCGATGGTCGTAACCGTGATCGCAATCGTGATGGTGGTAGCCGTGGTGGCGATGGCCGTAACCGTGATCGCAATCGTGATGGTGGTAGCCGTGGTCGTAAAGGTGAAGGTCAAGGTCGCCCTGGATCTTCAAATGGACGTGGCGAAAGAAAACATCATAGCCGTCCACAAGCTTAATAAAAAAGAGAATGCCCTTTGCTGGCATTCTCTTTTTTTATTTCTGTAATTGTACATACTACATAATAACTTGTGTAGAAAAGAGGTGCTACATGCTTGTAAGACTTGGATATGTTGCGATGAGTGTACATTTAAAGAATGCATCTCCATCTCAAACGATGACATATGCGCAGTTTCAACGAATTGGTGATCGAGAGGCTGCAATTCGTAAACTCGAAAGAATTGCTAATTCGAATTTAGAAAATTGTTTACGGTTATTAAAGCATAATAAAGGGCATGATATATCTTTCTTTCGGCTTAGTTCCAAGCTTGTTCCTTTAGCGAATCATGAGGAGTTGTTAGAGTGGAACTATATTCGCCCCTTAAAAGAAAATTTAAAAGTACTAGGTGATTACGCTATTCGAATGAATATGCGTATTGATTTTCATCCAGATCATTTCGTTGTGCTGAATTCACCTGAAGAGAATATTTTTAAACAATCTGTAAAGACATTGCAGATGCATAAAAAATTATTAAAAGGTATGGGGATTGAACATAAGCAACGATGCGTATTACATGTGGGTGGAGGTTATAAAGATAAGGAACTCGCATTAGAACGCTTTATAGAAAATTGGTCAAGTGTTCCAAGAAGTATCCAAGAGATGGTCATATTAGAAAATGATGATACGACCTTTTCTTTAGAAGAAACATTGTATTTAGGTGAAAAATTAGATATTCCAGTCGTGTTTGATTTGCATCACCATATGATGAATAATGATCGAGAAGATTGGCATGAAGATTGGGCGCGTGTTGTACATACGTGGGAATCGTCTTTGTTACCAGTGAAAATGCACATTTCTAGTCCTAGAGAGGGAAAAGACCCGAGAGCGCATGCGGACTTTATTGATGTAGATACTTTTTTATCTTTTTTAAAAAAGATAAAGGGAAGTGTTCCGCAAATTGATTGTATGATTGAAGCGAAGAAGAAGGATGAGTCTTTATTTCAACTAATGAGAGATTTAAGTAAACAAACAGATGTAGAAATTGTCGATGGTGCGAGCTTTTATATTAAATAAGCTCTGCACCATCGAATTTTTTTGTTAATAAAGGAGTGCAAATACCACCAATAATCAATCCTGTTAAATGGCTTATAGGGTTAGCGGAGGGATTGAAGAAAGTGAATAGTAGTAATATACATATCATGATTGAAAAAATAGCAATGTCTCTTGGATTGGAAGAACGATATCGACTATACAATAGAAATAATTGTGCACCTAGCAATCCGAAAATACCACCAGATGCCCCGGCATGAATATATTCAAGAGGCATAATGAGATAAGAAGAAATATTTCCAAGAATTCCAGAAAGGAAAAAAATAATGATGAAAGAAAAGTGCCCTAGTTGTTTTTCAATAGAAGAGCCAAGCACAAATAAACAAATACTATTAGAAAGGAAATGTTGTAAGTCTACATGTACAAGTAAGGAAGTTATGAGACGCCACCATTCTCCTTTACCGATATATTCATTGTAGGATGCCATGGGAAAGAGAAGAAAGTCGCCTAACATAATCATGACTAATTGTATGAGAAGTAAAGCGATGACGATTGGTTGTAAGGAAATGCGGGCAGAAGGTATTAGCATGTTGTGAGTATCACTCCTTTTGCATCAGAAAGATTCTCTGTTATTCTTACAATATGAAAAAAGAAAGCTAAATAGAAGAAGGGGATTTTGAAATGATTGTAGGGATTGGAATCGATATTATTGAATTGAATCGAATTGAAAAAATGCTAGATGGAAAACTTAAATTTATGGAGCGTATTTTAACTGAAAGTGAACGTAATGTTGCTAAGGAGCTGAAGGGAAGTCGCCTTACAGAGTTTGTAGCTGGAAGATTTGCAGCGAAAGAGGCGTATTCAAAAGCGGTAGGAACTGGTATTGGAAAAGAAGTAAGTTTTTTAGATATTGAAGTAAGGAATGATGATAGAGGTAAGCCAATTCTCGTTACAAGTACAGAGCATATTGTTCATTTATCAATTAGTCATAGTAAGGAATTTGCTGTTGCTCAAGTTGTTTTAGAAAGCTCGTCACGCTAGTCTGCATATTTTATATCTTTGTCTCATATATTTGATGTAGCGATAAGGAAGGTACATCTTCCATTCATTTATAGGGGCAAAGGGGCTGAAGTGATGAAAAGGCGTCTGTTTTTAGTTCTTGTCGGTTTATTAACCGTTTTTGTGTTGGCGGGTTGTATGGAAAAGAAACAAGATGATGTTGTGAGAGATTTAGAGGCGAAAGTAAAAGGGATGAAAAGTTATCAAGCTGAAGCAAAATTATCTATTAAAACAGGGAATGAGCCTCAGGAGTACAAGGTAGAAATATGGCATAAGGAACCTTCTTTTTATCGTGTGAATTTGCAGAATGCGAAAAAAGATCAAAGCCAAATTATTTTAAGAAATGAAGAAGGGGTATTTGTATTAACGCCAGCACTTAATAAGAGTTTTCGTTTCCAAAGTGATTGGCCGCAAAATAGTAGCCAGGCTTATTTATATGAATCCCTTGTGAGAGATATTTTGCAGGATAAGAAAAACCTTACTTTTGAAAAAACAGATAAGTATTATATTTTTAAAACAAAAACAAACTATCAACATCAAAACATGTTGCCGAAACAAGAGATTACATTGAAGAAAAGTGATTTAACACCAGTTTCGGTGAAGTTAATGGATAATGATCAAAATGTTCTTGTGAAAGTAGATTTCTCAAAAGTGAAATTTGATGCGAAATTTGATAAAGGTGCATTTGATACGAAACAAAATATGTCTAGAGCGCAAGTAGATGTTCAAACAACAGCGAAAGAAGACAAACCATTTGCTATTTTGTATCCGCGTGATACGCCGCAAGGTATGGTTTTGAAAGATGAAAAAGAGTTGAAGACAGACAGTGGCAAGCGTGCGATACTCACATACACTGGAAGTAAGAAATCCTTTACTTTGATACAAGAAAAGGCAAAAGTTGCAGAGGCTTCGTCAGCGATAAGTGTGAGCGGAGAATTGGTTGATCTTGGCTTTACAATTGGGGCATTGACGAAAGATTCTTTAACGTGGTCGCATAACGGAGTAGAATATATGCTCGTGTCTAAAGGTTTAGAGCCGAAGGAGCTATTAATGGTTGCTCGTTCAGTTACAGAGAAGCAAGTGAAGTAAACTTCTTAGACGTGGTGATATATGTGCACCACGTCTTTTCTTAGTTTGAAGGGTGGATTTCATAAAAGAAGCATATAAAAGAATAAGCTTCGCATATCGTGTATAAGGAAGTGTATTTATGGAAGAAGCACCATTTTACCGTGACACTTGGGTGGAAGTGGATTTAGATGCGATCTATAACAATATTACACACATTAAAGATTTCATTCCAAGTGATGTAGAGATTTTTGCTGTAGTCAAGGCGAATGCATATGGACACGATTATGTACCGGTAGCTAAAACGGCATTAGAAGCAGGGGCGACAAGGTTAGCGGTTGCCTTTTTAGATGAAGCTCTAGTGCTTCGAAGGGCTGGTATTACTGTGCCGATTTTAGTGTTAGGTCCTTCCCCGCCTCGTGATGTCAATGTAGCTGCTGAAAATGATGTAGCGTTAACTGTTTTTCAAAAAGAATGGGTGGATGAAGCGATCAAACTTTGGGATGGTTCATCTACAATGAAATACCATATTAATTTCGATAGTGGTATGGGGAGAATTGGAATACGCGAACGAAAAGAATTAAAAGCATTTTTAAAGAGTTTAGAAGGTGCGCCATTTTTAGAATTAGAAGGAGTTTATACACATTTTGCAACAGCGGATGAGGTGGAGACTTCTTACTTTGATAAGCAATATAACACATTTTTGCAGCAGTTAAGTTGGTTGAAAGAGTTCGGAGTGGATCCTAAGTTTGTCCATACAGCTAATAGTGCTGCAACGCTACGTTTTCAAGGGATTACATTTAATGCAGTACGAATTGGCATTGCGATGTATGGGTTATCTCCGTCTGTAGAAATACGCCCTTTTTTACCGTTTAAATTAGAACCAGCGCTATCACTGCATACGAAAGTTGCTCATATTAAACAGGTGATTAAAGGGGATGGGATTAGTTATAACGTCACTTACCGAACGAAAACGGAAGAATGGATTGCAACTGTTGCGATTGGATATGCAGATGGGTGGCTTAGAAGATTACAAGGGTTCGAAGTGCTTATAAATGGTAAAAGGGTACCGATTGTAGGTCGAGTAACAATGGATCAATTCATGATACACCTTCCTTGTGAAGTGCCGCTTGGTACGAAAGTTACACTCATTGGAAAACAAGGTGATGAGTATATTAGTGCTACTGAAGTTGCTGAATATTCTGGGACTATTAATTATGAAATTATTGCAACGATAAGCTTCCGTGTGCCGAGAATATTCATACGGCACGGCAAGGTTGTAGAAGTAATCAATTATTTGAACAATATATAGAAGGTAGTATGGTTTGCTTCTTGTCATTTGAGAGGACTGTTCATTGGTTAAGAATAAGCTCATTTTTGATGAGAAGCTTTTTACTTATCATTACTTTTAACATAATTTAACGTGAATTTTGCTGGGAAACTCTTTCGTTTCTTGTTTGTAATAAGATAAAAATAAAAGAATATGAATGTTTTGTTTGTGAATTGGAAAACATAAGCAAGGAATAAGGAAGTCTTTGCAACAGGCTCCATACAATGGTATTATTACAATAGGTGTCATATATATATTTGGGTGTGTAGTTGACGGTGGAGGTGTATTTTTGTGTCCGAATCAAGTGTAACTACTGAAATCGTGGTTCGGTTGCCAAAGCAAATGGTAACGGAATTGGACGGAATTGGAAAACAAGAGAATAAGAATCGCCATGAACTAATTTGCCAGGCAACACAACTGTTATTGCGTCAACATAAGACGAAGAAACGCTACCAACATGAATCAATGCGACGTGGGTACATTGAAATGGGAAAAATTAATCTTGGTATTGCATCGGAAGCTTTCTTAGCAGAGTATGAAGCAGCTCATACAGTAGAACGCTTAGTTAGCGGGGGGTAATATTTTGATTGTAAAACGCGGCGACGTGTATTTTGCAGACCTTTCCCCAGTTGTTGGTTCTGAGCAAGGAGGCGTTCGTCCGGTTCTTGTCATTCAAAATGACATCGGAAATCGTTTTAGTCCAACGGTGATTGTAGCGGCTATTACTGCACAGATTCAAAAAGCTAAATTACCCACTCATGTGGAAATTGATGCGAAAAAGTACGGTTTTGAGAGAGATTCTGTTATTTTACTTGAGCAGATTCGAACAATCGATAAGCAGCGCTTAACGGACAAAATCACTCACTTAGATGAAGTGATGATGATTCGTGTAGATGAAGCGCTACAAATTAGTTTAGGACTAATAGATTTTTAAATCGGCAGTTTAAGTTGCTCTCTTTACAGGGCAACTTTTTTTTATTATAGAGGAGGTTACGGTTGTATATGGAAATGGTAGATAATCGACAAGCGTTAATGAAAATGTTAGTGAAGGAATTAGGCTTTACCGAAAAGCAAGTTCGTCATGTTATTCAATTAACAGAAGAAGGTAACACAGTTCCATTTATTGCTCGTTACCGAAAAGAATGGACAGGCTCTTTAGATGAAGTGCAAATTCGTACAATTTTAGAGAGATGGCAATATATGATGCAGCTTGAAGATAGGAAAGAAGAGGTTCTTCGTCTTATTGATGAGAAGGGGAAACTGACAGGAGAGTTACGTCAGCAAATTGTTAAAGCTGTAAAGTTGCAAGAAGTAGAAGATTTATATCGTCCATATAAAGAGAAAAGAAGAACGAAAGCAACGATTGCAAAAGAAAAAGGACTAGAGCCGTTAGCTGAATGGTTATTGTTATATAAGAAAGAAGATCCAAATCAGAAGGCAGTGGAGTTTATTAACGCAGAGAAAGAAGTGCAATCTGCAGAAGAAGCATTACAAGGTGCCCAAGACATTATTGCAGAAATCGTTTCAGATGAAGCAGCTTATCGTAGTTGGATTCGGAATGTTACTTTTAGAAAAGGTGTTATGTCTTCGTCCGTAAAAGATGAAGAGAAAGATGAAAAGAATATATATGAAATGTATTACAGTTATGAAGAACCGTTGCAGAAAGTAGTGCCGCATCGTGTATTAGCGATGAATCGCGGTGAGAAAGAAGATATATTGAGAGTTTCTGTTGTTCCACCAGTAGATGAGATAGTAACTTTCTTATATAAGAGAGTAATTCGTGATAACGATTCTAAAAGTGTACATTATGTAAAGTTAGCAATTGAGGATGGTTATAAACGATTAATTCAATCCTCCATTGAAAGAGAGATTCGAAAAGAATTAACAGAAACAGCTGAGGAACAAGCGATACATATTTTTTCTGAGAACTTACGTAATTTGTTATTACAACCTCCAATGAAAGGAAAGGTTGTGTTAGCTTTAGATCCTGCATATAGAACGGGTTGTAAATTAGCTGTTGTAGATGATACTGGGAAGGTTCTATATATTGATGTTATTTATCCGCATCCACCTGTTCGTAAATATGAAGATGCAAAAACGAAAGTTCTTTCTATTATAGATAAATATCAAGTTGAAATGATTGCGATTGGGAATGGTACAGCTTCTAGAGAATCGGAAGAATTTATAGTTGATGTATTACAAAATGTGAAACGAGAAGTCTTCTATATTATTGTGAACGAAGCTGGTGCGAGTGTGTATTCGGCCTCCGATTTAGCTCGTGAGGAATTTCCAAATTTACAGGTTGAAGAAAGAAGTGCTGTTTCTATTGGGAGACGTCTGCAAGATCCACTTGCTGAACTTGTGAAGATTGATCCGAAATCAGTTGGGGTTGGACAATACCAACATGATGTATCTCAAAAGAGGCTGAATGAATCATTAACATTTGTAGTAGAGACGGCAGTTAACCAAGTCGGTGTGAATGTAAATACAGCTTCAGTTGCGTTATTGCAATATGTTTCGGGTTTATCGAAAACTGTTGCGAAAAATATTGTGGCAAAGCGTGAAGAAGAAGGGAAATTTACAAAACGAACAGACTTAAAGAAAATACCGCGTCTAGGTGCGAAGACATATGAACAATGCATAGGTTTCTTACGTATATTAGAAGGGGCAAATCCGTTAGATCGAACGGGTATTCATCCAGAACAATATAAAAATGTTGAATTGTTATTGAAGAGTCTAGGGTTATCAAAAGATGACGTAGGGCAATTGCAATTACAAAAGAGCTTAGAAGAAGTGGAGATTTCTAAGTTATCGCAAGAAACGGGAGTTGGGGAGCCGACATTAGTTGATATTATAGATGCGCTCATTAGTCCAGAGCGAGACATGAGGGATGAGTTGCCTAAACCGCTTCTGAAAAAAGGGATTTTGAAATTAGAAGATTTAAAACGTGGTATGGAACTGGAAGGAACAGTTCGTAACGTTGTTGATTTTGGTGCTTTTGTTGATGTAGGTGTAAAACAAGATGGTTTAGTACATATTTCTAAACTAAGCAAACAGTATGTGAAGCATCCGTTAGATATTGTATCTGTCGGACAAATCGTCAAGGTATGGGTAGATGATATTGATACGAAAAAAGGTCGCGTTGCACTATCCATGTTGCCGATTGAATAGTAAGAGGAGAGAGCAGATGAAACTGCTCTTTTTTTATGGGATAAAACGTGTAATGGATTATGAGCTTTGATGTATTTTGCTATAATAAAACCAGCATTCATTTAGTAATTTAATTTGATACCGGTTTTTTTCAAAATATGCGCGTTGCATTTGTTTTTTTAGCCACGTAGGCATAGGAATCCCTCCTTGTTTAATCCTACTCTCAAAAATGTAAGGTACTATTGATGAGAGGTTGGTGAGTGGATTTCTATTCATGCTATATTTTTAGAAACCACGCTTCTTGAATGAGGATGGGTATATGTACTATTTAATATATGTATAAGGGAGGAGAAAAGTGTAAAAATATTTTTTAGTTTAGGAGGAATGAGAGTGGATGAGCAAGAAATACAGCGTCTGGTGGAAGAAGTATCACTACAATACTTCGGAATGCCATTTTTACATAGAGCTATGTTCAATAGTAGGTTGCGTACAACTGGTGGACGTTATCTATTGAATACACACAATATTGAACTGAATTATCGATATTACGAAATGTATGGGAAAGAAGAGTTAGTCGGAATCATTAAACATGAGCTTTGTCATTATCACTTACATATTACAGGAAGGGGCTATAAGCACCGGGATAGAGATTTTCGTGAATTGTTAAAAGAAGTTGATGCGCCACGCTTCTGTAAACGAATAATTAATGAAGAGAAGGAAAAAAAGGTTTATACGTATGAATGTATGGGCTGTTTGCTTCAATATGTAAGAAGACGTCAAATAAATACAAAAAGATATGTCTGCGGAAAGTGTAAAGGGAAACTGAGCCTGATAAAGAAAACATCTTGACAGTGAAAACGCAATCCAGTATATTATAAACATGTCACGTTTGTACAAGATGTTGAGAAAAACATCTTGACTTACGATAAGAAATTTTATAAGATACAAATTGTCTTTATTATTCCGCAGTAGCTCAGTGGTAGAGCTATCGGCTGTTAACCGATCGGTCGTAGGTTCGAGTCCTACCTGCGGA
>NZ_JBXAHR010000008.1:0-152661 GCF_058952315.1 Bacillus sp. GW823-FHT06B01 | reverse complement strand
CTTGGATTAACTTGATTACATCTTGGTCAGGATAAGCCTCATAGATATTTTCCACCTGCAATGCAGTTAGAACTTGTTTTAAGAAAGCTCTCTGTCCCTCTATTGTTGTAGGAAGTTCCTGCTTAATCGACTCTAACTGATACCCAAAACCATACTTAGGGTCTTTGTATTCTGTTAGTCTTGCCGTATAAGACGCTCCTATTTCTAATTCGGGCATTGAACCCTTAGCTGTGATGTTCCCATAAGAGTTAAGTCTTACCTTGTGAATATCCTCAAAATCTACTGTGAATGAGTAAATGCCAAATGATGAATCCTCATTGTAATACAATCTCTTTTCGGGTGTTACGGCTAACTCTAACACCTCTTCCATCTAACCTCTCCCTTCAAATTTCCATAATACTACGTTATTTTATCATTATTTTTTACACTTGTCAAAGTGTGGTTTATCCATTATTTATTACACCTGTATAAATAGGAAGGGAAGCAACCCGTCGGCTACTTCCCTTATAAGATGTTTAAAAATGTTAAGTTAAATATATCATTCAAGACGTACAAAGTCAATACGTTATAGGAGAAAAGTTATTCCCTTTTACTTTTTCGTTATTTTATACATTTAACGCATTGACAATGTATTATAGTTGTCCTATAATTAACTTATCGGACATAACGATGACACTTAGACGTAAGTGTAACGGAATAATAACTAGGAAAAATGGAGATGTTTAAAAATGACAGCAACAGTATTAGAACTACACACAGGACTTAAATCAGAAAACGAACGTATCACCAATTCAATCGAGACATTCTTAGAAGGTAAAGGTTTAAAGAGTGCAAACACGAAGACTACATACACTAAGTCAATCAGTCAATTCTTTGAAGATACAAGAGGTAAGAAGCTAGATGAACTTGTAATGACTGATTTAATATTCACATTCGAAGAAGTACAGAACTATCAAATCGCTTTAACTAAAGTGATGAAGGATAAAGAAGGCAAAGTAAGAAAGTATAAGAACAAAACGATTAACGGCAAGATTGATGCTGTAAGAAGTTTATATAAATACCTAATGTCTAACGACTATCCTGTTAAGCGTGCATGGTTTGATATTGACAACCTAACTGAGTTTGACTCTGATAGTTACTCAGTTATCACTTGGGAGGTTGCAGAACAATTCATCAATGCAGTTAAAGGACATAAAGACGGAGAAGTGAAGTCTCTACTAATCGAATTAGCAGTTGTAACAAGCTATAGATTGGATTCTATGCTTGAAATGACGTGGGATTGCTTTGGTGAGAAAAATGGCGTTAAATGCGTAAAAGTACTAGGAAAAGGACAAAAATGGGACGAAAAACCAATAAAAAAGGAACTTTTCGAGCGCTTTATGGAGTTAAAAAAACAGTCTGATTCTGATAGAGTATTCCCTTCGAATTTATACGCTAGAGCAGTAACAAGAATGATGGATAAGCTAAAAAAAGAATTGGGAATTGTTGATAAGAATCTAACGTTTCATAGCTTCAAGAAGTGTGGAATGTATGAGGTAAATGTTATTACTGGCGGAGATATTAAGGAGATTCAACGCCAAGGTAATCACTCTTCTGAGTTAACGCCTCTTAAATTCTATATGGAGCAGAGTAAAGACTTATCTCAGATGCCATGTCTACAGATTGGTGAGCAAGTTGATTTATCACCATTAGAGAGTTTAGATAAGGACGAATTAATTAAGTTGATTATGAATAGCGGTCGTGATGTACAAACAAAGTTAATGCAAACTTTTGAGGCAACAGAACAAAATTAAAGGGAGCTAATATCAGCTCCCCTTACCCTTTTATATGATAGAATCCACGTCTTGCTTTCTTGATTCTTTTGTCTTTAGTTAATACATTTAATAGGCTATCTCTCAATGAGGCTTGGTCTACACCTTTATATTGCTCAGTCAATACATTGAAAACATCATCAAGTAAAACAGCTTCCCCACCGTTTAACGTTAGTATGATTTGATACACTGATTCCGCAATTTCTTTTGGAGTTATTGTCGGACGCACTTCTTCTTTCACCTGTTCCATTACAACTTTAGCGTCCTCTTCATCCATTTCTCTTAGTCGTTCTATCATTTCTTTTCTACGGTCATCTAATCTCATCTTTTCTTTTTCTATGGCAATTAAACTCATCTTTATAGCCATTCTTTCATCAAACACTTCACTCATGTCGTCACCTCTGTTCATTATTATTGACACTTGTCATGTATGAGAACGTCAAATACACCCCTCAGACTTGTCAGATTGATTCCTAAGAGGAGTTTTTCTACTCTGAATATATTTAGCTATAACTCTCATACTAACTCCCTATGAGGCTAGTATACACTCTATATGAAGTTGGAGTTATCGGTCTGTGTATCTATCAATTCTTGACAAGTTTGTTTTAACGTATCTATAACCCTACGTAACACACATCCATACGTCCAAATAGTTTTGCACTCACCCCGACGAGAAACAACGTTACACGTTATTCTCGTGCGTCTGAGGTATACTCTGTAATGATTAAATCGTACAGAGTTACAAACAAACCTACTCCCCACTGACTCTATTATATTAAAAACCGACAACTTGAACAAGTCGTACCAGTTAATTTTTTAATAGGTTAACATTTGAGAACGACTATTAATAAAAAGATATACTTTATATATTATTATTAGTTATATATATAATATTTATTAAATAATTAATAGTAATATATATACATCTCTCTTTATTATATGTCAGTCTCAAATGTTAACCTATTAGATTTTAAATCTCTAAAAACAAAAATAAAGCAAGGGAAACCCTCACTTTATTACGAGATAGATATTTGGACAATGACGACTACTGTCAGCGATTGTCTCTCTTTTAACAGCTAAGTACCCTTTCGTTTCTAGCAGTGAAGTGTATTTTCTAATCGTCCTCCTGCTCATTTTTAATACTCCTGTCATATAATCGTATGTACTTTGCATGTATCCTTTTCTAATACCGTTCTGATATTTTATAAATCCGTAAATCAAGAAGCCTACACAGCCTAATTCTTTGTCTTGGACAATAGACTTGAACACTTCAAAATCAACAGAATGAGTATACTCTACTTGGTAGAAAGTACCGTCCAGTACCCCCTCTTCATACCGTGTATGTGCGAGTAAAGGCGATTTGACTTTTATGCCTCGATATGATATAATATTCTTATTCGGAATATTCTTACGAATGTCACTAGCAGTTTCGAAGTCAAAGAGATTACCTTCCTCGTCGAAGATAGCTCTGACAGGATACTCACTAGTGCTTTTTGTGTATCCGATGCTATCAAGAATACCATTATCCTTAATAATGCTGTTTACAGTTTTGTTGTCAGGGTTGTAGCCTAAAAACTCCTTAATCCTCCGTTGGCTTACAAATTCGTTGTTATCATCAAAATGCAAGCAGTACTTGTACAGGAAATTAATATACGTATAATATGAATAAGCAAACCCGAACTTACTAGCGTTCGTGAAATGGCTCGAAAAGTCCTTAAAAATTTCATTAGGTAAATACACAATCATGTTGACTAACACCAATCCTCTCGTTGTAATAGGTTAACATTTTGTACATTTTATACTAATGTAAAAAATAATGAATGTCAATATTTATTAATATAAAAATTAATGATATAATGTGATTGCAATACATTGCGTCGTTAGAAAGGATATTACACTATGAAATACACAGAGCGAGATACTGGTAAATCAGTTAACTTACACGAAGAACTTGGAATCGACATGTTGCAGGTATCAAATACTGTACTAACGTTCAACCAGTTCCATGAATTTAGTAACCTGCTGTTCCTCGGAATCATGAAAAAAATGCAAAAGATTCAATGCAAACTCCATTTGACCTGTGAAGGTGCAGAATTTGAATCAACTCATTTTGAAGCGAAAGAAGATAACGGACATCACTTATTCTTCGTCGGAGATGATTTAGTTTCTGCTCGTGAGATTAGTTCGATGGATATGTTCTATAACTTACATAAAGAGTTCGTGATTAGACTGTATTACCTCTCAAAGAGCGTCAAAAAATACATTCTATTGCGCTTCATTCCCATCAAATCAGTCCGTAAGCAGTTGATTGCAGAGTCAGACAACAGATTTAATAGCACTTTGGATATGTCAAAGCTGACTAATAATCCATTGAGAAAAGCGATTCGTGAGGCTCAAGTTGATGCAATCATAAAGCCACAACCAAAGCTAGATGGAAGTCGTAGAATGCCCGTCATGTTTAGAGGTTACTGGGCTACTGAATCTGAGCAGTTGAAGCCAAATAATTTTGAGCTAGATAAGGATACCCACATTGCAGAAGCGTTGATGCAATAGCGGAAATTGTTTATTACACCCCCCTCCCCTCGTCGATTTAGGCGTGGGGTATTGCTGTATCTAGAGATAATTGAGTCAGCCAATCGGACAAAAAATGATTTTGCGAAATTAATAGAATGCAAATATAAAATTATCAGCCATTTGGTTATCGAGTTAGCTAACAGTTGAAGCCAAAATCGAAGTGAATCAAAGTTTAATAGATTCGAAATTAATGCTTGTGAGAGCTGAGAAATAAAATGTAAGCCAAAATGATAGAATTGAATACGGAATTTAGCTAACGATGAAGCCTAAAATAAGGGAAATTTTAAGGAGTCATCGTTTTTATTTATGTATTATAAGATTGAAAGCAGATGAATCGGTTGGTTATCGGACAAAATTGAGGTTTGAGTTGAGAGCAAAATAATAGATAAATAAGCGGTTTAGCGATAGCGTTTCGATAGCATCCGAATATAGGGTAAAATCGGACAAAATAATAGGAATTGCAATGAAATTGGCTGACATCGAGTCACCACAGAAAAGTGGGTCTAGGTGATGTACAGTTGCGGGGCGGTTCTATTGGTGATGTCGGTTTGCGATTGTAAACTATCCCCCGTCCTATAACTTTACTTGTGGGACACTCGGCTTTATGGGTGTCGTGGTTCGGCTCGGTTGAGCTTGTTGGCGTCGCTCGTCCCCGTGGTCGTCGGCTCGTCGGCTCGGCTCGGTTGGTCGAGATTTTGCCCACGATATTGCAAGCGATTTGCCCACGGTTGGCGGTTGGGTTTGAGATTCGCCACGGGTTACGGTTGCATGTCGGTCATCGGTTGCAATATAACATATGTCCATCTGTCGAACACTATATCAGCAAATTTGCCACAATATGCCACGCTGACATTTGCTCTCTGAGGCGATTATCTCCTGCGGCACGTACTACCACCTTACTAACTCTCTCAGAATTGCCCACAGGGAATAGCGAAACTCCTAAAAATTTGCCACATAATACCATCACTATAATTATGTGTGTCTTGTGCATGTGTGGGTTGGTCGGCTCTGCCTTGCCTTGGTTGGGTTGGCTTGTCTCACCTGTTATGTGTACATGTCTTGTCATGTCCTTGTGTCTGTCGCTCTCTCTTGTCGTGTCGTGCCTTGTGCCGTTGGCTCGCTTGCTTGTGCGTGTGGTGTGCGTGCGTGTGTGCGTCATGCTGTCATGTGTTGGTGTGGTCGTCTTGGTGTGGTGTGCTTGTGTCATGTGTATGTAGTGTTATACATATGGTGTTATGATATGGTTATGTGGTGCGGTTCTCCTGTTGGTTTCTGTATGGGTAATAGGGTAGGTTATACAGTGGGCTTATATGATGGGCTTGTATGGGGATGTATCAATACAACAACGATAGATAAGGAGTAACAGTCTAACTCTATTCCCTTCCATTATCTCGGTTGTTATTGTCTCACTTATTCCATCTATCTATGAGCATAGCAAAAGAGACAGTGACACTCACATCACTATCCCTTTCCGATTCCTCTTATTCTCTTGTCAATCGCTCGTGTGGTGTCATACACATGTTAATGAATGTTCTATCACTGTATGATATGGAAACATCTACCCACATAGCAGAGGAGATATAAACCTTTATTCTCGGTTGGTCTTTCAACACTATATTATGATTGTTCCCGATGAAGATGATTTGCTCCATCTTGCAGTACTTGAATCCCTTCTCTTCATACGCTACTGTAAACCCGTTTGTTAAATATGCCGTTCCTTTTACTGCATTAAATAACCTACTATCTTTTAACACGTCTAACACCTTGTATAACGTCCTTTCACTCACTTCTATACCATTGGATTCCAACTCAGCTAAAGTGATGTTGTCATGTCCTTCTAGTGCGTCTGTCACTGCCTTGATTGCTTGTGTTGTTGTTGTGATTGGGCTTAATGTCGTCATGTTGTTCTGTCTCCTTTTATTTCCATCGGTTTATTTTCCTGTTTTTTAATTATCAGATATTTCACAAATCAAAAATGATTTATAACTTTATGTAATTCTTTTCCAATCTATCAAGGAAATCAATTTGCTTTTTCGTTTGGCTGATTTTACGATTAATTTTATAGTTGGTAATCAATCTTTTAATTCTAGAAATCATTTTCCATTTCTCCTTTTAGTTGGTCGGGACTCGTGAGAGTCCCAGTTTTTTGATTTTTATTTTCGATTAATTCCAAAAGTCAGATTTTACCCAACTACCATCTTCAGCTTGAACATATCCATCTTTATTTCTATTTTCATCATTCAAATCATTTTCACGAAAAATCTCATCTGAATTATCATTTTCAACTTTTTGAATATCGACAATTCTGTCAGTTGTGTTCAATAAATTCATAGCAACATTAATTTTGTCACCTAGTTTGTAAGTACCATTATTTTCTAAAACCATTGTGTCATTGGGGTTAAATTCATTTACTAGGAAAATATATTCATCATTGTTAAAATCGTTAATTCCCTTTTCATTTGCATCTGTTACAATGTAAGTATTTTGAACCGTTGACATGTTTTGCACATAAACTATTTCAATGTCATCATGGTTAAATTGTACTATTACATTTTGCCCAACCATCGGGATATGATAGTCCATTTCCTCAGCGTTCGCATAAACAAAATCAGTGTCATCATGAATGTTATCCAGTTTGTAATATCCGTCCTCTGTTTTCTCTCCGTTGTATTTAAATTCTTGCATGAAAATGAAATCCTTATTTGTATCATGAGTAGAACGTGCAACCGTTTTGCTTTCCTCTGCTTTTACATTACTGATAATTTCTAAATCCATTGATAGAAAACCTAATCCTAAAATTGCTCCGATAATTCCAATTCCAACCATTTTTTTGATAAACTTTTTCATTTTAATTTCTCCATTCGTTTTTTATTTTTCACTTGACTTTCATTATTTTTTACATTTGTTATTTTTAAAAGAAAGAAATAGTTTGAACCTTTCGAGCGTGAATCAAGATTAACTTTCCATTTACTACCATCATCATTTTAATTTCTTGTACTCGTGTAATTGTTAACATTTTTAAACATCTCCTATTTTTCATTATTTTTTATACCTGTCTCCTCTCGATTGAAAGGAGACAAGCGTCTTTATTAGTTGAATCTTGCTTTTAACTTTACAACCTCGGCTGTAAAATCATTTTCTAACTTGTTCAAGTCACTTCCAACTTTCGAAAATGATAAACCTTTCATTCGAGCGTTGTACCATTGTACTCCGTCCTTTACTGTTAATTCCGTGATGTAAATGTGTTCGTTCTCTCTTACTATTTCTTTAGTCATTTTCCATTTCCTCCTAGTTTGTTTGTCTCAACTACCTTACATTTAATATTTTACTAAAAAACTAGTACACTGTCAATGGATTTTCAAAAATAGTTTATTTATTTTTGTTTCTATTAATGATAACGCTGAGAAGCCTCAGATTCGCCTGTATGCGTTTCTATCCTTCTTATGTGTAATCACATTAGATAACAAACCAGGACAAAAAGCATACTTTTTTCAAAAAATCAAGACTTGTTTTTCATTATTTTTTACATTTATAAAGAATTTCTTTGGCGTGGTCAATCCACTCCGCCAAACACTCACAAGATATATTATCAATTTCAGAAAACTCTGTTTTGTTCTTGTTATAAGATTGCTGAATTTTACTAAATTGAATCATCACTAAATTTTTATCCAGTAATGACAATTCGCTCATATGGTACATTCTGACATCAACAGTCTTTTGCAGAGTCCAAACCGCTTCTAATTTATGGTTTGTTAATTGCTCTCTCACTTGATATAAGCCGTTTGCAAATTGTCCCAATTCGTAAATTTCATTATTATGTCGAACCGCTAAACGGTTTTCAAATTTGATAATTTTACGTTTTAAAATCTTCCCATTAATCAGGACGTTAATTACCATATTGCTAAAGATATTATTATTCACGTACTCTTTAATGAAAGAATAAATTCCATCTTTCTTAGTTTCGTCTACAATCCCCATTGCACGATAAGAAGTTTCAAAAAGTACTACACGATATTTGTTATCAAGGTTATAAGCGTTACCGCCTTTTTGTTCGCCTGTGATATCATCTTTAATTAGAACATACTCATTTTTTAAAACTGGCTTTTCGATTACTACTGTTAAATTATCTGTCATTTTTAAACATCCTATTCTATAAGTTATTTTTGGTTTGTCTCATCAGCATGTAAAGAACCACTTTACATGGACGGGACTCGAAAGTCCCGTTTCGACTTGTGGGAACGTCTTCCCTACATTTGTTATTATAAATGATAACAAATGTATATGTCAATCATTATTTTTTTCATTTGTATCAATCGGGAAAAATTCACCTTTTGTAATCTTGTTTCTAATTGCTTCAATACTAACTGGTACTAGAAGTGGAGAAAACAACCCAATCAGAATAATAAATGCATCCAAAATTTGATTTAACATTTTTAAACACCTTTTTCCTTTAGATTTTTGTAAGTCGTTTGTTCAACTACCTTACATTTAATATTTTACTAAAAAAGAAGTCCACTGTCAATGCATTTAATTAAAATATTTTATTATTTTTTACATTTGTTACGAATCTTTGATTGTAACACTTTTCCCGCTTTTTTCTAAAAAGTTTATAGATTCCCTCAAAGCGGTTTCGGCACTTTCATAGACTACACTTCCCAGTACAAGGCTTATGTATCCATCATGAGCATCGCCACCAATCCAATTTTCAGAACTGGAAATCTCATAATCATAACCGCCACACTCAAGAACAACCTCCATTCCATCTTCTAGCATTTCCACGGCTTCTTCAAATTCAATTGTCATTTTTCATTCTCCTTTTGCTAACCTAATGTTATTATAAATGATAACACATATTTTTGTCAATCATTATTTTTTATACTTGTTACTCATATGTACCGATTGTTAGTTTTAGCGTTTTTTTCTCCATATCAATTTCATATTCACTATAAGAGATTTCAGCCGTTAAATGATTGTCAAGGACAAAATCCTCATCTAAATCTTCATCATGTTCCCTAACTAGTTCTATGTAGTCTCTCTGCATTCTCTCCGCACTTCTAGTTGTATCCAAATCACCAAGCGAAATACTTCCACATACAGACGCTAACTCTCCGTAACTAGTTTCCAATTCTTTACCATTGATAATTACAGTCCCGTCTATAATTCCTTTGATTGCATTTCCACCAATTAAATGTGCTACTATCATTTTCATTTCCTCTTTTCTATATAATGGTTGTTTTGTTAACCTAATGTTATTATAAATGATAACTAATCTAAAAGTCAATCATTATTTTTTACACTTGTAATTTAAATTTCAAAACTTAATTGCTCCAACTCCATTGCATACATTCGAGCCGTTTGTTTTAGTACACATACCGCCTGTGACAATGAAATACTTTTAACGCCAATTCTACTAATATAGAATTTTAATTCTTTTGCTCGTTCATCCCAGTATTGTAATTTAATTCCGTTTAAATTACCGTCTCTTTCAAGACAAACTTTAATTTCCTCTTTTGTAGCAGGTAGCAAAGGAATTAAAGTTTTTAAACCGATTCCATTTACAACATTTGTGTAAAATTCTTCGTGGCTCATGATTTCCCCAGTTTCCTTGACCATCATAGAATTAACCTTGTTAAACTCTTTTAAATTCATTTTATTTTCCACCTTTTCATTTTTGTTTAATGTATCACTGATTCTTTCATTTATTTGGTCAAGAGCTTCCCAAAACCATTCAGTGCCTCGTAATTCTTTACGAGTTTCATTTTCTTTAGCTATCCAGTTTTTAATGAACGTAGTATCAGTAATTAGAGACCACTCTTTATTTAAAGTGCGTTCCACATATGCTTGAACCTCTTCTACAGTCTCGCCAATCTGTGAAGCGATTGACACCGTACCATCCGTACATTTAATTAAGAAAGAATATTTGTTTAATGTTTCAGCTTGTGTCAGTTCCATTTTAATTTCCACCTTTTTATTTTATTTTTGAATCTATAGTTATTATAAATGATAACAATTGCAGATGTCAATCATTATTTTTTACATTTGTGAAATCACTTTCTTTTCGGCTTGTCTCATCAGTATGAATAGAGCCACTATTTCACAGACTGGGAATTATTCCCCAGTTTCGACAGTTGATTTATGAATTTTGTACTTTGTAATATCTATCACTTTGTAGCCTGACTCTTCTAATCTCTCGCCTAAAGACTCCGACAGAGGGTAAACGGTTAATATATCACCTTGAACCTCGTCTGTGAAGTTCTCAGCACTCACAAAGCCTTGTATGTCGTTTTCATCAGGATTTATATAATCATATCCCGCCACCAAATCCAAATCATATGTAAAACCTAGTTCACTACTTTGTAGTTCACGAAACTGTGAAATTTTGTAAATATATTTTTCATCGTTAATTACATGCACTTGCGTTCTTAATTGTATCATTTTTGGTTTCCTCCTTTTATTCGTGCGTCTCCGTGTATTTTACTTCCATCCACGTATAATGTTCGGATAATTTTTCATGAATCTTTTTCGCCTCGGCTTGTGCCTGTTTTTCTTCTTCCTCTTTGTATACAATTACAACCATATCTTCTGATAAATCCCCATTACTATCTAAAAGGTTAACCATTAAATCAAAACCGCTTTCGCCTTCGTCTCCATTCCAATTGAAAAGCTCGACTTGCAATTTGCTCACTCTTGATTCATTAATCTTTTTCTTTACTTCTCTCAAATCCATATTACGTTCCATTTTTAAACATCTCCTCTGTTGTGTCTGTAGTTATTATAAATGATAACAAGATAGTGTGTCAACAATTATTTTTTACACTTATGAAATTTGCTTTCAAATTCAGAAAGCACTATTTATATAGGTGAATCAAATTTGTTCTTATATGTCTACTCACTTCTGCAATTCCTTCTGTGATATCTTCTAGAATTAATGTTCCATCTTCATCAATAGCCACGCTCATAGCATCTTCCCCAAACGTGTTATGCTCCAATAAATAGAATTTTCTTCCATAGAACGATGTCTCGTCAATCACGTACCATGTCCCTCTATGTCCTTTTACAACTACATTACTTTTATCAAATTTCATTCTCTTTCTCCTTCCCTTATACCTTCTTCGTTATTATAAATGATAACAAAACGATATGTCAACAACTAATTTCATCAGTGGTATCGCTTGTTTTCCGTTTGTTATTACGCCTCTAATACTACAGGAAAAGAAATCCACTGTCAATGGGTTTTGAGAAATATTTTTATTTTGGTGTTTTCAATCACGCATATATATAGAAGAAACTCGAAACTACCATATAAAGAGCATTTCGACTTACATTGTATTTTTTATTCATAATTATCTGACTATAATCGCAGCAAAAAACCAGTAAACAAAATCAAAATAGAGACAACAGGAAGAATGAGAGACAGAGCGATGACATAGGCGAGCGGTACGGCTCGTTCATTTTTGACACTCAGCTCGTATCCATTTCTATGATTTACAATGAAATCGTATTAAGTAATAGGCACGCACATATTCCCACCAATATATGCACCACAATACACATAGGCGCAGGTGCAAGCACCACATATACTCACTAACGCTAGCACACACTATGTATTGTGCATCTATCATAGGAGTACACACCTATATTTTTAGTGTGCATTATGTATCCATTTCTACAATTCATAATGAAAACGCATTAAGTAATAGGCGCTCAAATATTGCCACCAATATAATATATAATAGGCACATATATAACATACTATTATAGTAGTTGTATATAAATTACATAATAAGACATAGCATTATATAACTATATATAATGTAACATATTGTAATGGCATCTTATGTAAGAGATTAATATATAATAGAATGTATATTAATCTAGGACAGATTCATAGAAGAAGATAGAAATGTACATATAATAGGCGTCGCATAATGATGCATTTACACGTTACACATACAGTAATATGCAGGTGTCTTTGTGATGTCTCAGCTAAGCATGGCGCATTTCATATGCAAGGACATGCGAATCAGCAACGGAATGGCATACAGCTATATATACAGCGCTTAGAATACAAAACAAATTAACAGATTAATATAGAGAGAATTATATATACGTGTATTTGCGGTGCAGGTGCGACGACACATGGAATCGCTGAGGCAAAAATCACTTAGTTGCGAAGCATTTACAAGCCTCCCTAAGCCTCCCGAAACGTTGATGTTTTGCGACGTGTCGTTGACGGATTCTGTCATGCTCTATCGAGCTGTATGGCGTCACTATGATTGTATAAAAGAGTGATTTTACCTCAACATAGCATGGAAACCACAAATCAAAATTCGTTAATTTGCAACGGATTCTGAAATCAGAAATCAAATTCGGATTGCGAAATCAAAAAGAAATCCCGAAATCAGTTTCCGAAACCAAATTCAAAAACCAAATTCAAAAATGAACCTCCAAGAACAACAGCGAAACTCAAATGATTTTCAGACCTGTTCCCCACCTCCTCACGGCAAATCCATGAATCAAAACACATTTTGTAAATAATTTTCGTTTTATACAATCCACAAATCATAAAAGAAATCGAGAAATCATAAAAGAAAATTGAAAAAGAGAATCAAATTTAGAATCCCGAAAAGAAAATCATTCTCTATGCTTTCCTATACCTTTTAGCCTCACGAATCGAGTTTCTTCTATAAATAGGACTCCGTTGGAATCCACAAATCAAAAACAAATTATATAATATTATATAATGTAATATAAAATATTATAATAAATCCATTGACAGTGGATGGGTAAAAATGTATACTAATCCATGTAATCAACAAACGGGAGCTGATAAGCAACAAGAAACCCGAAAGCATAATTAATTTATTACTTGTCTTTAACTAGACAAATCTCAAAACAGAAACAAAAAATGATTTTAGGAATTAAGGGGATGTTTAAAAATGAAATTAGAATTTTCACGTCATGCACAGGAGCGTATCACAGAGCGTCATATTACACGAGGAGAAATTGTTTGTGCTGTATTATATGGAAATCGAGAAAAGGCAAACAAACGTTGGACATTCGAATATACATATAAAGATTTTGTTATTGTGGTTGCAGAACATGAAAATGGCAAAATGGTTGTGGTATCATGTGAGTATACACAAAAATTTACCAAATACGCTAAGAAATTCGCAAAACAAAACGGAATCGGATTCTACAAAGCTCTTAGACGCTTGAGAGAATCTAACTTTACACTAGCATCATAAGAAAAGAGGAAACGACATTGAAAACTAGTATAGAAACTATTGATTCCAGTCTTTTGTTTGACTGTGAAATGATGATGATTGCTACAGGAAAAAGCTTTAGTCAACTGGAAAAGCAGTACAAGAGTGATATAAGCGCTCATGAGCAGTATTTAGAAAGAAACATTGACACAGACGGGAATAAACTTTCTCAGGAGCTTAGAGAAACATATGTGGAGGCAATAGAAAGTTTTAATATAGCTTTAAAAACAGTGCAGAAATATATTGCATTTTTGAATGGCGAAATAGATGTTGCTATCTCTGAAAATGAAAGATGTAAAGGTATTAACTATCAACGAATACCTTTTTCTTACCATCAAGCTCAAATTAAAGAAATAATAACTTTAAATCTATCTGATAGCGTTAAAGTTATTAAAAAGCATTTCCCAAGCGAATACAATAAATATAAGTCACTACTTAAATCTTAAATATTAATTTTAGAGGTGTTTAAAAATGTTACCGAAGAAATATGACAAGTATGACCGTATAGAAGTAGATGAAAAAGATTTTGAAAGAATCTCAAAATGGGTTCACAACCATTACGAATCAGAGAATGGAGCTTTCCCACTAGAGAAAGGCATCTTGCAAATCAATGCACAATTTAACGGGTTGGACGCAACTTCGTTTAATGTGTTCGAGCTACATAAGAACTATATCAACATTGAAATATATGATAGTAAAGAAGACAAGCTATTAGAATTTGAAATTCGAAACACCAATGGTGAATTGAAGTATAAACTTAAAGACTCATTTAAAATGAAGAGTCCATCATTACAAACTCAGGCGGATTTTAGGAATAATCGTATGATGAGTTTTACAGCTAAGATGTTCATGCAAATCATGTACTTCATGGCTAACTTCATAGAAGAGAAGAGAGTTGTTCGTGAGATGAATCCTCAATACCAACCATCTAATCTATTAGAAGTTAAACCTAAAGCAACGCCTGTAAAAAGGTCTATGAGGACTATTGGACGAACAATATATAGGCTTACAGCTAATCGTGAAGTGTTAGAAAAACGCCCTTACGAGCGTCATACAGACGCTTGGACTCGTCGAGGTCATTTTAGATATCTCAAGAACGGTAATCGTGTTTGGATTGAACCAACCGTTGTTAAAGCAAAAGGCGTTAAGACAGCAGAAATTGAATCGGCTACTTATAAATTGTAGTTGTATAGTATCTTTGAATACTATTTCTATAAAGGATTTCAAGATAATATTTAAAGATACTATTTTAATAAAATCCATTGACAGTGGATTTATAATGTTATATGATATTATTAAATGTTATATATTATTATATAATCGTATATAACATAATGTATTGTAATGAATAGGAGATGTTTAAAATGAAAATTCGTGTCGTACAACTCAACGAGAACGAACGACCAGTAGTAGCAGAAATCGACGCATCACAAGAAATTTTCAGTAAAGGCTTAGAAGGCGCTATTGTCACGGATGATATCCATCTATGGTTCAAGAACGAAAAAGATGAAGAAGATGTTTTGAAAGATAATCTTATCTTTGCGTATGAAGACCTAGAGTGGGAAGTAATCTGTGGCAATGCATTTTTCGCATCATACATCGGAGGAAAAGACACCTTATCTTTGACTGATAAACAAATCACAGAAATACAAAACAGAATAACGCCAGTAATAACACGTACAGGCGAAACGTTATTCGCAATCCGTTTAGACCAATAAAGCATAATAGGAGATGTTTAAAAATGAAAATACGTGTCGTAAAAGTTAATATGGGTGAGAAGCCAAGAATCACAGAAATTGAAGATACTCTAGAGGCTTCAAAGGAAGTTGTCGGTGGCTACATAGAACGTGTTGCAATCGGAACTGAGATTGATTTATGGATTAATGAAGAAGGAAAACTAGATGACGAGTTAAAGGAAAATATCGTTCTAGTCACTAAAGGTCGTCCCTATGATGTCGTTCACGGCAATGTATTCTTCGCATCACATGATGACTCAGGCAATACAATCTCTCTAACCGACGAGCAAATAGAAGATTTAAAACGAAGAACAATGTCGGCAGTTACACCAACAGGTGAAGAACTAATGGCAATCATTGTAGACTAATCGAAATTTTAAATAGGAGATGAACAACTTATGTTAAATGAAGCGCAATCATTCAACGATACACGAACAAATGATTTCCGACACATTTCTGATAGAGATTTCAAATATCTTCAGTCGTTAATCCCCGTTATGGGCAAAGCAACACCTGTAGTAGATGGAACTGATTACGAGTTAGAAATGATGGGGATTTCCCCAACAAAACTAATCAATTACTTCGAAACAGATGAATTTGCTGATTTAATTTTCCGATGCTCAATAGGTGAGTTCGATACAGATAATGGCGATTTAGTAATTAAACACACTCAAGATGAAGAGTTTGTTGTAGGCGGAGTACAATATGAAATCACCGTCAAATATGTAGATAATGACGTCGTATTTGGATACTATCTCGACAAAGGTGACAAAAACTACTTTTTAAGCAAGTCTCTCAAGAGACGTGGAGAAATTCAATTCCTAGAAAAGTTCTTATTCCTCAACGATACATATGTTCAGACTGAGTTTTAAACCATCGAAGAGCTTCGGCTCTTCTTTTTTATTGAAATTATTTAAAATAATCCATTGACAGTGGATTTATAATGTATTATATTATAAGAGTAAGTTATGTGATATTAATTTATCGAACATTATATAATGTAATATAATATAATGTTATGTAAGTTAATATAAAATAATATTATAGGAGATGTTATAAAAATGGCTACTTTAAGAGAGAAATTGATTGATTCATTGCAAATCTCAGAAGACCATCCAAAAGTGGACGCACTAATATTTACAAGATTGGTCGGTATCGAATGCGCTGACTACTGTACACGATGTGGCGGTACTGGCAACTATTCATACAATCCGATGCACGGTTCTACTTGTTTCAAGTGTGACGGTAGAAAATATCAAATGCCAAAAATTACGAAAAAGCTTCTAGTGAAAGTTGAAGAGGCAATCGCAGAAGGGAAGTTACAGCATTACTTTGAAGAAACGCAGAAGAGACAGAAAATCAAGTTATTCATAAAAGAGATAACAAGATATGAAGTATATTCAGATACAATGTTCAAGGATGACGATTTTGGTAAATACTACGACGCAGGACAGAAAAAAGATAACTCATACGAACACCATGTATATGAGCTATGGACGAGTCATGATAAATTTATAGAAAGCATCAAAGAGAAGTGTCGATACTTCGGTAGAAATGTCCATCCAAGACTAGCTCAGAAGAAAGCTGAGATGGAGAAAGATATTTTTGATAACTACAAAGAATACTTTGAACGAATCAGAGAGAACTACAGTATCCTAACTGATAAAGATAGATTGATTACATATGCAACAAAGAAACAAGAACAACGAAAATCTGAGCAAAAAGAGTCGCTTATAAAGCTATTGAAAGAATCCGTGGAAGCAGAGGACTGGAAGATGGTGAACTTCTGCTCAGAGGGATTAATGAATATACAGGAGGGCAAGAAGCCCTTCTAGGCTTCATTAATAACAAATCAGCAGATTACTTGCAATCATTGGTAGGTATAGTATAAGATAACAATACAGAAATTAAAAATAATGAATAAGGGGATATCGTTATGTATATTAGAGAGTTTGAAGTAACAACGAACGCAACGTTCAAACACGGTTGGGAGTTATTTGGATATCAAAAAGAATTTATTGGTGCTGTCCAAAACGTAGAGGCGATGGCTATTGGCTTAGGTCGTCAATTCTTGTTTGATGATATGTTATTTAATGTTGTAGACATCGAGCGACTAGAGGGCGAAACTCGCTATCATTTAGATGAAGTACGACCTGCACCAATCAAACTGGAAGTTTAATTACAACTGTAAAAAATAATAAAAAGCAACATTCTATATGTTGCTTTTCCTAACCACCTGTGTTATCATTAATAGTAACAATATAAGGAGTTGACATTATGGGAAATCAAACAAATCAAGAGCAGATGATTGCAGAACAAAAAGAGCAATTCGCAAAAATTATTAAACAGCAAATGAAAAACCGCAATCTAACTGTTAGAGGTGTTGCAGAGCTAATTGAAAATTTCAGCTTCCCTCAATTAACTCGTATCACAGGCGGAAAGAACTATAATATTGACACTCTAATTAAAGTTCTAGATGTACTTGGACTTGAGTTAAACGTCACGTTGAAAGACATTGACAACAAAGATAGTAAGTAAGAAGGAGATATAAGATGTTCGAATGTGTTGAATGCAATAAAAGCCTTGAAGCTATGGCTTATGCAGAGATTGATGATATCAAAATATGTTTACCATGCTACTCAGAAGGGATTCCTCAACCTCCAAGAAGAAGCGACTTTGATTGGGAGAAGAAATCAAAGGAGCGCAAAGAAGCAATCAGGAATCGCAATGTAGAACTTCTAAGAAAGTACGGTTAATATATAAGGGGAAATGGGAGATGTTTAAAATGTTAGAATCACGTTATGACAAGACCGACGGGTTTTGGAAATACCATGATGAGAATGGTGGCTTTCAAATAAGACATGTAACTAAGAAGCAATTTGAAGAGGAAAAATCAGCTTTACACAAGCTATGCAAGCCTCTGTCAGAGGAATACATTAGACATTTTGGTCTTACAGAATATCATATATGTACCGATAGAGATAAAATTGTATCTCTCATCAAAGAATTACAAAAGCGTGGTTATGTATTCTCTATGAATGATGAAGAGCGTCAGACTATCATATTAGAGCGGACAGCTTATTCACACGCTATGCGTTGCAGGTATTATCATCAATTAAAAGTGAAATACGCCAAACCGTGGGGACAATATCAATTCTTATGGGAATCAAGTTTTTACTTTCCTAAGAACAGACGTGTAAAATTCGGCTCAAAGTACCTGCCTCTACGGAGATATACAGAATCTCCATTTGGGTTGGGAAGCACATGCAAATTATAAAATAAGATGTTTAAAAATGTTAGAGAGGAAGATTAAAATGGAATCAGCATCAAAATCAGCATTAGTATCACTCAGAGCAGATAATAAGATTTATATTATGGCGGACGAAGGGATGATTTCAGGCTTCGAGAACAAGCAAAAAGCATTGGATTTCTTCCAAAAGGGCTACAACCAGTCTCATAGAAGAGGATATGAAGCTAGTATGTCAGCGTGTATAAACTACATAACATTCCAACCTGCAATCCATGAGATTAGTGAGGATGAGCTACAAGGGCTAGTAGAGCAGGGAGTCATTGTGCCTGAGACATTTAAGAGTTATAGATTAAATCATATCTCAGGAATGATGACAGGTGCGCTATGTACAGGTGAAAACGCTGAAAAATGGCATGAGAGCGGAACATCACCACGATTAATTGAGGAACAATTCTAATGAGTGAATATGTTATTTATCTTTCCAGTGAAGAAACACCAAAAGATGTACATAACTCTTATGGATACTGGGGAGGAAAAATACTTTCTTCGGGTGGTATGCGCTACCCATCAATAGGTGTTTGCAGTGATAAAAAAGATGTGAAGAAATACAAATCAAAGAAGAGAGCCGAAAATATGGCTGAAAAGCTCGCAGACAGATGTTTCTATGTTCTATCTTGGGTAGTTGAAGAAATCGAATAACGGAGGGGTTTTTATGCGTAAACAGATGTATCAAAATTATATTGAAAAACTAAATGAAGAAAGAGTTGACAGTTCCTCTTTAACAGTGGAGCGTATTAAAAATCTAGGTACTAAAGAATGCCTTATCTGCTCTACAAGCACAGTAGAGTTAGGAATAATGCATAAGTTAACTATAACGGAGACCAGTGTTATCGAGAGCGAAAATGAATATATCGTTTTAGATGCATTTGGATATATAATATGGACAGATGACGCAAAAGGTACATTTGATTACATACAAGGATTTACTAAAGAGTAGAGGAGAGTTTTAAAATGAGTGAAGAAAAAGTATTTTTACATTGGACGAAAAGAGGATGGGATACACCAAAAATGTTTAGAGGTGTTCCATGCTGTGCAGAGTTTGAATCATTAGAAAAGCTAAAAAAGACTATGAGCAATTGTATTTACAATGGAGAGTGGGTTACAGACTCGAAAGGGAACGCTATCGACATAGATTTAGAGAGCATTTGTGCAGGTTAACTTTGGATAAAATATTTATTTGATTGAAGGGGGACACATTATGAAAAGATACAATATAACAATTGTTTACAGCAATGGGTTATCAAGAAGCACATCTAATAACTCTCTCAATAAAGAGGAAGCGATTAATACTGCTTTAAAAACTGACATGGATGCAGAAAATATAATCTCTATCACTATTGTAGAGCATGTGAGAGAAGATATATAAAGAGCCGTATGACAAAGGAGACTCAAATGAACGGGAATAAAGTGTACAAGGGAAGTGCTTTAAAAGCTTGGTTTTTGAGCAAACCGAACATCAGAAGGATATTGATTCCTAGCGGTGATAGTTTTCACATCATGAATCTAGATGAAATCATTGATACTGACTACTATTTAATTACACAAAGAGACTTCAACTCTATAACAATTGAAGAAGTCGAACTAATAACAGATTAAAGAATTAAGGGGAGATAATCTTGGAGAAGCATATCATTATTGAATTAAAAGATAAGACAAAGTACACAAATCTTGAAGGTTTAGGCAATAACCTAGAAACAGTTGAGGAAATCAAAGAACAACTAGATAAAACAGGGGAATATGTATTTCAACCCTTCGTAGGCGAACAAATTACTCTTAAAAAATCAGATATCAGAGCAATCCGTCACACTAAGAGCTATACATCTACTTCTTACAGTCCTTTTGGTAATTCATACAAGATTAGAACTCATTTCTTACCCGATGGTGCAGTTAATATTCATAAAAAGAACTCGCTAGGAAGAATTGATTCAACTCTAACACTTGATAGTAAGACTGCTTTGCAATTGGCTAGGGATATCTTAGAGAAAGAAGCCGAGAGGGAACAAATTTATAATATTAATCAAGATAAGCATGAGAATCTTCGTGATATTGATGAAATATTATCAATTGCTATCAGTCAAGACTGGGAAATTGATGCTACAAAGTCATATACAATGATTGGTTTCCAAAATGATAGATTTAAAGTAATGCTCCACACTATAGAAGGACATTACTCAATTCAAGATAAAGAAACGAACAAGGGGATTGTGCATGACGTGAATAGCATAGATGATGGTGGTTATCCCGAAATCTTCAACATGTTTTATAAGTAAGTCACACTAAAGATAGAAGTAAAATTCTATCTTTTATTTTTCTGAAATAGTCCATTGACAGTGGACTTTAAGTGGTGCTATAATGAGTACATAAGATGAAGAGGAGATGTTTAAAAATGAAAAACGAAATCAAAGCAGTAGAAGAAAGAATCGAATTAGCTAGTATGTTAAATGGGGTATTCAATGTTAGAATGAAGGGTAATTGGAGACCTCAAATAGAAGGTGCAAGCGTTATGACAGCGGAAAGTGTTGTTGAAGAGTTCTACGTTGAGTCAATTAGAACAGGAGAATACCACGGAAATAAAACAGCACTTCTAATCGGTACAGACTACCACAATAGAGAATTATCACTTCCTGTGAGTAGAATTATTGATGCTCACAAAGTAGATACGGATGAACAAACTAAATTAAAAACATTTAATATAGCTTTAGATGTACTAAAGGAAACATGCACCGAGGACGATGCAAATTATGCATTAGTCTTAAAAATGGCTAAAGAATTAGAGGATAAAGGGATTAAAGAATATATCCCAGTAAGAGCTTCATAAATATAACAATTAGAATAGAGGAGGGGAGACGTTCCCCTCTTAATATAAATAACAAATAGCATTAAGGAGCATATACGATGGACGATATTATTATGATGGCAAATCAGCAGATTACAGAAGACGACCTATATCCTCTAACAGAGGAAAACATAGCATTATTCAATGAAAAAGGATATAAATTACCGACTCGTGAGGAATTGAAACGAGATGCAGAGAGTCAAGATTTATCAATTGATGATTTCTATTTATGCGATAAGATTTTTGAACCATTCTGCTACTGCAAGTTTCCTGTATACTTCGGCACAACATCGTTAAAAGAAGTATTTGGTCTTCATGGCATGACGCCACTGAAAAAGCATATTGAATGGCTTGAGGCACATGCAAATAAATTGCTTCATGAGAAGAAGGATTACTTTGGATTCCTAACATTCACTAATACGCATGTTAAATTCATGTTCATGAATAAAATGTACTGGGATGTTCCAGTAGAAGACCGATACGAGTTATTCATCGAGTTTTACACTCATGAGGACTATGGACACCATTTAATTGATAGAAAGTTGATACAGGATGCAGTTAAGCACCAACAAACAGCATACAAAGATGAAATGCTATCTCGATTAAATGACACTCTATCAAATGTCGGTACAGATGAAATGATTACTATCTACAGAGGATGCGGTGATAAATCAACTGCTCCTACAGAATCTATGAGTTGGACACTAAGCCTTGATACAGCAATATTCTTCGCAATGCGTAGAGGATTAGATGGTGATATCTATGAAGCAAAAGTGAAGAAAGAACACGTTATCGACTATCTACAAGGAAGAAACGAAGAGGAGATTCTAGCATTCCCTCAGCATGTAGAAGATATCAAGCCTTATAATATGATTAAAACAAATGAAGAGATTCGAGCAATGCTAGATGATGAATATGCAGAAGAGTATCACTTATACAAGAATACATTCATCTTAGATAAATACTTTGACAATCCTGAGGGTATTCATGGTACTCTACACTGTAAACGTGTATTATTCCACGCATTATCACTGTCACGAGCGCTGAATCTAAACATGAGAGACAGAGGAATCCTATGCAATGTAGCTTGCTTCCATGATATCGGTCGTGAGAATGATGATGAAGACAGAGAACACGGAAAGCTAAGCGTATTAAAGCACCATGAAGAAATCTCAGGTAGTTTCCCGTATACGTGTATTGACGTAGTAAATAGAGAAGATACAAGTGAAGAATATGAATTACATCATATGACGGATGATGAAGTTGATATTATCGAATTTATCATGGAGTATCATTGTATTGGCGATGAAGAATCAAAAGATGCTTTACACAATCTAAACTGGGACAATGAGAAAACCGAGAGAGCATGGAATCTATATGTGATTTTTAAAGATGCTGACGGGCTAGACAGAGTTCGTATCAAAGATTTGGATACTAAATACCTAAGAACAGCAGAAGCAAAGAATCGTGTACTATTTGCATACGGGTTATTAAAAGGAATTAAATAATACAAGCACCTTCAAAAGAAAAGATAATCAATCCATTGACAATGTTTATTATGTAAAAATTATATACTTACAAAGAAAATAATTCCTCTTATGGGGTTTTATTTTTTTACCATGTAGTGCATTGACAGTGGACTATCAAGGTGCTATACTAAGTATAGAAATTGAGGAGGGGAAATGACATGGCTAGAAACAGATTAAAAGAGCTTGCTAAAGACCTAGTATTCGTAAATGACAACCTAGAAAAAGATAACGTTAATGAATTAGATATAACAGAGTTAAAGGCGCATCAAAATCAAATCATGGACGAACTTATAAAAGGTGGATACAGCACCGATTTGCTAGTTCAATACATGAAGGAATACAGAGAAGTTCCCGTTGGTGGTTTTAACGAATGGATTAACAGTTAATGGTGCAGGTGAGAGCAATCTCACCTAAAATTTTAACAAACAGTGCATTGACAGTGGATTTTAAATTTGCTATAATGAATATAGAAATTAAAGTATAAGGGAGAACGATTATAATGACAGAGCTTAAATTTGAAACAAGAGAAAAGAAAGTCGATGAATTAACTGAGTATCATGTGTTTGATGTAACAGGGGAGAACGAAATTTATGCAGGTTGTGTAAAGAATTTCAGATGGAACGCAAGCTTATCTGACGGTGGATTCAATAGACTTGAGCCATTCAATGCAAACAATGAAAGATTAGGTCATGGTGGTGGAGAAGAAACCGACGTTCAAGAGTTAATTGATTATGTTAAAAGCGTACACACAAGCAATGTTGAGATAGAAAACAAGATAGCAGAACAATGGGAAACTCAAAGGGAAGATGCTCTAAGATTAGGTACTACCGAGGAGAAGTTTAAGAGATATCACAATGTTAGAAACTACGTTGAAAGAGTAGTTAAAGCAGAAAAGGATTTAGTTCACTTAAAATATATTCTTGATGAAATAGTATCGGCTTATGAGTCAGAGGCAATTGCGTCTATTCGTACTGAGGGAGTAGAAATAGTATTCAAGGAAGCAATTGATAAGCGTGAAAAAGAAATTGCAGAGATTGAAAGAGACATAGAACAAGTTACAGGATGGATAAAAGAGTATTAAACCGAATAGAAGGAGTATTTTAAATGGTATTGTGGGGATTTCAAGAAGTAGATGGATGGCACTTTTCAAAGAAGTGGAATTATTATCAAAGAACAGAGGGGAGAGCAGTAGCTTATATACAGCAATATATTGGTTTCTACTGCCTCCAAGTGTATGAGCGTGGGTTATTGGGTATCTGTGATATCGAATATCGCACAGAGAGCTTCCAAGAAGCAGTAGATAAAGCTGTAGAGTTCTTAGAAACGTATAAGGACAAGAATAAGCATGATATGGCTAAAGACTATTGGAGTCCTCACAATACTCAAGGTTATTGGCAAACAAAGTATTAAAGAGAGAAGGAATTAAAATGGGAATGCGTAAATGTGATTCATGCAACGGTTGGTACAATCAGCAGGATAAGGAGAAGCATTGTTGGTCGTGCCAAGAACAAGGTAAGGATAGACCAGAAATGGTACATTTAGTTTATGAAGAAGAAAGTGTTGGACATTCAAAAGTAGTATTCGTTAGAAGAAATGAAGTTGATGCTAAGGCTGACGTTGATTTCCGTGTAAAGCAAAATATTAAATCTTGGTATGAAACGCATTTCTTGCGATAGGTTGATAATATAAGAGTTTTATACAATAGGGAGGAATATATAATGAATACAAATGAATGGAAAGTAGAATTTACGATAGGAGAAACAAAAATTAGTAGATTAGCAGATGTATCATCGTTAGAAGCTATTCAAGAAGAAGGGAAGAGAGTCATGGTAGTCAATAATGCTGTAAGCAAGATAAAAAAGGATACAGGCATAAATCTAAGAGATATTATAGAAGACGTTCATTCAAATGCTGTAATAAGATTAGTATAAAATTCTCATTTTATTTTAAAGGGGTTCTATAGGGGAGATATAGAAATAGCTATACATTCGATTTTCAAATAAGGGAGAGATACGCGTGGAGAAAAAAGACATTAATTTAATTATTTTGGTTTCAAATTTAAGCAAGTCTTTTATAATTATTTGGGACACAAAGGACGGAATTGAAGTGATGGGTGAAGATGAAATAATTAACGAATACATCGAAATTCGTTTTACAGAATTAGATGAATTTATGAAGTGGGGAAGAGAGTATTTAGCAAATATAGACATGAAATATAAGAGCTCTTAAAATAAAAGTCTGATTTCCTATAAGAAAGGAGGATTTACATGTTCCGAGTAGTATTTAAAAAAACTTCAAAATCAAAATTGGAAATTAAAGAAGGACTCACGATGTTAGAAATGGGTGAGTATTTAGAGAACAAGGAAGATTATTATGAATTAAAAATTTACCAATTCGTCAACGGCATGTATACAAATCCATTACCTTATAAAAATGGAAAACTTGTAAGAGATGAAGAAGAGGTAAAACCAGTTAAAACTCCTCCTTCTATTGGTGAATTGTTTGATACTATCTCAAAAGCTCCACCTTCAAGACAAGGGAATCCAATACAGCTACTCTATGATTTAACGGTAGGAGAAGACATCACTAAACCAAGACTAAAAGTGGTTGATGACCAAAAAGATAAAAACAAATTCTGATTTTAAATTAGGAGAGGTACAATGGCTAAGCTATCACGTAAATCGAAGGATATGGGTAAAGTAGTTGCTACTAAAACTATCAAATCAAACTTTGGTGAATCTACTTACAATGTATATGAAAATTCAGCTATGACTTGGAAAGAGGGAGTCGAAGCAGATTATGTGGGTGGACAAAGAGTAGTAGTTACAACAAAAGCAGTTAACTAAAAGGAGATGAATGAACATGGATAGCATTCAAATAATTAAAGGTAACACACTCAAGCAATGGCTCGAAGCAGATTACTATATAAAAGGTATACGAGCGAATAGAGGAGTAACAGAGTACGTAGTAGATGTAGAAGATATCGACGATGATAAATATTACCACTTTTATGATAAAGGTCATGATTACGTAGTCGTAGAAGAAGCCGTTATCGTTAAACGAGCTTACGAGGTAGATGTAACCGCAAGATAGGAGGGATATAATGGCAAGTCAAAAAGACTTTTACGAAGCAAAAGATGAAGTGTATAAAGCACTGGTCAAAGCAACACAAGATAAGTATTTAAGCACAGAAGAAATCCTGCTGTTAATGAATGAAATTCAAACAGAAATTCTTAGAAACGCTATTAAAAACAAATTTTGATAACGAGTGAACAAGGATGGTAACGGTTAAATGGATGTAATAGAAAGCACAAATAAAAACGAAATATCCTACATGATTTTAAAGGTGGGAGATGAATACTTTTGCGACGCATGGGAAGAGTGGGACGCGGACGTGGACAACTTCTCCTTCACAAGTAACATAGAGAGTGCATATAAGTTTTACGGTGGTCTATCGCCTAAATGGGGAAATGCTCCGAAATACTTATGCGATGACAAAGGAGAGATAATTGACACGCTAGAGCAAGCTCAGGCATACTTTGGTGGTGAAGTGCTAACAGTGACAAAGAAAGTAATTACAATTACAAGATTTGAAGTTAACAATCTACAAGAATAGGTTGTTTGTGGTAAAATATTGGAAAGGACAACTTACAAAATAAGGAGGAATTTTCATGTCAATTTACACTACTATGAATCTATTAGCAGGTAACGATAAAATAATGGCATACTATGGAAATGCTAAGTCCATTTGGGAATCAATTTGGGAAAAACCTGAGAGTGAATCCGTGGAGGGATTAGCAAATTTATTAACAAACGCACAATATCTATTCGAAAATGCATGTGGCGGACAGGACTTAGGTTATGAGGTTATGGCTCAAGCAGGTTTTGGTATGCTTTATGATGAGTTTCCTAATGTTGAGAACGAAATAAAGATGCAGAGATTAATACAGGCATTCAACGATAGTGGCTGTAGTAATGAACTAATAGCAAGAGCACAAGAAACAGCAAAAGTATATTCGTTTTAACAAGAATAGGAGATAATGCAGATGATTAAAGAAACAAGAGATGTAGTAGCGTATATAGTAGGACGATACATCGGTAAATTAAATAAAAGCAGTGTCTATTCTTATGAAGACAATAATTACATTAGTATTAGTGGTGATGTGAAAGATAGTCAAATAAATGTTTTCGACCACAGAACCAATAAACATATGAGCGGAAACGGTCGGAGTGGAGACTTCTCACTTTTCAACTACGCTACCTCAAAACATGTCAATATTAAATTTAATGGCGATAAGTTTTCGGGATACGATTACGATTCTTGTCAACATTTTAGTGGTGCAGTGAGAAAGAACTCTATTTCGCTTTATGATTACGAAACTTCTAGTTATTACGATTATTCTCTATAAGGAGCTATAAATGGATTTTCAACAGAACATCAAGAAGGCATTCTACAACAAGCCATTCAATAGAGAAGCTGTATTCAATCACTTTAGAGACTTCGGATATAATGAAGTCTCTAATGAGGATAGAGAAGGTTATCATCGCTTTCTCTTCATGCAGAGTGGCAAAAAGAAAACACTATTTATGAAATCAAATGATAAGGGCGTCGTTAAATACATAAAAGTGCAAGAGGGTAGAAGTCATCTGCCTAAAACTGATTCCAAAATATTTAGTAATCTGATTAAATTGATATTCGTATTCATGATAATAGGTTGTGGATACTGGTTTGTTTCTCACTTAGACTCAGATACTACGACGAAAGAAGATAACCCTTATAATCGAGATTATGATGGAGATGGAATCAAAGGAACAAAGAGCGATAATGATATCTATCGCAAACATTTTAAGTAAGAGGAGAGAGAATATGAGTTACGTGTTAAAAGTTTTTGGTAAGTATGTAGCAGAAGGTGTTGGATTCAACAAAGAACAAGGTGTATGGGACGTTACTCTAATCAGTAGCGAAGTAGATGCACAATCTTACAGAACAAAAGAGCGAGCAGAAACAGTAGCAGGATTTGTAGAGCAACACTATTTTGAAGAGGATGGGACACAGGTTGCATGTATTGTTGAAGAAAACTATGCTAAACATCGCATCACGGCTTTGAAATGGTCATTAGAGCAAGCTCAGACGCAGTTAAACCGTGCAGAGAGTAATTACAAAACTGGAACGAATACAAGAGCAGATGAAGACGAAATTGTAAAGCTGAGACTAGTTGTAGGCTCTCTAAAAGAATTAATGGACAAGGAATACTAATTAAGTATTCTTTATCCATTCAAAATAAATGCAAAAAATAATGAAAAATGTATTGAATGAAGTCTAATGTGATGATAGGATTATAGAGTCAATTAAGAATACAAAGAATGTTAATATAGAGGTGGAACAATGAAAGACAACATCATTCCTCTGTTCAAGATACAAGAAGAGGAAATAAGTGAAGTAGAACAAGCACAGAAAGTAATGCAAGAAGAAGCAGTAAAGCATAAATGGGAAACTGAACCCGACTTCAAACTTATCCATGAAGGAAACGGATTCCACGTTTTTGTTTTCAGAAACATGCAAATGGGTAACTTAAATGGATATGTAGGTGTAGATAGAACACATCCTTGGTTCGCTGAGGCAATGGATGGTAAAGCATCTAACCTTAGAGTTCATGGCGGTATCACTTTTGCAAGTAAAGGTGGATGGCACGAACATTTCAAAAAGAAATACTGGTACTTCGGATTCGATACGGCTCACTTCATGGACTTAGTACCTGCAATGGATGCTATGAGAAGAAACGTAACGTTTGCATTTGATAGTTTCATGCAACACGGAGAGTACAGAGACATGGAATACGTAACGGATGAAGTTAATAGCTTACTAGTACAATTAGAAGCTATTAAAGAGCGAAATAAGGGCTATAAACATAATTTCGTGAGAGAATATCGTAAGTTGAGCCGAGAGAAGAAGCGAAAACAGAATCTACATTCTAGTTTTGCTAAATAACTAAAACGGGAGGAATTTAATATGGATTATATGAAAGCCGATGAATTAAACAAGAAATGGAAAGAGGAGAACCCTAATAAAGAGTGTCCGCATCCTAGCTTCCAAAAAGAAGTCTTATTCGGTACAAGTACTGGTGACAAGATTTGTAATGAATGCTATGAGGTTTTCAGTCCTAATAGATTAGCCGAACTAAGAGGCAAGTAAGTTACTAGAGCATCTGATTAATTCAGATGCTCTTTTCTTTTATATCAACAAATAAATGCAAAAAATATTGAATAAGTACATTGACAGTGGATTATATTACTGGTATACTAAGAGTATCCTAAAGAGAGGAGGTAATAGAGTGACTAAAGTTGCTATAATACTAGGGATTATTGCTACTGCTCTTACGATTATCGAAAAGAGCATGACAATAATCGAAAAAGTAAAAAAGCCCAAAATCAATGCTACCGACCGCCAAGACGAGAGCCAAGACGTTAATAAACGTCAGTGATTTTGAGCCGAGGGGAGTTTACCTCCCCTTGTTTATACAAGTATAGCAACTTATCACTCAAGATACAATATGAAGACTTTCAAGAGGTATTCAGATGCATTGTTAACATCGTTTATTCTTTCTTACTTCTTGTTTTTCGAGAAGTTCTTTCAAGATGACTGGTTAAAAACAGTACTCAATATAGGATTAATTATTGTCTTGGTGCTAATCATCATAAATACTCTAATCAGCATTTATAAAGGAACAGGGAACTTTAAGCGATGAGAGTTTTTAATTGGATGTCTCAGGGCATTTCCTGCTCTGAGGTATCCAAATTTCAATCAACCTGTTAAATAAAATAGGGATTTTAAATCATGGAAGTGGTTAAAAATGGTGAATCTAGTATTATATAATATTATATAATGTAATATAATTTTATATTATATAAAAATCTATTGACTATGCACTCTAGTTTGATATAATTGGAGTTGTAGTTAACACATATACATAGGAGATGTTTAAAAATGGTGAAAATGTTATTTAAGGTTTCAAACGACAATGGTAATAGTGAGCAAGCATTAAAAGTAAATGGTGAGTTATTCACTCAACCAAATATCTATTCTATCGACCGTCCAAAAACAGTAGTTGAAGGAGACCCTTCATTATTCATTCCTGCTTTAATGGACAACTTATACGTAACAATCACATCAAGTGCAATTGACCGCAATGGAGATTACTTCATTGGGAAACGTGCTTACAACTCAGATTACGCACATTCTTTAACAATCACGAAGAGTGAAAAACATACATCAGATTTACCTATCATCAATACACTGGGCTTCCTAGCAGGCTTAGCAGTTAAGCAACGATATGAAGAGAAGCAAGCACTTCCTAAGAGTATTGAACTTAACGTAGACATGGTAACAGCTCTACCTATTAAAGAATACGACGCAACTACGGCAAAAGCCTTTGAAGAGCGTTTTATGAATAATACACACGAAGTAATGGTTCACGTTGGTACAACATTCGTAAAAGTATCAATCACTTTCGAATTTGTTTATGCATTACAAGAGGGTGCATGTGCAAACTACGCACTTATTCTTGATAACAAAGGTGGATGGAGAAACGATGATATTTTCGAAGAGTTAAAATGGGAATATCAATTAGAAAGCTTCACAGGTGAAGATGTGTTCAATATGAAAATGACTTGTGGAACTGATATCGGAGAGGGAACAACTGACGTTGGAATCCTAAAAGGATATAAACAAATTGATGATTTAAGTGGTGGAGATGATTTAGGAGTTGGCTATGCAATCACTAAAGCTCTTCCAGTATTCAAGAAGGCAATGAGATTCCCTGCTTTAACACGACATGAATACATGGAAATCGTAAAAGATTCAGATGATGCATTCCATGTAGAAGCAGTTGCTACACTGAAAGACAATTCATCAGACCAAGCAACGCTAATTCATAAATTTGTTGAGCAATTAGTTGTTCATGGAGCTAGAAAACAACCTCGATTAATCTCTGTATTCGGTGGTGGTTCTATCACGCTGAAAGACAAGCTATATAGCCCACTTAAAGCAGTTGCAGATGATTGCCGTGGTAAAATCTTATGGATTCCTGAGAAGTATGCTACAACAATCAACGTAGAAGGTATGGATGTATTCTTAAATGTATTACTTCCACAACTTAAAGAACAACACATGGCTAAGAAAGAGAAGCAGAAGGCGTAAATTACGTCTTTTGCTTTTGACTAACAGGAGGGTATTACAATTATGAGTGCAACTAAAAAGGATAAACAAGTCGGTTCAACTATCATCTATAAGTTCGGAGTAGACGACCAAAAATTCGTTGATTGGTACAATAACCAAGATAACTTCTCAGATTCATTCCGATTTGTTTTAGATTATTTCATGCAAAAGTTCGGGGATATAGACGTTAAAAAACTTAAACTTATGATAGAGATGGGAATGGTCGATTTGGACAATCCTACACCTGTGCAAATACCAACTCCTGTCGCAAAAACACAAGTAACACCAGTACAAACACAATCTGAACCTGCTCAAGAGGTTGTAGAAGAAATAGCCTCAACAATTGAAGCAAAGACTGTGGAAGTTACAGAACCACCTCAAGAGCCTGTACAAGAGCCTGTACAAGAGCCTGTACAAGAGGTTGCAGAGGAAGTTACAGAAGTAGAAGAAGAGAAGGTTAGCAGTTTAGATGTGCCAAAAGTTATTAAAGAGAAGCGTCAAGATGCTCAACCTAAACGAATAATTGTAGAAGAAAAACCAGTTGAAGTGAAGAAAGAAGCACCAGTAAGTAAGCCTGCTGTAATGCCTTCACTTGGTGATTTGAATAGATAAAGGGGAGATTATTATAATCTCTCTTTTTTTATCCATAATCCATTGACAGTGGATTATAGGATTGCTATACTATGAAAGTGCTAGAGATACGATTTGACAGGTAAAATCAAATGGTTACAAATTTCATTATGATTCTACAAATCTTCTGTTGCACAAATGTAATAAATAATGTAAACTTGATTCAAGGCTTATTTTTTAATTTATAATGTGAACGATATGCACATTAGAGGTGGTGAGAACATGACACATGTAGCGAACAGCATCATGCAAATGAAGGAATTGAACGCTAATGAAAAGCTGATTCTATTAGCTTTATGTGTAGAAGGTAATGGTACTAAAGTATCAGTGGCACAAGACATCATAGCTGAAAGGTGTTCATTGACTCGTCGCAGTGTTATTAAATTCATCCAATCATTAGAGGACAAGGGGTTCTTAAAGGTTTCACGCTCTGAATATAAGCGTGAGGGAAACATATATGAGCTTCACGTAGCACTATGATTGATGTGAGGAGCAAAAAAGACCATGAAAAAACCCATTCTCAAAGTTGAAATGGCGACCAACCAAAACTTTATGAATGGGTATTGGAGAGAGTTGTTTCTACGAAGCATCCCAAAAATGGAGCTTCACTCAAATGAGTAGATACAACACTCGTTAGCATTAGATTTGTATGTTTATAATATCATAAACAATGGGATAAGTAAATATGAGTGAAGCTCCTAGACAGCACATTTAGGAGGAAACACAGATGGAAAATAACAAAGATTTATATGCAGGATATAAAAACGAACGATATCTCCACTACAGAGAGGTTCATACAGGACAATTCACAACTCAAAATACTAGAAATGGCTCAAGACGTGTACCAATTAGAGAGCAACGTATTGTAGAGTTCGAAGAGATTAAAGCATTGAATCTTAACTCAATTGGTGAATGTGTTCCTACATTAGATGCAGAAGACTTCACTATGATTCAAAACTATCTGTTAGACTTTTGGGGAGCTGTATTAGGTGCAGATTGCATTCAAGTGTATATCCATCTAAGACGTCATGCTTACGGCAAAAAAGACTTCTGCTTCCCTGACATAGACACTATTGCATTGAAGATGAAGAAGAGTAAGAACTTTGTAAAAGGATGTCTAAAGACTCTAGAAGAGCATAACTTCATTGTCATCTTTAACAGACGTGATACAAAGGATAACAATCGCTCTGTGAGTCCTCTATTCAAGATTAGAAGGTTTGTTCCTTTATTAACCAATGAACTTTATGAAGAATTGCCTGCTAAACTAAAAAAAGACCATGATACATATATGGAAGATTATAAGGATATTGACATTGCGACTAATGAGCTAAAAAACAGTAAAGTAATCGAAGGGTTAATTGAAAACGCTGAGTTATTTAGAAGCAAATCTCAGATTCGTGAAGCCAAAGAAAAGATTGCAGAAGAAAATAAAGCAACATACATAAGAGAAAAAATTGCTCCTGAGTACATCGAAGCAGGAGAGCAGATTCTCACATCTCTTCAAAGCAGAATTTCTAAACCATCATTCGATGTTTGGTTTAAGGATGCTGTACTTGCATTAGATTCAGAGAAAAAATCAGTCTACGTGTTATGCGCCCATGACTTTGCTAAAACACACGTTCAAGATAAGTTTAAGACAATTATCGCTGAAGAAGTTGGAAAGCAAATCGGATTCAACGTAGAAGATACAACATACATATTCAAAACACACGATGAATATATCGTAGAAATTTAAGCAAGGGGATTTTCCTCTTGCTTTTTTATTTTTTCAGAAAAATAATTCTTCCGCCTATCACAGCATGATACACTGCCTATCACCACATGATACACGAAACGATTTCCGCCTATCACCGTGTGATACACTGCCTATCACAGTATGATAGGCGACGCATATCACCACATGATAGGCGACTTATCCACAGATTTTTTAAAATTATCCACGTTTTTCGCCTATCAGGAGATGATACACGAAATTTCCGCCTATCACAGCATGATAGTACCCACCTATCACCACATGATACACGACCGCCTATCACACGGTGATAGTATAATAAGACAATATTCTTTTAAAAAAACAAATCTTTTAAAAAGACCTTAATAATTAATTAATATATAGGCTTCGCCTGCATTTAAAAATCATCTTCAAATCATCCATTCAAAACCAATACATTGAATATACAATTACTCAGATTGACCATAGACTTTATTGATTGTTATAATGTATTTAACAAATATTACATTACAGCAGGAGAATTAAATTAATGAAGAGATACTTACACTTTATATTTATAGCAATCGGAGTTATTTCATGCCTAATAATGATGAATGTTGGAAATGCCAATTTAAACGTAGCAGATGAGATGAAAGAATCTTATTATGAGTTAGAGTTCTATAACGAAGTATATAAAGGAATAGCAAGGTCATATAGCTTATATGGATATACAATGATATTCTCAGGATTGCTTGTAGGAGCATTATTCTTGGCTCTAGGACTTATTCTAAAGAAATTAAATGAAATTATAGCCTTTAAAAAAATGGACGCTCAAATAGCCTCTCAGACACCTCAAACAGAAACAGCATCTAACTCTCAAAAATAGGTTAATATTTACTAATATATTTCATATGTAAAGGCAATTATTAAGACAGTATTACACTGTCTTATTTTTTTGTTACTTTAAATTTTTATTACTTGAATGCGAAGGTCTCATGTGATATATATATCTAAGTCGGTAATATAAAAAATAATTAAAATCAAACATATAGTGTAAATAATAATAAATTAACATCAAAAACCGACGATAATGCATTGACAGTGTACATATTATAAATGTATACTATTTATAGACGTAAAAACATAGGATGTTAAAGCAACACACACAATCTATATCGCTAAATTAACATCTATAATATATCTTGAATACACATTCAGTGTATAAATCTACTGTTAATATCTTGACAAATGGAAAAAATAAGGAAACTTGGTATTGGCAATGGATTTTAGATATGGTATAATTTAACTGTTGACTAGAGTCAGCGAACATACACACACACATACATACATAGACTACGAAGATAGTCAGCTTAGACCAACTCAAACAGTTGAGTCACAAGCAAGATAAGGAACATAAAAGTTACAAAGCTATAAAGGAGAAGTGGTACGAAATGGATGAGCTAAAGAATGGTGAAAATGTAAAAGACTTATTTTTAACTAATTATAATAACGATACAACTAAATCATACTACAATAGAATCTTCACTAAAGCCGAAATAATGGAAGAAACTTTAAATAAAGATTTATATGATTTTACACTAGAAGAAATTGAAGAGCTTTTAATTCAATTACGTGGAAGCGCACAAGCAACAGAAGTTTACGGTCGTGTTATTTCAGCGTATATGAAGTGGGCAGTAGAAAATAACTACAAACAAACTAAAAATCCTCTATTAGATGTTAGCGCTAAATGGTTTGAAAATATCAGTGAAAATGTAAAGAACTTATATATAACTAAAAAACAATTATTAAAAATCGAATCAGATTGTTATAACTATCAAGACTCAGCAATAATTAGGTTATTATTTGAAGGAATTTGTGGAGAAAAAGCTATTGAAATTAGAGAACTAAAAAAGTCAGACGTAGAACAGGCTTTAGAGTTTATGCAAGAAAAGGGTCTTAATAGTGATATAGAAGATACAAAAGTACCTTTAAATATTGGCGGAGCTTTCACAGAAGTTGATGCTCGTACTATACTCATGTTAGAACAAGCTATGCAAGAGAAGAGATATTGGAAGAAAAACGGAGATATGGAACAAAGAGAGAATATCCGTGCTGTTACTGAATTAGTTGATAATGAATATGTATTCCGTCCTTCTATAACAAGAACAGGAAGTTATCATCAAGCTATTAAAGAATCTGTTATTTATAGACGTGTTAATTTAATTGGTGAAGTTCTAGGATATCCTCAATTAAAAACTAAAAGTATAATAAAAAGTGGTCAATTATATATGGCTAAGAAAATTATGGAAGAAAAAGGCGAGTACTACCTAAGCACAGAAGATTATAAAAATATAGCGATTAGATTTGATATTAATAATTTCTATCCAATGAAAAAATATTGTAATGTTAAAAACATAAAAGAATTATATGGTGACTTTTTAGGACAAGACAAGTAAGGAGCGATTCGAATAATGGGTTATAAAGTTGAACATAAACTCGAAGCAAGGATGAATAAAGATAAATTCAAAATGTATTTAGAAAGAAAAAATATGAATGCAAAGCAATTGTGGGAGAAAATTGTTGATGAGTATGGCATTCATATCAAATACAGGGGATTCATTGCTCTAATTAATAAACAAAACCTGTGGAAGTTAACCTATGCATATGTAATCTGCGAAGCCTTAGAGATAGATATTAAAGATATCTTCGAATTAAAGCCGACAGCGGAGGAAGGTGAAGAATGATGGAGCAACCATGTCGAACCGCTGTTATTGCTGAGACACCTTTAGCAAAAGTATAGCTAAAGGTGTCTCGTCTTACAACAGAAGTTATAAATAATGAAAAAGTATTTAACAAATGGATAAAATATGCATAAAATCGTTGCAAAATCCTTCATTGAATGTTAATATCATTAAGGTCTATATAAGGTTTTTAACAAATGTTGTTATATTTGGTTGATGTCGGACGTCGCTCATCTCAGTTTCAAAGGAACGGTGAATGCATCTATATGCCAAATTACATAATTTTGGCTGTTGGGTTACAGCCATGAAAATTGTTATACGTACATATTAGGTAATAATGTTTTATTATTCGACTAATTAAACGTAGTGGTCAGAAAATTTAATAATGGAAGGAAGTCGATACAATGCAGGATTTGAAAGAATTTTCGCTCATCTTAGGACTAACTCACACAGAGGAGAAAGATTTTTCAGTCTTGTTTGATGACGAAGACGATATAAAATATTTCACCAGTGAAGTATTGGATATCGAAAAACAGAAATGGGAACATCTCTTCGACATGCGAATGTATAAACTACGCAACGCAAGCATTTCTTTCGAGGATTTTGAAGTCCTCTATGGTGAAGACCCTCACATCTCTCTAGTAAAATTATTCCGATTTGACTTGAATGCAGATGATTTCGCTTTGTTCCAAAGTATTGTAAAGAAGAATAACTTATCTCCAAAGGATATCTTCTTATTACATAAGAAAGACGTTCATGCGAGAGCAATGAAATTGGCAAAAATGTTGCCGTAAGATAAAAGCCAATTTGACAATGCTTACAAATGAATGATATAATGAATGCAGTTGTTAAGGAAAAGCCCTTTAAACGTAATAAATAATGAAAAGTTATTTATTGTGTGGAGGGCTTCTTTCAACCTCTAATATAAATTAGAGGTTTTTGTTTTCTTTACAAGTGTAAAAAATAATGAATTTAAGGAGTGCAGTATATGGCGAAGAAGAAAGAAGAAGTAGTATTAGAACAAACTAAGAGTGCAATCAAATTACAAGGGGTTGTATCTCGTATGGATAGCGACCATGCTTTCAAAGAAGGAGAAACAGGCTCAGGAAAGCCTTACAAGAGCTTACGTTTTACAGTAATCACAAAAGATGCTGAGGGCGAAAAGAATGAAGTACCTGTTGAATTATTCGGTATGGAGCAAGATGAAGTATACGCTTACAATATGAAGAAGAAAGAAGGAAAGCGCTTCCCATTTGAAAGCCGTGACAACTTACCTGACGGTTATCACTTATTCGGTGTTCGAGTTGGCTTACAACGTGACGAAGATGGAAAGGTTATTGCTGAAAATCTACATCCTTATGATGCAGTTGAAGAAATCTTCAATGAGCTTCAAGATGGAATGCACATCTACTTGAACGGTGAGATTGAAATCTCTGAGTACGAGAAAGATGGCGAGAAGAAAGAGCAAAAACGTTTTGTCATGAAATCTCTAGGATTACTAAAGAAAGACATTGATTTCGAGGCAGAAAATTTCGAAGAGACAGCAGTATTTGAGCAAGAAATGGTATTCGTGGACATGGAAGTTGACCGTGAAACGAAGAAGGCTAAGGTAATTGGTCGTACAATCGGATATGGCGGTAAGTTTGCTAATGGTTCATTCATCATTGATGGCAATGACAAGGACTTAGAAGGTCTTATCAAAGCGTTTAAGAAGCTTAAATTCGGTGCATTCATGAAAGTTTACGGTAAAGTAGTAAACCGAGTGGAGTTCGTAGAGGCTGAGGAAACAGATGCAAAACCAGTAGATAAGAAGAACCCGTTTGCTACAGTAGGTAAAGAGAAGCATAAATCTCTTGAGAAACGTACTTCACGAGAGTACACAAACGAACTTCAAATCGAAGGTGTAGAAGCTGAATCATTTGTTACTGCAAAATACAAAGAAGAAGACTTCGTTCTACCAGTAGAAGAAGAAAAAGCTGAGGAAGCTAACGATGACAATCCATTTGCTGACACTGGCGATGACAAAGAAGACGGAGACGACCTGTGGTAAGCCGTTAACTTATACTTACAAGTGTAAAAAATAATGAATTACATACGTGGAGGGGAGAAGTATGTCCTTTTCTTCTCCACAAATATAAAAAATAATTGAAAAGAGAGCGTGATTGAATGTCATTTTTACATGCATTAAACCCGAATAAAGTCAAAGCAGAATTAGAACAATATCTCATGTGTTTGTTTGCACCAAGTAAGTTTGGTAAAACAACATTTCTATATGATTTAGCTAAGAAGTATTACGGTGGAGATTTAAGTAAGATGTTACTACTTGGTACAGAAGTAGGTTATAAAGCTTTAAATGGAATCCATGCACTTCCAATCTCTGTTTTCGAGTATGTAGATGAAGTAGATGAAGATGAGGACGAAGAAACAAAAGAAGAGAAGACTGACAATGATGCAAGGGGATTCGTTGAGGTTATTGATGAGTTAATTGAGAACCGTAAGACAATTCCGTACAAGCTAATTGTTATTGATACAATTACAGCTCTTGAGGACTTAGCGGAAAAGCATATCATCAAAAGACAGAAGATTAAGTCTACTGCGAAAATTGAGGATATTTCTGATATCGCATACGGTAAGGGCTACAACTTAGTTGCAGATGCAATTTATGAGCAAATCGACCGTTTAAAGAAAGCAGGATTCGGAGTATTCATCATCGGTCACAGTAAAACAAAGAAAGTCGAGCAACGTGATGGTTCTTCTTATGATTTAACTACACTTAACTGTTTAGGTAAAACATCAGACATTATCCTTCGTGAAAGTGACTTAATCATCTATGGTGACTTAGTAACAACAGCTAAGAAAGGTATCGCTAAATCAGACCGTTACTTACGATTCCGTTCAGAAGGTAATGTAATCTGTGGTTCACGTTTCCGTCATATGCCTGACAAAATCAATAACAGCGTTGATGAGTTCTTAGAAGCATTTGAGAATGCAGTTCTAAAGGAATATGATAACGATGAAAAAGCTGTAGAGAAAGCAAAAGTTGAGCAACAAGCGGAGACTGAGCGCCAAGCTGAGAAGTTCGCTAAAACTCAAAAGGCTGAAATGACAGCAGAAGAAATGCACGCTTGGTTGAAAGAGAGCATTGGTACTTTGAAACCAGTTCAAAAGCGTAAATTAAAAGGAATCTTTGAGAAGACTCTAGGTACTACTGACTACACAAGTGTAGAAGATGTAGACGTATTAAAACAAGGTGTGGAAGCTGTTAAGGAATTAATCGGCTGATAATGCCCACCTTTAGCAAGAAAAAGCTCTTTATTATTTTAACTACTCTGCTAGCGGTTGTCGTAATTGGCACTGCTAGCAAACTTTCATATGATTATTATAATTCCACACAGCAACAGATTCAATCATATCAAGAGAAGTTAACTGAGAGTGATTCCAAAATTCAAAAAATCGAGGGAGAACTATCGTCTTCAAAAGAGAAGGTTGAAGGGTTAGAGAAGGAAAAAACAGACTTAGACAACATGAAGAATGACTTAGAACAGCAAAAGTCTAACCTTGAAGAAGAAATCAAGCAAAGAGATGCTAAGATTTCTGAACTCGAATCGGACAAGCAAAAATTACAGGATAAAGTTAGCTCACTAGAAAAAGTGAGCTATACTCCTATTCAGAATAAATCCGAAGAGAAACCCAAAGAAGTAAAGAAACAAGAGCCTGCACAAGCTCCCGTAATGCAGTCAGCTCCAACACCTCAAAAAGAAGAGAGTGAGTCTAGTGGTAATTGGATGAATTTTGTTATCACAGCTTACACAAATCATCCGTCAGAGAACGGTGGGACATATGGTGGTAAAGTATTGACGAAAAGCGGTCACGACATCACGAATACGATTCATCACAATGGACAACGAATCATTGCTGTAGACCCATCTGTAATTCCGTTAGGTTCAACTGTAGAAATAGAAGGATATGGACGTTTCATTGCGATTGATACAGGCGGAGCTATTAAAGGGAATAGGATTGATATTCTAGTCGGTAGTGCAAGTGAAATGAACAGCATCGGTAAACGTGGTGCGAAGGTTCGTATTATTAAATAGAAGAAAAGGGGAATACATATGCTTATTATTTTGGAGGGGAATGAGCTAAATTTTAAAACAACCATTGCTGAGAAGCTAGCTGAGAGGCTTAAATATGGCGTTGTTAAAGGGAACTCATTCTTAATTGCACAGCTTCCTGCTCAGGGTTTATTCCAGTATGTAAAAGGAATTGCTGACCACGCTGACAATCTAATTGTTGATAGATATTACATGTCAAATCTCGTATACACAGAGTTGTATGATGGCTACTCACGATTAGGTGAAAAGGAAGTTAAATACCTTGAAGAACAACTGAAAGAGAAGGCTCTAGTGGTTTACCTTCATGCAAGCCCCGAAACGCTTATTAAGCGAAAACAGGAGCGTGAAGAGAAGGAAATAGCGGACAATATGTTTGATACGATTAACAAAGGATTTGAGCGTATTATCGTAGGTTCTGAGTTAGATGTATTGAGTCTAAGCACGGAAGAGCTTACAAGTGATTTTATTGTAGATATCATTATCACAAATATTCGCCACAAAGAGGCGTACCAACTGAATAAATAATAAGTACCAAGGAGATAAGTGTAAAAAATAATGAACTTATCTCCTTTTTCTATGCATTGGTAGTTGACATGCATTTTCCTATTTGATATGATACAAGTGTAAAAAATAATGAATAGAGGAAAATGACAGTGCAAATAGATGAACTACAAGTTATAGAAGAACAAGATTTAACATTACCCGAAAATGGATATAAATTAGTAGCTGAAACGATACATAAATATTTTACTTACTATCCTTATTACGAGAAGACACATGGATACACATTCGATGATTTAATGCAATTTGGAATCATTGGGTGGATGAAATCATTAGATGCTCATGACGAATCAAAAGGTAAACTTTCAACAATAGCTGTTAGATATATTCGAACTGAAATCTATAATGCAGTGCGAAGTACATATAAAGGTGTTCGAGTGAGTTACGAGGTTACACGGATTGCGAAATATATGCGTAAGCATCGGGGGAAGAAAACCCTGCAAGAAGTTCAGAAGAAATTTGATGCGTCGGATGAAGTTATGAAAAGAGCTTTGTCATTTATGGATATGACAGTGATGAGCCTTGAAATAAAAGTGGGCGAGAGCAATAGAGGAGAGAGTAGAAAGTTAATTGACATGATTAGTGATGAGAACGCTCATCATGATATGGAATTAGCAGGTCTCAAAACAGGACTCTCCAAGCGATTAGCTGTCGTATCTGAAACTCAAAGAACTTGCATCTTACTTCGGTTACAAGGGTACACCCCAACGGAGATTGGGAAGATGTTGGGAAAGAGTACTGCAACTGTATCAATGCAAATTCATCATGGTACAACAAAAATTAATAAAGTGTTCAATCACTCGATTGAAAATGTCGCATAAAGAGGTGAAATAAATGCAAGTAAAAATAGAAATGGAGAACTGTGAACAGTGTCCCTTTGCTCAGGTATCGAAGGTGTACACACGAGATTCATGGGAGAACGTTAGAAAGGTGCATTGCACAAAACTAAATAAGGATGTACATGAATATCTAGATTGGTACGATAAATCACCAATTCCAAATGAGTGTCCTATCAAATGTTAGTCTCGTTAAAGAAGAGCGCTATGGAAGAGAAATTAAAGGATATAAATTTAGATATAGTCATCCTAGAGTCTGACCTAGCCAATGTGTGTCAGGATGATGTTGTAGAGTTTATAGAATCTAAATTAGCGACACTGTATCTAAAGAAGGCTGAACTAGAACTAAAATTAAGAACAGACACTAAATGAGGAGTGTTAAAAATGAAATTAAAAGTAAATGATGAAGTTGTAATTATAGATGAGAATGGAAACAAACTAGCAGAAGGAGTAATTGCGAATATTAATGATTTTCGTGAGCCTAGCATGAAATATGCAGTTGACGTTGATGGATATGAAGATGTGTTATTTTTCGGAGAATCGCAATTAACACCAATCAATAAATAAAATTACCCTTTATGAAGGAGAAATAACATTGGAACAATTTAAGATTATAGATGAACATGACAAGGTTTTAGCTGTAGGTATTACGCTGAAATCAAACATCACATTGTTGGAGTGGACTAGCGCCATAAAGACATTATCATTCTATGACAATATCGAACAAGTAAAAGAATTTGTTTGCAATAGAGATAAAGGTACAAAGTTAGTGCCATTAAAAGCAAAAGGCAAGGATAGATTGCGAGAATACTATCTGCAAAGAAATGAAGATTTCAGTGGAGTCAGTGGTACTGGAATTGTAGCGGAAGGTGTTGTTATGCCTAGTGGCAAGTGTATTCATGAGTGGTCACAGTCATATGTCGTCTCTCATAACATTTATCCAAATGTGCAGTCAGTACAGCATATTCATGGTCATGAAGGTAGGACAATAGTTAAATTCGTTGGAGAGGAAGAATGATTATATGGAACACTTTATTAATCAATGGCACTGTGACGAAGAGGCTTGCAATAGGATTTTCTATACCGATTTAGAGGAGTCTCCTGAGAATTGTCCTTTCTGTCAGAGTTGCGATTTATCAGACTCCAAAGTGTTGAAAGCAGAGCCTCTAGTTAAATAAAAGAGATATTTTACTTAATAAATCGGGAAAAATCAGATCCAAAAATAGCAGTAAATCAAAGGCTTTTGAGGGGTGTCCAATATGAATATTTTCGGTTTTATCAATTTTTCCTTATTAATCGTCCTTATCGTTTTGATAGTGAAATTATTCAAGGAGAATCGAGATGCGTAAGAAAGATATTCTATTTAAATTAAAGAAGGAAATCAAAAAGGCTGAGGAAAGACAGTTACCTAATGCCAAGAAGGATAGTGGGCATATCAGAGGTTTAAAGAATGCTATCAGGATAATTCAAGAACATAAATAGGAGAGATGGATAAGTGTTGATACCATATACTCTTGTAGCAATTATAGCAATCTCAGGCTCTTTATGGTTGGGTATGTTTGCACACCTTATGTACATTGCTTTCAAGGAAACGAAAGAAATGGAGTACAGAATCAGTCAATGGATAAATAAACAAGCGGAGTGATTGATAATGTTTGAAAATTTAACAACAAGACAAACTTGGATGTTAATTAATGATAAACAGGCGATAGTACACACCTTTAGTAACTTTAATCTATTGGAAATGCTTGAAATAAAAAAGGTTAAAGAATCAGAAAGAAAAGAAAAACTAGAATTATTTATGCGAGTGAAATTATGAATAGGGAATTGATAGTTGAGTATGCAGTAAAGATTTTAAATGAACATACAGAAGACATTAACTTCACTGTCAAAGACGCTGTATTTCAATCCCTAACAAAAAATATTCCGAACTATAAAATCACAAGTGATAGAGAATTTTTCGAACTTGTAAATGAAGTATGTGCAAAATTTGTGGGTGACAAGGAGAAGAAAAGAACATGAAACGATTATATGCAGAAGAGTTTTATACATCAACATCAGAAGATGCAGTAAATCGAATTAAATGGCTACGTGAAAAGCAAGAAGGATTAGATGAAGAAAAGGCTCTTCAACTACAGAAGATTGTATATAATGCTATCCGCTTAGAGTTAGGGACTACGAAGTTGATTGGTGCTTTATTACATAAGGATGGAAATGAAATTGGTATTCCAGTGTACAATGTAGAAGCTACAGGAGATAATGCATACACTCATCATTTTGATGAAGAACGTCAAGAGTTTTATATCGAAGTAGAATAACAAATAACATAACAAGGTGGACACTATGACAATTAAAAATAACGAATCATACAAATGTAAAGAATGTGGGAAGGACTTCACGCTTGAAAATTTGGTGAAACATAGTTGCGTACCATTAAACGAAATGCCTTCATATGAAGATATAAAGGATGATATTAAAATAGAAACATACCGTAAGAAATAGGTGAGAATATGGAAATCATAGCAAGCGTCAAGGTTAAGCTAAGTGAATATTCAAGAGGAAGCTGTGTAAGAGTAACAATACGTTTCATCAATCCATTAAAGAGACGATTCATACCTTTAGAGCTTAAACAAACACTTAGCGAGATATTCTATCCGTCTCTGCCTCCTAGTTTTATATTAGGAGAAGAAGAATTGTTATATGTAATAGGGAGAGAGTTTGGAGAAACCGAAACAAAGTTTTTTGATAGAGTTGCGGAATGTCTGAAAACAAAACATCTGAACAGGATTGTAGAAAATGAAATTCGTAATTATATGGGTGATTACATGGAGAAGCATAAGCTAGAACTGATTATGAAAGAAATTAATCAAGGATGCAAGGTCGTCGTAACCATAAAAGATGAGAAGGAGAAAGTGTCCTAATGAATACAGTCAAAATTAAAGTAAGAATAAAGCGTATGAAGCTCGATTATGGTACTGAATGGCTTCGTATCAGAATGTGGTTCATCAACCCATTTGAATCCAATATATTTAAAAGAGTTACTATGTTAGAGACATCATTTAATAGCTATGATTACAGCAGTAATTTTGAGGAGAAAGCCATGATATATCTTAAAGAAAAGATGGTAAATTCGGTGAAAGTTAAGGTAATGGAGTACTTAAAGAAAAGTCACAAGCAGAACAACCTTGACGGTCTAATTTTAGATTTGAACCGAAGCTTAAAAATTGAAATCACTTCAAAGGAAATGAAGGAGTATATGGATGCTTAAAACATACGAATATCATTCAAGTATAGATGATACCGTCATAGCAAAGGGGCTATGTCATTTTGAGAATCAAGAACAAGCAGAAGAATATGCATTCCAATTAGCTTGCCTAGAGTATGCTGAGAAGGCGAGTGACGGGAAGTATCCTACGATATTTGACTTCTATAAGCAAGGATATACGCCTAGTGAAGCTATTGATAAATACTATGAGGAACAATTAAATCACATTAAATTTAATGTAAAATTGCTTTCCCTATAAGTGTAAAAAATAATGTAAAATACATAAATCAGTGGATGTTTATTATGGTGAGATAGCATCCACTGCAAAGAGGAGGAATAGTATGGCAAGACCGTTGATGTGTCAGATTTGTAAAGAAAAGTCACCGAGAGAAGAAATGGAAGTGGATGAAAAGATATCTCCAAAGTCGGGTAAGGTTTCCCGAAAGTACTACCACAAAGGAGAGTGTTGGGAGACGTTCCAAGAACAGAGAGCATTCACCGATAAGGAGAATGAAGAATGGGATTATCTTTGGAATGTATTCGAAGAGGTTTATGGATTCCCAGTACCATCGAGATTCGTTCCATTCTTACAAGATTTACGAAACGGCACTATCCGAGTAGGAAAAGTGAGACGTCGTACTAAGCGTGGTTATCCATTCAAATTGATTGCTGAGACATACAAAGCTTGTGAATCAGATATTGAGTGGGCAAAGAAGACCAAGGATTTCAAAGGAACTCTACAAGAGTGTCAGTATGGATTAGCAATTGTTGCTAACAACATCGTAAAGGTGAGAAGCAAAGCCGAGCGTGAGAAACGACAAAGAAAAGCAATCCAAGAGCAAGTAAAAGAAGAAATGCAATCTGAGACCTTCTTTACGAGTGTTAAATACGATAAGAGCAAGCAAACGAAGAGAGTAGATATCTCAGATTTGTTGTAATTAGAAATGGAGTTGTAGCGATTGACGAAAAAGAGTACCACAGAAGAAGTCATAAAAAAGTTGGCTAAAGAAGCCGAAATTTCCGAAGCTCTGTTGACGGGTTTGTTTTGGCAAAACCCCGAAGAGTATTACAATTTATACAGCAAAGAAAAACTGAATCATTCCACATTCAGAAATCCACACTGGGGATTCTTTTTTGAGTTAGGAAGAACAATGTTCGATGCGGATATCCGTGTATTTGATGATATCGCAACTCAAAAAACATTGAATGATTTAAGTAAAAAGCACGTAAAACTCTACGATAGCTATGGTGGATTCGATACGATGAAACAGGTCATGGTAGAGGTAAAACAGCGTGCAGAGAACTTTGAAGCCTATTATGAGGAAGTTCAAAAGTACAACACAGTCAAAGAATTATACGACCTATTTGGTGAGAAAGTCGTTACTAAAGATGGGAACTACGACTACAAATTACTAGACAGTGAGACTATTTGGAATTACTGGGTAGACAAAGTTAGTAACGTACAAACCACACAAGGTGAGAAGTTCGATGAATGTAGTTTATTAGAGGGAATGGATGAAGCAATTGATATTTGGGATAAGAATGTCGATGCAGGAATGCCTTTCTATCGTAGTCCACAATTAACAAAGATATTCAGTGGATTTGCACGAGGAACTACTTACATATTAGCTAACTATTCGGGTGGTGGTAAAACATCTTTCACTATCAGCAAAGTTATTATGTCTCATATTGAACAGAAAGAGAAACTACTTATCATTGCGAATGAGCAGGATGAAATGGAATGGAAGAAGATGCTACTCATTACGGCGATGGGACAGAGTGGTAATATAATTGACCGTCAAAGGTTAAATGAGGGTGAATTTACAGCAGAAGAAAAGCAGAAACTTAAAAATGCTTCTGCATGGTTGAAGCAATTCACAGAGGGTGACGATAAGCTTATTACTCTTGTATTCTTAGAGAACTACACAACAAAAAATGTTGAACGTGTAATGCGTAGACATGCTCGAAGAGGGACGGGAAGTGTCATTGTCGATACGGCTAAGCCACCCGATGATGATATGTATTCTTCACGTTGGGAAAGTTTCTACGAATCTATCAAGAAGATGTATCAGCTTTCTCGTAAAAATGCAGGAGGATTAAATCTGAGATGTTGGATTAACGTACAGCTTGGAGATAACACGATTGGTCGCAGATACCTAGATGAAACGTGTCTTGGTGAATCTAAGAAAATTAAGAACGAAGCAGGTCAACTTTTATTGGCTCGTTGGGCTTATCAATCTGAGTACAGAGAAGGTAAGAATGAATTGCTGTGCTACCATTATGTAAAAGATGAAAATAATCCTTTCGCTAAAAATGGATGGGTAAAAGAAGAGTTCACCTTAGACCCTAAGAGGAAATATCAGATTCTATTTGTTCCTAAGAACCGACGAGGGAAAGCAAATAACACAGGCTTGAATATGTTGGTATTTGAAGTCAATATGGCAACAAATACATGGATTGAAAGAGGGTTCACAATGGTAGAAGATGATAGAAACAGTAAGTAGGAAGTTGGTATTGCGGTGTCTGATTTAAAGAAGATTAAACAATTTATCTTAGAAAAAGAAAAGATAGATTTCGTCCTTGAGGAGCTTGGATGTAGTCATATTGAATTACGAAACAACCGCTATGAGGCTCAATTACCTGATAAGTTTAATAGTAACAATAGGCGTAGTGTTCAAGTGCGTATCAATGACAATTTATCTGCTCATATACGCTCAAGAGGCATGACAGGAGATATCTATTCACTAGTATCCTACATCAAACACGACTGTAAAACAGAAGATGAGATGCAAAATGACCTCTACAGAGCAAAAGAATGGTTAGTCGATATTCTTGATTGTCATCACTTGTTGAGCAAAGACAAGAAAAAGAAGAAAGACTTGTTACATTGGTTGAAACCAATCAAGAAGAAACGTACAAGAGTCGTAGACTTAGCTGAGATAACGCCTAATGATGTATTGGATGAAGAAGAAACCTATAAATACTATGACATGTGTCCTGCTCAATGGTGGATAGATGAAGGGTTATCATGGGAAACACAATGTGAATTTGAGGTCGGATTCGATATCTTGAGTGAACGGATTGTGTTTGCTATCAGAGATGTAAGAGGAGAATTGGTTGGAGTCAAAGGAAGAACAGTCGTGAATGACTCAAGGAAATACCTTTATTTACATCCATGTAATAAGAGTATTGAGCTGTTCAACCTGTATCGTGCAACACCAATAATCAAAGACATTAAGAGAGTTATCATCTTTGAATCTGAGAAGAGTGTAATGTTTGCTCATCAATATGGATACGGAGAGTGTATAGCAATCTGTGGTGATGAATTAAGTGATGTACAGGCTCAATTAATTAAGAATCTTGGTCACGATGTACAAATAATCTTTGCGATGGATAAAGATAAGGATGCTGAATTTGTATACAGCCAAGCTGAGAAGATTACTAATCGTGAAATACATGCGATTTTTGATGTAGAAGGCTTGCTAGAAGGAAAGGAAGCACCAGTAGATAAAGGACAAGAAGTCTTTGAGAAACTACTTGAAGAGAACTGTTTCTTTGTACGTGGAAGAGAGCTATAGGCTCTAATAAATGCGTTACAAGTGTAAAAAATAATGAATAGGCGAGCTTCGGCTCGTCTTTAAATAAGGAGAGTGTTTGATGGATTGGATTAAAAGAAAACCAACTAAGAGAATCTTGAAAGCGGATTCACTTATGAAGAAGATAGCAAAGATAAGAGGTATTGAGAACATTGAGGAGTTTCTAAACCCACCAATAAATGTTTTGCATGACCCATATCTGCTGAACAACATTCGTGAAGTTGCTGAGCGAATTAAAGAGGCTGTATTAAAAGGAGAAAGAATTGCGGTCAGTGCTGACGTAGATGCCGATGGCGTAACATCCACTGCAATCCTCGTCGATTATCTTTCCCAGTTTACAGACAATGTATATTACGTTTACCATCAGCGTGCAGAAGGTCACGGTGTCGAGTATCAGGTGGACAAAATTGATGATGAGACAAAACTAGTTGTTGTATTAGATTCATCTACGAACTCAGTAAAAGGATGTAAACAGCTTGTGGAGCGTGGCATGGACGTACTTGTAATTGACCACCATGATTTCGAAGTAGAAAATCCATATGCAACGATTGTAAATCCGCAAATGGACGATTACCCGAACAAAGCAATCAGTGGTGCAGGAGTTACATATAAAGTAGTTCAAGTGCTTGATGATAGCTTTGGTACTGGAATGGTCGAAGATTACTTAGATTTAGTTGCAGTTGGTATTGTAGCCGATGTAATGAATCTATCTGTAATGGAAAATCGTCGATTAATTATGGATGGTATCACAAACATTCAAAATGAAGGACTTAAAGCTATCTTGGACAATGCCAATGTAAAATTTGATGAAGTATCATCTACTACTATTGGATTCAGCATTGCGCCTCTAATTAACGGTGTAGCTCGAATGGATAAGATTGAATTAGCAATTGAACTTCTATTAGAGCGTGACCCATTAGAGTGCAAGAAGATTGTCAAACAGATGGTTAAGCTGAATGATGACCGTAAGAAGAAAGAAATCGAGCTTATGAAGATGTACGAAGAGCAAGTTAATCCAAATGACAAGATTATCATTGCGATTGGTAATGACCCGTCAAAATCATTTAATGGATTAGTAGCCAATAAGATTGCTCAGAAATATAAGCGACCTGCTATTGTAGCTCGTGATTTTGGAGATAAGATTGCAGGAAGTTTCCGAAGTATGGGAGATTTCAACATGAACAGCTACCTAAAACGAACTGGACTTGTAAAGAAATCTGTTGGTCATCCATTTGCAGGCGGTGTGGAAGTTGTAGCTGAGAACGTAGAAGAGCTACGAGAATATTTCAATGAACACATTAATATGGACATCTTCCTAGATGACATCGAATACGACCTAGAAATGAAAGGTCGAGATGTAACGATGGGATTCGTAGAGGAATTGCAAGAGATTAACCGTATTGCAGGTAATGGCTTCGAGAAAGTCAAAGTCCGAGTAACTGATTTGATGGTTGATGAGCGCAAAGTAATGGGCAAAAACAAAGACACAGTTAAGCTTGTTACCAACTGTTTAGATGCGATTCGATTCCGTGAGAACAGTGAGTATGCTAATGATGTAGATACGTTCGACAATATTGAGATTGTTGGAGAGCTGAACATCAATGAGTTCTTCCACTGGGGATATCGTAAAAACATCGTTACGATTCAAGTAATCTTAGACGATTACCGACATATGTAAAATTTGCCGAACAAGGGTTAACAGTAGGCGAGCTATAAACCTGTAACCCCGAAAGACCCACAGCCTCATATGAGGTGGTTGAAGCAGTTAGATAGCTCAGTATTTTAGAAGAAAAGGAGATTAATATTATGAAAGAACAATTGAAAAATAACTTTACACATCACCCACCGAAAGAGGGGCAAGTGGAGAAGTATGTAGATATTAGAAATGAAGCTTTACATTTTGCTAACTTAATTGATAGCTTATGTCCTAACAGCCGTGAGAAGTCATTAGCTATCACGAAGATTGAAGAAGCTGTATTTTGGGCTAACGCATCAATCGCACGTAATTAATAGAGAGGAGAAAGAGATATGTATCAATTTTTAACGTATGAAATCTTTGGAATGCAATGGTGGTTATTCCTGTTATGGATTGTCTATGTGATTTTCACATTAGTAAATGCATTTGGATTATATAGCAAGTACCATTACTACACGAAGCGACAACCGTTCCCAATGACAAATGCAATTAGACAGACGTTCTTTGAGCGTGAATACTTTACTTTGTATGATTTACTTCGTACACCGCTTGTATTACCTGCAATTGTATTAGGTGTATTTGTACTGTTCTTGCAAGGATGTTTGAAGAAGTTCTTGAAGGTAAAACTATTTAAGTTTAAGAGTTAGGAGAGGGAAAGAATGCTTAGAACTAAGATTGTAACAGCTAATACAGATTTGCGATTAGAGAGCAACTTAAATGAAGTACTGGAAACATTAGGAGACAAAGTGGTCAAAGTAAGCTATCAAATGTCTTCTAATGGGAAATTTAGTGCGATGGTCTTGTACAATCACACGATGACATACGGAGAGGCAATCAGGAAGATGGAGAGAGAGAATTTACTGTACGCTCATTAATGTAAAAAATAATTAATTTTAGGGTTTACAAGTGTTTAAAATAATGATAATATATATCTTGTAAGCAAAACAAATCAAAGCTTACACAGAACATAAGTTGAATTACTTTTTTATACTATTTCCTATTATTTTTTCGAGTTTGGGTTTTTAAAAGTTTGTCTCATGAAGTAAAGAAATTACTACCAACTAACTACAACACACACAACAAAACACCTGCTAGTGGCGTTAGCAGATGAGGAAGAGGGCTTTGCGAAAGCGAAGCTCTTTTTCGTTATTTGACGTAATATTATATCAAAGGTATAATAAGAAATCATAGGCGTGTATTGCAAAATACACAGAAGAAGAACCTTCCAGTCGGAGGGTTCTTTTTTGTTTAAAAGATGAGTTTTATACAAATATAATGTTTTAATAAGTGTAAAAAATAATGAAATTTATTGTTGACTTATGCTCATATGTGAAATATAATGAACATATACCTTTTAGGAGGGAATAAATATGTGCTTAGTAATCGTAGGAATCATACTTACTATGGCTCTTCTACTTGGTATCTTAGGCATGTTCATCGGAAGTGGTTGGGGAGTTATTACTCTCACATTACTAGTCGTATGTGCATACTATGTATTCTTTAAAAAATACTGAGGGATGAGTCATTGTCCTTCATTACAAGTGTAAAAAATAATGAAACGAGGGATAAACAATGAACGTAACAAAACATTTCAAAAGACGATATGCTCAGCGTATCAAGAACATCAAAGGGAAAGAAGAAATCAGCTTATTCGTAACTACGAATCAAGACAAGATTTCCGAGGACGCCAAAAAGATGATGGAACATGCCATCTTCATTTGGAAGGGACAGTTGGGTGAATCAAATATCACTCGAAATTTCTATATTAACGGTGACATCATTTTAGTAGCTGACACAGACAACACAGCGTTAGTTACATTATATAAAACGGATTACGGTTATCCTGACAAAACAAACCGCAAGATTGCAAAAGATTTACTTGAGAATATTCAAGGTTTAAATGCAGAACTAGAAGTTGCTGAATTAGCAATGCAAGAGGAATTAAATAAGGTGGATATTGAGATTGATAGTTTAGATGTTCAATTGAAATCTTTAAAAGCTCAAGCAGAGTTAGTGGAAAGCCGAAAGAAAGCGAAAGTAAGTGAGCGCAAGTCATTATTCACTAAAACTCGTACTGTGAAGGAAGAGATTGAGAAGTTCGCCAAGATGCTATGCAACTCAATTGAGTACAAAGTTGACGTAAAAGAGATGTAATTGGATGTTTAAGTGGCTTAGATGGCTTAAAAGCTGTGAACACGATTGGAAGCGTCTCGATGAAGAAAGAGAATTAGTTTGGACAGGATACACTCACAAAAGTGAGATAAAGATTATATGCTTTTGTCCTAAGTGCAAAGACACTATGAAGGTGAGTACTAGGAAATGGATGCAGTATCTAAGAAAGCGTGAAATTATAGAGGAATATAAAAAACAGAATAAAGAATAGAGGTGTTCGAATGCAGTTCACTTTAGCAGATTATAAGAAGTTTCAACTTGAAAAAGAAGAGGGCTACATTACTGAGAAACGACATCCTTGGTTTAAGAATCTAGTAATTCTCAATTACACGAACCGAGCAGTTGTTGACCGTCGATGGAACAACGAAACGATGATGGCACGAGGATTAATCCTCGATACGAATACATTAGAGGTAGTTGCTAAGCCGTTTCCAAAGTTCTTTAATATGGATGAGAATTTAGAGTATCAGCGTGATATTCCACGATGTGACTGTAATCCACCAACGCTAACCGTGAAGCAGGATGGTTCACTAGGTATCAGTTACATGATGGGTAATGCTTTATTTTGGGCTACTAGAGGTTCTTTTGAATCCAAACAGGCGTTTATTGCGAATGAGATTTGGGATAGAAAATATGCTACCAAAATCATTAAGGATGAAAAGCTCCGTGAAACGCTACGAGGAATCACTTTATTAGTTGAAATCATTGACCCTAAGACACGAATTGTCGTGGATTATGAAGGAATGTCTGACTTAATTCTTATTGGAGCTGTTGACATTCGAGGTAAGTTCCCGATTGATTTAACAATGGATTCGTTAAAAGCTATTGGTCAAATGTTAGATATGCCTGTGACCGAGCAAGTAGATTTAACAATAGATGAAGTAATCAAAATGAAGAGTGAAATTCCTGCTAATGAAGAAGGTTGGGTATTGCAGTGGGATAATGGCAAGCGATTGAAAGTAAAGGGCGATGATTATATGGCTGTACACCGTGTAGCTTATGGATTATCACTCAAGCGAAAACTAGAGGCTTGGCACACTGGCAAAATGAAAGAATTAATCGAGCAAGTTCCCGAAGAGTTCCGTAAAGAAGTAGAAGCATTCCAAGATAATTGGGACGCACTTGCTATGACAATTACTGAAAACCTTCAATACATATTAGATGAGTGTCTTGCTAATGCAGAGACTCGTAAAGATTTTGCTACAAATGTAAAAAATAATGAATCTCTAGAGAAAAGATATCAATCTCTAATCTTCACTGGTTATGACACGAAGAAGATTAACATTGATGTAATCAAGATGTATATCTACAAAAACTACAGAGATTTCATCGAAGAGGGAGAAGAAGAAGATGCTTAAATTCATGATGATGGTAGGCATCCCTGCAAGCGGAAAATCAACGTTCGCAGAGCTTCTAGCGGAACAAGATGACGCAATTCTACTTTCCTCTGACGTTGTTGGTAAAGAGTTACATGGTGAAGACAATGAACGCAATAACGAAGAGGTGTTTGCTCTAATGTTTGAGCGAACCGTAGAAGCTCTAATGCAAGGGAAGAGTGTTGTATATGATGCAACAAATATCAATCGTAACCGTAGAATCGGATTACTTCAACGACTTAACCGTACTTTCAAAGCAACTGGTGCTATGAAGTTTGTATACTACATTAATACGGCTGTTGAGGTAGCTCTTTTAGATAATGGATTAAGAGGAAAACCAGTACCACCTTTCGTGATTGAGCGCTCGTACAAGAGTTTAAATGTGCCAATCAAAGAGGAAGGTTGGGATGATGTATATATCATTCAGCGCCAAGAAGGTGTGTTTGATATTGAAGACCGCAAAGACATTATGAAGATTGTTCAAAGTGGCGGAACTCATGAGGAAATCATGACAGGTCTTATGGGGTATTTCCCTGAGTTCCTAGCCATGTATAACATGCCACAGGACTCGAAATATCATTCATTCTCTGTGAGTCGTCATGTATACCATGTATACAAATATGTCTTTGACAACTTTGATAATGGGAGTGAATATGACCGATTAGTGATGCTGTGGACTGCACTGCTTCATGATATCGGCAAACCATACTGTAAGAATTTTGAGAGCCGTGACGGTGAGGAAACACGCTATGCAAACTTCATCTCACATGAGAACGTAGGAGCGCAAATAGCTAGCTCAATTCTTGCTAAAGCAGTACATAATGATGATTTTATCCTTCAAGTTACTAAGCTGATTCAGTTCCATATGGTTCTGTTGAATGCAGGTGAAAAAGGAAAGAATCGACTAAGACGATTAGTTGGAGATAAAACATATGAGATGCTAGAAATCTTGCGAGATGCAGATACTCTAGCACACTAAGGAGCGATTTAGATGGGAAGTATTACATTTAACGGAAACACGTATTACGGTAATAGCATCCACATCAGTAACGGAACAGTCATCATTGATGGTGTTGTTCAAGCTCAAGGACTAAAGGGACACTTAGACATTAAGGTTGAAGGAGATATCCGTGACTTAACAACGGATGCTCCAACAACTATTGATGGAAATGTATTAGGAAACCTACGAAGCAGAGGCTCTGTTACTTGTCGCAATGTACAGGGTTATGTAGATGCAGGCGGTAGCGTAACAGCTCATGACGTGGGTGGAGATATTGATGCAGGTGGCTCAGTTCGATGTGGTAGAGTCGGAGGTTCTATAGACGCAGGAGGAAGCGTCAGACACGGTTAGGAGGAAAAACAATGGGTTTTGTAATGGGATTCATTATAATCACAGGATGGTTAGCTGTTCTTGGATGTGGAATAGGTTATTTCATCCATTGGATGGAAACTAAGAATAGGAAGAGAAGATAACAGGAGGATTCAAATGGGATTCGTAGGCGGATTTGTTGTAATCACAGGATGGCTAGCTCTCATTGGAACATCAGTGGTTTGTGCCATTAAATACTTTTGGGAATGGTGCGACGAGCGTTTTTTAGGAGAGTGTACTAAATGAAGTTTATCAAGTTTTTAAAAAGAAATCGCACTTTCATGATTGCTCTATGCGTTTGCAATTTCATGATAGGATTTGTAACGAGTTTTGATATGGTTTACTCCATTTTTTCAACTATATTTTCAATGAGTTTTACATTAGCGGTTTTATATTTCATTGATAGAAAGGTTTTTGCGAAATGAAGCTTATAAATTATATGGAGAAGAACATCTTCACTATCCTTGCAGTGGGCATCCTTAGCTTTGGCACAGGTTTAGCAGATAGCGGTGATGTACTTGCTTCAATTGCATCAACTTCTGTCTCATTAGGTGTAACAATACTAATTATGTATGCAGTAGAGAATGCGGTTAAATCTTGGATGAGCAAGAAGCAATGAGGAAGATTGAACCAATGATAATAACCGAGGAGCAAGCAGAGTGGCTTCAACGGTATTTAGAGAAGCCTTCTGATAGTCCTAGAGTGAAAGAAGTTAGAAAGAAACTAAAAAATTACTTGAAACAAAAAGAAGGTGAGTAAGTGTTATTACCAAAGAAAGTAACCTTCTATTGTAAATCTGAGAGTACAGATGGTGTTCTTCATGCGTTCCCTGTTGATTCAGAGGCGACTAATCATGATACAGCAGAGAAGTGGGCTACTGAGAATAAGTTTGATTACAATTATGAAACTCATAAACGAGAAAATGAGCGGACTATTCCACCGACTGTGTTCGAATTAGAAAACAAAGGTTTTGATAATGTTGTTATCACAGACCTCAAGCAACGTGGAAACGGTGGAAGAGCTTATCAAGTAGTTTTAGACCTTGGAGAACATAAGGTACGTGTAGATTTACGTGAGAAGGCGTTAATGGATGTAATTAATAATGCAGGTATTCTAGCAGGTGGAAAACTTAGTGGGACTTTCTGCTTCATTAAAGATGGCGCACAGACCAACCTTGTACGAGAAGGTTCGAAAGACCATCAAGAAGCTGTTAAAGATACTAATAAGAAGAAGACCTTCACAAAGAATATCAAGAAGAGTGACTTGAAGGTCGGCTATGAATATGAAACTTTAAGTGGAAGTAAAAGTGTTTTCTTAGGATTCGTATACACTGCTGACGTGGATATTCATACAGGAGAGTTATCTAAGCCGTACAAAGCCATGTTATTTGTGAGAAGTGGTCACAACTTCGAAGAGATGAGCAAAGATTTGAGAAGCGATGACAAAGATGCTCTAGCGAGGAAAGAAAATCTGTATTTATGGGATTTTAAAATATCGAAAACTCATTCATTTAAAATCGAGAATGAGAGACGCATAGATATCGAGACAAGTGAAGTGCTAGAGAAGATAAATGCTTTCGGTGAAGCTAAACGTCAAAGATATCTCAAGACGACATACTTTGGTGACGCTCTTGAAGGTCATAGATTAGGATGTCTCGTCGCTGACAAGAAAGACATGAATATAGATAATGATGGTCTGTCGGAAGTTGTTAAGGCACAACGAGATTACGAAGATAGACGCAGGCATTATTGGAGTAGATGGTAATGTTAAAAGAGGAAGAGTCTATTATAAATAAGACAGCAGAGATATGGAATGAGTTTACAGCATTAGAACAGACTCATCCGTCGGATGTAGATGACATGGCTAAAGCTATTCATCAGATTCAGCATATAATCTCTATTAGAATGGCTCGACGAACTCATCCAAATATCTTCGTAACTATTAAATAAAAGGATGTTTTTATTTGAAGGAGGTGAGTAAGACGTGGAAAAGTTATTACTAGAATTATTGCCGATTATTGCAACAGTATTCTTATCAATCTGTTATATCCCTCAGATTGTTAAAAACTATAAGACTAAAGATGTTAGTAGCATCTCATTATGGTTTTGGGTATTGTTAAACATTGCATTAACTCTTATGTTCACAAATGCATTTATGATTTATAACAAATTTGGAACATATGGCTATCTGATTACAGAGACGTTTAACTTAGGGCTAGCTATGATAGTACTTATTCAAGTGTTGATTTATCGAAAGAAATAAATCATTTTAATTACAGGTGTAAAAAATATTTTAAATACAAGTGTGAAAAATAATTAAAAAGGTATTGCTAAAGTCGTTTTTCTAGTGTACAATAACTATTGTAAGTGAGTTAAGACATGACAGACAAAGGTTACAAGTGAGAAAAATAATAACAACACAACTTACTTATAACATTACGAACATAGGGATGGTATCACAAAATGGAAAAACAAATTATAGAATCAGCAAAACAAAACATTATAAAAATAGTAGACTCTTTAGAAGTTTCAAATATAGACCAAGTTTACAGTGATGTTGTGAAATACTTAGACTTTGCAAAGGCTTATAGCCAACTACCTCATATCATCAATGGGTTAAATGAAGTGAGTGAAGAAGCGAATGAGCCTAATCAATCAAATGTCGTTAATTTAAGTGGAGATACAATTCAGCTACATACAGAAAACAAAGTTGAGGGTTACGAGTTTAAGAGAAACATCAAAGGTGGCTATTTAGATGGAACGGATATATATGTTCCCGAAAAGTTCATCAGAGAACTTGGACTACAGCATGGAGACATCGTTAAAGCCGATAAGATTGGTGAAAAGCGATATAAATATACTGTGTTAGATGATTGTGGTTGTGATAGTTTGTCCGATGTAATTTCGATTAAGATGGCTGTCGTAGAATACGACCCTTCAAGTAATCGCTATACAGCTAGTAAGGATTGGATGGATAATCCTATTATGATTAACGGTCATAAAGCAGAGATTATTATCTCAGACAATGACTTTAGAAACTTTAGCATCATGACAGGGGATATTATTGATATCAGCGTAGATAAAAATGACCTTGATTTCAGTCGTGTTGTTTGGAAACATGCAACAACAGATGAATACAATAGACAGTATACATCAAGTATTAAAAGAGAACCTAAGAAGCCTATTATAGAGAAGAAGAAGCATGAGCAATTCTTCGCAGGTAAAAAGATTGTTATGGTTGGATTTGATGTAGAGAAAGCTAGTTTCAGAGATGCAGTTGAAAGACATGGTGGACAATTTGAATGTCTTCACGGAATGGAAGATGAATCAAGATTTGAGGCAACTATGAAGGATGCAGATGCAGTTGTGCTAATGCTGAGCTTCGTTAAACATAGAGCTACTATCTTAGCAAATCAACTATGTAAAGATAATGGTATTCCATGTGATTCTTTACATACCAAGGGTAAAAGTGGATTTGTAAGAATGGCAAAAGAACTAATAGATAAGAAAGCAAAAGAGGTACATGTTACCTTAAAATAATTATCACAAGTGTAAATAATAATAAATAATGAAATAAATAATGAAAACTTGTAGTGTTGGTGGTTAGAAGATGCTTTGCTTCTATCGTAAGGAAGGTGTCTTCTAACCACCAACCACAGGTGTTAAAAATAATGGTTTGAGGTAGGTGTTTAAATTGCCTGTAGTTGCAGGTTTCATCTTAATTGGCGTTGCTCTTATATCTATTGCAATGGTTCTTGGAAAGTTAGGAATCTTAGACAAGATTGAGAAGACGTCAGGAAAAGCAAAGAACACATTAAAAAAAGAAGAGAAAAAGGAGAGTATTTAACAATGGCAATGAAAAAAGGTGCAGTAATTTTCTTAGCAGGTAGTATTTTTGTAGGCGGTATTGTGGGTATGTGTACAACTAAAATTTCGCAAGGTCAAGCAGGTGTTGTTTACAGTGCAAGCGGTGGAGTTAAAGGTGAGACATTATCTCAAGGTTGGCAAACAGTATCTCCATTTAGCCGAGTTACAGAGTATCCGATTTCTACATCTACAGTTAACTACAAGGATTTAGCAATCGCTACGAAAGACGGTAAGCCGTTAACAATGGAGATTACATACGACTACTTCAATGATGTAGAGAAATTGCCTCATATCTTCAACAAGTTCAAAGGTGCAAAGCCTGAGGCGATTGAAGATTCATGGTTAAAATCACGTCTAAAAGAGAGTGCTTTATCTGTAACATCTAAGTACACGATTCTAGAAGTGTTCCAAAACCGTGAAAATATCCGCACTGAGATTCAAAAGAGATTCCAAGAGGATGTTAAGAAGCATGGATTCATTGTTGAGAATGTAACTTTAGGTAATCCAAAAGCTGACGGTCAAACTGAGCAAGCATTACAGAAAGTAATTGACCGACAACAAGAATTAGAAGCTTTAGAGATTGAGAAGAAGCAAGCTGTTGTTAAAGCTGAGAAGAAAATTGAAGAAGCAAAAGGTGAAGCTGAGTCTAAGCGTATTCAATCAGAAGCAGAAGCAAAAGCCAATGAAACTGTTAAGCAATCATTATCTCCTGAGATTGTGAACTACGAATCAATCAAGAAGTGGGATGGTAAATTACCAAGCGTTACAGGCGGAGCAACACCAATGGTAACAATTCCTCAAGGTGAAAATAAGTAATTAACCTACTATGGAGCGGAATCTTCTGCTCCATAGTTTAATGAATAAAAGGAGTGTTGAAATGAAGAAGAAGTTAATCAGCGCAACTTTAGCAGGCTTAATTATTGGCGGTGGTATCAGTGGAGCTGTAGTTCATCAAGCTTTCCCAAAGGAAGTTGTGAAGACTGAGGTTAAAACTGAACAGGTTGGTTCATTGGCTAAGCAAAATGCTATGGCTACCCTATGGACTCAATCATCTGCTGAGGCAAATGCATTACGTTTACAGGCGTATAATGTTGCTAAAGAGCGTGTAGATGAAGCTGTGAAGAATGGAATCGTTCATAAGGCTGTAGTACTCGATATTGACGAAACTATTATCAATAATATGGACTACATGGCGTGGGCTGTGAAGAATGAGAAGAAATTCCCTGACCAATGGTCTGAATGGATTAAATCTGCTCAAGGTGAAGAGATTGCAGGAGCAGTTGATTTCATTAAACATGCACAGGAAAATGGTGTAGAAGTATTCTTAGTTTCTAACCGAGACAAGAGTGAGATGGAAGGTACTCTAGAGAATCTGAAAAAGATTGGCTTAGGAGATATCGACCGTGAGCATATCATGCTAAAAGACAAGAGTTCTAGTAAGCAAGAACGCACGGATATGGTAGAAGTCAATCACAATGTATTATTGTACATTGGAGACAATCTAGCTGACCATAGCGATGATTTTTACAAGAAGAATGTCTCAGAGCGTGCAGAAGCACTGAAAGCTCATAAGGATGACTTCGGTACTAAATATATCATTCTTCCAAACTCTGCATATGGCGAGTGGGAAGGAACTATCTATAATCATGATTACAGCAAAGACCAAAATAAAGCACGAATGGATGCTTTAAAAGGATTCTAACAAGTGTAAAAAATAATGAATTGGAGTTGGCTGAATTGCTTATTGTGTATGACTCAAAGACGAAGAACGTTGAGAGATTTGTGCAAAAGCTAGACATGCCCAACACAAAGATTCATAGAGACTTAGTGGTTAGTGAGAAGTTCGTCCTGATTACATATACGACGGGCTTCGGAGCTGTCCCTAAGTCTACTATTGATTTTTTGAGAAATAACCCCAAGCACGCTGAAAACATCGTAGGTGTTTGTGCTAGTGGCAACAAAAATTGGGGCATGAGATTCGCTTTTAGTGCCGACAGAATCTCAGAGGAGTTTGAAGTAAATATATTGCACAAATTCGAGATGTCGGGGCTAGACAGCGACGTTGAAAAAGTTAAATCAGAGGTGAAGCGAATTTGGCAAAATATTACGAACTGAATAATGAAGTAAAAATTGAGAAAGATGGAAGATTCCAATTCGAGAAAGACTTGGAAGCAGTAAAGAGTTACTTTGTAGACCATGTTAACCAAAACATGCAATACTTCCATACTCTCAATGAACAATTAGAGTACATGTTTGGTGATAATTCAACCGAATCAATCTACTATGACAAGAAAATCTTTGACATGTATAAATTCGAAGAGGTAGAAGAAATCTTCAAATATGTATACGATAAGGAATTTAGATTTGCATCATTCATGTCGGCATTTAAATTCTACAACAATTACTCGTTGAAGACAGATGATGGTACACGATACCTAGAGCGATATGAAGACCGAGTAGCTGTAAATGCATTGTTCTTTGGTAAAGGTGATGTGGAGAAGGCTAAGAGGTTTGCAACTGTATTAATCCAACAAGATTATCAGCCTGCAACGCCCACGTTCTTGAATGTAGGAAGATATCGTGGTGGTAAATATGTATCATGTTTCCTTTTAGATACACAGGATACAACAGAAAGTATCTTCTATGCTCTGCAATCAGCAGGTCACTTGTCACGTATGGGTGGAGGAGTTGCAATCAACTTATCTAAATTACGTAGTGCAGGAGAAGATATTAGTGGAACTGAGAATGCCTCTAAGAGTGTTGTTGGCGTAGCTAAATTATTTGAAGGTGTATTCAATCAGTTCGACCAAAAAGGTCAACGTAAAGGTGCAGGAGCGGTTTACTTAAACATCTTCCATCCTGATATTATCGAGTTCTTGTCTACGAAAAAGATTAATGCCGATGAGAATATTCGATTAAAAACACTTTCTCTTGGTCTTATTATTCCAAACAAGTTCTATGAGCTTGCTGAGAAGAATGAACCGTACTTTACATTCTATCCTAATAGTGTCCGTAAAGAGTATGGAATTTATTTAGATGACATGGACATGGATGAATGGTATGAGAAGTTGCTTAATAACCCACGAGTACGTAAGAAGCAAATGCTCCCTGCTCGTAAGATGCTTACAGATATCGCTAAAACTCAAATTGAGAGTGGTTATCCATACCTAATCAATATTGATAATGCGAATGAACAACACACGCTTAAAGGGTTGGGCAAAGTCAAAATGTCTAATTTGTGTGTGGAAATTTTCCAACTGCAAACTGAGTCTGATATCCAAGGGTACAAGGGTGAAGATAAGTTTGGATACGATGTTAACTGTAATCTAGGTTCTATCAACATCGTAAATGTTATGGAAAATAAGAATATTAAAGAAGCTGTACGATTAGCAGTTAACGCTTTAACGACAGTATCTATTGAATCTGCAATTGATGAAGTACCAACTGTTAAGAAAGCAAATGAAGCACTTCACTCTGTTGGTCTTGGAGCTATGAACCTACATGGATATTTAGCTAAGAATAAAATCCTATACAGTAGCGAATATGCACGAGACTTTGCGAACACATTCTTTATGATGATGCGTTTCTATGCGTTAGAAGAGAGTAATGACATAGCTAAAGAAATGGGCGAAACATTTACAGGATTTGAGAAGAGTGAGTACGCAAACGGAAATGCTCTCAAGAAATACTTGGAAAAGAGTTTTGCTCCGAAGACTGAGAAGGTACAGAAATTATTTGAGGGAATTTATATTCCAACTCAAGAGGACTGGTCTGAATTAAATGAAAAGATTTTGAAACACGGACTGTTTAATGCCTATAACATGGCAATCGCTCCGACTCAATCCATCTCATATGTTCAGAACGCTACTCAAAGTGTACTCCCTGTCATCGAACCAATCGAGACTCGTACATATGAAGATAGTACAACGCATTATCCAATGCCGTACATCTCGAATGAGAATTTCTTCTTCTACCAATCAGCATATGACGTTGATATGTATAAACTGATTGACTTAATGGCAGTAATTCAAGGTCACGTTGACCAAGGAATTTCAACAACATTATATGTAGATGGAATGACAACGACGACACGAGATTTAGCTAGATACTTTATCTATGCACAGAAAAAAGGACTGAAATCTCTGTACTATACACGTACAAAGAAATCAGATATTAGCGAATGTAGTTCATGTTCAGTTTAACGGGTTTCCGTTAGGCTGAACTTATATTAAACCGAGGTGAATTTATGCATAAAGCAGTTAACTGGAACATTGAAGAAGATAGTTTTACACAGATGTTTTGGCAACAAAACGTTGCTCAATTTTGGCTAGATACGGAAATTCCTATTTCCAATGATTCAAAGTCTTGGAGATTACTATCTCCCGAACAACAAGAGACTTATAAGAAAGTATTAGGTGGTTTAACACTACTAGATACCAAGCAATCTATCGCAGGGATGCCTAAGATTTCTGAGCATATTCCTGATTTACAGCGTAAAGCAGTTCTATCATTCATGGGAACTATGGAAGCAGTACATGCAAAATCTTATTCTACTATTTTTACGACACTCATCAGTCCACAGGAAATTGACGAAGTGTTCACATGGGTAAATGAGCATCCACGACTGCAACAAAAAGCAGACCGCATTGATAGTTTGTATCAGAATATCAATGATGAGCTAAGCCTGTATATGGCTATGGTAGCGAGTGTATTCCTAGAAAGTTACTTATTCTATAGTGGATTCTTCTATCCCCTGTATCTTGCAGGTCAAGGAAAGATGGTTGCTAGTGGTGAGATTATCAATCTAATTTTACGTGACGAAAGTATTCACGGGGTTTATGTTGGTCTCCTAGCTCAAGAAGTATTTGAAGAGCTAACAGAAGAAGAGAAACAACATGCACACAACATGGTAATTGAGCTATTAGAAGAATTGATGGAAATTGAGTTCCGCTACACTGAGGAAATCTATGCTCCAATTGGTTTAGACCACGAAGTAAAGAATTTCTTACAGTACAACGCTAATAAAGCGATGATGAATCTAGGTCTTGAGCCAATCTATGAAGAGAAGAAGATTAATCCTATCGTTGAGAATGGGTTGAAGACTGATACGAAGAACCATGATTTCTTCTCAACTAAAGGTAATGGCTATTTAAAAGCTATTTACGAAGATTTAAATGATGATGATTTCCACTTCCCACAATTGGAAGCTGAAAATAAATAAATAACACGAAAGGAAGTATAGCAATGAAAGTAATTAAGTTTTACCAAACACCATGTACACCATGTAACATGCTTGTTGACACTATGGGACGTTTAGGTGTGAAAGCAGATGAGGAGTACAACGTAAAAGAAGAAAAAGGTATGGAAATGGCAGGAGAGTTTGGCGTTATTAAAACACCAGTACTTATTCTGTTAGACGATACTGGTGCAGAAGTACAGCGTTATCAAGGCGTAGGTCAATCAAAAGTGACTGAAATCTTTACAAAGCGTGGATTACTGTAAGCAGTGATTGATGTACAAGGGAACGCAGAACTCAAAGAACTGATAGAGAATAATCCTGACTGGGAGATTGTACCTCTTAGTGAAGATATGGTACTTGTTCTACCACGTCAAGAAAAGATGATAAAGGTTGTTTTTGAACCACCTGACGTTAGTGATTGGAGGATATTATGATTAGTGCATTTGGATTTGTTTGGCGTGAAATTAGTGTCGATTATATTAAAAAATGTTTAGGTAAAGACGATTTGATGTGTAAGTACGATGATGAGTTCTTTTTCATTGAGAAGACAGATGTTCCGCCCGATTATATCAGATTCGACTTTCTAATCAAGGGTTCTTGGTTCATCCGAGTGCAGTAAAATGACAATTTTATTTAAGGGAGGGAGCATCATGAACATCAAAAAAGAGCTTAAAAAGACTCTACAAGAGCTTGATGTTAGATTGCAAAACTATTGGTCACGAGAAGAACGTGCGATGCTGTATATTGCCAAAAGCAATACCTTAATGGCTCTACAAAAATACGAAACTAGCGAGGAGAAAGCAGAATGAGCAAATACAGTTTAACTAAGAGACCTGCTGTTGAAGGGTTTAAAGTGACAATTGTCGCAGATTCAAATGATGCGGACTACATCACAACAATCAATACATACACAAAGAGTGAATTTGAAGATGGTATTATTGATGAACTAATTGATTTACAAGAAAACCATAGTGGTCACTATGAGCTTGAGAAATTCCATTATGACCACCTACAAATTCCATATGGTGACATGGACATCTGTCACACACTATCGAGTATTGATGTAGAGTACACGGACGCAGAAGGAAATGTGTGGGACGTAGTATTTTAAAAAAACCACAAGTGTAAAAAATAATGAATTTATCCCCTCGTAATGAGGGGAAGCGGAGGGAAAACACAATGACAAAATTAAAGAAAAAGAAAAACTATTACAAAGCAGGCGAGTTAGTAACTCTAAAGGAAACTAAGGAGACTGTGAAAGTTAAAGATGTAAATCTTACTAGCTATGAAGCTACTGTTACATTCAAGGATGGCAAAGAGAAAGTTGTTAAGTTATGGGACATCCGTAAGTTGCCAATTCGCAAAGATTCTCACAAGGACACTGTGTTATTTGCACGAGTTCGTGAGGATGCAATTATCCCAACTAAGCGTGATGAAGATGCAGGATTTGATTTATATGCGAACCTAGAGACTGCACGAGTGGTTCAAGAAGGGGAAGAGCAAGTTCATGTACGTGAGCTATTGCTTCCAAAAGGTAGACCGACGTTAGTACCAACAGGTATTGCAACATCTATGCTTCCTAAGTACTACATGAATCTTAAACACGAACGTGGTTCTACTGGGAAAGTAGGCATGAACATTTTAAGTGGTGTCGTGGATAGTGGATACCGTGGAGAAATCTTCATCAATATCGTTCCTCTTTACAAGGATATCGTTCTTACATCTGCCGTAACAGAAGTTGAAGAGCATGAGAATATGATTCTTTACCCATACAACAAGGCTATTGCTCAAGCAACAATTGAGTATGTGCCACCAGTACGAGTGAAGGAAATTTCATTTGAAGAATTAAAAGCAATTCCGTCTGAACGTGGTGAAGGCAAGTTAGGTTCAAGCGGTAAATAAAACTAGAGGAGCAATTACATATGGCATACGAAAATACAGGCGCAAAGAAGATTTATTTAGCATCACCTTTCTTCTGTGAGGAAGAAATTGAAAGAGTAGCATTCATGGAGAAGTTGTTACGTGAACAAGGATTCGATGTATTCTCTCCACGAGAAAATCAATTCGACCAGTACGAACTTTTCTCAAAAGAGTGGCGTGAAGCAGTTTACTTAAATGATATGAAACACCTAATGGAAGCTGATATGGTAGTAGCTATTTATGATGGTGAAGGCGAAGGTTCTGACCAAGGAACAATCTTTGAAGTTGGAGCAGGTATCGTAGCAGGTAAATTTGTGATTGTATTCACAGAGAAGCATGATGGCATCAACTTAATGCTTACTGACTCTTGTCACGCATTCCTAAAAGGTCGTCAAGAAGCTCTAGATTATGACTGGAAGAACCTACCGACTAACTACTGGCATGGCGGAGTTCGCTAATTACTGTTAATTGCTGTGGGGCTTTATGCTCCACGGCTAATAAATAACTAACATTAAGGAAGTGGGCGATGGCTATTATCTGTGTAGGTGGAATGATTTCTTTAGGGAAATCTAGCATGGCTAAATTATTAGGTGAAACATTAGAAAGTGAAGTGTTCTACGAATCAGTAGACAACAACCCTGTATTGGAGCGATTCTATACAGCAAGCAAAGAGGAAGCAGAAGCAGAGCGCTTAACATTCCTACTGCAACTGTGGTTCTTGAATACGAGATTTGATTCTATCAAGAAAGCCTTGATACATTCTCACAACGTATTAGACCGCAGTATCTATGAAGATATCTATTTCATGAAGCGTAATCAGCAATATGGACGACTAATTGGAGAAAACCGCATTACTGATTTAGAGGAAACAATCTACATGGGACTCTTTGAGAACATGATGGAAGAGCTTGAGGAGTTACCAAAGAAATCTCCTGACCTTATGGTCTACCTAAAAGGAAGCTTTGAAACAGTATTACATAGAATCAAGCAACGTGGACGTGAGTTTGAATTAGATGAAAAGCTAATCAAGTACTACAGATTCCTATGGGAAGAGTACGACGAGTGGGTAATGAAACACTACAAAGCTAGCGAAGTCTTAATCATTGATGTAGACAATCTAGATTATGTTCACAACGAAAAGGACAAAGAGTATGTAGTGAAGCTTGTAAAAGAGAAATTAGAGGAATTAGGTATCTAGGAGGAAAATAGAAGTGCAGATTTTAATGTCAGTATTAGGTCTTATTGGTCTAATAGGATTAGCATTCTTGCTATCTGAAAATAAGAAGAAAATTAAGTGGCGAACAATTGGAACGGCTTTAGCTATGCAATTCCTATTAGCCTACCTGCTAGTAACAAGTGCAGGTCAACAAGCAATGAAATGGTTATCGGATGGCTATACAAAAATCTCAAGCTATGCAACAGATGGAATCATGTTTGTATTTGGCGGATTCTTTAATGAGCATACAACATTTGTATTTGCAATCAATGTATTGATGGTAATCGTATTCTTTGGAGCGTTATTCGCTGTGTTATTCTATCTGAATGTCATTCAGTTCTTTGTTAAATATGTGGGCGGTGCATTATCTAAACTACTTGGTACTACACGAGTAGAAACATTTAGTGCAGTTATGAATATCTTTGCCTCACAAAACGAAGTTCCGACATTCATTAAACCATATCTGAAACATCTGACGAAAGCAGAACTGTTCGCAGTAATGGTTGCAGGAACAGGCTCTATGGCAGGTTCAATCTTAATTGGATACAGCTTAATGGGTATCCCGTTAGAATGGTTGCTTGTAGCATGTTTCATGGTTACAGGTTCCAGTTTATTAGTGGCAAAACTAATTGTTCCCGAAACAGAGGAGAGCCAAACGAACGGCAAGATTGAGCTTGACCGTAAGCAAGGTTCAGCTAATATTTTTGAAGCAATTTCAAATGGTGCAATGAGCGGTATGCAAATCGCTTGTGCTACAGCTACAATGTTAATTGCTTTCGTAGCATTAATTGCATTAGTAAATGGTATCTTAGGAAACTTTGGCGTATCACTTGAGCAGTTGCTTGGATACTTATTCTATCCACTTGCATTCCTAATGAATGTAAGCCATGACCAAGTAATGACAGCAAGTCAATTATTAGGTCAGAAGTTCGCAACGAATGAGTTTATTGCTTATTCTGCAATGGCAAAAGAGATGTCACAGATGGATACTCGTACAATTGCTATGTTAACTATTGGTATCGGTGGCTTCGCTAACTTCTCATCTATTGGTATTTTACTGGGAAGCATTGGCGTTCTTGTTCCTGAGAAACGAGGTATTGTTGCTAAGTACGGACTTCGTGCGATTGTAGCAGGACTTTTAGCAAATTTAATCAGTGCAACTATCGTTGGTATTTGGTTGCTGTAACATGGAGAGAGGGGAGAAATCCTCTCTCTTTTTATTTGCTTAAATACAGATGTAAAAAATAATAAAAAAGGTATTGCAAGTGCATAAAATAGATGATACAATGTGTATACAAGGTTGAGGGAAGGAGTGAAATGGTTGAATCAAAAGCTCTTAAAGCTTTACAAGTATGGTTGGAGCTTGAGAGATATATCAGACGAGTTCGGTATTACCGAATCGGAGATTAAAGCAGAATTGTTACGTTACAAAAGTTCTAGTAGGGTTATCGGGAAGAAGTTAAGTGATGACTTCAAGATGTTCTTGATGGAGCGTTTTAACAACACGAATGAAACTTTATCGGCAATCGCAAAGTTGTTTGATATGTCGAACTCAACGATGACCAAGATTAATCGGGAATTTGGTACTGCTGAATCCAAGAAGGTCGAAGAGAATGAAGATGATGCATTCAAGCCGATTGACTGGGACAGTTGGGATACATGCCCGACATGTAAAGGTTCAAATGTAAATCAACTGAACAACACATACATAGAAGAAGATATTGTGGAAGATAACAATATCTATAATTCCTATTGCCTTGACTGTCACACTGAGTGGTTATTGCATGATGGAATAGTAAAACAAGTTGTTTGGGAATTGTTAGAGAGTGCAGAAGCTCTCGATGAAAATTAATTATAAGTGTTAAAAATAATGAATATAAATACACTGATTGTCGTTTTATAAATAGTACTCTTAACCAAAGAGTCATTTAAAACTCAACAGATGTAAAAAATAACGAAAGGGATGCTGTGAATGTCACGTACAACAACTACAATGGAAACACGAAAATCTTCATACGATGAAATCAAAGAATCTTTGTCAGAACGTCAGAAAAATGTTTTCAACGAATTGACCAAATACAAAGACGGTGCAACAGCTAGTGAGTTAGCTATGAATATGTGGAAGAAAGATGTTATTAAAACACCTGACCGCAACAATGTCCATCCTCGTTTAAATGAATTGGTTGAGAAGGGCGTAGTTACTGTAGAAGGGAAACGTGAATGTTCTGTGACTGGTAAAACGGTTGCTATTTATACAGCTCCTAAGAATGGAGTGTTGGATGAAGAATTACATTGACGTATGGACTGACGGCTCATGTGACAACAAGAACAACGAGTTTGGTGGCGTTGGAATTGTCATGAATTATAAGAGTCATAATAGAGAAATTTCTAAGGCATTTGGTGGAGGACAAACCAATAACACGATGGAAATGATGGCTGTCGTAGTAGCTCTAGAAAATATCGCAACAACAAACATTCCTATAAAAATCCACAGTGACAGCGCTTATGTTGTTAACTGCTTTTTACAAAAGTGGTATGTGAACTGGCGTAAGAACGGTTGGAAGAACAGCAAGAAGAAAGCTGTTGAGAACAAGGATATATGGGAACGAATGATTGAATTGGTTGAGAAGCAGAAAGATGTAGAGTTCGTAAAGGTTAAAGGACATATAGGTATTCCTCTGAACGAACGCTGTGACCAATTGGCGAAATCAGCAGTAAAGAAAGCGAGAGAAAAGAAATATGGCAAAGAAGCGAGTTAACAAACAAATAGAGAGCAAACCACCTTTAAAACGACCAGTAGAAGATAACCTACTGACAGTTGCAGAAAACAAGATGATTGAAATGTTGGACAGCAAGAAATACAAAGAGGTGGATGAGTTCTACAAGTTTGAAGCTTCGTTCATAGATACACGAACAGGTACAGCAAGACCATCACATGCCAAGATGGATAAAACACGAACTGAGGTTGTGGAGATTAGCAGAATTGCGAGTAAAGGAGAATTTTATGGCTGTAAAATTTCATATACCGTATTGAAAAAGCGTCATAAAGAACCAACAACCGTAACTATGCTAGTAGCATTCCGCACCGAAGACATGGAAGTGTTAGATGAACCTGTGAAAGAACCGATAGAAGAACAACTAAGCATGTTTTAAAGGAGAAAGCAACGATGAGTGAAGCAATTAAAATGATTCCGATTGAGATAATGGCTCAAGGAGAACAAGAGGTTGAAGATTTCAAACGTATCTTTGGTGCATTTCTTTCAAAAGGGAAAGAGCGAGAAGGGCTTATAGCTCAATTCAAGAGTAAACAAATGTTTATCGTTAAGAAAATGTTTGACTACAACCAATTAAAGTCATTGAAGAAAGATACTACATTCGACATTTATATTCATGATTTCACTAAGGATTGTGACGTGAAAGATATTTGGACAATGCAGGAGACAATGAAATCTCTTATGGATACAAAGCTTGATATGAAGCGATTAGAGACAGAGATTAAAGAATTGCAAGACGAAATCATTAAGCGTGGTTGGATGCGTTATTGGTAGGAGGTTCACATGCAAGCTTTAACATACGGAGCAATCATTATGGGCTTCATGTTCACCTTCGGATTTGTTGACATAGCGTTAATAGTTAAGAAATCAAAATTTATTGACTTCCTAGTGGTGATGGTATTCGCAATTATTTATGCCATCATCATGATTGGATGTATCAAAGAATATTGGGTGTTGTATTGATATGGAGCAATTACAAGGATGTATATTCGGATTAATTATATTTATCTGTTCCTTCATTCTCATAGTTGGAATACTCATTGGTAAGTATGGATTTGTAGGTGTTATTTACGCATTAGCCATAACAGGATTCTTATGGTTAATTTCAAAAATCTTTATCTAGGATGGTGTAAACGATGTGTTGTTTTGGAGCAGGTCATATCAGAACTCATAGAGCAAGTAAGACAGGCGAGAAATCTCTTTCTAAGATGCAAGGTGAGTTATGTGCTGAGATTAGTAAAACGATTGCTAGATTCTGTGAAGAGAATGGTGTTCATGCTCGTGAGGGCGCTAGCTACACTCACTGGGGCAAAGGTGATGAAGAAAAGATTAGTGTTAATGTCACATTGTCTACAAATGAATTTCAAGTAATGAAAATAGGAGAGTAATTCACTATGAAATCTAGAGAACGTTTAGAGGTTGTAGGAAATTTTCAAAAGAAGACAACATGGTCTCATAGCAATGGATTTAAACAGAAATTATTCTTGAATGGTTTAGAGGTTGAGAACTACTTTAACGGATTCGCAGGAAAAACGGTTAAGGTGACAGTCGAAGTCATAGATAGCCTTTCAAAGAATGATTGAAGAAAAGTACGATTTTATCCAACAAAGGAGCGAAACATCAATGGTGAGTTTAATTGATTTAAGCAAGAAAGCACAGATAGTTTTAGAGAAAAAGGAAATCTTCGGTGAAAAGGCTCAAGTTGCAGTAGTCGATGATATCTCTATTTCTATGGAAACACTCTACATGAACGGCACAATGCAAGAGCTAAACGATAGATTGCTAAGTATCGGTATGAATCTAGACGTCGATAAGAGCATTGATGTATTTGCGTTCGGTAAGCATTCACATGAGATTGGCACTGTAACAGAAGGGAATTATCAAGGGTTCATTAACAATGTTCTGCTACGAAAAGTGTCACTTGAAAGCTATACATACTACGCAGGAGTCATGGATAGAATCGTGAAGAAGTATGGTCAACCTGTGCAGAAACAAGGATTCCTTTCACGGCTAATTGGAAGTAAACCTGCTGAAAAACCAACTGTGCCTACATTAGTATTCTTTGTAACAGACGGTGATAACTTTGACAAAGATGAAGCTGAAAAAATTATCCGTGAATCATCAAATCAAGCAATCTTTTGGCAGTTTATCGGAATTGGAAGAGCGAAATTTGAGTTCTTGGATAAGCTTAATAAAATGTCAGGAAGATTTCTAGATAATGCAAACTTCTTCCACGTTAATGACTTACGTCAAATCAGTGATGAAGAGTTTATGAATAGAGTGCTAAATGAATTTCCACAGTGGATTAAAGAGGCACGAAATAAAGGTGTGCTACAGGAGGGCTAAAAGTGAACGAGCTACTAGCTGAATACAAGCATCTTATTGATTTCAAAGATAAGATGCAGAAAAACAATTTCAAGTTTGTTGAGAAATATCTGAGTTATGAAAAGCGAAAGAATCGTGACGGATGGGAAGAGGGTTGCATTGCGTTTCTGAAAGGTGCAATTTCTGTCCAAAAGGAATTAATCAAGGTCATTCAACAGAACAGAGTGTTGTTCGGCTAAAACGGGAGGTTGATGATATGAAGCAAGAGAAGTTTGATATATGCGTGGATGACGATAAAGTGGAGATTTTAGATTGGATTCAATCACACTTCTACAATGGAAATTCACATAAACTTTTTGAAGCTACTGTCACATTACGTGAGGTTGATTATGTGGAAGAAAACGATGATTTAAAGCGTGTGTACATTGATTAGAAGTTAAACAGGAGGCTTAAACAATGAACGTAGTAGTAGATGGTCAAACAAAGAGAAAAGTAGTAGCAGGAGATGTTATTGAATACGAACATACGAGTCACAGAAATCATGGATTCTATATGATTTGCGAGTCTAAGATGGACGGATTCTTCATTATCAGTCTCACAGGTCAGAAGAGTAAATTGAAATTCTATGACTCTGCTGAGGAATTACTAGAGGCTCAAAGAGGTATCGCACGTATTTATCCAAAGAAAGAATGGGAAATGCGTCTAACGAAACTTCCACAGTAAGTAAAACTTATCTCAAACAAAACAAACAACAAGGAGCGAATTAATCATGACAAACTACCAACAAATTATCAATAATCCTTTTGGAGCATACGACGACAGAAAAGATAAATATCCTGAGTTTGAAGACAGCTTGAAAGTATCTTTCGAGGAAGCAATTCATGGAGGACAGAAGCTATTCACTACTAATGTAGAGGATTTATACGAAGTGTATTTAAACCATCTTCCACAGGAATCTCGTCAGAATTATAGCTGTAACGAGTGCCGACGATTTATCAATCGCTTTGGCGGTCTAGTGACAATTGACGTAGAAGGCAATGCTCATTCTGTAATGTGGGATGTAGAAGCTGTACCACCATTCTTCAAGAAAGCAGTTCAAGCTATGCAGAATGCAGTATTAGATGCAAAAGTAACTGGCGTGTTCTTAACTGAGGAGCGACGATTAGGGACTCCAAAGACTGGGAAATGGACTCATCTTTCCGTAGACCTTCCAAGTCATATGCAATTCCATGACATGCTGAAAACAGCAGGACAAGCTATGGCTCAGAAGCGTGAAGAGTACAACATGTTAATTAATGCACTATCAAGCTACACTCTTGAGAATGTTGAGCAAGCACTAGCATTAATTCAATCAGAAACACTATATCGTTCAGATAAAGTCTATGACACTGCCAGATGGTTCAAGAAGGTAATCGAGAAACGTGAAAGCCGTTTAACTTCTGAGCAAAAGCGAAATATCGTGTGGCAAGCTGTTGCGACTGCACCTACAGGATTTACTCATATCCGAAGCGGTATGCTTGGAACATTACTTGACGATATCCAAGATGGATTATCAGCACGAGTTATTTCGGCTCGATTCGCTGAAAAGATGAACCCTGAGAATCACATGCGTTCACAATCTGCTCCAACTGCAAACGCAATTCTTGAAGCAGAAAAGATTGTTGCAAAGTTAGGTATTGAAAGTTCTCTACAGAGACGATATGCAATGTTTGGAGAGTTACCACACTTCCTATGGAAGAACAAGGCAACGAAAGCAATTCAAACGACAGCAGTTGGTGGAGTGTTTGGTCACTTGACACCACGAGGTAAAACGCAATCAAATGTAATGACATTGCCAACATCAGTGATGACATGGGAGAAATTCCAACGCACTGTGATGCCAACAGCCGATAAGATGGAAGTCCTCGTGGACAATCCAAATCGTTTAATGGCATTAGTTACAGCAATGGATGCGACAGCTCCAAATATCTTACGATGGGATAACACATTTAGTTGGTACTATCACGGTGGTATCGACGGAGAAATGAAGCGTCGTGTAGAAGAAGCAGGCGGACGATATGAGAACAATGAAATCCGATGCTCACTATTATGGGAAGGTTTAACTGACCTTGACTTGCATTGCATTACTCCATCGGGAGAGCATATCAAATACAATCATAAACGAGGTCGTTGTGGTGGTTATTTAGACCTAGATATGAATGGTTTAGATGAGAGCAGTGAGAAACCAGTTGAAAACCTGAGATGGTCTCAAAATGCACCTGAGGGTAGATACCGCATCTATGTTCACAATTTCACTGAGAGAGTGAATCATCGTCAAGGTACTCCATTCAAATTAGAATTAGAGATTAACGGTCAAGTTTATCGTCATGAAGGAGAACCGTTAAAAGAGAAGCAAAGTGTCACAGTGTTTGAGTTTGATTATGTACGAGGACAACAACCAACTATCCGAGGAAACTCTCATTCTACTGAAAGTGCATGGTCTATTGGAACAGGTGAATTTGTGAAAGTAAATGGTATCACGACTTCTCCTAACCTATGGGAAGAGAAGAAAGTTATCGGAGCAGGGACACATGTATTCTTCCTACTAGATGGAATGAAGGATATGTCAGAAGGTAAAGGTCGAGGCTTCTTTAACGAGATGTTGAAATCTGATTTACGACAAATCCGTAAGACATTAGAAGCATTCACTGCTAACACTCCAATCGAGGGTGGCGATAAAGCTGACGCATGTGGAGTTGGTTATTCTAAAGACACTGAGTGGAACTTGACTGTGAAAGTAACTACAGGTAATTCTACTCGAATCATCAAGATTGATAGATGGGATTGATGATATAAAGTTAAAGGCTTTGTGTTCCTGCTTATCAGAGTGGGAACACAGTCCTTAATAATGAGGTGAAAAAGTGAAGATTGTACAGTTAAAAGAAGCAATTCAAATTTTTGGTGATTTCAAATTAAGCGAAATTATTAAAATGCAAGACAGACCTTATGAATGTCCAAAGTGCAAAGGAGAGGGTAGTTTACAGGCTAAATACGATGCTTATCCAAAGGGTCTTCCTGATAGCGGTTGGGCGCAGGATATAAAAACCAAAATTGTAGAATGCGAGATTTGTCAAGGTCATGGATATACAAAGAAACAAATGAGACCAATAGTTAAAACTGAAATACTAGGGTATGAGTAAGTTATGTTGTTACTTTGGAAAAAATGCGACTTGTGTACTAAGTATTTTAGTAAGAGAGACATGATTCACAACATAAGAATTGGAATGCATTACCCTTGGTCATTTTGCCAAAAGTGCAATAAAGAGTTTTTCGAGGAGTGGTACGATGCAATGGGGCAATACAAATAAACCAAAATATCTCAGTTTCGTATTTGGAAGGGAATGGGATAAAGAAGATTTCAAGTTTTTCTCATTCAGAAAAACTCCTCTAGGTTGGGCAATGAATATTTGGCGGTTTGCAATTGACTATGATAATTATGCAAATGTGAAGCCACGTCGATATAGAGGATGATTATTGACATGACAGTAAAAATAGAAGAGATTATGAAGAAAATTAATTATGAACTTGAGAAGTTAAGGGTATCTCATTACCATGCAGTAGAGCCTAGTCCACATTTGAGTGAAGAATCAGGCTTGAGTGTATGTTTGACGGTTTTAAGACATCATAAAAATCAGGTGATAATTGAAATGGAGAAACTAGAGGATGATTTGATAGAGAGAATTAATCGAATATCTAAATAAAATCATTCTTTGATTTAAGGAGAATATGAAGATGAAAGCTTATTTTGTACGATTTGACACAGCAGGAACGTCAGGGTTTGCAGAAGTGTTACTTGTAAACGATGAGAAAGATTTAGAGACAGCTTTAGAAGCGAAGTCGTCAAAGGACTTTAAAGCGACATGTAGTTATTCAAAAATTACTTATAAGAAAGAGATTCCTCTTAGCCGAGTGAAGATTCAAGACTTGTCTGTTGTTGAGTTTCTTCAAATACAGAATATGACAAATGAATAAAGCGATGTTGAAGGAAGCAATATACCAAGAATATCAACGCTGTTATAGTCATCTGTGCGAAAAGCTAGGTAAAGAAAGAGTTGATACAGTATTTGCATTATTTGATGAAGCACTGGAAGAAGCTTTAAAACACCAGTTTGATAATTTTGCAGAACATAAAGAGTGAATAGAAAGATGATTTGATTTAAGGAGCGAAACGAATGACGAAAAGAGTATTTTTATTAGTCAGTGGTGATGGAGATTTTGATGCTATGAATTTTGAAAAGAAATTCGATAAGCAAGAAGTCTATGAAAACATGCTGAAAGATGGTGTGACAAGAACGGTTGTCTTTAATGAAGAAGAGTGGGGCGTTGATAACATATATGTATCTATTCATGAGTTTGATGTAATAGATTCAGAGTTTATCGGATTCATGGTAACGGAGTTCCTAGATTACGACTATCTAAAAGCAAAGAACTTCTATGAAGTTGAAGTAAGGAGTTAATAGAATGAAAGTTATCGGCACAGCTACAGTTAGATTTTGTGTTGAAATTGATGCAGAAGATATCTCAACTAATTCAATGAGTATAGCGGAGTCGGACGAGCTTATTGCAGAAGCCGTATTTTTAAAGTATGGACTCCACGTAAATTTAAATAGAGATATAACCGTTGAAAAAGTAGTGAGAGGAAATGAAAATTAGTGTTTTATGAAGAGCAGTTAATGATTGAAAAAGTAATTAATTCTTTTGCCAAGGTAGATAAAGTTAAGGGTGAAAGATATCAGATTAAAGTTAGTAATTTTGAAAGTGTGAAAGATGATTTCGACTACGGATTTCTCGTTGTCGGTTTACATAGAGAGGGATATATCGTCAGCCTGCTAAGAGAAGGCGGAGAGCTGGCATTAACAGTAACTTTAATAGCATAGGAGGATTAACAATGGTTTGGATTGCATTAATTATGGTTGTATTACTTTTAGCGCTTATTGCAATGGCATCATCAGTATCAAGTGGCTCATCAAGTAAAAAACGTCGAAATGGTTCGAGTGGTGGAAGCAGTTATCACGATAATTCTTCATTCTTTGCTTTTAGCGATGGAGATGGTGGAGGTTCAAGTTCAAGTTGCGGAGATGGCGGAGGCTCAATCTCTTGTGACTAAGCGAAAGGCTTTGATATAGATGTTAGTGTTTGGGATTATCATGTTATGTTTATCCGTGCTGTTTGCACTTTATTATATATGGGATAAATCTACTGGGAAGGATTTCTTTATCCTAGAGATTATCTGTGAAATTATTGTAGCTATTTTAGAGGGGATGATTGGATGAATAAGAGACAGAAGAAAAAGCAAGCAAAAAAAGCTATGCAAAAGAACGAGGTAACACCTCAAGTCAAAGATGGATACGGAATCATCATTGGGAACAATACAAATGGTTTACTTCACTATTTCGAACAAGGAGTATTAGTCCGAATTGATGGCTTGAGTCTTGGTGGGAATATTGAGTGTACTTGTGAAGTAGCAAATCTGCAACAAGCTGTAGATAAGAATGATATTGAGATGTCAGCTAAAACTAGAAATTCTCTTAAATGAGGTGAGTAAATGATTTACCAACATTATAAAGGTGGCTATTACAATGTACTGCAAAAACCCGTAAGTGTCCGTGAAACATATTTAGGAGAGCAATTCGGGAGAGAGCAAGTTTTCATTGCTAAGCACACTGAGACAGAAGAAGAGATTCCCGTCTATCTAACTAAATGGTCAGAAGGATATGGACTAAATTTCTATTCAGTAGACAAGCAGTATGTTATGGAAAAGCCGTTGATTCTATATGAAGGTATCAAAGGCGAGAAATGGTTACGACCATTAAGCATGTTCCTTGAGCATGTGGAATTTGAAGGCAGATATGTTGAAAGATTTAAAAGGCTTAAAGATGAAGAAGTCTATGACATCATCCGAGAGCTTCAAAAAAATAATACAAGTGTAAAAAATAATGAAAATGAGAACATTGAAAATGACTAAACCAACAGCTTTCCTGTTTGGGATTTTAATAGGGATGGCATTAACAATTGCTATCCCAGTTCTCATCATCGGAGGTTCACCAGTGTTGGGTTTCGCATGTGTAATTGCACTAGTTGGTTCTATCATAGTTCCAATATTGATGTCTAGCACAGCCAATAGTAGCAGGAGGGGTTAAATGGAAAATGTAATTGAAATTCTAGAGCGAATCAAAGCGGACTCTAGCAGAACTGTTAAGGAATCAATCTTAAAGCAACATAAGGAAAATGAGGAACTACGATATGTATTGGACTTCCTTTACAATCCATATGTTATTACAGGATTAAGCAAGAAGAAAGTTAATAAAAAGCTAAGCACAGAGAGATTCTTAGAATTGCCTACTGAGCATAAATTCGAAAATGGATTAGATGTACTCAAGTATTTAAAAGAAAATAATAGCGGTCGTGATAGTGACATTGCTGTCGTTCAATACTTCTTAGGTACATTAATGATTCCAAGTGAAATTGTATTCTTCAAGGAGCTGTTCACGAAGTCATTCAAGAGTGGTATCACTGCAAAGACTATTAATAAAGCATTTGGAGAGAAATTCATTCCTGAGTTCAATGTACAGCTAGCTAAAGCTTACTCAGATGAGGCACATAAGTTAACTGGTGAATTTGCTGTTACAGAGAAATTAGATGGAAACCGAGTAGTATGTGTCAAGGAGAATGGAACGATTAAATTCTTCACACGACAAGGACAACCAGTACTAGATTTAGTTGAAATTACAGCAGAGATTGCACTGTTACCCGAAGGTTTTGTGTATGATGGAGAACTGCTTCTTAAAAATGAAGAAGGATTATCAAGTGATGACCTATTCCGAGCTACGCAAAAGGTTGTTAGAAAAGATGGAGAGAAGCTTGGCTTAACGTTCCATATCTTTGATATCTTAACAGCAGATGAGTTCCACGAGGGACGTTCAAAGGTAATCTACAAAAAGCGTCGTAAGAAGTTAATGGAAATCTTCGCATCAACATTTGTACAGTTCAAGCATCTAGAATTAGTTCCGTTGCTATATGTTGGCTCAGATAAAGAAATGATTGCTCATTATCTTGACCAAATGATTCTAGAAAATAAAGAAGGTGTCATGGTAAACCGAGTAGATGGAGTTTACGAATGTAAACGCACAAGTAATCTATTGAAAGTTAAGAAGATGCATACAGTTGACCTTACAATTCTTCGCATGGAAGAAGGAGACGGTAAGAACAAGGGCAAACTAGGTGCAATGGTTGTTGATTATAAAGGATTTGAAGTCGGTGTAGGCTCAGGATTCACAGATGCAGAGCGAGTAGATTTTTGGTTCAACCAAGAAGACTATATCGGGAAAATTGCAGAGGTTCAGTTCTTTGAGGAGAGTACAAATCAGGATGGTGGAATTTCATTACGATTCCCAGTGTTCCGCACGATTCGTACAGATAAAGACGAGCCAAGTTATATTTAAAACAAGTGTAAAAAATAATGAATTAAGGGAGAGAAAACAATGCGAGTATTAGAACCACAAACACAACAAGAAGAGTCATTTCCACGAATTGAATTAGGAGACATGTTAGTAACAAAACGAGATACATACGTTTGCATTGAAGTGACAGGACTTTACCGTTTCCACTCTATGGCAGGGAAGGGCGCTTATAACGGTACTTTTAAATCATTAGAGCGATTAACTCAATCGGTTCAAGTAAATATCCTTCGTGGAGCGCAGAAGCTTTACCGTGCAAGCGAATATGATATGCAACTTATTCCACGTCCAAAGCAGTGTAACGGAGTAGTTATTGCAAATGGAGTAGTGGCAGTAGGTTGTATGAAAGAAGAGGACGTTTTGTGGGATTAATTCTCACAAAACAACTACAGGAGGGAAACTATGACATACACATTAGTAAACTTTAAATCAAATAACAACTCAAGCAATTGGCAAGAAGAATATGTTGGACAGGAGTTCACTGTACAAGGAGCAGAACTTGGATTATCAGCAGTTTTCACATTAGTGGACGGTAGTGGAAGAGGTCTTCGTACTTCGACTGTTGTACAGGTATCAAGAAACCAAGTAGGCGGATTGATTGTGGCTACACGTAATTCTACATATGAATTTGAGGCTGTGAAGCAATGAAATTCCTATTAGAAGACCTAAAAGATACAGTTTTGAGTGGATGGAGTCATGGTGCAAGTGATTTATATGAAGTTGAATCACCTAAATGGACTCAAGGCGAACATGATAGTTATCAGGAACGCACAGTAATCTTTATGCATGGTGGCAAGCATTATGCATGTAAAGGAAAGCGTGTTGAGCGTTCCTATGGATGGGAAGAGCAATATGTAACTGATTCAGATGGATACATTGAATGTGAAGAAGTAGAGAAAGTTGAAGTAGTATCTCATATATGGAAGGCTGTGAAATAATGGTTAGAAAAGGCGAAGAGTTAATCCATGCTGTATTCGGTCGTGCCGTATTTGAAGGAGAATTTGGTGGTGATATTCAATCTCTTCTTGAGTGTCACGAGGATGTCGAATATCACCAAGAAACGGATTCGGTTGACGGATGGTATGAACACGGTCGCTATGTAATCGAGTATAAAGGACGAAAGTTTGAAATGGATTACCGTGACCATACATCGGACAATGTTTGTGATTTTACGCTAAACGTTGACTCATTCCGTGAGAAGGAAGCAGATGATACAGAGCTTCTAGAACATGCTTTAAGATTATTAGATATGACAAAAGAGGAAATTAAAGTTTCACTATTTAATCGAACGATTTCAGAGTGATAGTTTGAAGGCAGTGATTAATTTTACTGCCTTTTAGCATGATTAATAATGAATCAAACACTTTACAAGTGTAATAAATAATGATAATATAATGAGGAGAGATTTAGAATGGCTGAATTGCAGTATATTCACACAACAATGAACGGTCGAAAATCAGCAGAGCTTATCATGCGAGTTTTCAGCTTACAAGGACAACAGAAAGAGGTTCTTGTATTCAAGCCAAAGTTAGATACACGAGATGGAGATGCAGTTAAATCACGAGCATTGGACACTGAAATTCCTGCAACATTAGTTGGCGGAGAAGAAAAAGGCAAGATGTTTGAATTAGCGAAGAAGCATCGTCCGCTTTACATCTTTGTTGATGAAGCTCAGTTCTTAACAACAGAGCAAGTACTAGAATTAGTAAGCATCGTTGATGAATTGAAGATTGATGTGTACAGTTATGGACTGCTAGTTGATTTCAGAGGAGTTCTATTTGAAGGCTCTAAAGCATTAATTGAGAATGCTGATACAATCTCTGATATGCCTAACGTGTGTATCTATTGTACGAATAAAGCAATCCGAAACATGCGATTACTTAATAGTAGACCAGTGTTCCACGGAGAAGTGGTTCAAGTCGGGTTCGAAGAGAGTTATCGTAGCATTTGTCGTGAATGCTATAACTCTTTCCAAGCTACCTCTCAAATGTAAAAAATAATGAAACTAGAGGTGTTTAAAAATGTTAAAGTTTCAAAAAGGTGATGAAGTTATTTTGCGTGGTGGCGAGGATGATTTTCTCTATGAAATCGTTGGTATCACTTTGAAAAGTAAGGTTGAAGTAGGAAATGGAGTGCTACAGTTTCAGTTGAAGTCTGTTGAAAAGCATCCATTTGCTAATGGTAAATTTGACTATGTTGAGATTTCTGCTTTTGAAAGCGAGTTGCGACACGCTTATTAATCACCTACACAAGTAGGAGAGGTTAACAGCAATGATTACAAAGCAACAATATGAGGAATTACGTGGTTTAAAAGGATATTCGATTAAGGATATCCTTAAAGACCCAAATATAAATATTAGCAAAGAAGAATTACGATACTTGAGATGCATGTGGTATGGAGATTTAAGCAGAGACCCGTTCTTTGTTCCGTATTACATGCGACAAGTCGTTAGTTATGTTGCTAAACAAGTGTAAAAAATAATGAAAGAGTGATGCTAGTGAGACTTGTGGAACATAGAAATGTCCTTACAAATTTCGATATTAGATATGAGAACTGGCACAAACACACTCACTACAGCAACATCTTTACGGTTGATTGTATTATTAAACCCGAAGATATTGCTAAGCGTGCAGTGGAGCTAGGACACAAAACACTATCTACTGTTGAACATGGATATGCAGGAAATATTTTTGAATACTATGATGTAGCTAAGCAATACGGATTAAAATACATCTTTGGAATCGAGTTCTATTACGTTAAGAACCGCTTCGAGAAAGATAAGACGAATACCCATCTGTTAGTTATGGCTCGTAATGAACGAGGTATGAAGCAGTTGATTACTATTATGTCAGAAGCAAATAAGACAGGCTATTACTATAAGCCACGTATTGATGAAGAGTTATTATTCTCATTGAATCCGAAAGATGTAGTTGTCACATCAACATGTGTGGCGAGTCCAGTTAATAAGTACGACAGTGAATATGCTGATTGTTTCATTTGCAAATGTCACAAGTACTTTGGTGATAATTTCTATCTAGAGATTCAACCTCACGTTCACCCAGTACAGAAAGCATACAACGAAAAGATTCTAGCTTTTCACGAGAAATATAATATCCCATTAGTTCATGCTAATGATACACATTATATCTATCCCGAAGATGCTCAGTATCGTGATTTACTCCTACAGGGTAAAGGAATCTTCTATGACGATGAAGATGGATTCATTTTAGATTATCCAAGCTCAGAGACGTTATATGAGCGTTATGATGCACAAGGTGTATTCACACAGGAACAGGTCACACAAGCATTGCAGAATACATGTATTGTAGATGACTTTGAAGAGATTGTACTGAATAAGGACATTAAGATGCCTACGATTTACCCTCATTTATCACATAAGGAGAAGGTAAATAAGCTCAAGAAGATTGTTCAGAAAGAGTGGAACAAAGATAAACAGCACATCCCAGTTAGTCGCCATGCAGAATACATCGAAGCGATTAAGTTTGAGATGGATATCATTGAAACTACGAAAATGGAAGACTATTTCCTGCTGAACTATAAAGGAATTAAACGAGCAAAAGAAAAAGGCGGAGTCTTAACACGTACAGGTCGTGGTTCTGCTCCAAGTTTCTACATAAATAAGTTGCTTGGATTCACAGAGATTGATAGAGTGGATGCCCCTGTTACATTGTATCCAACACGATTCATGTCTAAATCACGTATTCTTGAGACGAAATCTTTGCCCGATGTGGATTTCAATACTGCTGACGCAACACCATTCGCAGAGGCATGTAGAGAATTTCTTGGAGAAGATAATGTTTATTACATGACTGCATTCGGAACAATGAAGCGTCCATCTGCATTCCGTAACTTATGTCGTTCAAGAGGAATGAAAATGAGTGAATACAACGATGTAGCGAAGAATCTTGAGGACTACGAGAATCATCCACAATGGAGAGGCTTAATTGAAGAAGCTAACCGATTCGTTGGAGTAATTGACTCTGTATCACCTCATCCATGTGCATTCTTGTTACTAGATAAACCAATTTCAGAAGAGGTTGGAGTTATCAAAGTTGGAGATGAGATGTGTGCAGTCATAGATTCATACACGTCAGATGTATGGAAATTTCTTAAAAATGATTTTCTTGTAGTTACGGTTTGGCGGATTATTGCAGAAACATTTGAATTAATTGGTGCGCCAATTCCCGATATCCGTGAACTAACTAAATTAGTAGAAAATAATCCCAAAGTATGGGAGTTATATGAGCAAGGATTAACCGCCACACTGAACCAAGCAGGAACAGATAGTGGAACACCTCAAGTTAAGCGATATATGCCGAGGAGTATCCGAGAATTATCTGCATGGGTATCAGCGATTCGACCATCGTTTGCATCTATGAAAGATGTGTTCTTAAATCGACAGCCGTTCTCATATGGGATACCTGCTTTTGATGAAATCCTTAAAGAGAGTGATAACTTTGTACTCTATCAGGAGAACATCATGTCAGCACTGGTATTCGCAGGCTTTAGTGAGGACGTCACCTATGGACTCCTAAAAGCCATTTCCAAGAAGGTAGAAGGCGTAATTGAGCCTATCCATGACAAGTTCATCAATGGATTCGTTGAGAAAACAGGTAGCCATGAACAAGCTCTAAAGGTGTGGAAAATCATTGAGGATGCAGTTGGATATGGATTTAATGCATCACATGCCTTATCAGTAGCACTAGACTCAATCTATGGAGCTTACTTGAAAGCAGAATATCCGCTTGAATATTACACGGTTGTACTGAATCTATATCAAGATAATACAGAGATGACAGCTAAGATTATGAAAGAGCTTGACTGTTTTGGAATCAAGGTTGCACCGATTCATTTCGGTAAGTCTTTAAGTTCTTATTCACCTGATAAGGATACGAACACAATCTATAAAGGATTAAAATCTATTAAATACTTGAATGAGCGAGTTGCAAATGAATTATATGACATCGCTCACCAAGAAGATACAAAGACTATTCTAGTAGGCGATGAGGTATTAACAGTTGATGAGCCAATTCTAAAGCTATTCATCGACATCATGGAGAGAACATCTGTTAACTCAAAACAGCTCAACATCCTGATTCGATTGAACTTCTTTAGTGATTATGGAACACCTGAAGAGTTATTAAAGATTGCGGAATTAATCCATAAAGGAAAGAACCGATACAGTAAGACTCACAAGGCTAATACGAAGATGAAACGTATTGGATTGCTAACCGAAGAGATTCAAATCATTAAATCTCAAGAGTTACCACCTTTAGATTTATTCGAACAGATTAGTTTTGAGAAAGAGTACTTAGGATACTCAACATTTAAGAAGCCGAATGTGAAGCCTTCATTCTATGTTGTAGTAGAGGTTAATACGAAATACACACCAGTTATTACTTTATACCAAGTGAAAACTGGACAAGAAGTACCTATGAAGATGAAGAAGGTTCACTACTTCGATTCTATGGGTAATCCTGCTCTAGAAGTAGGAGATACTATTAAACTTTTAGACACAGAGATGCGTCAGAAGAGCCGTAAAGTAGATGGCAAATGGGTGAAGATTGATGAGTACGACTCATACATCACTCACTGTAAGAAACTTGTAAGGGATTAATCTAATTCCTTACAAGTGTAAAAAATAATGAATTGAAAGGAAGAGATTTATGGGAGTAGATTATTATGTTTGTAAGAGTTGCGAGGACACATTCTCTGATTGCGGATACTTTGTAAGTTGTATTTGCGGATATCGTTGGTGTTGTGACGAATGTGCAGAGAATGATGGAGTTGTAGCCGAGTTTGATGAGAAGACTGGGGAGAAGCTTGATGAAAGTGAGACTTGTAAATTCTGTAGAAATGAAGATTTCACTGACTGGGAACTGTTCAAGTTTGCACGAGCATTACTAGGCAAGAGTCGTGAGGAGGTAGTCGAGCTTTATAAAGAGATGGGTAAAACTGAGCCTAAGACAGTAACCATCTCAAAAGGAGAATATGAAGGATTACTAGAGAGCCAACACTTCTTAAATTGTCTAGAAGCAATGGGAGTAGACAATTGGGGCGGTTATGGTGATGCTTGCGAGATGTCTGAAAGGGAGGAATAAGTAATGAGTGAGACTCATAACTTAGAAGATTATAAGAATGATATCCTTCTCTTTGCTAAAGAGTTATGTGGTGCAGAAGTGAAAGGTTATCAGAAAGATATTTTACGAGGATTCATGATTAACAAAGCAAGTGAGAGTAAGAGCCTTGTATTATTCCCTAATTTAAAAGCCCCTAATAAACGGTATGAGGATGTTCTATGCATCATTGTATTCTATGGATATTTTATGAAATGCTATGATGAGTATGTGAAGGATATGAATCTATTTAAAAAACACGTAGAAGATGAGTTATATAAACTCTAATCATTACGATGACTACAAGACAGATACGCCCGATAATGCATTGAGGCGTTTTTGTCGTTGTGCTTCATGCGATGAAGACATCAGTTATGGTGAGTACTGCATCCTCGTGTTGGACGAGGCATACGTGCATGAGGACTGTCTCATGGATTATTTAAAAGGGGAATTTTATTTAAGATATCTATATGCAGGAGAGTGAGATAAGCCTAGTGTTTATCTCACTTTTTTTGTTTTAAAAACTTTCAACTAAAGCATTGACAGTTGATACAAGTGTAATATATAATGAATATATCAGATGAGGGAAGGGGAGCGAAATGCTTAATTCTCTCAGAAGATGTTGACAAGTGTAAAAATTAATGATAATATAAAGGAGTTCACAAGCGAGTGGACTTTGAAATTTACTTACAAGTGTAAAAAATAATAAAAGGATGTATGAAATGGCGACCAACCATAAGGATAAAGACCAACCTTTTAGAATCACCGTCACTGGTGGAGATAAGCTTGAGTGTGTTAAACGTGTTATTGAGCTAGAAGGAAGAGGATATGAATGCATTAGACCAATCTTCGAAGTAGCCAATAGCGGTAAGATATACAGTTTTAAAGAAGATGGACTCAAACCAACTAGACTCAAGATGAGGAGCGGAGAAGGTGCGATGTTCAATCAAAAATGGATTGCAGTGATGCAAAAAGTTGAAGAGGTAAGTGAGGCAAGCTAATGACTGAATGTGATGATTTGAAGCGGAAATTAATAGAAGCTCTAGAGAGTTTAGACACAAATAACCCGTTTCACCAAATGACAATCGGTTCACTAGCAGATGCTTTTAAATTATATGGATTGATAGATAGAAAGGATGACTAACACAATGGATGCATTAAGTATTTGCAATGAGACAGTAAATCATCAAGTAGCAACTGAGGTTCTTGGATGGGAATTTAATTCAGAAGAAGGTTGTTATTATGAGGTTACATGTGGAGCTAAGTCACGAGTTATGGAAAAGCATGACTGGAATCCTATGATGAATATGAGTCAAGCTTGGAAAGTTATCGAGCGCCTTACAGCAAACGGCTTTGATTACAGTATGGCTAGTGTCACAGAGGAAATGGCTGAGTTTCTTGAACTCGAAATGGCACAAGTAGGAGATACAATCTGTCGCATATACAAAGACACGAACTCCTTCTTTGTCACTGATTTGCAGGAAATCATAGCAAAGACTCCAATGGAATCCATTTGTGTAATGGGAATCAAATTAGCAAAAGGAGAGTCTTCTTGTGAAACCATATGTAGACAAGGCTCTTGAAATATTAGAGAACAAATTACAGGTAATCGAATACTCTCTTATTAGAGTCGAAACTGTGTATAATGCGTTTAAGGATAACGAAGAAATTGAGAAGCAGGATTTTGAAGAAATTGAAAGACGCTATTTGTCTCTCAAGAACTCAAAAGGTGATTTACAAAATGCTCTTCGAATCTTATATGAGCAAGGAGTAACAAGGGTTTAATTTTTTACAACAAGTGTAAAAAATAATGAAGGAGAGGGAATGAAATGATTAAGATTAATGGTGCAAGACTTGATTTCTCAGAGTTTCCAAATGGTGAAACTAAAGTGGATGCAAAGCTTATTAAAGCCAATGCTCATCCTACTAAGAATACCATCATGTTCAAATATGAAACAGATGGAGATTTAATCAAATTAATGTTTGTTAAGAACTACCTAGACAATATGGGCTTAGATGCAGAATTGAAGATTATGTACATGCCTTACAGTCGTATGGACAGAGTTGAAGGTGTTTCTGCATTTACTCTAAAGGATGTTGCAAACTTCATTAACAAGATGAAATTCAAGAAGGTCTATGTTTATGAAGCTCATTCAGATGTAACACCTGCTCTATTAGACCGATGCGAGGTCATTGATTACTCTGAGCAAATTTTAGAGGATGTAATTGAAATCGTTGGGTTTGATGAGAAAAGAGATTATGTTTTCTTCCCCGATGCAGGCGCATCTAAACGTTACAAGTCCGCTAAAAAGTATCGCCACCTTGTAGGTCACAAACAACGTGATTTCGATAGCGGAAATATCGAAAGTCTTGAAGTGATGGGTGAAGTTGATGGCGCAGGATTCACAGCAATTATTGTGGACGACCTTTGCTCATTTGGTGGCACATTCTTACGAAGCGCTACAGAGTTAAAAAAATTAGGAGCTTCTAGAATCTATCTAGTAGTCACTCACTGTGAAAACTCTATTTACAAAGGTGAGTTATTAAAGACTGATTTGATTGATGGAATTTTTACAACTGACAGCATCTTGAATGAAGAAGAGTATGACGACAGATTGTGGGTGCGTCCATTACTATGATTGAAATTGTAGAAGGCAACTTATTAGATGCAACAGAGGATGCTATCGTACAGCAAGTGAATTGCCAAGGTGTGATGGGGAGTGGATTAGCTAAGCAGATTAGAGCTAAACATCCCGAAGTATACAAAATGTATCAAGCACATTGTGATGGTAAGAATCCACAGGCATTACTGGGAGATATTCAAGCTATATATCTTCGAGACGAAAACAGCAAACCTCAAGATGAGTATGAGTTCGTTGTGAATATCTTTGGTCAATTAAACTATGGACGAGAAAATGTTTTATATACAAATTATGATGCATTGCGTAAAGGCTTAGTGACGCTCAGAGATGATGCTAGCGAATTAGGAGTATCAATTGCTATTCCATATAATCTAGGATGCGGTCTAGCTAACGGTGACTGGGATAATGTTGTTTATCCAATGATTCAAGAGATTTTCAAAGATTATGGTGTAACAATCTATAAATATAAAGGTTAAAAGGGGCTAATAATTATGACAGACTTTATTCATTCAACTGAAATGGAAAACTTTCTTCCACCAACTTTACTGTGCGATTTCTACAAACTATCTCATCGCCCACAGTATCCGAAAGGTACAGAGGTAATCTATTCAACTATGACACCACGTTCAAACAAACATATGCCTACGATTGATAAGGTAGTAGTATTTGAGATTCAATCATTCATCAAGGAGTTCTTAATTGGTTACTTTAACAAATACTTCTTTGCACGTAAGAAAGAAGTTGTCTTAGCAGAGTACGCACGAGTTATCAAATTCTGCTTAGGTGAAGAGAATCCTGACACAACTCATATTGCTGAGCTTCATGATTTAGGATATTTACCAGTACGAATCAAAGCTTTAAAAGAAGGTACGCTAGCACCAATGAAAGTTCCAGTGATGACTATCGAAAATACGATGCCAAAGTTCTTTTGGATTACTAATTACTTAGAAACATTACTTAGCACTGAGATTTGGCAAGGGATGACTTCTGCTTCAATTGCGTTGCAGTACCGTAAGATTTTAAATGAGTACGCTATGAAGACAACTGGAAGCACTGACGGTGTTGTATTCCAAGGACACGATTTCTCAATGCGTGGAATGAGTTCTCTGCAATCAGCACAGAAAAGTGGAGCAGGTCACCTATTATCATTCGTAGGAACGGATACTGTCCCTGCAATCTTATACTTAGAGCAGTTCTACAATGCAAACATCGAGAAAGAGCTTGTAGGAACGAGTATTCCTGCTACAGAGCATTCGGTAATGTGTGCGAATGGTCAAAATGAGTATGAAGTATTCAAGCGTATGATTACAGAGGTTTACCCAAAAGGCTTTGTATCTATTGTTTCTGACACATGGGACTTTTGGAACATTGTCGGTGAGATTATTCCACGACTGAAAGAAGTAATTGAAAACCGTGATGGTAAAGTTGTTATCCGTCCTGACAGTGGTATTCCTGAGGATATTCTTTGTGGCACTCATATCCCTGACCTTACAGGATTGAAATATGTAGATAACTTAGAAGATGCTAAAGAGTACTTCTATGAATATCTAATGGAAGAATTACGTGAAGATACTCCGCATGGTGAACATGGAGATACTGAAACGTCAGGGCAATTTAAGTTTGAAGGCAAATACTATGAATTAGACATCGAAGTTGAGTATGACCGTCATGACAAGCGATTCTACTACATTTGTGACGACAGAGTAAAACGTTTTGAAGAGTTCACTCCAAGTGTTGCAGATTTAGGATTAATTGAGGCACTTTGGAACATTTTCGGTGGAACTATCACAGAGCAAGGATACAAAGTATTAGCACCTTGTATCGGAGCAATTTATGGAGATGCAATCACATTAGAGCGTTGTAAAACAATTTGTCATCGTCTTGCAGAAAAAGGTTTCGCATCTACTAACGTAGTGTTCGGTGTTGGTTCATACACATACCAGTTCAACACACGAGATACGTTCGGATTTGCTATGAAAGCTACATATGCAGTGATTAATGGCGAAGAAAAATTAATCTATAAAGACCCGAAAACAGATGATGGTACGAAAAAATCTCAAAAAGGTCGAGTAGTAGTAATTGAAGAAGAAGGCGAACTGAAATTAATTGACGGTTTAAATAAAGAAGAGCAAGTAAGTTACTTTGGCAAAGACCAATTAGAGCAAGTATTCTTCAATGGTCAACTGCACCGTGACGAAAGTTTACAAGAGATTCGTGAACGAGTTGCAATGAACTTTTAATTTTTAATAACAAGTGTAAAAAATAATGAATTTGCAGAGGTGTCCAAGTGATGCTTCTGCAAATAACAACAGAATGGAGAAAACGAACATGTTTAAAGACCGTAATTTCATTGTGAAGATTCAAGGAGAGTATGTTACATCCTTAATTCCCACTAGAGAAGGGAATCTTAGATATTTTAGAACCAGTACAGATATGGAAGATGCAAACGTTTTTAAAGCAAGCTCACTTAGAGGACACCTTCCTTATTCTACAAATAATCTATTGGAGAAACACTTCGGGGATGTGGGCTATGAAATCATTCCTGTGAAATTAATGGTGGATTACGAGAATCCTATCTTTTTAGAAGGCGAATCAGTTGTAGCTAAGTTTGACCCTATGGTTGAAGGTAGAATTGTTTCAACATTCCCATATGGCAATCACAATGTTCGAGTAGAGTTAAACACTGCTGAGGGAAAGACTCACGTACTAGATTTACCACCACACATGTTAGTTAAAGCACACGGTTAAAAATTTAAACAAACGTTTGATTAAAAGGAGAGAAAACAATGTTAGGAATCATGGAAAAACCAAAAGAGCAAATCTATAAAGGGATAGCTGTGAAGCGTAGTACAGCATTGCCATTAACATTCGGTCAACTAGTAGACAAGATTAAAGTTGGAGAAGTTGCTCACGCTACATTCAATGGTGATGAGGATGAATGGTTTGTAACTCTAACTGAAAATGACTCACTTCGCTACTGTGACAAAGACGGTGGGCGTGTAGGAATTTTAGTATCAGTAACTTACAGCGTTTTAAAAGCAGATTACGAGATTATCAAATCAAAGAAAGAGGTTGAGCAGAATGATTAAAGCAATCAAGGAAGATATGAAACAAGCAATGCGAGACAAGAATAAAACAAAACTTTCAACATTACGTATGCTGATTGCATCGACAGAGAAAGAGCGAATTGCCTCTAAGGTTGAAGAGTTAAGTTCAGAAGCAGTCATTACTTGTATCAACCGTGAAATTAAAGCTATCGGTCAAGAGATTGACGGTCTTGTATTAGCAGGTCGTGATACATCTTCTCAAGAGGAGCAAAAGGCAATCTTAATGGAATATCTACCAAAGCAGTTAACAGAAGATGAGATTGCTGAGAAGGTACGTGAAGTTACTGCAACTGCTCCAAACATGGGATTAGCAATGAAGCAATTGTCAGCAGAATTGAAAGGCAAGGCAGATATGTCACTTGTATCTAAATTAGTTAAAGAAGCGTTCAGCAAATAATTAGCTAGAAGCGAGGAACAAAATAAGATGTTTATAATCAAAAAAATAATGGGGTATTGCGATGGCTGTAAGAAATTCTTCATGCTAACAAATACCGTGAATATGACTTATCGAAACGGTACAGAGGAAAAGTTGAGTTGCTGTGACGACTGCACTGACTTCTATGAGGATATGCAGAGCCATTGGAAAGAAACCGAATAATGTAAGGAGGGCTTTTGATGAAAAGGCAAATCGAAGCTCTCTCTATTGCACTTCACTATGTGTGGGAGCATTCTGACGACCCTATGGTACAGGAAGCAGGAAAAGTGCTAGAAGAAATGAGAGAGAAAGCTCAAAACGCAAGTCGTGTATTTACCGATGGAAAAGGCTTTAGAAAATATGTCGGGCAAGATAAAAAAGATACAAGCAACGCTAGAAAAGGATGGTATCAAGCAGATGTCATGATATTCAAGCGAGAAGATAATCAATGTTGAGTCCGTGGTTCAAAGAAGAGAATGAAATAATTTTAGAGAACAATGCGGTTGTCAAAGAGAGTGAAGTTCCGAAAGAAATCAATCTCGATGGTGTTCCAATAGAGATATTGATTTGGATACTACTCTCAATGATTGCATGTTTAATTATTATGGTGAGAACAAGGAGAAGAAAGAGATGAGACATTTTACGATTATTAAGAAGTTTCCACACTATGACACTGATAAGAGTGGAGAACCAACGTCAACTACACTGTACGACGAGGACGATGTAATGATTTTAACAGGTGATGATTACCATGACAAAATCGACGAGATGATTGAAGGATTCTTCCATGCTCTCGACTACATCTGTGGTACTGGAACGTACAAGGTTAAAACTATGAGTATAAATGAGGCGGAATAGATGCAAAAGTATTGGAATCAAGTAGAGATTGCTGAGATTAAATCTATTAGTGGAGTAGGCGGAAGATTTGGCGACGATATGGATATTTATTTCGTAGTGTTCATGAGAGATGGAAGCACAGCTCAATTCCACTACAATTCACGAATTGCTTACGAGAAGCGTCGAGAACTTAAAAAACTATACAACGAGTTTAATAATGTTGGTGAGACTTATCAGTTAATGAATGAAGCAGATATCCGAGTAGGCGGTGTATCAATCCCGTTCGGTGTACGTGTTGATAATAGTCTTGATGAATCAGAGATTAAGACTTTCTTGGAGATTGAAGAGTTAACAAAGCAAGGGAAAATTATTGATAACGGACGCAGACAGCTAGCTTATATCTGCTTACTAGATATTCAGAATGGCAAGATTGTTCGAGGTACATTAACAGATGCATACCGCAAACAATTGGATGCTATGGGGATTGTCTATGAAGATACTGAAATATCACGAGATGATGAAGAATATTCCCTTTAAAAACAAGGTATTTTTGGATCGGATTTATTCAGTAAAATAATAGTTTTATACAACAAAGGGAGCGATACATGTGCCGAAAGTTGTGGTCGCAGGAAGTAGAGACTTCAAGGATTATAAAACGCTCCACGACCGCTTATTAGCTAATCTAAAGAGATTCCCAAAGGAAGAGATAGAGATTGTTAGTGGTGGAGCTAGAGGTGCAGATTGGCTAGGAGAGCAGTTTGCTAAGCAGTATGGATTAAAACTTACGGTGTTCCCTGCTGAATGGGAGGAATACGGTAACTCAGCAGGACATCGAAGAAACTATGATATGGCTATGTATTCCGATATCTGTTTCTGTTTTTGGGACGGAAAGAGTCGAGGTACTAAAGGAATGATTGACTTAGCTGTTAGAAACAAAATGGAATTACATCTTTATGTAGCTTAAAGGGAGGAGCAGAGTAATGCATATTACAGAGTTATTGAATAAGCTTAAAATTGGTCAGAGAGCATACCGAATGAAAGACGGAAAAAAGGATTACATCAAACGTGAAGAGTATGGCATTGTTTTTGAATCTCCTAATTTCATGCTTGGACTATCACAAGATGTATTAGAATCTGACTGGAAAGTTGAACGAACTTATTTAACTCCAAGTGAGATTGCAGGTGCGTTAGCAGATGGTCGAGAGCTTGTCAGGTATAACTATAATGAAGAGTTCATGGGAATCTACCGATTTTCCAAGGAGCGTGGATTAATGGAGCTTTATAGCAAAGACAGTGAAAGATGGCATACGGTTCATCCTGCAATGGACGCTATCTTTACTACTAAATGGTTACATCGTACAAATACAAGACCAATTAAATAAGGATTTAAAGGAGAGGGAATTATGGAATCAACTAAATACACACAAGAGCTAGTAGGAGACTACATCACATTACACACAGGGAAGCGTTTCTACCCATTACAACCACGTAAAGAGGACATCACTATCTTTGATATTGCTCACTCTTTATCACGCATGGTGCGCTACGCAGGACACTTAGACGCATTGTACACAGTTGGAGAGCATTCACTAGGATGCTACCACTTAGCTGTTAAATTAGGATTGCCTTTACGAGTTCAGATGTTTGCTTTAATGCACGATGGTTCAGAAAGTATTGTTTGTGATGTGCCACGCCCAGTGAAACAGGTCATTCCTCAGTACAAAGAGATTGAAGACCGCATCATGAACACGATTTGGGACATGGTTGAAATCGGGAAACCGACACAAGAAGAGTATCGTCTAGTCAAAATGTTGGACAATACAATGCTGTACCATGAGTTTGAACAACTAGCAGGTCGTATTCATGAATTTCCCGACGTGGAATATTTTGAAGACACATCAATTAACTTAACTTGTCGTCGTAATCGAGATGAGGTAAAGGCTGAATTTATTGATGTATATAATCATTTGAAAGAGGAGATTTCTTATCATTCCTTACAAATGTATTAAATAATGAATAGGGTGATTTTATGAACCAAGAAAGATTAGTCATTGTCACGGGTATGAGCGGAGCAGGTAAAACCTACCTGTCCCGACGAGCCTTTGGCAATCATACAGAATGTGTTTCTCACACTACTCGTCCAATGCGAGAAGGAGAGGTTCACGGATTAGATTACTACTTCATCAGTCAAGAGGAATACGCTGAAATGAGTATTAATAGAGAGTTTGCTGAGATTTCAAATTATCATTACAACTCATATGGAGTAACAAAGAAAGAGATTAACTCAATCATTGAAGCAGAAGGATTTGCATATGTAGTCGTGGACTTCCAAGGCTATCAACAGCTTAAAGAAATATATCCAAATGCTATTGGTATTTTCATTTATGCATCTAAGGATGATTGTGTCTACAACATGCTACAACGTGGAGATACCGTTGAATCAGCTTTAAAGCGCAATGAGACATATGAAGAAGAGTTAAAAAATAAAGGGCATTATGATTTTGTAATTAAAAACGAACGCAATATGGCATCACTTACAATCGAGATTCTATCACGAATCAAAGAAATGTACGCCAAGGTGAATTAATTGGAATTAGTTTTAAATCTCGAACTGCCTACATCTCTTAATAAGCTCTATACGAATCAAGCTAACTTTAATCCAAAAACAAAACGATATGTGCCAACAGGTAAGCGGATTCTGAGCAAAGAGGGTAGAGCGTGTAAGATGCGACTGCAAAAGTATGCGAAGTTGCAATTACGAGAACAGAAAGCCAACTGGGACTACGAATACACCAAGGAAAATTTCATCTACATGGATACAGTTATCTACTTCAATAAGCGTGGACGTGATGACAACAACATTTATAAGTTGCTGTGTGATGCTCTTGAAAAGATTGTCTATGACAATGACTCACGAGTTCTAATCCGCACACAACGTATCCTGTATGACAAAGAGAATCCAAGGGTTGTAGTTCGACTGAAACCAGTTAAATACAGAGGAATCTTTAGAGACCAAGAACAGGTTGATGAGTTTGAGAAGAACTGTAAGACATGTTCGAGGTATCGAAAAGGTTCATGTTCAATCTTAAAGCAAGCTAAACAAGGATTTATCCAAGCAGAGTTAGATGAGAAGACTCTGACTTGTCATTCCTATAAGTGTAAAAAATAATGAATTGGAGAGGGAAACAAATGAAAAAATATATGAAGATTGTACGCTATGGAAAAGGTTCTATTGACAATATCAAAGCAGGAGTATACATCACGGTTACAGAGAAATTAGATGGAGCTAATGCTTCATTCAAACGTGATGGAGACAAAATCCTTTGCTTCTCACGTAATAAGCAATTGGATGAAAAAGAGACGCTTCGTGGATTTTACAACTGGGTTCATGAAAATATCGTAGCAGAGGATTTAGTTGAAGGAGCAATTTATTATGGTGAATGGTTAGTACGTCACAAACTGGATTATGGAGAGAATGAAAACCAGTTCTACTTATTTGATGTATATGACGAGATGTTTGAGCAGTACTGCTCGTTCAAAGCAGTATCAATCGAAGCTGAGCGCCTTAACATCAACTTAGTCCCATTGTTCTACTCAGGGGTGTTCCAATCCCATGAACACTTGGAATCGTTCGTAGGACAATCTAAATTGGGCGAAGTAGGAGAAGGTGTAGTAGTTAAAAATATCTCTGCTGTGAATAAGCATGGTGAACAACAATTCTTCAAGATTGTTTCCTCTTCATTCAAAGAAATGAATGGTGCAATTCCTAAGAGGCAGAAGGAAGCACCACAACGACTTGGTTCAGATTTCGTTGAGAAGTTCTTAACAACTGGACGAGTTGAAAAGATGTTACATAAGCTAGTTGATGAAGGCTTGCTTGAAGAAGACTACGACGTGACAAATATGGGAGTTATCCTTAAAAATATGGGTTCACGTATGTTTGATGACATCATGGAAGAGGAAGCCGATACATTATTCACTGACATTAAGCAGGGTATCGGACGAAAATTACCTTCACTAGTTAAAGAAGTTTTACTAGAAAATAATAAAATGTAATAGCAATTTAGAGGACTTGGAATATTTTTCCCTGTCCTCTTTTTTCATTATTTGTTATACTTGCATTTAGAACAAAAGTATTGCAGTGAGAGGTGGGGTGATGTGAGAGAAAATATAGAGAAAATATTTAGACAAGAGGTTCGGGAGAAGAAAAGAATCGGTTCTAATATATTTAGCAGGGTTTCTACTAGGAAGGGTGGAAGTTACTTTCACGTTCCCTATTTATATATGTCTAAGAAAGAGCAGAAAAAATTAAGCGGAGAGGTGCGAGCGTACAATATGTATGAGATTATTTCTATAGAAGAATTTAGCAAGAAAAGCAAAGACGAGCAGAAGATGTTATTTGAAGCATGGAGAGAGAAACATACAAATGGTCAAATTATGCAAGGAATGGGTATAAGTAAAGGTACATTCAGTAAATGGATGGACGAGTTAAACATTGAAAGAAAACCAAGTAATTTATCAAGAGGCATAAGTGAGTCTGAGAAGATTGAAGTATCAGAAGAAGAGCTAGAGTCTATGAAGAAAGAATTATGCGATTACGAGACATTTAAAATGTTACCATCACACCAACAGGAAGAATTATTTAATATTTATTATGGAACTCTATATAAAAAAGGAAAACAACTAGCAAATGCATGGGATGTAAATCCAAGTGTTATCTATTCTTTACAGTATAAATTTAATCAAAAGAATAAAAAAGAAGAAGCTAAACAACAAAAACAAGAACAAATAACTATAGACGAGCAACCTAAAGAAGAGATTAAAAAAGAGGAGATTAAAGCTCCTGTGGTACAGCCTGTAGTAGAGCAAATTGCTCAAGAAGAGGTAGCTGTAACACTTCAAGAAGAAGTAGCAGAAGAAGCAGAAGAAGTAGTTACTGTAGCACCTGCACTAGAAGTTGTAAAAGCAAAAGAACCAAAGAAAGACTCTAATACAGTTGATGTAGAGCTTAACGGTCAAGTATTTAATTTCGAACTAAAAGGTGAGTTTAACACTAAAAAATTCCTTAAACGTATGAAGTTCATGCTAAAAATGTTAGAGGATGAACAGGGGTCATTTGATATAGAAATTAAGGTTAAACAGAAAAACTAGGCATTATTCCAATGTTGTTTCTTCTTGTTAGTATTGATGATATAATCAAGAGGTAACTTAATATTGCAGGGTGGGAGGTTGCATTTCCCTTTCTCTATTTTTGAGAGAAGGGAGGTGAAACCTTATGGATATTCTATTGCTTATACTAATTGAGATGCTAAAGACGATTGTCAGAGAAACAGTAGTCTTCGGTTTCAAGAAATTAAGTAAGAAACGCAATAAGAAAACCACCCGCTCCCTCAAGCGTGGTGGTTCACGAAAAAAACGAAACAAATAGATTTGTGCAACCAACCACCTTGCGGTGAAGGGTTACAATCGCAGAGGTGTTGACAGCACCTCTGTTTTAGTATATGGATTTCTATCTATAGTATAACACAAGGTAAAAATTTTTAAAACAAATAGAAAAAGAACCACCCTAAGCGAGTGGTCTAAGTGAAAGTGAAAGTAAAAGAAAACGCAAAAGTTTAGCAGATTACTGTAACACAGCATCCACATCAATAAAGCGTAATATCTTAATTATATTATAAATGTAATTGTTTAAAAAAGCAAGAGAGCAACCACACATGTTGCCCTATATAAAATAGTTAAACATACACATACACACATGGTTAAAGGAGAAGTGGTAGTTCATCTTTAACCGAACACATGTTTTATTATATACGAACAATAGTTCTGTTGCAAGGTATTTTTTTCTAATTATCATATTAGTTTATCCTTCTTTTTAGATAAATGGTAGTTCTGATATTCGCAAAATTATATGATATAATTTTCTTAATTAATCAAATAATTTGAAAAGAAGGGATGGTATGGTACAAATAAAGGTAACACCCGAAAAACTTGAGCAGGTCGCACAACGAGTTAGAAATGCAAGACATGATATAGAGTCGATACATAAACAGCTATATAATCAAATGGAGGATTTGTGTAGCAGATGGTCAGGTGCAACAGCTCAAAGTTTTTATTACATGTTTAATGATGCTAAACCGAAAGTGTTTGTTATTATTAGTGAGATGGATAAGATAGCAGACGAATTAATTCATTCTGCTGTAAAGTTCCGTGAAGCAGATAAACTGGCGGTTGAACTTCCTATTGATGAAGGTGCAATGTGTGGCAAACCCAAATCTGATTTAGAGAAAGCTTGGGATGGTCTTTATGATGGCTCAGGAAAAGGTGTTGGAGATGCTTGGGAAGGATTTAAAGCGTTAGGTGACGGTGAAACATGGTCAAACATGTGGGATGCTGTTGTCAATTATGATGAAACTCTTCCTGCTATGTGGAATGCTTTCTCAGATTCTTTTATGAATGACGTTTGGCATGGCGATGTCGAAAGTGGATTCCGTTGGGGTTCTTATTTGGTAACATCAGTTGGATTGGGGCTTCTTGGAGGAAAAGGATTGGATAAAGCTTCTACACTTGCTAGAGGTGCTAGATTCTCTAAAATAACTCAGATTACTCCGCCACGTTTACAGCCTGCCTTTGCAGGTATCGGGTTAACTGGTGAAGCAGTACTCAGCACATTGCCATCATCAGGACACTGGGGAAATTATTTGAGTAGCTATCTTATGTTTGCTAGACCGCATTGGCGAGAATCTGAAAAACATGCAGAAGGAATGTACCCCGAACCAAAGTACAGTGACCAAGTATCATTTAAAAATAGAGAAGAAGTCCCTTACGGAACAAAAGGAAGCACAAGACCTGACCGATATAGTCACGAAGCAGGTCACAGCATAGAAGTTAAAAACTACAATGTTATGACATCTAGTGGTAGACGTTCATTAATAAACATTGTAGTAAAACAGTTTGAAGATAGATTGAAACATCTACCCGAAGGTTCGCATCAAACTGTCGTGATAGATGTGAGAGGGCAAGATGTAACAAGAGAAATATTGAAGCAGATAAGAGAAGAGATAAACCAAAGAACATTTGGACAGGCAGAAATTATCATTAAAAAAGATATAAAATAAGTAGGTGATTGAATATGGCAACGGGATTTATGGTCGATTTTTATTGGTATGAACTAGGTACATCTGACTTTGTACATTCATTTTTCTCAACTATTAGTTATCATTTAGAAAAAGAGGGTTGGGGAGAAAAATACCCTTGTTTAATGAAAGAATTATATAGTGGAAAACTGAAGTCCGAAAATCTTTCAAAAGCAATTAAAGAAACAAATGAGATACGTGAGAAATTAAAGATATTCTTACCATCAGAAGTAGTATGGGATATTGAGGATTTATCCAAACAGCCACCTTGGGGTGACAACATTTCATCAGAAATAACAGACCTGTCTAACTATTTTGTAACAAGTGATGGGAAAGATATGTTTGAAGTATTGCTCTACGCTCTCAATGAAGCGTTAGAGGAAGGTGTCGATTTAGAAATAAAAAATGTATAATCAAATAAAAAGACATGGATTATTCCGTGTCTTTTTTCGTGTTTCTTCCTATTATATATCTCATACCCTCTTCAATTAAATCATTAGTTTTAACTCCTAATCTTTCAGCTCTCACTTTAACACGAGAATAGAGGTCATCACTGAACGTCGTATTGACTGTTTTGCGGTTATTCGACTTTACTATAACCACATTATGTCTACCTTTAAATTTCTCTAATGTGTGTCTCATACCATCTTCAAGAAGGAAATTATACGAAGTATCCTGCTCGACAGCAATCATTTTAATCTTCTTTAACATATCTATATCAAGCCTAGTGCAACGATTTTTACGGTCTTCATCTCTTATACGTATCTGACTAGTGTAAGCCATTTGTTTACCTCCAACATGCAATTTGGTATAATTTTCATATAGATAACTATATAAAAACCAATCATAGTAGTCAAGGGTGGGATAGTATTTGCAGGTAAATTACGATTTGTTAGATATGGTAATGTTAGACGAAGAGATGTATGAACGTTGGTTTGAAGAGATACAGAAGTTTAATTGTAGTAATGATACAATGAGTAATTATCTTAAACAAAGCGCTTATTATAATTATACCGAATATGAAGAAAATACAACTTTAGTCATATTTGATGATTGGCTATTTGGGTATTTCACATTAAAAATGGGAGAGATGAATTTATCAAATACATGCAAACCTGCATTGGAAATTAAAAGATTAGCAGTACAAAACTCAATGCAGAATAGAAATCTAGGTAGTATGGTCATAGAATATATTGAGGGTATTGCTAGACAAGTTAATGTCAGATTTATAAAACTTGATGGATTGAAAGAATACGAAGGATGGTATCAGAAGCAAGGATTTAAAGTCATTGAATTAAATGATTCAGGAAATTACACACCAACAGTATTAATGTACAAAGACTTGTATGATGAACGCTTGACAGAAGAATATCTTGAGGGACGATAAAAGTGTGAAATATTTCATGCTTTTTTATTTCGTCTCAAAACAAAAGAATACTCCTTATTTTGAGATAGCTAGTTATTTTTGTACAGAAACTAATACAGCATAAGGCACTAACATAGAAGTGTTTGATAATTAAACATTAGCAACTAATGAGCCGTTCACAGAAAATAATAAATAACCAACTAACATATTTAATGTTGCTATAAAAACATTTCAATTTTGTCTCAATAACACGTCATTACTTGTCTTTTTGAAACGATACTCAAAAAAGTCATATAGCTTCCTATAAGATAGGTTATGTAAACAAGAAAAATCTTTGAACGCACGAAGAGCCTAAGATATGGTAGATTTTTTCCACCCTCTTAGGCTCTTCTCAATTATGTATTCTTCTAGTCAATTTTCAAGTTAACTCGTGCAACAGTACTGTTCAGATATCTACTGATATTTTACCATAGATTACAATTGACATCAATATAAAATTAGAACACAATGTGTACGTTTCCGTCTTCGAATATTTCTACACGCTGATAGCAGTCGAGGTAATCAGATGTCGGTTCGACAAGTCGAGAACCATCCATGAGAGCTGACACTTTGCTTTCCAAAAATCTCAAGTATAAATCTGAATCATAGACTACATCGTAGAATTTGCAAAATTGTCCATCTATGACTACTGAACCTGCAAATCTAAATTGAGAGAATCTTTCTTCAAAATAATCATATGCTTCATCATGACTATTAAATGCAGGTAAATTAGTTTCGAACTCTCTTGTAATTATATCCACAATCATCACTCCTCTTTTTCTATTTTAACATATTTATTATGTAATTTTTATAGTATAATGAAGTAGAGTTATTAATATTCGTCATTACCCTATTGGACTCTAGCTATCTAGAGTTCATGTTTTTAATTCAGAATATTATGAATTTTGTTGAAAAACATTGATAAATTAAACTTAATGATTCCAAATTCTGTTATTATATTATTAAAAGATATATAGGACGAGGAGGATACTATGAACGTTTCAGTTAAGGGAAATGAGAGAGTTACACAACTGTTAAATGAGTGGTATGTAGAAATTCGTGCTAGAAGGATTGGACAAGCACATCGACTGAAAGAAGAAATTGATAAACAGATTAATAATATAGAAGAAGACCAAAATCTCTTATTATATTATTCACTTCTAGATTTCCGCTTTCAATATGTTATTGATAATCTAGGTGTCTCTGCAAATAGTTTTGATAAGGTTGAGTCTTTCGAGATTCCTACAAATAATTTCTTAACTTACTATTACCATTTCTTTAAAGCAATCCACGCTTCAAGTATTGGTAATTATACAATTGCAAAAGAACACTTCGACAAAGCGGAAAGCCTTCTTGAATTAGTACCCGATGTGATTGAAAAAGCTGAGTTTTACTATAAGCTAGGTGCTTTCCATTATGATATTTATGAATCACTTAACTCAGTTAAATATGCTACGAAAGCAAAAGAAATTTTTGAGAAGAATGAGAATTATGAACGAAACGTGGGATTCTGTGAAAACCTTTTAGGTATGGCATGTACTAATCTAAGAGAATGGATATTAGCAGAAGAACATCTTGTGAAAGCTATGGATATTTTTCAAAAGCTTAATGAGGAAAAATTCATCCTTATGGTTCGCCATAATCTAGGTCTTCTTTATGCAGGACAAAACATGTCTGAATTAGCTATCAGATATTTATCGGAAGTATCTGAGAAAAAACCGAACCACTTTAAAGCAATATTCATTGAAGCGAAGGAACATTATAAATTAGGAGAGTACGATACGACAGCAACATTGATTGCAAAAGGACATCAATTATGTACTGAGCTTGGCAATAAAGAATACTGTCATCATTTCGAAATTTTAAACGCTCTTAATGGAAACGTTCTAGCCGAAGAGCTTGAAGGAATTGTTTTAGCAGGAGTTTCATATTTTGAAAAAGAAGAACTATATGAATACATTCAAGAATATGAGGAGCAATTAGCAGTTCGCTTTTATAAAGAAAGCAACGACTCAAAAGCAAGCAAATACTTCTATTCAAGTACTCAAGCAAGAAAAAAATCTCTTGATAAGGGGGCATTAAAATGAAGAAAGTAATATCTAGTTTAATCGGGATTATTACTGTTTTAACATTGACGTTCGGTGTTCAACCACCTACAGAAGTACAGCAAGCTTCCGATGTAGTTCAATACGCACATGGAGACCACGGTGGTTGATAATTTAAATGTGACAGAGACTAGGTGAATTTCATCTAGTCTTTTTTTATTTATCATCTTGCATACCAGTTGACTCCCATCATTACCATCATTTGTGCAAGGATATAGAATTGATTGTATGATATAATAATATGTCAATGTTTTGGTTTAAGGTATATGGGTTTGTGATACTAAAATAGGATGTGTTGTTAAATTGCTCAAAGATACGGTTGGTTTAAATCTAAGACGTATTAGAAAGCTACGTGGATACACGTTAAAAACACTATCTGAGCAGACAGGTCTCTCGTTTGGCTACATATCAAAAATTGAAAACGGTCGCAACCTCCCTAGTCTTGAAGCTATGGAGAAAATCTCAGATGTATTAGAAACTGAGATTTATTTTTTCTTTCTACCGAACAACGAAGAATCTGTAGAAAGATTATATGAATGGAGTTCTTTACTTGAGGATTTTGTGACACGAGGCATCACTCCACATGACGTAAGAGAGGCAATTGAAGCAATAGATAAAGCATACAGCATTCTAATAAAGCAAAAAGCTAATGTAAAATAATACATTAGCTTTTTTGAGCGATTAAATAAATTTATTAGTCTATAAGTCTATAAATGTCTATAAGTCTATACGTGTCTATAAAGGGTTATAAGGTCTTGCAAATCTTCGGTTCTATAAGGTTAGGGTTAAATTGTCTATAGGTCTATAAATTTAATTATGAAAGATATGTAACAATATAATTATATGTTTCGAAGTCTATAAGTTTCTATATTTTGAGATGCATAAATTGTCAATATAAGGTTATATATATGCATACTCAATCGCTCAATAATACTATATTGTTATATTAGAATTTTCCTAGCAAGAAAACTTCTATACTTATATTACTATTTTTTTAGCACTTATGCAACTAAAAATGGTAAATTTTTATATAAAAAAATAAGGTATTAACGTAAAATGCTGTCAATACCTTAAAATTTTAACTTTTCAGTTATGTTTATTTATTCCAAGCTTCACCAAATTCTGCCTTTAATTGTTTAACTGTGGAATTGATTACATGGTCTACCTGTTCTTCCTTAATTTTGATTCCGTGATGATTAGCCATTTCTACTAATTGCTTCTTCGCAATGGTTAGTTTTTGCTCTCCTCCTAAAGCCCCATAGCTTTGCTGTACTGATTTAACAACAATATTAACTAGTAATTCTTGTTGTTTCAGTTGAGCAAGGATTCCTTTCTTCTTGAGTAATCGGATTCCATAGCCTCCGACTGTAACTAGGATGAATCCTACAGCGTACATTAATAGTTGTTCTAAAGAAAACATATATAATTCCTCCAATTTCTTAACCTATATAAATAGGACATTATGAGATAAAATAGTAATTTTATTTCAAGACCATTCGTAAATCTAAAATCGGTTTCCAGTCACCACCGTGACTTCCTTTTACTCTAACTCTTACATATTTAGATAGGATATCTAGATATTTTCCGTTAGCTTTGACAGAAGCGTCATCAGGCGCACCACCCATAGGATATGTAATACCATGAATATTAACGCCATCATGAGACCACTCAAGGTAAGCATCTAATCTAGTATTGAATTGTTGGATTTCATGAGGTAGTAACTCTCCACCTGCCATACCTTTTCCGCTAATCATTGATGTCAATGCTAATTGATTATAGTTATCTACATCAATGAAATCAGTTACATGACCAGTGTCCATCTCAGGGTTTTCGGCTGACGGTAATTCTAACTTTCCTCCAAATAGACTAACGACCTTACGCTTAGATGGCGCAACATTCACATCAAGTGTCTTATTCTTAATTGTTGTTTCAGTAGTAGGATTCAATACCTTAACATCCACAGATTTGTTAGTAATATTTGCATCTAGTGCTTTAGTTGGATTCAACACATTTACATCCATTGTTTTATTAGTGATGTTTGCATTCACTGTCTCTGTCGGGTTTAGTACTTTGACATCTAGAGATGTATTAGTCACTTTAGATTCGACTGTTCTAACAGGATTTAATACATTCACATTCAATGAATCATTAGTAACCTTTGTTTCTAGTGATTTATCTGCTAGCTGAACTACTAATTTATCATTTTTAATAGTTACTTCACCTGTTGAAGCAGTACCACCACCTCCACCAACACTTCCACCTTTAACTACTACTGGAATTGCTCCACCTTCTGTTAGAGGTTTGTAAACATTTTTCTTCTCATCGTAAGTAAACAACTCAATTTTTTGAGCAGGCATACTTGTTTCTCTAGTCATAAAATCACTCCATTTTTAATTTGTTAATTAGAAATAAGCCGACTCAATTAAGAGTCAGCTTGTATGTATTTCTATTGATTATTTCTTATCGAACTTCTACGAATGATGGGCTTGCAGTGATGTAGAAGTATTTACACTTGTACATCTTAGAACCGTTAACCATTAGCTCATCCACGATAGTGAACGCTTCGCCTTTTTTAACAGTCTTCTCTTTATCATTCCAGTCAGCAGAGCTGTAAACCCATAGCTCATCAACTTTAACTACAACTAACTTACCTGCATTACCAGTATTTCTACGAGCAAAAGTGATGTATGAAGGGTCTCCATATACCCATTGGTCTCCGCCAAGATTTAACCATCCATCTTTCTCAGCCCAAACAACATAGCTTTCGCCATTGTTCAACTTACGAAGAACCGTGCTGTTTGTGCTTGGAGCATTACGAAGATTAATGTTAGCCCCTTCGATATATGCGATACCAAGACCTTGAGTACCTGCATCTTTACCATTTCCACCACTTGGAGGGGCAATAGTGTTGCCACCATTAGTAGCTCCTTCTACCATTCTCTTAAATCCATCGAATCCACCTTTGCGGTCTAGGATTGGACGTGGGCAATATTTACCGCTCCAACGTTGATGTGGAACAACATTTCCTAAGCCAATTCCAGTGTATCCCATTAGGAATTTAACTAATTTAGCAACGTTTGCTAATGCTTGTTCAAAGTTACCGTCAGAGTTTTCACAAGTCTCGATACCGATAGATTGACGGTTTCCTGTTCCACTTGCTCCATCACCTGCGTGCCAACCATTTTCGTTTAACGGTAAATGTTGAACAATGCGCTTGTCATCTACTGTGAAGTGCCAAGATACACCTGCTGAACCTCCACCATTATTAACGAAGTTTGAATGCGCTCTTGCATCTGCGCCTTTGCTCTTATTCTCAGTTGTGTGAACTGTGATAAACTTAGGACTCATAGAATATGCAGGACGGTTACTATTTCCTTTCGGGATGATTCTTGCCTCGAATGGTACTCCATTAATACTGCTTACATTTAATACTGTCATAAAAACATCTCTCCTAATAATTTAATTTGTTTTCCAAAAACCAAAGTTACGGACGACTAGTTAAGCACTACATATAAATCACTCCTTTCAAGTTTCATTATTTTTTACACTTATAATCTTTTTTTAGAAAGCTCGTCTCCTTTTTGTTCCTGAGCTTCCTTATAGTGTTCTAGGTACTGAATGATGAACTGTGGCACGGGTACACCTAAAAGCATTAAATTTTCTGTGATGGAGATGCCCTCCACAGCTACGTAGAAACCTACAACAATTGTTCTAAAGATTGGCATGTCATTTCCCAACATTTTGTCCATCATATTTGCGATGATAATTACAACTAAGATTCCTGCTTTACGGAAAAGACCATACATCATTACACGGCTTCTTACACCACTTGTGGAAGCACCTTTTGCAATCCCTGTTAATATATCTAGAGCCATAAAAGTAAATAGCACTCCTAGAGATACATGCCAACTTCCAAACAGGTAATTTACAAGTGCAGTAAATGATGTAACCCATGCATAGTAAATAGATTGGTTGTTTAAAGCTACATTCACGGTTATCCTCCTTTCTGTTTTCTTTTTATGTGAAATGAAAGGAAGGGAACGCTTGCCCTTCTCAATCATTTTTCATCTCTCCTAATAATTTCATTATTTTTTCCATTTGTTCTTTAAGTTGAAGATTCTCTTCTTTAATAGAATGAACCTCTTCTTCTAAGGATTTAACCTTCTTATTAAGCTCTTGTGTACCTTTCCATAGCATAGCTTCAACCGCATATGAAGAAATACTTCGGTCATCTCTGACAATCTCATCAGGTGACTCCTCTACCACTAGACCAAGTTGATTTGCGCCAGTTGTTAAAATATTGTTGTTATATACATCTAAATGTTGTAATTTCTTTGGTGGTTGACATGTGTGTCTACCAAAATCAATCATGTCGTATGTATAAACAGGCGTGTCACAAATCTTATCTAATGCACTCTTCTCATATTCTTTGATGTTGGTTTTCCACTTACTTAAAGATGGACGAAGATAATCATTCGCTAAAACGTTCTTGAATCCATTGTCTGTTGAACGTTTGAACTCCATAACGTTACCACCAGTGTAGTCTTTTATCATTGACTCGCCTACAATCATTGCAGGATAATCAAATCGTTTAAATCCACCAAGATACTTGTATCTAGCAGAGAACATATGCTCATTGCCTTTGGATTCGTATGTCAAGTCATCACCTAAGTGACCAATTGTACCTGCTGTACCAACTGCTACTTCTTCAAATGGTAGTTGTCCATTTTTTAAATGAACAAGTGAATCATCAGGATTATAGATACTTGCCACAGTACCTTCTACAAGTTGTGCGCCATCAAATGCTACCCATCCTACACCAAATATATCTAAGTTTAGTTTGAATCCATAAGGTAGGTTATTAGGTGCTGTAAAAGTGTACGAGCTTCGATTGATTGAACCATCTAGTTTAGTTTGTGCGAATTGGTGTCCTGACATCTGTGTAATCGCATTGCCGTTTTTATCAACAAATTGAATACGAATATTAGGATATCCCTGCACCAGTTTTCCGCCATCAGATGCACATCTAGCAAATGCACTAAATGTGTAAGTTCTACCTTGAGCAATGGTAGGTGATTCTAATACTCCACGAACCCAGTGAGAGGAATTTACTTTAATTGCTTTACTACCGAATAGATGTGGTCTATTTGTATAATCACCAGTATCAATCTCAAGTCTTGGTGCGCCCAACTGCTTCCAAAATGGAGAGTGAGCAATGGTAAATGTACTATCTGCATCGGGTACAGTTCCATTTGGAGTCATGAACTCAAAACTATGGTCGGGAATAAGATTTGAACGTGGAATAATAGAATAAGTCGAGTCTGTATAAGCATCTTTCAGCAGAAAATCAGCATCAGATACGGTTACTCCTCGTGAATCTAATTTAACTTTGTTGTTTTCAATGGAAATCCTATCTGCATCAATCTTACCTGCTTTAAGAGACCTCACATCAAGTGTCTCAGCTTCAACGTGTCCACCGTGGACTTTGACTTGCTTAGCACAATATAGCTCCCACTCATAGATATGGTTGCCGTTATTAAACACGTTACCATTCGCATACAATCGTAGGTATCTAGCAGAGATTGCAGGAGTAAAGTTATCAATCGTAGGGTTGTACTCTTTGTTTCCACTTTCTTCCTCAGAAATAGATGTAGCCCATCCTTTATTTCCACTCTTACCTACAGCATAATTCCAATTCGTTTTATCAGTAGAATACTTAATTTTGTACCAATAGAATCGTTTACCACCAGTGTAGAAGAATGCTCTAGATTCAGAGATTCGATATGTCTTACCTAAATCAATCTCAATATAGCTACCTTCTGCACCATTGTTACTCTGATTCCCACTACCAAATTGAGAGAATACGTTGTAATCAACTTTGTTCTTACCATTTGTAGGTGTTGTTCCTGAGTTTGCAGGGACAGGAGTGAATCCACTAACAGGCTTACCTCTTGCAATGTTTCCTTCTTGAACCTCGCCTTCACCAACCGTAAGTTTGTCTGTTGTAATAGACTCAACAGCTAAATGCTTACCTTTGATTGTGCCATCAACAATTAATGTTCCCTCTGACATTCTCTTACAGAATAAAGAATCAAACATCGTGTAGTTATTAGCATTCTTTTCTCCGCCAACAGAAACACCAATTCGCATCGCAACGACACCTTTTGGAATAGTCACTGTCCAAGCGATTTGCTTCCAAGTTGTATTCAATGTATCAGAGCCGATAAGGTGATTAACTACTTTACCTGCTTTATCTAATATTTGAACAATGAATGTTCTTGTCGTATCAGAACCACTCAGAAGTCTTGCTTGACCTTCAAGGTAATATTGCTCACCTTCGATAACTTTCATAGGCTTGCTATCGTAAATATCATTAAACTGACCATTCCACTTGATTCTCAAGTAATGATTTCCTTGATGAGCATTAGTAGGGTCATTGATAATTTCAAAGGTATTACCTGTGAATCCTAAGTTTCCGTACTCCATCGTTCCGTTACTAAACAGGTTATCCCAGTTACCAATCGCAACTTTATTCGAAATGATAGATTCGTTTTTCAACTTTCCTCCATCAATTTCCGTCGTACCTGTAGCAGTCCATTGGTCAACACGCTCATAAGCTGTATCCCATGATTTGCGGTCTTTAACGAGTTGAAGATTCGCATTCTTGATTTGTTCTTTCGCTTCATTCGCTGATTTATTTGCTTCATCAGCTTTCTTCTTAGCCTCATCAGCAGAACCTTGAATCTTAGTGGAAACCGCTTTTAAGAGTTTGACTTTCGTATCATAATAGTCTTTGAATTTATTTCTAAACTCATCACCATTGATAACCGATGCAGGTACAACAGGGAAAAGGATTGGTTTTAAGTAAGCGTCTAATGCATTGTAAGCGTTTATGAAAGCTGTTTTTTCAGCGCCAATACCATACTGATTTGCCTGAGCTTCTAAGGTTGGTTTCTCAGCCGAAATTTCCTGTAATTCCTTCCTTATGCCTAGTTTCTCATAAGGTGTAATTACATTGTCATCAGCCATTTCATTTAATTCTTTCAAAGCATTACTTGCTTTGTTTTGAGCTTCATTAGCTTTACCTTGTGCGTTATCAGCTAACTCTTTAGCTTTATTACTAATAGTCTTTTGTAAATAAGCCTTCTTATCGTAAACAGTCTTGAACTGACCACGTAAAGTGTCTCCTACAATATCAGATGTATTAGCCATGTCCTTTAAAATTGGAGCTAAATAATTTGCTAAAGCATTTAGAGCTTCTTCATATCTAGTCTTCTCTGTCGTGATTTTGTAGTAATCTGCATTTGCTACAATGTTTGCTCTTTCGGCTTGCAGAACTTCTAACTCTCTCTTGATAGTTTGTTTCTCTGTGGCTGTTAACTTATCATCACGAATCATTTCCATCAGTTTGTCAGTTGCTTTTTCAGCATCACCCGAAGCTTTGTTCCACTTGTTTGCATCTTTGATGAATTTCTCATCTAACTGACCACTTGCTCTTGTTAGATTGAAAGTACCATCAGCATTGAATGTCTTTTTAAGATTTCCATCAAAGGAATCAAATGTAACTTTACCTTTAAGATTAATCTTCTCAGACAACATCTCAATTGCTCGTGCAGTTTGAATGATTTGTGAAGTGATTGCTTCACCATTAATCTGATTCGTTTCAGTAACTACTAAACTGATTTTGCCTGCAACTTGTTCAATCATAGAGTTCAATTCTGTCGCTAATTCGTCAACATGAGGTGTCCAAGAAGTGATAACTCTACCAAGCTGTAACATTGGACGTGCGAACCACATCGTACCATTCTTTCTCACACTCAATGTAATTCTTATTCTAGTTGCCTTTGCAGGAACAGTTCCCATTACAGAAATTCGTTTCCATTTCTTATTATCAATAGCTTGATAATCTTGTTGTGTCTCAGATAGATATGTATCACCTTCGTAGTATTGAATAGCGATTTTCCCACCTGCATCAAGGTCATATTTCTCTACATACTGATAGACACTTGCAGTATATTGTTGACCTTCTTTACAATCAATCCACTCAGAATTAGCAGTCGTAAATGAATTGGTTGTTTGATTTTTAGCAGAAACTTTGATTGAATTTGAACCTTCAAACTTAATGTTTCGGTCTACATCGACACTGCGATTTGCATCCTTAGTAGTTGTCCATTTACCTAATCCATTGTCGAACTCAGTATCATGCAACATGTTATTTGATGATAAAAACTTCACATCATCTTTGCTATAAACATCATTAGCATCAGCTTTATTCTTGAATTGAGTAGATTTTGTAACAGTACTTACGATTGCATCGTCAGTGATTTTTTGCTGTGCTTCTCTTAATTGTTGAGCTAAACTATCAGCATTTTCAACCATATCTTTGAACGCTTTACTATTTGTTACCTTCGCAACAATCCTGTCTTCTCCAACTTCAAATGATACCTCTGTGATGTTCTCTTGAAGCTTATCTAATAATTTATTTCTAAGTTGGTCTTCGGCAGTGTAGTAAGCTCTGAACTTATCATTAAATGTCTTTCTGACAATATTAGTAGCTACACTCATATTGCTAGCATCCAACAGTGGCTTATCTCCATGCTTCTCAACGAATAGGTAGCGGTTTAACTCAGTATATTTCTGTTCTAGAACCTTTAACTCTATTGGTCTTTTTGAAGCTTCAACCCACATCTTTACAGCCTGTCCGTTTAAGTTTTTGTAATTTTCAGCTATTTTATCCCATTCTTCTTTTGTTCTACTCTTTTCGTATGAAGATAGCACACTATCATTTGTGAACTCTTCGAAGAAATTATTTGAACTTGTCCATTTTTCAACTAAGTTTACCGTCTTATCACCAGTGCGAACCTTAAATGCCTTAGCATCAATTTCTACACCGTTCTTATCAAACTTAAATGTTCCTGCTTCATTGACCATGTCTAAGTTTTCACCTGCAATGATTTGACCAATGATTCTTTCAGCGACAATACCCGTTGGCTTGATTGCTGTTTTCCAAGTCTCACCATTATCACGACTCAATGCTAGTACACCCGATTGAGCTACCAATACATCGTTTGGATAATCAGGATTACGGATAATGATACCTCGACCACCAATAGTTACAGAGTTATTTACACCTGCATTAATCTGCTGTTTCGTTGCATCCCATTCACTAGACAGTAATGATTGAACATCTTTAGAAACGTCTTTTACTTGATTCCACTTTGACTTATTGCTCTCAACTGTTGCCGATGCATGTGAAGATTGATAAAGCAATTTGATTAATTTATCTTCATCCGTCTCGATATTAGTCACGTTAGCAATCGTCAGTGAAATGGATGCGCTTTCAAAATTGTAGTTAACACCAATAATAGTAGCCAACGTATTAATCCCCATTTGAGGATATGCAATGTGTATCTTGTCACCTAATCGAACCTTGTCCCAGTTATGTTGCTCATCGACAATTTCCAATAGGTTTACGATGTCGATATTAATAACCATTGTTGGCTCACGAAGAGTTTTAAATGCCTCTTTACCTGCTTGATACAGCTCTTCGGGGTCAGTGATTCTATCATCGCTCCATTCCTTCTCGATGATATAAAGATTTCTTTCTTCGATAAGATGAGGCTCGAAATTGTATTCAAGAGATAAAGAATCTCTCATTTCATATAGCTCGTCTTCTACTTCATTCAATCTCTGTCTGTAACTTCTAAGTATAATTTGCTGTGTTCTTAAAGCACTTGCCTTAGCTTTCTTCTCTTGAGTTAACTCTTCAGTTAGCTTTTTATTCTCAGAAGCTTTTGCCATATCTAACTTATCCATCGTTACATTCAATTGACCTTCTGCAAGTGTTACTTGTGTTTCTTGCTCAGCAACTAGTGTTGATTCACTAATTTTTTGGTCAATCAATCGTTTGACTTCAAGTTTATTCTTCTCAATCTTCTCATCTAAATCTAGGATAGCGTGACATAATTCATCACTCATATAGTAGCTACTGCGAATCACATTTTTCTTAGCATCACGCTCGAATGGATACATGAAGAAGCTAAAATCTTCTAAATATCCTACACCAGTAGGGCTTACTGAGTTAATTGATAGTCCATCACTACCATAAACCTTTAATCTTGTAACCATTTCATCCGTCGTTCTTTCACGGCTAATGGTATTTAGATACTTGCCATAGTTAATTGTAAATCCACGATTTTTACCAATTTCTTCGGCTTTATATAATTTAATTTCTCTATTTTCTGTATCCCAAACAAGTACAGCATTCAATGTTTGAGCGATTTGAATCACTGCATCTAAAGCTGTAGTTGAAGAGAAATCATATGCTCTGTACATATTTTCTAGCTCAGCAGACATTTCACTGATATACCAACCTGTTCCTGATAAAACATCAGCAAATACTTGTCGAGGGCTATATGACTCAACGTTGTATTCACGAATAATCTTACCTGCTAATTCGTATCCAAGAGAAATTGCACTGACTGTCATTTTGTCGATATCACTACCATCATCAGTAATGGCTTTAATCATAAACCATTCTTTATGTGCGCCCACTTTGACCTTTGTTAAGAAACGTTCCCTCACTAAAGCTGTGTTTGGATTGTCAATTAACTGGTGATTAAAATCAACTTTATAAGGGATAGTGAACGTAAGCTCGTTTAAATCACCAAGCTTCGTATCTAATGAGATTTCGGATGCTTCCGATAATCGAGATACCACTCGCATATTAGGTTTTGCTAAATGCAGAACTGGTTTCTGTGGTCTTTTGGTTCTATCTATGTCTAAAAACATCGTATTGCTTACTTCCCCTTTCGTATTCTAAGAAAACCCAAAATAGACAGATGCATATGCACCTGCCTTGTTCAGATTCATTATTTATTACACTTGTATCATACCATAAAATCTGACAATTGTCAAACTAGTCTTAACTCATAATTATAACATAAAATACTGATTTTATGCAAGATGTAAGATATAACCCTTAGTATTTTTCGTCAGTTAAATACTCAAATTCGGGCGGTGTAATTTTTTTCAGATTACACACCTTTCTCAATTGCTGAACAGTTGCCCAATTTCTAAGGAATCTATCTTTCCACTTAGGATAATCTTTGCTAGTTGGACTTGGCTCTACTTTAGTAGGCTTTTCCTCAACAACCTCTTCAACCACATCTTTTGCTTCCTCTTTAATTTCATCATTTGTTTTATCTTGTTTTTCTTTGATAATTTCATCAACAACTTCTTTGACAACTTCTTTGATTTCGTCTTTTAAACCTTCTTTGTCTTTATCTTTCATACCTTCAATTACTTTATCAGTTACTTCTTCAACGATTTTTTCTTTTTCAGAATCATCAATAACTTTAACTTCATCAATAGTAGCCTTACCATCTTTTTCGTCTTCTTGCTCTTTTACTTCGGCTACTTCTTCTTTTGGCTTTTCCTCTTTGATTTCACCTGTTGTTTCCTCATTAACTACTTCTTCAACAACATTGCCTTCATTTGGGGATACTTCTTTTTGCACTTCATTTACTGTTGGATTTTCTACAAGACCATCCTCAACATCAGTTACAGTCGCTTTATCCTCTTCTACTTTTGTCTCTTTTAATTCATCGACTGTCTCACTTTCGTCCTCGACTTCTCCTTCGACACCTTCATTTAATACTGGTGTCTCATCTTTGATTGTCGGCTCAGTCACATCCACTTTATTTTCAACTTCAACTTCATTTGCAGTTTCTTTTTGCACTTCTTCTAGTGGTGTTACTGTTTCATCCGTAATAACCTCTTCATTTGCTGTATTCATTTCATCACTTCTCATTAAGAATCTTGGTTTTGCCATTATTCTGTACCTCCTACTAATCCATCTATCTTCTCTTCTAATTCCATTAATTTAATTTCTAAATCAGTTAACTGTTGACCTAATTCGTCTTTCTCTTCTTTAAGCTTTTCGTTCTCCTCAGTTAAACTAATCTCTAAGTCTGTCATTGTCTGACCTAATTCATCGTGCTTTCCACTTTGTTCTACTAGGTCAATTTCAAGGTCTGAAACTTGTTGACCTAGTTGTTCATTCGTCTCACCATGCTCCATCAGTTGAATCTCTAAATCTGAGATTTGCTGACCAACCATTTCCTCTCCTGTTGGCACACGATTTTCTCGCTCTTGTTTCAACCATTCCTTTTCAGTCATAGTATCAGACCATGTTTTTGTCTTCGGATTAAAAATAGCCACTCCATAAACAGTTATAGGTGGCTGAACATCTGTGCAATTTGAAGGGATAACCAAATAGCTATCCCCTGTTTCTTCGTCTACTTCTATAGGAAGTTCAAAATCATGAACAGGTTGCACGTATTCAAACTTTTCATTAAACATGTAAAAAATACTCATTTCATTCCCCTTTCTTTTACTTGTAGTAACCATTGATGATGATGAAACTAGAAGCACTTCTTGAGTTTTGGCAAATTAAGTCTCCACCCCAACTCACATGAACTGCACATGGAACATAATTTGCTCCACCAGTTGTATCATATGTTGCAGTAATAGCAGTCCAATAGCTAGGCTTCATGAAGTCAGGTAATTTACCAATAGCTACACCTGCATTTGTACTTCCTCCTGTAACCAACCCTCTGATATGCTTGAATCCAAATTGGTCAATTCCATAGAATAGAGCATTTCCCTCAGGAAGTGGCTTGAATCCATTTTGATAGTTTGTGAATGCACTCCACTTGATATGACTTCCATCATCAGTAAGAGCAACTTTTTTACCGTCATAACTGAATGTTCCGTCATCTTTTAATTGCAAGTATTTACCTGATTTAGAGTTGTGTAGGTATGCATCACCTGCACCGCAACCAATAATTGCATTCTTACCATTTTGTGTAACATGTAATTGACCATCGTAAACTTCAAACTTACCGTTACTTAAAACACCATTTGGCATGTCTTTTGCGTAGTTCAAGTTAATCTTATCGTTCGCAAAACCTACTAAAGCACGTTTACCGTGAACAAGTAAATCTTGACCTCTTATAGCAAAAGCACCTGCTTCGAACTGACCGCCATTAATTACCTTTAGGTTGTAACCACCTTCAACTTGAACAGCCTTTGTGCCATTATCAATTGCAAGATGTGTTTTCCCTTCTTTTCTATCATAGAAACCAGTTCTATCAGCTCTGCTGAAAATACTTGTATGGTCATGGAAGTAAATATTTGGTTCTCCTCCATTGTTTAGTGAAATATTTTTACCTGCAACAAGATTTCCTTCTACAACTGTATCTACAGCGTTGATATTAACTCTTTGCATTTGTTTGCCATTGTAACCAGTAATACGTAGATTCTTCGCTTCATCAGCAGTTGTACCGCTTTGAATGTAGTTTGAATCTCCTTCATATGGTAGGATGCGGATTTTCCCTGCTCCATTTTGTGCTATGATAGGAGTTGATTTTTCGCCTGCTACATTCACTAGAAGTTGACCAGTCATCGTGTCTCCACTTTTTGCAACTCGGTTGTTCACATCATTTACGGTTGCAATGTCTACTCCGTTCTTAGTTAGTCTAATTGGTTCGAAGTTTAATTGACCAGTATTTGGATTTAATCCAAATACATTTCTCTTATTCTTCCAATCGTATAATCCTAACCCTGTTTTATTGAAATAGAAACCTGCATCAATATCTGTTGATTGTGCAAATACTCTTCTTTCTCCTCCGTTTGTATCAAATTTCAAGTTACCTGTCATTGTATCTCCTGTTTTAGATACTTGCTTAGCGTCACCTGTATTAATAGCAGAGTTTAAAGTATCTTCATCTGCTAATCGTCTCCATGCTGACCATGAAGCTTTTGCCCATGCAGAACGAACGAAAACTTGAGAGTTTTGGTGTGAAGTGTAACGTTGGAATAATGCTTGGTTACTTCCAGTTCGATAAACTTCTAACACACCATATGGATAACAATTTGGTGGCGTACTAGCATGTCTAGTTCCTGTTGCATCTGTAACAAGATATAATCCTGTTTCAGTAATAGCGTGCCAATCTTGTTGTACAGTTATCGTTTGTGAAGAATCTCTCATGACATTCCATCCTTTATGGATTACATCATTTCCATCAACCGTTAGCTTACCTGCGACATTCACTCCATTTGCAAAGTCTTTGCCATAGTTAAGTTCTAATTTATCGCCACCATTTGTAGCAAACCCAACCATTGCACGCTTATCGTGGACTAACAAGTCTTGACCACCGTTAGTTCTCCAAAAACCCCAACCATTCGGTGTGACTGTCTTTTTCCACGGTTGCCATACTTTATTGTACATCTGACGCTCATACGTCTCTACTGTAGTAGTATTAAACCATGTAGCACGTTGATGAACCCATCCATCCCCATGACGCATGATTTCGATGAACCACCAATTACCCGTAGCTGGAAGTGGCGCATCTTTCATTTCAGCACCCATGTAATACCCACCTGCTTGAAGACTATTGAAGCTTTGGTTACTTACTGAAATAGGTCTTCCATCATCTTGCGTTAATTTATGTTTCTGACCAATACCTGCAACAAGTGATGAAACTTCATCTTTCATAGCAATTTCTTTACTATTAACAAGAACCCTTTTACCAACAAGATTTAAATCTCCACCAGTCTCATTGTTGATTGTCATTAGGTCTGAACCTGCTCCTCCGAATCCCATATAAGCTCCACGTTTTGTTGGCTCTTTTGTTCTAGGGAAGAAAGATAGATATCCGTGGTCTGCTGAACCTGCTACAACTTTTGGATTAATCATATGAAGGTCATCAGTAGTATCACTTGTTTTATTTAGCTTTTTGTTTAAATCATCAGAGGTCGCAACAGCTTTACCCATTACTGTTAGACCGTTTGAGTTTAATTTCATCATTTCACTAGTAGTTGTACTGTTTTTAGTCAACCATTTGAAATGTTCATTTCCATTGTCGCCAGTCTCAAAGGCTAAGTAGCTATCAGTATCAGCATCGCTGTCATTTTTAAAGTAAACCTTAGCATAATCTGTATTCATATTCCATGTGATACCATCTAGGGTTTTATTGAAGTTTAAGTTACCAGTCATAGTGTCACCTGTTTTAGATACCTGTTTAGCGATATCATCGGAAGTTGCAACGTCTTTCCCGTTGATTTGCATTTTCATAGCAACTACAGCGTCTTTGTCATCTTTACCTTGGATTTTCCACAATTTATTCTTAGCGTCATAGAATGATTGCATCTTTCCTACGCCATACGTTGTAGTGTTATAACTACCAATCTCAAAGTATCCTTTGTCACTTACAAGACCATTACCTGCTACAATCTGTCCATTTGTAGTTAATGCGCTGTGAACTTGCACACCATTCTTGAAGTCACCTAAGTAGTTTATTACCAGTCTGTCATCAGCCTGAGCTACCATAGCTCTTTTATCTCTAGCTAGCAAGTCTTGACCACCATTTGTACTCCATAATCCCCAGTCTTTATGAATCTTGTCATCTTTCACATGAGCTAAAACATTCTTCATGTCTTCATCGGTAAAATAGCCTACTGGTCTAGAGGTACTACTTAAATTACATTCTGTAGTTCCAAAGAAATAACCTTGCAACAATGCAGAATCGTGATTTTCAACAGGAACAACTTTATTGCCTCTAGGGTCTGTAAAGTCTGTCTCTTGAACTACAGCTCGTTTACCAAATTTCAATAGATTTGTAATGTTGTATGTATACCCACCCACTAGATATACGTGAGTTAAGCCACTCTCAAGATTCGATAAGATTTTCTTAACTAATGGTTTATCTGTTGCATAAGTCTGTCTATGAATAACTTCATGGAAAGGAGCATTGCTTCCCCAACTTGTAGGCATGGTATGCAGAGATAAAGATAAGTTCGGATTCCCTTGATTATCTTGATGAGCATTCCTTTGAATTAATACCTTTGTATAACCATCGAAAGAAACGGGGTATGCTTTCTTCGGGTCTAGCTTTGTTAAATCAATTCTATACTGTGATGTGATTCGCTCATCTGTATATTTATTTGCATTGCCTAAAGTATCATTCCATACTTTCTTTTCCGCATCAGTTACTAATCTATTATTGCCATCTTGAATGATGTTTCCACCTTTAGTTTTAGGGTAATAAACGTCCCACCCTTGAGCTGTCTTACGTTTCATCGTAATATTTTTATCAGCCATTTTTACACCTTCCATTCCTTATTAAAATAGGTGTGAAACAATTGCTTCACACCTCAACCTTCATGAAACCAAAATGTATTCAAATTATCTGTTTTCGGCTCTGTAGCGGAAACGACAATATTGAATCCTTCTTTGGCTAAATATTCTTTTTGAATATCAAGAGCATTTTCACCTTGCTTCTTAGCATAATCACCTTGACCTTTCGCATAATCAGCTTGTGTTTTAGCATTCGCTCCCTGAGCTTTTGCATAGTCACCTTGAGCCTTAGCATAATCGCCTTGTTGCTTAGCGTAAGTCGCTTGGTCATTTGCGTTCTTAGTTGCTGTATTCGCATTATTTGTAGCAGTTACAGTTTCCAGTCTAGTCTTTTCGGTCTCCGCAATTTTGTTCGTAGCTTCAAGTACTTTGGCATTTACTTTCGTATCTACTTCTTTGACTTTCGTATCGAACTCTCCGACCTTTTTGGTTAACGTTGTGTTTACCTCAGTTATTTTTGCATTCGTTTTGTTATCGACTTCTGTGATTTTATTGTTAACCTTTGTATCTATCTCTTTAGATTTATTAGAAAAATTCGTATCAATTTCAGCGTTCTTATCAGCTTTATACTTATCTAATTCAGCCTTTTTATCTGATACATATTTTTCATACTCAGCTTTTTTAGTATTAACAAATGAATCAGATTTGGTAATCACAGCATTAGTTTTCGTGTCTACTTCGCTGATTTTATCAGTCATTTTCTTTTCGCTAGCTACTGTTCTATTTTCAACCTCTGCAATCTTATCTGCGATTTTCTTTTCACTAGCCTTAGTACGATTTTCAATATCAGTGATTTTCGCATTGGCATTGTTCGTAGTTTTAATAGACTCTTGTCTAGCACTCTCTGTTTCTGTGATTTTCTTATTCCCTCTATCTAACATTGCATAAGTCTCATCGACTAATGTTTTCAATGTATCAGTAGGCTTACCACCTTCGTATTCAGTCCAAATACGACTCATAGGAATTAAGAAAACCCCAGTACCCATGAACTTAAATTTCAATCGCTTACCATGAGCAGATTCATGGAAATAAACTACACCATCACGATAATCAACACTATAATCAGTAGGATTCTTGATTTCATTCTTAGTCTTTACTTCATTCCAAAGAACATCTTTTGCATCACTAACCACAACCTTGTTCACTCTATCAGGAACTTCTTTAAGTGGCGCACGTCCATTTTGAACTACTATCATCTCTGTAATATCTAAATACGGGTCACTTGAATCACCTTTACGCTTAATATAATGCAATGGTGAGCCTTCGGGGATATTACCCTCATGAGCAAATTTCGGCATACTCTCACCTTCCTTTCATTAGAATCTGAATTTATTTTGATACCTAAATCGAACCTTACAATTACCTTCGATTTCAAAATGATTGTCTCCATATAAGAGTGCAGGGACATCGCCAATCATGCTGTCATATCTATACACACCCATACGGCTTGTTTCTATCAATTCTTTTTCACAATTCACATAAATATCTTCTTTATCTTTGAGATTAATTAATTCAAAGATACGTCCGTGGTCACTGTGATTTATAAAAGTAACTTTTCCATCTCCGATTTTAGTAAGTGAAATTTCGGGCATTGTTGTTACGTCTCCTGTGTTACGAAGGACTACTCTAGTCTTCCCTTTGCTTTCACTTAAATCATAGACATCAGTCATGTATATCGGACTATATAAATATGGTGAATTGCATCGCATTTTCAGCGTGACATAACCTTCTTTGAGTCCGTTGTGAGTGATGCTTGAGTCATTCACAGGCATACAGTAATAGATTTTATCAAACTCCTCTGAGAAATAGAGAGGTTGATAATAGTCTTGATATAGCCATTGGATAACTTCTCGTATCTTCTTCTCATCGTAAGTTTCCTCAAAAGCAAATGTTAATTCGAACTCAAGTGGCTCTTCATCTACTCTGAATAGATAAGGATTTGGATTTCCTTTTACTTTCTGCTCTACAATACTTCTGTTGGCTACGAATTGCTCCTGATACATCCCATCCGACATATTAACATTTACAATCCCAAACTCAGAAGACCATTGTCCTGCATAATTGAAATATAGACTTTCCTTTTTAGTTGCCATCTTTTCACCTCTAATTCATTATTTATTTCATTTGCAAAAAAGAGAAAAACAAAGAAGATAGGTCTCCCTATCTTCCAAGTTTCTTCAATCCTCCAACTACTGTTTTCAACACTGTTTCTCCGCCTTTTTTATCTCCTGTCAACTTATCTACATACAAGTTAATCTCATATGAGCTACTAGCTCCTGCCATAGCAGGTTTAGCACCGTTGAAGCTTGATAATAATTGAGGAACTTGAGGCATGAATTGCTTAACCTCTTTCATGATTTCAGCAGTACGTAAGATATCACCAGTTTGCTCTCTGTTAAGAACTAACTCCTTCTTATGAAGCATTGCCATCTTGCCTTCGTTACCCATCCAGTCACCAGTGTAACCACCAGTATCGAATGCTTGGATGTAGTTTTTGTGAGACCATCCTTCTGTCGTTCCTCGTGCGTTAGAGAATCTAACTTTCCACCAATCTCCGCTTTCGCCAAGGATTTGAAGGTTCGCACCCTGTAGGATTCTACGGATGATTTCTCCTTGCATACTTGGATTGTTACGAATATGCAGGTAACTATCGTCAGTAACCTTAACCACTCGACCTCTTGTTGGCATCGGAGGTTTTGGTGGTGGCGGTGGTGGCGGTGGGGGAGGAGGCGGTGGTTGTGGTTTCGTTGTTACTGGTGGTTTTGTCTCAATCGGTTTTGGTTTCTCGATGTTGCTTCCACTAATACCATTGCCATTGCCTTCATATGGATTATGAATTTTAGCATTATTAAGCTGATTTACTTTATCAATCGCTTTGTCGATAGTGAAAATTAGATTCTCAGAAATCGACTTACTAAATTCCTCCAAATTGTTTCTTGCTTCCTCAGAGAACTCACCGATTTTAATCGAGATATCTCCGAATTTCCCTTCCATAACTTCGTTCATTGTATCGTTCATTTTTTCTAATTCTTTACGAATTGTTTCAAAATTCCCTTTGATGAACTCGTCACGAAGGTCAGCCCAGTACTTTTCGTTATCTAGAATTTTGTTATAGTGTTTCTCAATCTCTTCTGCTTCCAAATCAAGTTTTTCAATCTTGTCATTGTAAGCGTCATCTTCTTGTTGTTTTCTGTCTTCTAGAGCTTGGATTTCCGCATCTCTTTGGTCTTCCAATGCTTTCTGTGCTAACTCTCTCTCACGCTCTCGTACCATGTTGTTAATTTCTGTTTCTTTTTCAGCCAATTCTCGTAGTAATTGTTCTTTTTTCTTTCTAGCATCTAATGAATCGTCGAGAGACAGTAGAGAAATATGTTTTAACATTTCTGAACGTTCTTTTTGTAATGCACCAAGACTAGAGTTGAAGTCTTCCTCTTCTTTATCTCCTGTCATTAGTTTCAATTTGTCATCGTATAATTTTGTTATTTTAGCGATTTCTTCATCGTAGTTTTTCAATTTTTGATTATGAGCTTTTTCAAGAGCTTTCTTCTCTTCTTCAATTGCTTTAAAGGCAATCTCTTTAGCTTTCTCATAATATTTACGCATCTCTTCAATTGCTTGGTCAGCTACGCTTGCACGAATATCCTTAATCTCTTTTTGAGTTTGAAGGATACTGATTGTAACATCACGCCAAGCTTTTTCATTTGTCATGATTTGCTCGTTTAGCTTTTCAACAATTTCCGCATTGCCTTCGTTTAATTTTAGTTGTTTTTGTAACTCATCGTTTAGATTTTCGTAATGTCCTTTAATTGTTTCTAACCAGTTCATCTTGTCAACATTTAAGTTAACAATCTCACCGATTTTGTCTTCATCTGTTAAGTTGATAATCTCTTTTTGGAAATCTAGTTTACCTGTTTTATAGTGTTCGATTTTCTTAACAACTTCTTCATACTTATTGATTATCTCATCTAAGTAATTCGTAATTGATTCGTTCATCTTTTCACTTACAGAGTTCTTTAGATTCTCAATTTCAACTCTCAACGATTGGATTTGTTTGATATTTCCATCTAAATCTTGAGCTAATTTGTTATATCTTTCACGTTGCTGTTCTGTATGAGAACTAATATTTTGGAGTGTAGATAATTCATATTGAAGTTGACTATTTTTATTGATAAGTGTTTGTAATTGTTTCTCTGATTCTTTACGTTTCTTCTCTTCGATTCCTGCAATTTGAATTAAAAGCGTTCTGTATTCAGCCGATAATTCTTTAACACGATTCATATGGGCTTCAAGAATACCTGCTTGAGTAGATAAATCGCCCATTAATCTATCGAATAAATCAGGCTGAAATGCCTCTTGCATAGATTCACTAGTTCGACTGTAAGCTAACATTGGAGGTGTTTCATATTCACCATAGAGCGTTTGTGAATCTTTCCAATCATCATATGAATGGTCAACATCAAAGCTTGAACGTACCGATACTGGTTGTACTGCTGAGACAGACATTGGAGCCATTGGAGGCATTGCGTAGAACTTAGGCATTATTTCCATACCACTTAGGCTCGTTGGAGCTGAGGCAAATGAATAGTATACAGGTGATTCCACACTAGCCATTCTAGGAGCAGGAGCAGATTGCATTTCGCTTTTCTTACTTGTCCAGTCTTTCCACTTCTCTACAGCACTGTTGTAGATACCTTTGAAGACTCCTGAGAAAGTTTCCCATGCTCTCTGAGCCATAGATGCACCCTCTTGACCTTCTTGACCAGCTTTTTTCATTGCTTCTCCTGCGTTTTTCGCACCATCTTGAACACCTTTACTTCCAGTCTCGGCATCCTTTTTCATGTTATCCATAACTTCTTTTGTTTTGTCACCAAGTTCTTTTTCACTCTCTTGGTTCTTCTTGTTGGCGTCAACTCGTTGCTTTACACCTTCACCATGTTTTTGTGTATATTCACTACTTTTAATAACCATACCGTTTGATGTAATCGTTACTGTATCAAGCATTTCTTTATCTTTGTCGATATTCGCTTGAACTTGGTCTGCTTGTAACTTACCATCTACAATACAATCACCGTATGCATCTCCTAAGATGTTAATTGCATCTTCAAGTGCCTCTGTTTCCGATTTATCTAGCTGTTTACCCGAAACAAGTTTTGCGTTTGCATCTTCAAATGTTGCTAATGCATCACGCCTCTTACCAATTTCCTCATCAGTTTTTCTGATATAAGCATCTTGTTGAAGGACTTCTTCCCTTGAAGCATTGTTTTTATTGAAAATCGCTTCAATTTCTCTCATTCTTGCTTTTTCACTCTCGGATAAATCAGCAATATTCTTTTCATATAAACCTGCGTATTCTTTTTGCAAACCTTGTTCTTCTCTAATTGCATCCATGTTCAATTCAACTGCGCCAGTCTGCTCATTGTAACCTGTTACAAGGTCAGGGAATTGTTTTGCTAACTCTTCACGTACTTGTTTATATTGTCTTTCTTGTTTTTCATTTCGTGAAGTCATTTGTCCTAATCTATCAGAAGAGGCAATTAATTCTTCGGTTGATTTTACTTGGTCTGCACTCATACCAGTGATAGATTCTAGTGTACCTGCTAAATCTGAACTCTTTTTATCAACATCCTCAATACTATCCGCTAGAGCTTTGTTGTCTCCTGCTCCGATTTTAGCTTCTTTAGCTTCTTTAGCAACTGCATCAGCCAAGTTCTGAACCATAGCTTTTGCTTTATTAGAACTGATACCTTGCCCTTCTAGTTGTTTTGTTAATTCTTTTGCTTTGTCACTATTCATGCTGAATTTTTTACCACTGTCTACTAATCCACCAACATAGTCTTTCAATTCTCTTTGAACACCTCTCGTAGCCTCGGCTTGTTTATCAAAGCCTTTTGAAGCTGTTTGAGATGCGGAGAATGAATTTCTTAAAACAGGTGGAAGCTTTGTTAAAGCTTGTCCATACGAAGTTGCTTCTTTAGTGACTTTCTCTGTATGTTTCTCTAAATCAAATCCTTTTTTACTCCAATCAGCAGATGCGTTTTTGGCTTGAATCATTTTTTGAATTAGCTTTTCGTCTTCTGCTGTTAAATCACGAATTGAGTTTGTTTGGTCTTTGTTTTTCTTTTTAGCTCTATCTCTTTCATTTGTTAGTTTAACTTGTTCTTTTGCTACACCTAAGATAGCTGTACCGCTTTGTTTAAATGCTTCTTTAACTTTTTTCTCAGATTCGTACAATTTCATGTTAGCTTCGGCAATCTCTAGAGTGTCTTTTTTAACTGTAGCTCCCATTCCCGAACCAATTACTTTTCCTTCTTTTTTGTAATCATAATCTTTCTTTTTCTTATTGTAGTCATCTAAGACATCTGAAAGTTTTTCGTTTGATTTCTTTTGCTTTTGTTGCGCTCTTTCTAGAGAGATTTTCTTTTCTTCTTTGGCAAGGGCTTTTGCAAGTTCTAACTCTTCCTTAACAGCTTCAACACTTTTCAGTCGAGCATTACCCTGTGCATCAATTTCTTTTGTAGCAGTAGGTAATAATTTGTTGATTTTATTTTGAACTTCTTCTAATTTTTTTGCATCTTTTGGACTCAAAGCTTCTTTTCGACTTCTAGAAAGTAAATCATAATCTTCTACAAGGTCTTCTAATTCAGAACCATGATTTCCAATTGCATCACTTGCTTCTTCTACACGTTTGTTGAACTCTTCTTGTTCTTTTTTCATTTTAGCGAAGTAGTTTATTGTTTTCTCAATAGCGACTCCCAACGCCATAAAAGCAATAGTCGGAAGAATTGCTGTACTCATAAAGCCTACTAGCCCCATGAATCCTGCTTTCATTAATCCAATACCTTTTGTTGCGATATTCGTTGCCATTGCTACACCGTTGATTTTAGCTGTAGTTGTAGCTAAAGCCATGTTAGCCATGTTCATCTTTGCAACATCTAGCATTCCTGCTTTACCGTTCTCTACTTTTGCTTGTTTTACTTTTTGAATCGCATCATGATATTTCATCATCTGCTGTGCGCTTTGTTCGTAGTATCTATCAAGCTTTTTAGTTGCCTGTGCATTGATTGCTTGTCCTAATTTTGTTTGAGCATCCGCAAGTTGAACAGTTGCCTGTCTTGCTCTTCCTTGAGTAGCTTCAAGACGTTCCATTCTTGTAGTTGCCTGCTCAATTGCTCTATAGTTGAACCCTGTGAATTTATTATCAAGCTTTGGAATACCATGAATAGCTTTTGCCATTCTTCCAAACATACCAACAGCCTTTTCCCCACGTTGAACCAATTGTGAAGTAGCTTGGTCTCCATAGTTAGCTTTCATTTTGTATGCTACTAAACCTGCACCAACAAGACCTAGTACAGTACCTAATACACCGAAGTTCTGAGCAAGAGCTGATACACCTTTCATCAGACCTTGTGTCAAGTCTAAAGCCAACATGAATCCACCATTTAAGAATGCATCACCGAATGCTAATGCCATCTCAGATAATGAGTTCTTTAGTCGGTTAATTCGTGCTTCTAAAGATTTTTGATACTCAGCATTCTCACGCATTGCTGAACCTTGAGAGTTTAATGAGTCATTTGTCGCTTTAACAGCTAAATCCCAGTTATTCATTAAGGCTAAGAAACGAGTTAAATGGTTACGTCCTGCTACTTTAACGGCAATATTTTGTCGTTCCATATCAGTCATGTATTTCCATTTACCTGCTAAATCACTAAATACATTCTCTACTTTACGTGCATCTCCACCTGCTGTACGAATAGAAACACCTACACCTTTCAGTGCTGTCTCTACATCGGGAAGTGTTGTTACACGAGAGTAAATTGTTTTTAAGGAGTTACCAATTTGTTTACCTGATTCCATCGTTGTCGCACCAATCGCTGTTACGTGTCCAAGTAAACTATCAATATCTACTCCAAACGTCTTAGCTGTTGCTGACGCTTTCATCATTGCCTCTGATAATTGTTGAGTCGAAATCGAGTTATTGTTATCGACTTCGTTCATTTTATCTACTAGGTCAATAGATTTTTCTACTTCGAAGTTGTAACCGTTCAGCGTTGCGATTAATGATTTCATCGCATCATCTGCTTTTAAGTCAGATACGTTCGAAGCTATCGTCGCTGTACGAGCTAATGAAATTTGTTGCTGTTCAGATAATTGGTCATAAGAACGACTAATCTCTGAGATTGTGTTTAATACATCTTTCGCACTGTTACCAAGCTCAGATGCCATCTTAATACCACCCTCGAACAGAGCGTTAGTATCTACGTCGTCACTAGCAACACGACGTAAGTCTGTCATGGCTTTATCTAATTCTACGATTTCTTTCGTTAAAGTTTTGATACCTTGAACAGAACCATAGAATAATGTTGTACTAGCAAACCAAACTGGCACACGTTCTAAAGCGATTTTTAACTGCTCTAAAACACCTAAGTTTTTGTTTGCATTGTTTCTAAGTTCGCTACCCATACGAGTAAGCTCTCTAGATGCATGGTTTAATACATAAGCAAACTCTTGAACACTCTTTTTACCATCGTCGATACGAACTTTAAACTTAGACATTTGCTGTCCATCTCGACCGATTTCGTTGCTCATACTAACAATATTAGCTTTAGCTCCGTGCATTGTTCTTGATAGATTTTGAACGTCTCTCTCGAAGGATTGAACGTTATTTTTAAAACTACCAAAATTAATCTTATCTCCAACGTTGATTGTTTCTCCTGCTTTTAACGATTTAACAGCACTATTAACCTTCTGTTCTAGTCGTCCCAGTTCACTTTCTAATCGTTTAAGATTCTCAACACTTCTATCTGTCTTCATTGAGTTCGAGATAGAATGAGACATACGAGTAAATTCTTGGTCTACATTTTTCAACTTAGGAGCTAGCGCCTCTAAACGTCTACTTAATGTTTCGAATTTATTCGTTTGCCCAATAGAAGTATTCACTGTTTGTAGTGATTTACTTACTTTTAGTAATTCTCTATCTAACTTATCAAGCTCTTGAACTTGCTTAGAAGTTGTAATACCTTGTAATCTAGATAGATGTTGCAAGTACTTATCTGTGCTGTAGCTCTCAGTAGAGGCTTTAGCTCTCAATTGTTGAACTTGTTGCTCTAACTGAATCTTACGACGTAAGAACGCTTCTTCTTTCTTTTGCTCAGCAATAGAAGCAGTGCGCTGTCTATTAAGTTCACGTTGCAATTCAATTTCTCTTTGAATCTCTTGGTTGATTCGTGTTAAGGATTTTAGCTTTTTATCATTGTTATCTAATCCACCGATTGATTGTAATCTCTTAGTGAACTCTAATTCTTTCTCACGAGATAGTGTACCTTTCTCTTGAGCGATGTTAAGCTTTTGCTGTAGTCCAAGCATCTTATTTTGAACAGCATACATTTGGTCAAGCTTTTGACGACTCTCTTGATATAATGCTTGCTTATTCTTTAGTGTTTGTAGAGTATCCTTATCTAGTTTTCCTAGTTGCTGTAATCTCTCTACTTCTTTAATAAGACCTGTATCACCACTTGCTCTTAATTGACGTTTAAATTCAATTACAGACTGTTCTAGTCTCTTTAGAGCTTTCTCAGACTTATCTACATCCTTATCATTGATTAATGACACTGTATGACGTAGTTGGTCTTCACCTTTTAATTTCTTGTAGAAGCTATCAACTGCGAACGTTAATTTCTTCATTGTTCCGTCAGCTTTTTCACCTGCTACAGTAATTCTTTTTAGATTTCCTTCTGCATCTTTATCGAATGTATATCCAACTTTTGCATTTTTAAAGAAATCACGGTCAACCATACGACTAAGGTTTTGAGCCTTTTTCTTCCACTGGTCTTCACCGAAATCTGCATCTTTGAATGTTCTGCTCAGAGAACTTTTAACAGACTTATTTACCTCTTCACCGATTGTCTTACCTGCATTCTTCCCAACTTTTTCAGCCTGTGCTTTGTCTGATTCAACTTTGACTTTTACAGATTTATTAGCGATTGAATCAGAAAGTCTTTTGAAAGAGTCTTGGTCTAGCTTTGTTTTTACTGCTAATGTAACGTGCTTCTTCTCAATACTGCTTTTGAATGTATTCCAAGATTCACCATCAAGCTTTAACTTCGCTTTAATGGAGACCATTTTCTTCTCTAAGCTACTCTTAAAATTCTTCCATGCTTCGTTATCTAACTTCAACTTAGAAATCTCAGCATTTAGCCCCTTATGACCATTAAGCTTGCTCTGTAAGTCTTTAGTGTCCAAGGTAGCTTTAACCTTAATATTTAAATCTCCTGCCATTCTTTCTCACGCTCCTTTGTAGTAGATTGCAGGTTTAAAAAATTTGCAAATTCTTTAACTGTCCTAATTAGTTTTTGGCAATAAAAAAGCACTTTGTACAAAGTGTCTTAAAACGGTAATATATGCATATATTGATTGTTATTCCTTAGAAAATATCGTCTAAATCTTCGCTGTCGTCACGTACAACATAGATTTCTGTCGTCTCACTACTAGCGTGACCTAATAGCTTCTGAGCCGATTTAATATCTTTTCCATCTACTGCAACGATATGTGTTGCTCGTGTAGAACGGATTAAATGGGGATGAACACGAACTCCTAAAATATCTGAGAACAATGCGCTACACCAGTGATTGAACATGTTAGCTGAAATTTGTCTGTAGCCTTCTTTGCTACGTGCTACGAATAAGTAAGGACAATCATCTTCTCCTCTTAATTCAAGCCAACGTTTCATAGCTGTCATAGCTCGTTCATCGAATGTGAATTTACGAACTTTACCTTCTTTCCCTCTACCTTTCGCACGAATAGAATGCGTAATGTAGAACGGTTTATCATTTCCTTCTTTGTCTTTTGCTTTCGAATAATCAACTACTTCTTTTAGTAATTGACGACTCTCCTCTCTTCGACAACCTGTCGCATATGTATAAAGTAAATACGCAACTTCTTGATATCTTTCACGCTTCTCTAATTCTTTAACTAGAGTTTCAAACTGTTCTTTTGTTAATGGGACTTTCTCATGTTTCTTTACATTTGGTGGGTTGGGAATGTTTTTGTTGTAGATATTGCGGAATGTTTCATATTCATCAAGGTAGTAGATTTCTAGATATCCACATAGACTCGATACAGCAGAACGTTTGAATTTAATTGCAGAAGATGATAATCCTTCTTGAATTAAGTAGTTCTGATATCTAAGTGCATCCCTTGGTTTCAATTTGTGTAGTGGTTTGTTCATACAATTGTTTTTCACCCACATGAAGAATTGCATCAATGCAGAGCGATATTGTTTTAATGTTTGCGGAGATAAATGACCTTGAGTCAAGAACTCCTCTGTAAGTTGTCTATTAAATGGGTCGATTTCATTCTCCCATACGTCTTTGGTTACTTCGGGCAATCTTTTAGCCACGAGTACTCACCTCCTAAGTTACTGTGATTCCTTTATTTCTTAATCCTTTTTTGAGAGCATCAACATGTCGTTTTGATGTCTGTAATTTAATAGCAGTTGGCATTGTAAATTTCCTTGCTACTGGGTCTCCCATGTGTTCTTTTCTGTAATACTCAGAAGTTGTCCATGTGTAACCTTTACCTGTTTCAACTATGTTTGCTACATTCTTAAATGACATCGTACTTGCTCTTGTATCGTTCTTTAGGTTAATTGCGACCGAATTAGAGCCTCTTGATACTTTGTACGGCATGTTCTTGTAATCTAATAAACCGCCTTGTTCTTTACGTCTCGTATAACGTGAACTAGGCGGAAAACTATATACATGAGCTACAATGCTCTCTCGCATGGTATCTCGCACTTCTTTAACTACTTGAGATTCCATTGTTTTTTGTAGCTCACCCATAAGATACTTTTCCAATTCAGCGATACTGTTGAAATCCATAATTATCACTCAGCTTTTTTTGGTGTAACTAGCTTTCGAACTTCTTCATTTTTGATATCCATTTCATCTAGCTCATTATCAAGAGCATCTAGATTTTTCTTCATTTCATCTAAAGTTTTATCAAGTGTTTGATAGAATTTCTCCAATTCACCTTGAGGTAGATTGTCCATGATTTCACCAACAAGCTCTAAATCTAATAGGACTTTTAAAGTATCAATCTTGCCATCAATGTCGTCAGGAACATTTAGAGATGTGAATTTCTTGATGATGATTACAAGCATGTATGTCGCCAATACTTCATCAATAGATTTACCTGCTTTGAAAGCTTTGTCTCTGTCAGAAAGAAACTCAAATACAGCCTCGGAAATAGCACTAGCTTTGAAATGCTTATTCACTTTTAATGAGTACTCGCCAACAGTTACGTCAATCATCTCGTCAAGATGTTTTACATCTTTTTTGATGTTCGTAATATTTAAGGCTTTTGGTTTAGTAGCCTTAGGCTTAGTCTCTACTGGTTTAGTAGCCTTAGCTCCCTTAGTAGTTTTAGTGATTTCTTTTTTAATAGTCTCTTTTGTCATAAAAATTAACTCCTTTTCTCTCATTCATTTAGTACTCTTGTAGAGTAAAATGTGACTTTTATTCAATTTGAAGGTATGAAGAAAATGAGAGATAGGGCTATCCTACCTCTCATTAAATTCATTATTTATTACACTTGTAGCGCAACTTAGTACTTGATGTACTCTACCATGTCACCGTTTTCGTTAGGGAATACCTCTAAGTCAAGGTTGAACACAGATGGCTCACCGTCAGCTTTGAACTCTAAGTTGATATCAGATTTCATTTTAGCTTTGTGAATTACGATTTGGAACGCTTCGTCTTGACCAGTGTCAGCGTTACGTAATACAGTGTCACCAACAACTTTGTAGTAACCTGCGAACTTGTTAGCACTTACTACGATTTTCTCAGCACCAGTAGCTTTTGCGAACTGATAGAACACACGAGCTTTAACTGTTGAAGCAGGAGCTTGTACACCTTCTCCTTTTTGAGCAGGCGCTTTAAGAGCAATCTCTTTACCTGTTACAGTAAGCTCAAGTTGATTACCTTCTTCATCTAACGCAACTACTGTGTCAGCAATTGGTGTTTCAGCTAGAGAAGCTTTTGTAGTTCCTAGCACCATTGTCTCTGTTTTGAAGATGTTTGTAGCACCAGTAACAACGCCAGTACCATTAAGCATAGCTAATGTTTTCATTGATACTAAAGCATCTTGCATTTTCATATTTGCTTCCTTACTGTGAGACCAAGTTAACAGCTTTGAGTTACCTTTTCCACCTTTTGCAGAAGATTCCCCTGCTTTCGTCTCAACACCACTTGTTTTAAGTGTGTCTAGGAAAATTTCTGGTTTTCCTGCATTTGCTCCACCGATTGCGAAGAATGTAACGTCACATACTTCTTTAGCACCGTATTTGTTTAACATAAATTATTTCCTCCTAAAATTTCATTATTTATTACTCTTCAACCACGCTTGACCAATGCTGTAAATTCTTAATCTCAGCACCTTGAGTCATTGCTAGAATTGAAGTGTCATAACCATCAATAAGTTGTAATCTCTCATACTCGTCATATAGTTGTACGAGAGTTAAATCCCAAATATTAAATTTTGAGATTGTGTTAGATTTTGTGCTTACTGCACTTACGATTGAATAGAAATCAATATTCTGTGACGATTGATTCTCTTTTCTTTTGACTTCCTCTACCTTTTTCTTCCCTTTGTTAAGCTTCTCTAAAATCTTTCTTGTCTTCTCATCGACAGGATTCTCATTAGTCTGTTTGACAGTTTCATCTTGAATCATATTCTGTTGTTTTAATATCAGGATAGATTCATTGAATGCGCTTTCATCAATAAACAAGCCTTCTTCAAAAGCAATAGTATGAGTCTCTAAGTCGATAGCCATGTATGAAGCATTGAAAAAGTACTCTAAAGCTTCTATGTATGTAGCTTGAAACTCGTTCTCTTCCTGTGAACCAAGGATAATCTCATAGATTGTAAAATCTTTAAATTCATGCAAAGCTTCACTTTCTATCAAATCCTCTTTAGTAATCAACAATGTTCTCAATAAAGACATATGGTTCAAATACCCTCTTCGCACTATTTCTCTAAGAGTTTTAGGCTTGAGGAGAGCGTTTCCTACATAAAATCCATCACCCATAAGGCGTCTTAACTTATCATCAAATGGATTCCTAGATTTCGTTTGCAACAAAGTCTGTTACCTCAGCAAATAATCTGATTCCCGAAAATTTCTCATTAACCATTAGATGGGCAAATTCTATGAAGTGAAGTCTACCTACACCAGTAATACTTTTATCTCTGAAATGCTTCATAATCTCATCAGCGATGTCATACGGTCTCAACGATGGTTTCCCATCATTAATCAGCCATAGCGATTTAGCGATGATGATATCAAATACCACTAACGAATCACGTACAACTGTGTCTGTATTCATTTCACCACTGTAGTAGAAGACACGGACTTGAGAACCTTCTTGAAGAGTAGAATCTACATCAAAAGGAAAAGGGAATACTTTCGTCATAATAAGTTTCGTGCAATCGTACTTTTCACTGTCAACAAAGCTTTTACAAGTCAAAGGGTTGGAAACGTTGTTCTCTAGATATTTCGCTAGTGTCTTGTTATCTCTAACTAGACCGTCAATGATTCCAATTAGGTTCGTAGATAATCTGTTTTTCATCAATTCCACCAACCTCCTTTATTTTCATCTTGCTCTTTGTTTTCTGTCTCTTTGTCGGGTGCATTAACAACGATATCCAACGTGTACTTACAAAGTCCGTTTCCCTCGATTGTATGAGTAATGTTATCCATACCCGAAATCTCGTATCTCTGACCTTGGATGACGAATGTATCGTCAATTTCTAGCGTTCTCGTATCATCATTAATTTGCATATAAGCGAACATACCACCCTTTGGTACGTCCATATCCATTTTGGTTTTCGCTTCGATATCGTACATATCGAGCGTGTAGTACACTTGTACTTTTGCAGGTTGCTTGTACTTAATACCATTCTTTTCCCATTCAAGGTCATAGTTAGCTCTCTTCAATAGCGCTTTAGGTAGGATACCAACCTTTTGTGTATTGAAAATAAGCCAAGTAGAATTATCATTAAGTTCTACGACACCACCAAGAGGTAGCTTCGTATTTGGGAGAAACAGTGCTTCCAAATCTTCAATCCTATTACCTTTGGCTACACGAGCTTGATACTCTTCACCATCAATATGTATAATTTGAGCGTTTGAACTCTCCATTAACTTCCTGTGATAGAAGTCATCAGCATTTGTTCTTAATCTTCTACCGAATGGTTCACCTGCACGTCTTTTGTATCTTTCAAAGTAATCGCTCATTTTTACTCACCGCTTTGCATTGCTACTTCACGTATTTTCTTAATAAGACCAATACATTTGAATACTTCACGTTTGATTTCACGGTGAGAAATAACATCCTCTTTGATATAAATCTCTAGAGCTTTTAAAGTAGAAACTAACGTAACGTACTCTGCACTCATGCGAAGTTTATCAATCACACGATGTAAACCAAATACCTCAATAACTAGTGATTCGATGTTAGACGCTAGTCCGACATTTTTCTCTTCATATAGAGGGAGTATTTTATAAGTCTTATCAATCAACGATTCGCAATACGAGATGAATACTGGGTCTTTAACATCAATCATTTCGCCTTGTCCTCCGTATTTCTGATAGCGTAACTGTTCATAGCAGTCTGCACACGTCTTTCAATTTGCTTAGATAATTCCATAACTAGCTTCAAGTGATTCGCTTGTGACGTCATTCGGATGTCTTTATCGGTCAAGGCTTGGATGATAAGCTCATCTGTAGCCATTTTTGGCTTTAGAAATTCGAGTACCATCAACGTTGCCAAGATATCTTTTTCTTTCATCGTTAACTTCTCATTGAATCCTTCATCAGTCATGTCTTCTAAGTCTTTTGTGCATACTATAAAATTGCTAATCGCTAAATCTAAGTAGTCTTTTAAATCTTCCTCTAATTCTTCTTTTGTCAGCTTCGCAAAATCATAGCTATCAATTTTACCTAAAAATAGTTTGTAAATCTCTGAGAATGGGGTTGCCATATGTGTTCACCCCTTACTGAATTGTGTCGATGTCAATCGTGATACCTAAAGTGTCTTGAATCGCTTTAATCTTATAGATATCCTTTAATTCACCGCTTTCAAACTTTCGTGTTGACATGCCTGCGATTAATTGCGCCATACCAAGTGGAGCTTTTTTCATAATCTCAACCATTTCTTTAACATCTAGCTCAAAGAACTCTTCTAATTGCTTTTCATTTAAAACATGCTTGTACAACTCTGAATATCCTAAGTAGTCAACAACTTCATCGTCTAACATAATGAACCAGTTATCTCGTAAATATCGTGGGAATTGGTTCTTAATTGTGATTAATTCTCCGACACTCATCTCATTGGTTTGTCCATAATCAGTGAACGCCCAAGTCTCACCAGTTTTAGAAGATGTATATTCAACATGTCCCATAGTTCCATTCATGATAGTAATCATGCGCTCACGGTCAATCTGTCGCTTCTTCGGAGTTGAACCTCTCTTAATATCTCTTTCGATTTCTGCCATCTCTGCTTGTGATTCTTGGATAGCCTTAATTAATTTTGGTATTGTGAGAGATTTAACATCTGATTCTTCATAACCAAACTCATCAACCATAAACTGTACGAGTTCAGCTTTTTTCATAGTTTTTAACTCTGTAAGTTCTTTCATAAATCCTTTCCCCTTTTGCCTCATAAGTCTGTAAAATAAAACTACGCCCAACTATTAGCTGAGCGTAGCGTGCCAATCTTTAGATTAAGCTAGACGGTAGATACCGTAGTGTGTAGAACTCATTACTGAGATACCTTGCTTCATGATGAAGTCGTACTCAGCAGTTTGGTCAGCATTTTTACCTGCTTCTGTTTCCATGATGATTGCTTCACCTTCGTTAACGATTTTAACGAACTTGTCAATGCTTGTAGGAACAATCATTAAGAAGTTGTCATCAATCGCAAACTCGTGAGTACCGATTTTGTGAGATTGTGGAATTTCACGTAATTCGATACCTGCGATACGACCGAAGAAGCCAGTTGCATTGAACTCATCTTTCATGCGGTCAGATAGTAAAGCAGGAGAAATCTTGCTTAATGCTTTCTTAGTACCTAATACAATAGCTTGAGAGTCAGTAGCAGTTTCAACGTGAGAAACGATGTCTGTTAATGTATCTAACTCGAAGCTACCGCTACGTTGGTAAGGTGCTTTTAATTGGTCGTAAGAGTTGTAAACAGCCTCATACACATCGTTACGTAATTTAACTACGAATGATTTAGAGATTGAGTTAACTAATTCGCTCCAGTCTACACGTCCTGCTAAGAAACGGTGAAGTTCTTCGTACACTTTAACTTGGTAAGTTACTGGTGTAACTGTGAACTCGCTGTCGTCGATTAAGCGTTGACGTCTGTGGTTGCCGTGACCGTCAGCAGTTGTACTAATTTTGAACATGTGGTTAGAAGGTACTTTGAATACGTTAGTATCTCCCATTTTTAAGTTACGGATTTCAGCGAAACCTGAGAATTGCTCTTCTAATCCTTCACTTACTAGTACTTCTAAAGTTTCTTCGATTAATTCGAAAAGGTCATTCTTGTTTTTACGGAATTTCTTATAGCTAAATTTGCCATCTTCACACCCGATTTTCTCAAGCATTTCCTTTCGTAATACTTCTTGTGCTTCTGTTGCCGTGTAGTTAGACACACGGTTGTGGTATAAATCAATACCTAATTTTACAATTGCATTCATTATTATTTTTTCCTCCTAATAATTAATCTCCATTATTTTTTACACCTGTTGTGCTAGTGATTAAGCACGTTTTACTTTTAGTACTAAAGCTTCTCCGTCGATTACATCTAAGCTATCTTCTTCGATTACTTCGAATACTAGAGTTGACTTAGCTTCTTTACCTGCTTTTGTTAACTTCATAGAACCATCTACAGCAGGGATAACTTCGTCGCCTACTTTTACAGCGCCAACGAATAAGTCTTTAGTTAATGTGATTACATCACCTTTAGACATGCGGTAAGCTCGTGCAGGTTGATTTGCAGGAATGCGGAAATCACGTAGACGATATTTACGCTCGTCATACATCACCTCAGGTGCGTGGATTAATAGAACATCCTCTGTTGCGATATTTTCAGCAGTTGGAACTACAACTTCATGTACCTCACGGCTGTCAGCAACTTTCTTTCCTAATACTGTGAATAAACCATTTGTCATTTCTTTAGTGTGAACAACAGACTCTAAGTTACCGTTGTAACCACTAAGTACCTTATCTTTTCTTACAATTGCCATGTAATTTTTCCTCCTATTATTTTCATTATTTATTACATCTGTAATTATTTAGATAAATGCTTATCGAACAATCCACCATAAGCAGATTTTGATTCGTTAGCATCTTCTTCTTTGCTAAACTCTAAAGTCACAATCGACTTATCTTTACGAGTCTTATTTTGTAATGAGAATTTGGCTAATTTCTTACCAACTCGCTCATACAGCTTAGATTGAATTTGTTCTAGAGAATACTCATGAACACTATCAATTAAGTCTTGAATATCACCTTGCTCTAAACTAGCGAACTCTTCATTTTTAATTAGTTCTTTAACACTAGCCTCGTGCTTTTCTCGTAATACATTCGCTTTGAAAGTCTCTAATTCAGTATTAGAAGTTAGTAAATTGTCACGCTCTGTGGTAACTCGCTCTAATTCGGCTTGTGCTTCTGTGTAGAGAGCTTGGTAATCTACTTCTTGAACTTCCTCAACAACTTCTCCTGTAACAACTTCCTCTGCTACAGGCTCAACAGTTTCTTCAATAGTTTCTTGTACTTCAACTACTGTTTCTTCTGCTTCAACCTCAGCAACTTCCTCAGTTTCAGTTTCAGCTTCTTGAGTTTCTTCAACTACTTCTTCTTGTACTTCTTCAACGACTTCAACTGCTTCAACAGTCTCCTCAGTAACTTCTTCTGTAGTTACTTCCTCAACAACCGTTTCCTCAGCAGTTTCGCAAATGCATTCTACTTGAGTGCATTTTTCACACTTCACTTCTGACACCTCCGTTTCCTCAGACTCAGGTTTCAATGAGAACTTTAACTCGCCTAACATTTCAGCTAGCTCGTCCTTAAATCTATCTCGGTCTAAGCTGTAAGCTTTAATATCAGCAGATTCGAAGCATGGTCGAACATCATCACCAAGGATGCATAATGCTTGGAAGTTGAAATTAGTGATGTCATACATATCTTTTTCAGATACATAGTTTCCATCTTTAATATCAATCTCCATTGATTGACCTTTTCCTTCATCTACTACTTTCTTTGCTTCGGGATAACGTCCCGTCCATAGATAGATACCTTCGATACATAAGTAATCGTTCTTCTTACCGTTCTTTTCCTCTACTTCTTCCCAGTAAACCTTTGCTGATTCGGGAACAACACCATAAGGAACAGTCGTCTGAACCATTCTGTAATCATCTTCTGTAATCTCGATTTTTCCTCCATGACCTTTGAAATCTTCTTTCTCAGTGGAGAACTCACCAACTACAGGAATGTTATAAATGGAAGGTAGTGCTTTCTCTACGGCATCTTTATTGATAATAGTTTTGTTAAAATTATCACCCGTGTACATTACACGACATTTTGCTCTAGAGAACTGTGGGTTGACTTCTTCAACCTCGTAGAATTTTGCGTTAAATTCCATACGTTTAATCGTCTTTGTCATCCATTCACCTCCTTTCAAGTGATTGAGTAAAATATGAATTTTATTCTATTTCTTGAACTCGTTCGCTTCTCGCTCTTTGCTCTTCTCTGCTGACTCAGTTAGGTCACTACCTTCTTTCTCAGGTCGTCCACCTTTATCTGAGGCGTCATTTGCAGATTGAGTATGGCTACTAATTAACGGAACAAGTTTTTCATCAAGATTTAGGACTTCATTCTCTAACCATGCCATTGTTAATAATGAACTTGGATTTAGTCCTAATGTACTTGCGATAACATTTCTTAGTGGCATACCATATTGTCCACCCATTAATGCTTTATCAAATACATCGTCTTTGTTGTAATGAGTGATATCTAATAGAGTGATTTTCATATTCTTAGCTCTGTTTTTGAGCTTCCTATTAATCCATCTCTCTACTTGTCTTAGGAAGGCAAATGCAATCATTTCATCCGTCTTAACCGACTTATCCAACGCACCCGATGTCATCTTATCTGCACCGAATAACGTCTGTGGAACACCACTTGTATTCCAAAAGCCTGTTTCTGTTTTAGAAACCTTGTCGATATCCATCTTCTCATTGTCAAACTTAAATTCATCTACTTCCATCGGAGTAGTGATTACTCCAACCTGCTCAGGAACAACCTGTGAAATCTGATTGTGGAACAGCATCATTGTGTCGTAATCAATAGCGAAGTCATTGTTTAACTCACTATCTTTTCGGATAGGAAGTTTCTGTACTAAGATTTTGTAGTTTCCTAGTTCATCCTTCGTATCACGAAGTTTCTTAGCGACATCAATGTCGTAAACGCTTTCAAAAGTAGAAGCGAATGGAGGCATAACAAACTCCAAATCTTCGTTAGCCTTAATACAAATCGTTTGATATGTATCTAACTTTTGCCATCGTAGATTCTTCTTATCTTTCGTATAAGCAACATACTTCTCACGGAACTCATTCGGATATAATCGAATAACCTTCTTTCTACTATCAAAGTAAGAGAAGTCGAAAGCGAATGAATAACATCCGTCTTCAATAGCAATAATCTTGCAATACTTCGGATTCAACTTTTGAATGTAATAAGAGTCGCCTATTTCGTGTTCGTATCCATAGAATACGTCCTCTCTGAAACACGTCTTAGCAATCTTAGCCATCTCATGTCGGATATTCATATTAGAAAGGATTCTAAGAGCTTTATTGTAGTTCTTCATAATCTTATCTTTCTGTGAATCAAGCTTGTCCACATCAATGCCATATGGCTCTACAACGTATGTCCATAGTGGCAACTGTGAGAAGTAATCAATTAATCTCTTATACGGTGAACTAAACGTGTATAAGTAACGTGATACCTCAATTAGCTTGTCTTCATTCTTATCAGGGTTTTCAATCCATCTACGAATATCATCCTTAGTAAAGTTAAGTGATTTAGTTCTAGAACTCTCATTAATATCAATGTATTGTTCTACTAACTTAGCAAAGTTAATAGATTTCGTATCCATTGCACTAAATCTCTGATTCTTTTCATTTAAGTTAGGACTCTTTCTTTTCACACATCCACCTCCTATCTATGCAATTTGTATTTTGGTGCTTTGAACGCAAACATCTTCGAAATGTCAGTGATTGTCTCTCTTTGTCTCGATTTATTTTTACGTTCCAATAAGTGAATGTAGAATAATCCGTATTCCATCGCTGAGAATTTATCCTTGTTGATTTTCTTTGAAATCTGCTTAACAATCGTGTTATTACCCGACTGTGAATACTCAAGGTTCATAATTTCATCAGCTAATCTGTCTGTCATAACGAATGGTAGTAATTGCTTAGCTACCTGTATTGAATCGCTCTTCTTGTGAATATCTAATCGAGCTTGTGATTCAGTGTGTGGAATTTTAATATCATGGTTCGCAATAGAGTTCATGAATACGTTGTGAATGTCACTCGACTTTGTATCTTTGTTTGTAGATTTCAAAGCAAACACCATTGGAATACTGTTCTGACGCTTAAATCGGTCATAACGTTCATCGTTAACAACTGAATAAGGTGGGTTTTCATCAATCTCTAATACTAATTGGTCAATTAAACCAGTACCTAAACCGTTGGCATCGACTACTACCATTGATGCTTTGTATTCATTTACTTTCTTCTTGAGGAACAATGCTTGCTCCAAGAAGTGCGTTCCTTCCATGCTAAATACGTTTACTAAGTGTTTGATATATGTACCATCACCACGAGGGGTTATTTTAAATACACATAATGCAGATGTCGCATTGGCATTACCCTCAGAACGGGCAACGTCATAGCTCAGAATGTACTCTGCTGACCTATCCATATTGCGATACTCTGCTTTAGTTAACGTTCTACATTTTTGTAAATCTTCAATTGTAACTAGTGAGTTATCACTAGTACCTGTCCATATAGATTCGTATTCTCGTGCGAATGACATGGGATTGAATGTAGGCTGTAGTTTTAAGCTCTGAATGAACTCTTCATCTAACTGACCATATAGGCAACCTAATCTGTATCCTGCACCAAGTACGAATGATTTTCCGTAATTTAAATTACTTGGATTCACCATTTCATCTATTACTTCTTGTAGTTTTTCATAAGCGAAACTTTGCTTTGTACCACTCGTTGTAATATAGAACTGGAATTTATGTGGTTCATTTGGGTCTTTACCACCGCATGTTGCAATACGGTCATTCGCCATCATCGGAATTACTACTTCGTTAAGGACATCTTTCTTCATCGAATCATCGACAATCTCCTCAACTGCTCCACCGTTACGACGACCACCACGAGAACTCTGTGCTACTTGTACTACGTCTAGTGATGAGCCATTATGGAAAATAAGCTTCGTATAGTCATTTTGGAAGATGGTTTGCTTTACTTCCTTCTGTAGCAGAGGTAAGTGTTCCCAAATCCGCTCAATGTTCTCTTTCGCAATGTTTGACGCCTGCTGTTTCGTTGGTGCGGCGATAAACAAGTGCGTATCAGGGTACATTATGCATTTCAGATACATCGCTAAAATCTGTGTGTATGATTTTGCAGAACCACGAGTTAAAACGAAATAAACCTTCTGATAGCGGAATAGGATTCTAAGCATTATTCTTTGGTAGAAATAAAGCTTCACTTTGCTATTAGGAGGTCTAATGTGGTCTACGAATCTATCAGGGTAGCTTCGCCAATATTCACACCACTTACGCCAATCGGGTAAGGTCTCTTTGAATGATTTTACCGATGTTTGCTTCTTACTAGGGTCGTTATCAGGAACACTCCTAGTTTCAAAGTTTAATTTCTTATTATTTGTCTTCTTAGAAGCCACTTATTCCTCACCTTCCCTAAAATCATCGAGTTGTTTCTCGATATCAGGAGGGAGTTCAGTAAGTTGCTCCATACTGAATAAAGTTCTTGAATAATTTAATAGAATTAACAGCGTTTCATCTGCTAAATCTTTGTGTTCTGTGATTGGAGCAGGTTCGATAAATCCTTCACGTTCTACTTCTTCGAAAATTTGACTGAACGTTCGGATACCACTTGCTTCATCTGAACTCTTACGGTCTACTGGTCTGAAACCTGCTGATTTCATTGTTTCATCATAGGTCTTAGACATCTTCGTATACTCTGTAACAGCTCCACGCTCAAGGAACTTATCTAATTCTATGTTCATCTTGGACAACTGAATTAACAATCGTCTATGCTGTGGAGTAGACATATCATAGGATTTCTCCATGTCTTTATAAAATTTCTCTAATACGAGTAATTCATAATCTGTGTACTTTAAGCCCCATTTGAGCTTTAATTCATTTGTAATTTGGATACTATCATCCGAAATTACTACTTTAGGAGATTCCTGTGATATAACCTCTACATCCTCAAATGTGCTATCTTCATATGACATCTTCCTGTATTGAGGAAGTGAATTAATATTTTTGATATACACTCCAATTGGATTAGTCGGTTCACTCTCCAATGTTGATTCCCATGTATCATGTAGATACGGTTTATCCATCTTCATTAGGATGGATTTTAAGCTTCCTACTAAGTCTCGTTCATCCACTAGAGAGAACAAACACCCTTTACACATGGAAACATATCCATCTGCAAACAACGGACTCTGTGACTTATAGAAATTACGCAACGCCATCTCATTTGTACATTTAGAACAAACTTTTTTAGTGGGTTTATTAACCCCCTTTTTGACTGTGACCTTCGCCATAGTTAATCTTCCTTTCCGTTTAAAAGCATTAAAAAAGCACACGAGACAACCTCATGTACTTGAAAATACTTCTAATTAATTTGTAGGTTCACTTCAATTGGAATAATCTTTCCATCACCACGTACAACAATAACTCCTTGAGATGCATCAGACATCCCTTTGAAGTTTCGTGCGTAGTCATTGCGTCCCATTAAGCTACCAAAGTAAATCTCTTTCTTAGAGAAGTTACGGTCAATAACTTTGTGACTGTGGAAGTGTCCCATTACAAGAGCTGTTAATTCTACGTTATCCATAGATTCATGCGATGCGATTTTGTTTGCATCTGCTTGCTTCTCTTTGTCTCCGTGAACGAATTTGATGTAAGTGTCTTTCCCGAATTTCTTCAAGATTGAATAATTGTAATCTGTATTATCAATTAAACTTAATCGTGGAATATTCGCCATCTCAACAAACGTCTTAATGCTCTCATAAATAACTGCTGTCACATTATCACCTGTGATTACACTGTCTTTGTGTGACTGCATTCTGTCGTGATTACCACTTGTCAAACCAAGCTCTACATTGCAGTAGGCTGTTAGAGATACTACGAAATCAATTACTAAACGTGTTGCTTTATTGATTTGTTCCGCCATATTGAACTCACATTCAAATGGTTGGTTTGTAGGTCTCATTGAGATTTGCTCGATGATATCACCATTATGTATTACCGTTACGTCATTAACATTGAATGTCTTAACGTAGTAAAGAACTTCTTCTTTCATCTTCTCTAAGCGTTTCTTAGCGATTTCGAAGTTGTAGTCATTTCCATAAACACCCTCGACAACTGCTCCCACATGCCAATCTTGTAAGCAAACTACTAATTCGTTTTCACGTCTCTCTAATTTACCTTTGTAAGCATATTCGGGAACTTCAATAACACAGTTATCTAACATCGCATCTCGAACTTCTTCTGCAATTGTATGGAAGTCAGCTAAATCACGTTTAGCTTTATTCAAATCACGAAGAACAATTTGGTTCTCACGTTTTTCTTGATACATTTCACCAACCATATTGCGAATAGATTCTAATTTAGATGTAGAAACCATATCAGCATGTTTCTTAACAGGTACTAATTTACCAATCTTCTTCTGATAGTCTTTTACAAGACAACGATATGCCTCGTTTACATCTGAGTTTTCGAATCCTTCTTGTTTCATAAGTTCACGATGTTTTGACCAAACAACACGTCTACTAGGACTCATTTCTTGTAATTGAAGTTTAATTTCCACTGCTGTTTCTAAGTGTTCCTGTGATACTTCAACTACTTCGTCCTTTTTGTTCGTGTAGCGTCTCATCTTAGTATTCCGCCTCATCATTTGGCTCATTTAAAACCTTGTCCAATTTAATAGTGAATGAAATCTCAGCTCCATTAAATTTAGCTAGCTCACTATCAATATGGATATCTCCAAGGCAAACACCTTTTTTATCATATTCTGTGATAATTCGATTCTCAGCATCTAGTAAACCTTTTACACTAATCGTGTGTGTCTCTTTTGCCATGTCTACATTTCCCCTTTTTCTCATAATCCATTACGGTAAATGAAATTTTACCGACCTATATACAACAAAAAAGACACCTATCTCGGTGTCGTATAATACAGAAAATATATTATGTTATTGTATATAATATTATATAATGTATTCGTACATTTAAATTCTAAATAAGAGTGCAGGCTAGCGGAGTCGAACCACTATTAAAACCATAACCTACATATTTGGCACGCCCTCTAGGACTCGAACCTAGAATAGAAGTTTTGGAGACTTCTGTGTTACCAATTACACTAAAGGCGCATGACACCTTGCCGTTTATATTTAGTAGGAACGGCTAGGGTAGAAACCTACATACATTTGAAAAACTCACACAAGAAGTGCAGGAAACTCATGTGAGGTTGCACTTTTTCATATTTAGTTGTCTATAATGTTCGCATAAACCATCGTCAACGAACTCTATCGCTCCCACACTTGCCTTCAATATGAGAAACAGAGCGACTTTCCAATGTCTACCGTTGGTGGGTTGGTATCCTTGTCCCACATCTCTTAGTAATTAAGCTTTTTTTAAGACTCGAACCGTTAATACGCTAGCATGTATTGTCACGTATTCAAGCGTGATAGCTACCTCTTCTATCCTCAACGGTGACTGCGATGATAGCAAGCAGATAAGACAATCTCTTATCGGGATGGATAATGGTATCTTTAAATCGTCCCCCATTCGGGAATGATGCAGTTGCCTTTGCACCTGACTAATTTTTTAGGCTTAGTCCACCTTTAATGGAGGGAGAGAGGCTCGAACTCTCGCTACCTTTAAATAGGTACTAACAGTTTAGCAAACTGTCCTCTTCACCAACTTGAGTACCCCTCCAAGATAAAATCCAATTCCGTAAAAACAGAACTGGTCTTGCGTAGGCTGAGATTAAACCTCGCATTGAGTGCCTTTAGAAAGATTATATCTTCCTCTCTTATCCACGTAATCCTCTTTTGGAGCAATTACGTATCACTCACAACCGCACGTTTTAATTAGTCGCTGTGCATTCTGCGACCTGTTACACTACTACTCAATAGCTCCTATTCTGTCAACGTTGCCACGCTATTAATCTCTGCTAAGAGAACCATGCAATTCACTATCAAACAATCAGAGTTTTGCGAACTCATCATGCTCCTCATTCAACTTTCGTTGTGGGGATTTAGGTTGCCTTCGTAATGTAAGGAGACAGGCTTTCGCTTGTATGAATTTTAATTAGTCATATATTAATCATCTTTTTAGATTACCATATCTAATACCTGTATTAGTCTCTGTGACCGAAGACGTGCTGTCTCAGTGGCTTCGTAATCTTTTGGATTACAAAATACCACACGCCTTCATGTTCTTTCGCCAACTAGCTACTCAAACCGTAATCAAAGTTACTTTGGCTTTCGACCATTTCGCTTTCACTACTGACTGTCGCCCTTGCTTGTTAGACTCGGACTGTACAATCTCTCGATTCACTCTCGTTTCTTCATTACTTTAGCGTGGAGTGTATTGGTGCTAACCAATACTGCTACTACATCGTTGACCTCGTAGCGTTTTCTCCGTAATTTCACGAAACTATCACCATCATCACAATGATGACTTAGGAGTGTCGATTGTGCTTGGATTGACCGTTTACACGGTGGCAACTTGTCACATTGCCTTTACGCAACTCACGTTACGCTATCAGAGCCAAGCCTCGAAGTAAAGATGCACCTTGTAGGGTTCGAACCTACATATAACGGCTGTTTAGGCGGTCTGCTTTCACTTTAAGCTAAAGATGCATATTGAAGGGAGGGAGGAGTTTATCGGACTCGAACCGATTACGCCTTGACTACGCCAAGTGTTTTGCCTGTTAAACTAAAACTCCATATGGTGGCAGGGGTAGGACTCGAACCTACGAACTCGATTGAGGGGAGATTTACAGTCTCCTGTCATTGCCACTAGACTACCCTGCCATAATAAACTAGCACCCCTAGAGAGATTCGAACTCCCGACTCACGGGGTAGAAACCCGTTGCTCTATCCACTGAGCTATAGGGGTAAAAATGATGTGGTATGAGAGAATCGAACTCTCATCTTCTGATTGGAAGTCAGAAATCATAGCCATTAGACCAATACCACATGCTACAAAACTAAGAGGAGAGTGGGATTTGAACCCACGAATAATAGGGTTGCAACCTACCGTGTTAAGCCTCTTCACCATCTCCTCATAAAATGATACCGACTAATGGATTTGAACCACTGACCTCCGCCTTATCAAGACGTTGCTCTACCTCTGAGCTAAATCGGCATGGTAGCGCATAGGGGATTCGAACCCCTGTATGCTCGATAGAAAGTCGAGTGTGTTAGACCGCTTCACCAATGCGCCATAATGGATGCTTGTTTTGATATCATAGGTCAAGCAGAACCTACCGCTTTGCGTACCGAATCGTAGATTAACGACGTGGAATCGGTAAAAACGTCAATGCCGACTGTAGGAATCGAACCCACGACCTGTTGCTTACAAGGCAACCGCTCTAACCTGCTGAGCTAAGTCGGCTTAAAGGAGCTGTTATGTTTTTTACGTGGCGCTACTCCCCTGCGTCCACATCATTCAAGTTTTTCCGTTGCTTGCCAACTAGCTAGCTCCCGTAGTCTAGCAAGAATTTTAAAGCCCACGTTTTATGACTTATTGTCACAGGTAGTGGAACACCCATCTTTCCTCTAATCCTATGTAAGCTGTTACCCTCAACATAAGACGACCTTTCGGAAGGGTCTTTCATCTGCATAATCTGCATATCAGCATGGAGAGAATCGAACTCTCATTCATGGATTCACAGTCCACTGCGTTACCATTACGCCACACACTGGAAACTAGATACTAAAACTAGGCTAATATCTAGTTTCCAAAGCATGGACTTTGGTCGATTTCCAAGGAAGGCTTCGAACCTCCAAACTCTAGCTTCAAAGGCTAGTGACTTTACCAATTCGTCTACTCGGAAATAATGGCGGTGCATACGGGATTCGAACCCGTGCTACTTGGTAGACAGCCAAGTGTGTTAACCTCTACACTAATGCACCATAAAAGCATCCACTAAGGATGCGAAATATTAAATACTAACTAAACCTTGAATATTCTTTCTTAAAACATCATTCTCAGCTTTACTTGTTTTTGCATCTTCTACAAAGGATTGTAGATTAGCAATTTCAGCCTGAGCTTCCTTGATTACTTCGTCTAAATGTGCATCAGAAGCATCAATATCTTCAATCGCTTTTACAAATACTTCTTGGGCAGATTGTGTTTTAGCTTGAGCTTTTTTAATTCTTTTACCGTGTAAATCTCTTTTAATCATAATTCCCTTCCCCTTTTTCTCCGTTTTAAAATAATCGGGATGGCAGGACTTGAACCTACGGCATCCACACCCCAAATGTGGCACTCTACCAAACTGAGCTACATCCCGATGGAAGCAGGAGGTGAGTCACGACCTCATAAACAACCCGTTAGTTGCCTCCTGCATGGCGCACCTAGATGGATTCGAACCACCAACCAAAGAGTTAACAGCTCTCTGCTCTACCATTGGAGCTATAGGTGCAAAAAACGAGATAATAGAGAATCATCTCTACTACCTCGTTAACTTGTAATCTCTATGAGATTTAATTGTGAATTAACGTACTGAATCTTTTAAAGCTTGAGAAGCCTTGAACTTAGGTACATGCTTTTCAGCAACTTGTACTTCTTCACCAGTTTTCGGGTTACGTGCTGTACCTGCTTCTTTGAATTGACGTGTGAACGTTCCTAAACCTGCAACTTTAACTGCACCGTGTTCTTTCATACCTTCTACAATAGCACCTGTTACTGTGTCTACCACACGACGAGCGTCAGCTTGATTTAATTTAAGACCCATTTCCTCACGTAAAGTTCCTTGTACCTCTTTAGCTAATAATTGTGTATTCATTCTTTCATTTCTCCTTTTTCTCATTAAAATTTAGTATTTTGTAGTTATTAAAATTCATTATTTATTACACTTGTGACAAATTAAGAATCAAACTTGTCACTCTCTAAGCCGATTGCTGATTTATCAGATTCAGATAGAGTTGAGAAGTTGATGTTTTTATCATCAAACTTATGTAACTTTCTCACTTTGTTGTGAGACATAACCTCTTTATCTTCCTTATTCTTCATTTCTTCTTCTTTGTGCCATACAATGTAATTGGATAGGCTGTCTAAGAAGTACTTAACAGGATTACTATTCCAGTTTTTGTTGATTTCAGTTTCATACTTTCCAATCAACTCATTAACTTTCATCATCTTCTCCTCTAAAGTAATGGAAGTTTTAAGTTCAATAGTTTCTCCAATTGGTGATAAAATCTTCATTTTATTTAACCCTCTCATTTATTATGTCATTTAGTAGGTATGTTTCAGGCAGTTTTTTGTCGCACTTTTTTACACTTCTTACAATCATGCTTAAAACCGTCTTTACTCTTCTTATCTTTTGCGAAGAAACTTTCTGTAACTGGTAGTTCCTCTTCACACTCTCGACACTTCTTTGTAACCGCTTTCAAAATAGTATGGTTAATGTACTTCTTCCACTCTAACTCATTCTCTTTTGCGATTGATTTGTAGATTGTATTTAGCATTTTTCTAGCGCCACTCTCATCCACACCTGTTTCCATCCTACCAATGTCAGCGAATGAGTAGCCTCTTGATACCAAGTCAATTAGCATCATTTGACGTTCATTAAAGTTACACTTCTTAATTAATGTTTCTAATGAAGCATATAGTGCAACCAACTCTTGATTTAGATGCTGTGAGTTACCTGCAACATCGAAGTTATCGTCTTTCTCATCATCGAAATATGGATTAACCGTATCCATAAACTCTATTAACCATCTAATTGCATTTTCATCAGAGAGGTTTACTTGTTGAAAGTTACGCTCTCTTGCATGGATATCTATGCTTACCGCACCTATGATAACCCTCTCCCTTCAATTCATAACAAAAAGAGACCGAAATGATTTCGCTCTCTCAATGTTTATTATTCGTTTCATTTGTTAAATCAATATTATCATTATTTTTTACACTTGTCAAACTAGCTTTGATTCACAGTGTTTTAAGCCGTTTTTGCCAATGTACCTAATTCTTCTAGCAACTCTCCTAAGAAGCTTTTACGTTTCGTACTAGCAACTTTCCTGATTCCACTGTTCATAGCATCAACCTGTGTCAGTGCAATCAGATACTTCTTAGCTCGTGTCCATCCTGTATATAATAGGTTGGCATTTAATTGGTACGTATGTGACTTGTCGGCTATTACCATAACAACTGGTGAACCACTTCCCTGCGATTTATGGATAGTCATACAATAAGAATGTACAATCTTAGAGATATCATTGAAGCTGATTGGAACGTTTGCACAGTCAACGAAGTCGATGATTACTACCTTATCTTCCTTATTGATGTCTACAATCCTTCCTGTATCTCCATTAAAGATATCAACTGTAACACCTTCTGAAATTTCAAGGTCATATGTATTGGCGATATTCATTACGAAATCCCCTACTCGGTACGTGACCTCGCCCATTTTAGTATTAACTGTATGCTCTTTCTTGTTATCACTTGGCGGATTAGCAAGTTCCTGTAGGTGTTTATTAATCTCAAACACCCCTAAGTCACCTTTCCTTGTCGGAGATAGAACCATGATATCCTCGGCATCGAATCGTTCAAGCATCTTCTTATAATAGAACTTATAACCGTCAACTATATGACGTGGCTGAGCAAGGTGGATAATTGCATCCTTACCGAATCGAAGCTTACCACTTTGATTACTAGATAAGACCTTCTCTCCTTCACGTATCTTAGTTGCAATATCTAAGACACCGCCATCTTTTTGTCGGAATACTACTGTTAGCTTCGTTACTGGGAATACATCTGAATTGATGCAATCATATAAGAAGTTACCGATTTGTACGGATGGTAACTGGAAGTCATCACCGATAAATACAATACGTGCATTTGAGTTATCAATGCCTCTTAGTAACTGTCGTACAAGGAAAATATCACACATAGATGATTCATCTACAAGGATTACATCGTGAGAAATCATTGATGGTTCGTCTCCCATATCACGTACACCTAGCGCTCTATGTATAGTAGAAGCATCTTGACCTGTGTAAGCTGAAAGTACTTTACTTGCCTTCCCAGTTGGAGCAAGAAGTTTAACATTCAACCCTATCTTCTTGGTCATTTCTAATAGAATAGTTTGTAAGAATGACTTACCACAACCTGCATATCCAATAAGGAAATTAATGTTGTACTTCGCAAAGTTATGGAAGAAGCTTCTCTGCTCATCCGTAAGAGAAATATCATGTTCTTTACAATATCCATCTAAGAACGCATCCACATCGAATCCTTCAATTGATTTAGATTCAAAGTGTCGAGCAGTCAACGACTCTGCTACAAACTGTTCTGCTTCATAAACTCTTCGTAGTGTTACTCTGCGTTCATTGATAATCATTACAACGCTCTTATCTCCTTCTGCAAAAGAAACAAGGCACTCTTCGATGATTGATTTGTTGATTGCAAGTAGCTTCTGTGCTTCTTGAATGAGTATCTTCCTATTAATATAGGCGTTACCCTTTCCGTTCTCCTCACCGATACAATAGACGATACACGACTTGATACGATGTGGGCTTTCAAGCGGAATACCCATTTGTTTAGCTATAGCATCTGCTTTAGTAAACCCGATTCCTTGAACCTTAGTCAACATATATGGGTTCTCTTCTAGCTTCTGAATTAACAGTGCAGGAGATTCAAACTCTTTAATCAGCTTTGCTACCATACTGAACTTTATATCATATGTATTGAGCCAAACAAATAACTCTTCTAGTTCTAGATTGTCTTCAATCTTCTTTTTAATCTTTTGATACATCTTCTCGCCTAAGCCTTTGACTTTGTTATAATCAAAATTGTCCTCTTGGATTAACTTGATTACATCTTGGTCAGGATAAGCCTCATAGATATTTTCCACCTGCAATGCAGTTAGAACTTGT
>NZ_JBXAHR010000007.1:127112-208745 GCF_058952315.1 Bacillus sp. GW823-FHT06B01 | reverse complement strand
AGTTAGTTTGTCTAGCATCTAAAAATAAAAATTGACGTTTCACGTTGTTTGTTTCGTTCAGTTTTCAAAGAACTACTCGGTCGCTCATTTGCGACTTCCTTATGTTAACATCTTCGTTTTCCGATGTCAACTAAGTTTTTTAATTTCTTTTTTGTCGTTTTCTGCGTTTCCGCATCAGCGACGGTTATTAATATATCATGTAGTATATAAGGGGTCAATACTTTTCATAAAAAAATTTCACATCCCGTTAAAATCTTAAAACCATTATAGTCTCCCTTCATTCTGCATCATACTCCATATCTCATATCTTATCGGTTTATCACGTTTACTAACGAGTGAAAATTCTAAATTTTATGTTATATTATTATTATAGGAGTGTGATGCAAATGAGCATTAAGTATTCGAACAAAATCAATAAAATCCGGACCTTTGCATTAAGTTTAGTATTTATCGGCCTCTTCATTGCATACTTAGGTGTCTTTTTCCGTGAAAACATTATTATTATGACAACATTTATGATGGTTGGCTTTTTAGCTGTTATCGCTAGTACTGTCGTTTACTTTTGGATTGGCATGTTATCTACTAAAACTGTACAAATTATTTGTCCAAGCTGCGATAAGCCGACCAAAATGCTCGGTCGTGTCGACGCATGTATGCATTGCAACCAACCTTTAACAATGGATCGAAATCTAGAAGGAAAAGAATTTGATGAGAAATATAATAAGAAGAGCTATAAATCATAGGCATATATAGGTACAATGTGCCCTTACAAACCTAAACGTTAAAAGGTGATTTCTTAACAAAGAAATCACCTTTTGTATTTATCTTTAATTAAATTAGGTTCTTCACTGAACGTTTTAAATCCTCCTGAACCTAACGTAATTCCCATATATAATAAAGAAAGAGGGAGACGTTTACGTCTCCCTCTTTCTTTATTATATATTACGCCTTATGACACTCTGGACAAACGCCATAAATTTCTAAGCGATGACTATTAATAACGAAGCCTGTCGTTTTCGCAGCTTCCTCTTCAATCTGTTCCAAACCTCCATAAGGAAAATCAACAATCTTACCACATTTTTCGCAAATCACATGATAATGTTGACTTGTAACATAATCAAATCTACTTGAAGCGTCTCCATAAGTTAATTCCTTTACAAGTCCAACCTCTTTAAATACACGTAAGTTATTATAGACAGTTGCAACACTCATATTTGGAAACTTACCTTCTAATGCTTTATAAATGTCATCCGCTGTTGGGTGCGTCATAGATTCCACAAGGTACTCTAAAATAGCATGACGCTGTGGAGTAATGCGTACACCCGTATTTTTCAGCATTTCTAGCGCTTCTTTTAATTCTTCTTTGACCACCGTCATGCACCCCGATTCTATACGGATTATTATTTTATAATTCTTATAAAGAGTGTACTCCTTTTCTTATAAATCGTCAATATTTCTACTATAAGTATGTGGTTTATTTTTGTATATAGCCTTATTCTTATATATCCTTCCCCATTTTCTATACATTTACATAGAAAAAAAGTGCGACATAATCGCACTTGGAATACTATCATCTGAGGAGGTATGCCCTACACTTCACTTTATGTAAGACGATAAAATATGTATAGACACTCGCCTTACTTCTATATATTTTATCTCCACAATGGATTTACTTTATATAAGAAAGAACCTCTTCAGTATGTCCCTTCACTTTCACTTTACGCCACTCTTTTACAAGCTCACCGTCTTTATTAATAAGGAATGTAGAACGCTCGATTCCCATATACTCTTTTCCAAAGTTCTTTTTCAATTTCCAAACACCGTATAATTCCGCTACCTTATGATCTTCATCTACTAAAAGTACAAATGGAAGCTCATGCTTCTCAATGAATTTCAGATGTCTGTTCGCTGAATCAGGACTTACACCAAGAATAACTGTATCTTTCTCTTGAAATAATCCATACGCATCGCGAAAATCACATGCTTCAGTTGTACACCCTGGAGTCATATCTTTCGGATAAAAATATAGCACTACGTTTTTACCACGAAAATCAGCTAAGCGAACTTGTTCCCCGTTACTTCCCTCTAATGTAAATTCTGGAGCCATTTCTCCTACTGTGATCATTGTTATCACTCCTACTCTTTTCTTTTACTATATCAAATGCTACCTTATTTTTCATTGTCTATTACAGACCTCATTACAAAAGCAAACGGTAATGTATATCCAATTAGCGCTTCTGCAATCGCAATCCATCTCCCTATTCCAATTGGAGCTATATCACCGTACCCAACGGACAATAAAGTAACCGCGCTAAAATATAAGCAAATTTCTACAAGTTGAAAAGATTGGGCATGCAAGCTATCTCCATCTTCTTTCAAAACTGCAAAACCCATTTCTTCTAATACAACATAACTTAACCCAAACGCAATCAATACCGTTGTATAAATTAAAAATAAGGAGGCTAAATTATAAAGCGAAAAGAAACGCCTAGAATCTGAATATGAACTCCATAACAATTGGACACTTCTCAAAATAGCAATTGCTGCAATTAATAGAATAAATCCCCATAACATGTCCTCCACCTCATTTTATATGTATGAGACAGCCATTGGATTTATCCCTTAGAAACAAACAAGCTTCTATAATTAATTCCCAGCACCACGGTACCTTTTTACTCCTTGGTTCCAAAGAGTAATTGCAATCGTAAAACAGATAACACCAACGAATGGTGTTGCAAATGCATAGCTATTCCACTCTGTTTTTCTTAAAAAGTATGCTGCTGGATACACTCCGACAAACGCAAATGGTAAAACAAACGTTAAAATGAAGCGAATCACACGGTTATAAATGTTAACAGGATAGCGACCATAGTTACCTATGTTATACATTAGCGGCATAATTGAACTTTTCGCATCCGACCAAAAACCAAGGCTCGCAAGCGTAACAAATATCCCTCCATATACAAGTGCTCCTCCTCCTACCATCAGTAAGAATAAGAAGAAATCGTACCAGTAAAAAGATAATTGCAGCTCCACTGCTGCATATCCCATTACAATTATTCCTGTAATCGCTCCAATTAAAGATTCAAGTTCCATTCTTTCTAATATAATTTGAAATAAACTATGAATCGGTCTCGTTAATATACGATCCATTTCTCCTTTAATAATATAACGATCATTAAAGTCCCATATGTTAAAGAAAGCTGAGAAAATGGCAAACGGCACTAAAAAGAAACCATAAATAAAGATTACTTCTTCTCTACTCCAGCCCTTTAATGCTTGTGTATGCCCAAACACAACGAGAATAAAGATTAAATTAACAGCCTGTAGTGCTAAATCAGAAAGTAATCCAACGATAAAATCGCCCCGATACTCCAATTTTGTTTTTATATATTGGCTTGCATATTGCAAAAATAGGTTTATATATATCATCTCATCATCCCCCTTGTACAATTAGACGTTTTCTCGCCGTTCTCCACATGAGTACAATTGGAATAATAAGTACAATTGCCCAAATTACTTGGAATAATAATGCCTCATACAATTTACTTCCTTGTATACCTTCTGAAAAAATCATACTCGGAATATAACTAATCGCCTGAAACGGTAAAAACATCATTGCCTTTTGGGCCCATAACGGATAAAAACTAATTGGTAATAATAGACCTGAAAATAAATCAATAACAACACGTTTCGCATACATAATTCCACTATTATTAAATAGGAAGAACGTGAGCATTCCAGTCATTAAATTAATTTGTGTATTAATAATAAAACTAAATATTAAAGATAAGAAGAAATATAACCACGTTTGAAAATTCGTTGTAATTTGCAATGAAAATAATAAGGTAACGATAACCATACCTGGAATTGAAAAGAAAGCAAAACGAAATATTCCTTCACCAAGACCTTGCATCACTTTCATGCCTAAGTAGTTATATGGACGAATGAGTTCTACTGCTACACGTCCTTCTTGAATCTCCATCGCAATTTCCCTGTCTATATTATTAAAATAAAAGGCACGTGCCATCCACGCAATTGCGATATAAGTAGTCATTTGCGAAATAGATAAACTTTCAATATTCTCTTTTCCACTATAAATTGCTTGCCATAAAAAATAATACGCACCGATATTAATTGTATAAATTAAAATCCCGCTATAATAGTTTGTACGATACGCAAGCATCATTAAAAAGCGAATCCGAATCATTTCAATGTACTTACCCATGTTTAATACCTTCTTCATAAATGTTACGAATAATTTCCTCTGTAGACACTTCGTTAATTTTTAAATCTTTAATTTGAAAGGCTTGTACTACTTTAGAAATAAGCATTGAAATGACAACTTCTTCATTCGGTATTTTTGCAACCCACGCGTTTTCCTCTTTCGCTTTCGACCAAACGACATGACTATCTGGCATAACCATTGATAAAGCCTGATAGGAAACTGGTGCAATAAATTGAAAATGGATTTCCTTCTCTGCTCCCCACTGTGTACGAAGATTATTTAAAGAACCGTCATACATAATATTTCCTTCATCCAGCATGATAACGCGCTCACATAAAGCTTCAATATCAGTAATATCATGGGTTGTTAATAAAATTGTTGTTTTATAACGTTCATTCATTTCTTTTAAAAATTCACGTATTTTTAATTTCACAAGAACATCTAACCCAATTGTTGGTTCATCTAAAAATAATAACGGCGGATTATGAATTAATGCTGCCGCTAATTCACAACGCATTCTTTGACCTAGAGATAACTTTCGAACTGGCTTATCTAATAAAGGACCAATATCTAACGTTTCAATCACGTGTTCCATATGCTCTTTATACTGAGCGTCTGATACACCGTACACTTTTTTTAATAAACGAAAAGATTCTTGTACAGCAATATCCCACCAAAGTTGTGAGCGTTGACCGAAAACAACACCAATTGTTCTTACGAATTCTTCTCTCTGCTTATGCGGGTTCATCCCATTTACTAAAATTTCTCCTGATGTCGGAGTCAAAATCCCCGTAAGCATTTTAATAGTTGTTGATTTACCAGCACCGTTCTCACCGATATATCCAACCATTTCGCCTTGTTTCACATTAAAAGATACATCATTTACTGCTGGTACTATTTTATAATTACGATTTAATAAATCGCGAAAAGCACCCTTTAATCCCGGACGACTTGAATAGGCTGTAAACTCTTTACGTAACCCTTGTACCTCAATTACCGATTTCATAATCGGACCCCCTTCCTAAATGTCACAACGAATAGTTTACCCAACTGCCTTCTCTATCACAAACAATACGTCTTTTCGAAAAACATGTTAGAATAATACATAGATTTTTGTAAGGAGATGAATTGTAGTGAAATTCACAAAATCAGAAGCATTACATAAAGAAGCTTTAGAACATATCGTTGGCGGCGTTAATAGTCCTTCTCGTTCTTTTAAAGCAGTTGGCGGCGGCGCTCCTGTTGCTATGGAACGTGGAAAAGGTGCTTATTTCTGGGATGTAGACGGAAATAAATATATCGATTATTTAGCAGCATACGGTCCTATTATTACTGGACATGCTCACCCGCACATTACAAAAGCAATTACAACAGCTGCTGAAAATGGTGTACTTTACGGAACACCAACAGCACTAGAAGTAAAATTTGCAAAAATGTTAAAAGAAGCAATGCCTGCATTAGATAAAGTCCGCTTCGTAAACTCTGGTACTGAATCAGTAATGACAACAATTCGTGTCGCTCGTGCTTACACAGGCCGCACAAAAATTATGAAATTTGCTGGTTGTTACCACGGTCATTCTGATTTAGTACTTGTAGCAGCTGGATCTGGCCCTTCTACGCTAGGAACTCCAGACTCAGCTGGTGTACCACAAAGTATCGCTCAAGAAGTTATTACCGTTCCATTTAATAATGTAGAAACTTTAAAAGAAGCATTAGATAAATGGGGACATGAAGTAGCAGCTATCCTTGTAGAACCGATTGTTGGAAACTTCGGTATTGTAGAGCCAAAACCTGGTTTCCTTGAGAAAGTGAACGAACTTGTTCACGCAGCTGGTGCACTAGTAATTTATGATGAAGTTATTACTGCCTTCCGCTTCATGTACGGTGGTGCTCAAGACTTACTTGGCGTAACACCAGACTTAACAGCGCTTGGTAAAGTTATTGGCGGCGGACTTCCGATCGGTGCTTATGGTGGTAAGAAAGAAATTATGGAACAAGTTGCCCCGCTCGGACCTGCATATCAAGCTGGTACAATGGCAGGAAATCCTGCTTCTATGGCATCCGGTATCGCTTGTCTAGAAGTTCTTCAACAAGAAGGTCTTTATGAGAAATTAGATGAACTTGGTGCGATGCTTGAAAAGGGAATTTTAGAGCAAGCTACAAAACATAATATCGATATTACATTAAACCGACTAAAAGGTGCTTTAACTGTATACTTCACAACAAATACAATTGAAGATTACGATGCAGCACAAGATACAGACGGTGAAATGTTCGGTAAATTCTTCAAGCTTATGCTTCAAGAAGGAATTAACTTAGCACCTTCTAAATACGAGGCATGGTTCTTAACGACAGAACATACAAAAGAAGATATTGAATATACAATTGAAGCTGTAGGCAGAGCATTCGCTGCTTTAGCGGATAATAAATAATCCCTTCATTAAAAAGGAAAAAAGAAAGCACATCTTTCTTTTTTCCTTTTTTCTATTTCATAAATCCCTTATTAATAGTATAATTATTCATAATTATCTGTTTTATTTTTCTTTTATATCCTTACTATCCTTGTATATAAGGCTGCTCACGCCTTAAATAGTAAGATTATTCAAACTTCAATAAGAGGGGGGATTGGCGGATGCTCAATAAAACAAATACATGGACACCGTCTTTATTTCGAGATTATAAAAATGCAGAACATGATGCGTGTGGAATCGTTTCCGTTATGGAGAAACGCAAAATTCCTACAAAAGAAAACATTGACCTTTGCATACAATCACTTGTCAAAATGAATCATCGAGCTGGTTTCATTAATGGTGAAGGAGATGGAATCGGAATTCACATTGATGTCCCAAAAGCACTTTGGAATGAAAAGCTGAAAAATAACGGATACAATCCAACGATTGTGGATCATCCCCACTTTATCGTTGGACATTTTTTTCTAAACAAAAACGCAAATATCGTTAATTTAAAAAATCATATTCGTACGCAATTAAATAACGAAAGTTTTACTATTATTTTTGAAAGTGATGATGTAATAAATTCCGATGCACTCGGTCCACTTGGTAAACAGGAAGAACCTTTATTTTGGCAAGTTGCTCTTATCGCAGAAAATAAAGGTGAAAATATTGAGCAAACATTATTTTCAGTAACGATAAAAATAGAGGAAAACGAAGCGATTCATGTTGCTTCATTAAGTCGTGACCATGTTGTATATAAAGTTCTAGGCGCTGGGGATACACTTGTTGCCTATTACAACGATTTACAACATCCACTTATCGCTTCAACTATGACACTAGGACATAACCGCTATTCTACTAATACATTATCTAATTTTTTTCGTGTACAACCATTTAGCATTCTCGGACATAATGGTGAAATTAACACAATTGCAAAATTACGTGATCAAGCTGACATGATTCATGTTCCACTTACTGCTGGGGGCAGTGACTCCCAAGATTTAAACCGCACCTTAGAAACTCTACTTGTTCAATACGACTACAGTTTATTTGAAGCAATGGATATACTATTCCCACCAATTATTAATGAAATGAAACTTTATGAACCGCATTTACAAGATTTATATACGTATATACGTGAAGCTTGGGGCCATTTTGCGCAAGGTCCAGCTGGTATTATTTCACGTTATAAAGATGAGGCTGTTTTCAGCGTTGATTCCCTTGGACTACGACCAGTATGGAAAGTAGAGACAGCGAGTTCTTATGTTTTCTCTTCTGAACCTGGAGTTGTATCACCAACTGAATATGTAGCAGAACCAAAACCACTCGCTCCTGGAGAAAAAGTCGGTCTAAAGTGGAATGAACAAGATGAACTTGTACTCTACGAATACGATGACTACCAAACTCAAGTATATAACCGTTTTAAAAAGCGAGTTGATACTAAAGATTATCATTTAAACTTATTTATCCCTGAAACGAAAGAAATCCCAGGATTATGTGATTCTATACAAGTCGAAACGAAACAATACGTTGCTTTTGGCTGGGACCGAGAACATATTCAGCTTCTTGAACAGATGGCAACAAAAGGCGTTGAGCCAATTCGCTCACTTGGGCATGACTCACCACTTGCAGCACTCGATACTGATAGACGAAATATCGCTGATTTCATTAAGGAAAGTGTAGCCGTTGTTACAAATCCAGCAATCGATCGTGATCGAGAGGTCGAGCACTTCTCCACACGAACAATACTTGGAGAGCGCCCAAGTTTATTAAGCGGAGCTAAACGGCCATTTGTAGTTGAGATGCTTTCCCCCATTATTTTAGAAGGAAGTGTAGCACAATCTATTACAGAGGAATTACACACAATTACGTACGAACAACTTATAGAGCTATTCAATACTCATAGCTCTATCGCTACAATCTCTGCTACATTCAGTCAGGCAGAAACTTTACAATGCGCCTTAAATCGAATTAGTTCTGAAGCGATAAAGGCCGTGAACGATGGAGCTTCCCTACTATTAATAGACGATGCCAACGCTCATCTAAATGAACAGTTATGGATTGATCCGCATTTAGTTACCGCTAAAGTACATCAAGTATTAAGCGAAAATAAATTACGCCGAAACTGCTCTCTCGTTATACGTTCTGGTGCCCTTCGCTCCTTACATGATATCGTCACACTATATGGATTAGGAGCAGATGGTATGAATCCATATTTATTATTTGCAACCGTAAATGATGGAACAAAAACGCCAATTACGAATTTGTATAATGCTCTTAATAAAGGACTAGAAAAAGTCATTTCAACAATTGGAATTCATGAATTACGTGGTTACGGCCGCCTCTATTCTTCTATCGGATTACATGAGGAAATCGCAAATATATTACAAATTACGAATTTCTTCGGTTCAAATGATTTAGCTTTTTCACTTGAATCACTTGCTGAAGATGCACAATTGCGAGCGGATGATTATAACAATCCTAAAGTTAGAATGCGAAAATCTTTTCATATATTCCCGCGAATTTGGAAAGCAATCGGCGATGTCGCAAAAGGAAATTCTTATGATGATTACCGTGACAAATTAAGTGAGTTAGAAGAAAATAATCCAATCGCGATTAGACATCTTGTTCAAACGAAAGAAACAAAACATGTCGTTCCGGCTGAAGAAGTATCCATCAGCATTCAAAATCATGATTTACCATTTATTATTAGTTCCATGTCATTCGGTTCTCAAAATGAAATTGCCTTTCGTGCATATGCAGAAGCGGCCGATCAGCTAAATATGATTAGCTTGAACGGTGAAGGCGGCGAAATTAAAGATATGATTGGAAAATATCCACATACACGTGGACAACAAGTTGCATCTGGGCGATTTGGTGTAAACGCCGAACTACTAAATTCATCAAACTTAATTGAAATAAAAATTGGGCAAGGCGCAAAGCCTGGTGAAGGCGGACATTTGCCTGGTTCAAAAGTAACAGCAAAAATCGCTGAAGCGCGTAATGCTACAATTGGCTCTGATTTAATTTCACCTTCTAACAACCATGATATTTATTCCATTGAAGATTTAGCTCAAATGATTACAGAAATTAAAACGGCTAATCAACTTGCGAAAGTAGCTGTAAAGGTCCCTGTTGTCCCTAACATTGGAACAATTGCTGTCGGTATCGCAAAGGCTGGTGCTGACTTTATTAACATTAGCGGATTTGATGGTGGTACAGGTGCCGCACGTATTCACGCATTGCAACATGTAGGCCTTCCTGTAGAAATTGGTGTGAAAGCCGCTCACAATGCTTTATTAGAAGCAAATATGAGGCAAAAGGTAGAAATTTGGGCTGACGGTGGTATTCGAAGTGTTAATGATGCCTTGAAAATCATGCTCCTCGGGGCAAACCGTATTGGATTTGGTACATTATCCATGATTGCAATCGGCTGTACAACTTGCCGCGGATGTCATCTAGATACTTGTCACGTTGGAATTGCAACACAAATTGAGTCTGAAGCTCAGGCGAAAGAACACGGATTACGCCGCTTCGTCCCGCGCGAATTAGAAAGCGCCGTTGCTGGATTATTACATTTATTCACCACTTTTGGCGTAGAACTAAAACGATTAACAGGAAATCTTGGTTATACAAATTTACAAGAAATTGTCGGACATTCCGATTTATTAGAACAAGTTCGAGGCGAAAATTTATTAGACTTATGTAATTTACTACAAACGATAGAACACCCATCTGTTACAAAAAAAGAATACGTACCAGAAAAACAATTTGAAACAGTTCATTCCCCTCATTCAAAAGAATTAGTAGGCGTTGGCGTAGAGCAACGCGTTATGGGTGGTCTAGAATCTTGCTATCGCGTTCGTAGTAAATTATATGAAGACACGAAGCTTGAACCACTTACATTAAAGTATACGAATGGCTCTATTCCTGGAAATGGATTAGGTGCTTACAATAGTGAAAACTTATTTATACACGTAAATGGCGGTGCACAAGATGGTATTGGTAAAACCTCCTTTGGTGGTGGTATTTATATAACGAAAGCAAAAGGAAAAGACGGCATATATTATAACGGTTCTGTCGGAAAAGGTTTTGGGTACGGTGCACAAAAAGGATCGCTATACGTTCAAGGTAACGCTGATGCTCGCGCTGGCATTCGCCTCTCTGGAGCAGACATGATAATTGGAGGGCGAATGACAAAGCCACTCCGTGAAAAAGAGCAAGGGAATATAGGTGTATACTCTAATATTAAAGGTTTCGCTTTTGAATATATGACAAATGGGCGAGCGCTTGTTTTAGGGGATCCTGGTCCATGGATTTGTGCTGGTATGACTGGTGGTGTTGTTTATTTACGTCATGATTCAAGCTCGGGTTTAACAGAACACGCCTTAAAAAGAAGAATCGCAAAAGGGGCAAATGTTACATTACAACCAATTAGTAAAAACGGCGTGCAAGATGTGACTGAGTTATTGTTAGATTACATTCGTGTATTAAATGAACATGAGCAATACGAGGAAGTTGCTTTATTAACACCGTTACTCGATGATATGCAGCAACAGTTTTTTGAAATTATCCCGAAAAAAGAGCAGGCTGATCCATCTATCTCAACAGAGTGATATACCAACTTTTCATTTTCAAGAAAAAATTGACGAAGTACACTTCTCATAGTAATCTATAGTAACAATTTGAAACCTGCTGAAATTCAGCAGGTTTTTTCACTAAAAATTGATGTTTAAAAAGAATTAGGAAAAAGTATAAAATGAATCTTAATTTCTTATTAACGTCACTAAAATATCACTTGCTAACATATTGTAATGAATGTATAGTATCATGTTGTACATTCATTATGACAAGAGAAAGGATCTTATTAAGGGTATGAAACTTGGTGCTCGCATTTTAAAAACGGGTATTGCCATCACATTAGCTTTATTTGCTTGTATTTTACTTCAATTACCGAGTCCAGTATTCGCGGGAATCTCAGCTATATTCGCTGTTCAACCGTCTGTATACCGCTCGTATTTAACAGCTCTTGAGCAAATTCAAGCAAACGTCATTGGTGCCGTATTCGCTATCGTATTTGCTACTGCTTTTGGACATAATCCTTTTATTATTGGATTAACATGTATATTAGTAATTGCGCTTACGTTACAATTACGATTAGAAAACACAATATCAATTGCTTTAGTAACAGTTATCGCCATTATGGAGTATCAGGGCGACGATTTCTTTAGTTTTGCCTTACTTCGCTTTGCGACGATTATGATTGGAATTATTGCGGCTTCACTTGTAAATTTAGTGTTTATGCCGCCAAAATACGAAACAAAACTATATCATCGTATCGTTGATAATACAGAAGAAATTGTAAAATGGATTCGAATGAATAGCAGGCAAGCTTCTGATTTTACAACGCTAAAAACTGATATTGATCGTATGAAAGAAAAGATGATCAAACTAAACCATTACTATTTGCTGTATAAAGAAGAAAGAAGCTACACGAAAAAAGTAAAGTTCGCAAAAATTCGTAAGCTCGTTTTATTCAGACAAATGTTAGCGACGACAAGCCGTGCTTTAAGTACGTTAAAATCATTACATCGTACTGAAAATGAACTGCGCTATATGCCAGAAGAATTTCAGGAATCTATCCAAAACGAACTTGATTCATTAACCCATTACCATGAACAAGTTTTATTAAAATTTATTGGTAAAGCAAAAAAACAACAATCCGTTGAAATGCTTGATGAAGTTGAAACAGGTAAACAAGAATTAATTGATATCTTTATGGATTATCAAAACAAGGACGATGAGGAAGCGTATAAAACATGGCTACACCTCTTCCCTCTTATTTCTGCCATTATTAACTATAGTGAAGAAGTAGAGCATTTAGATTTACTTGTGGATAGCTTCTACACATACCATAAACCAGAAGCAGAACTCCAAATCGAAGATAAAAAAGAAGACGAATAAAGAAAACAGCTCCTTTTACGCTAAAGGAGCTGTTTCTGTTATATGTTGAAGTTGATATAAATTGTAATAAAACCCTCTTTTTTTCATTAACTCTTCATGAGAACCTGTTTCTTTAATTTCACCATCTTCAATGTAAATAATCGTATCCACATGTGTAATCGTCGCCAATCGATGTGCGATTACGATCGTCGTCCGATCAGCAGCTAGCGTCTGAAGCGCCTGCTGAATATACCGTTCATTTTCTAAATCTAAAGCGGAAGTCGCCTCATCTAATATAAGTAACGATGGATTCTTTAGAAACACTCTTGCAATCGCTACACGTTGCCTTTGCCCACCAGATAACTTCACACCGCGTTCCCCAACGACAGTATCATAGCCATCAGGTAACTCTATAATAAAATCATGGATTTGCGCAGCTTTAGCAGCTGCAATCACTTCTTCCTCTGTAGCTTTCGGGTTTCCATATAAAATATTTGCCCCGATTGTATCACTAAATAACAAATTATCTTGCAGTACAATTCCAATATGACTACGTAAATTTCTCATATCATACTTTCTAACATCTATCCCATCTACATAAACTGCACCTGAAGAAACATCATAGAAACGTGGGATTAAGCTAGCAAGAGATGACTTCCCTCCCCCACTTGCTCCTACAAGTGCTACCTTCTCTCCTGGCAACATAGTTAACGAAAGGTTATGTAATATCTCTTTTTCATCCGAATTGTAACGAAAAGATACATTATCAAATATCACTTCACCATTTAATTTTGTCGTTTGTACCGCACTTGGCACATTGACAATATCATATTTTTCATCTAACAATTCAAACACTCGATCCATCGATGCGAAAGACTGTGTTAATGTTGTAGAGGAATTGACAAGGCGGCGAAGCGGACTATACAAACTATCCATATATCCAACAAAGGCAACCATAGTCCCTAATGTTAACTGCCCCTGAATTACTTCATATGCTGCAAAACCGATCACCAGTAACGGGCCTAAATCGGTTAACGTATTCACTGCTGAAAATGTCCTTGCAGTCCAACTCGTATGCGTTAATGCTTTCGTCAAAAATTCATTATTTCTTTTTTCAAACTGCTTACCCTCATACTCTTCTAATGCAAAGCTACGTGTCACTTGCATCCCTTGAATACGTTCATGTAAATACCCTTGCATCGTTGCTAACGCTTGCGAACGCTCTTTCGTTAATTTTCGAAGACGCCCGAAAAAATATTTCACTGCCACTACATAAATAGGTAAAATTAATAACGCAACAAATGTTAATTTTATATTCATAGAAAACATAACAATAATAGCAATTGCAATTGTTGCAGTATCTAGCCAAACATTCATCAAACCAGTAATTACAAAATCCTTCGTTTGTTCTACATCATGGATTACACGTGAAATAAGCTCTCCTGTTTTTGTATTCGAATAATAGCGTAAACTCAACTTTTGTAAATGACCAAAAATATGTTTTCGTAAATCATATAGTATTGTATTTGCGATACGCTGCGCGAAATATTGACGATAATATTCAATTGGCGGTCTTACTACTGCAAAAATAAAAAAAGCAATCCCAACGGCTGTTACTAATTGGGATGTTTTATCTTGAAGTGACCCTCCCCCTTGAATTACATCATCGATAATATATTTTAATAACCACGGCATAATAAGCGGGATGCCGAATTTAACTAGACCAATCATAATCGTAATAGCAATAAGCCATCGATACGGTTTAACAAATTGCAAATATCTTTTTATACCTTGCACATAATCCCCCCTCTAATAGGACAAACCTGCCGGGAAATCCCCTGCAGGTTTGTTTTAATTTCTGTACATTAAATATCTTTCATACCACATATCTACGAAATCTGGCGCGAATGGCCCTTTTCTTTGATGAATCCATTGTGTTAATTGTGCTACATTTCGTTTTAAAATAGTATCAATAACAGGTGGATACTGCATAATTTGACTATGCTTTTCATACTCATCTTCATCTAAAAGCGTATATGTCATATCTGGATATACTTTAATATCTAAATCATAATCAATGTACTTTAATGCTTCAGAATCATATGCAAAAGGTGAGCCTAAATTACAATAATAATATACTCCCTCTTCCCTTAGCATCCCAATCACATTAAACCAATAGTTTGCATGAAAATAACAAATTGCTGGTTCACGAGTAATCCATGTTCGGCCATCTGATTCTGTCACTACTGTACGATCATTTGCTCCGATCACAAGGCTCTGTGTCCCTTTTAAAATTGTTGTCTCTTCCCACATTCTATGAATGGAGCCATTATGTTTATAACTATGTATTTGTACTTTTTCTCCTTCTTTGGGAAATCCCATATATGCTCCCTTCTTTCAACTGCAAATGCCCTTTGAGCTGCATTCACTTTTTTTCTATTATAACTTTTTTGTCGAAATTTTAAAACTAAAGCGACAAGACTCTATTTTTCACACTGAATACTATATCCCTAATCTTCTTAGGAGACGAGGCCTTCGCTGAATGATTTACAAACGAGGAAATAGAAATAGAAAAAGCCCTTCCTTATTTCTATCTAAAGAAGGACCTTTCACCGGAAGGTAACAACATGCCTTACCCTAAATTCGAAATCATTTTTTCAGTCTCAAAAGATTGAATCACACTATTTGTTTGCTCTTCAAATTTCTCATGTAACAGTTTTAACGCTAATTCTGTTCTATATATTTCTTGGCGGATAAAATGTAATTCCTTTTTATCGCACGTATCCTTTTCGCTCATTTCAATTTGCTGATACTTCTCTAGATGAGCTTGTAACTTTAACAACTCATCCATCGTTTCCAATTGCTCTCCTACCAACTTATCAAAGTCGTTCATTACTTACCCCCTTTTGGACTTATTTATCAGTTATTCTTCCTCATTACATATTTCTCATCTTTAACTTCCTTCTCCTTTGACTACATTTGTTGACTTATTAGAAGTTATGTCGTTCACTTTATGTTCATTACTATGACCCAGGCACAAAGAAAACACTTCTCCCGAATTAGAGAAGTGTTTTTCTTTCATTACTGATTTGAACTAGAAGATTGTGATTGTTTTGCAGCTGATTGTGCATTTTGTTTTTTCACAGCATGCACATCTGTTTCAGTTGCGAATTCTGTACCATAACTAGCGTTTGCACTTTGTGCACCAGAAGCTTGTGCTTTCTTTGCTTCTGATTGTGCATTTGCTTGTTTTACTGCTTGTACATTTGTTTCAGTCGCGAACTCTGTACCATAACTAGCATTTGTACTTTGAATGCTAGCACCAGAAGTTGCCTTGTTATAACCTTGTTGTTTTTTACTCATCTTTCTCACCTCCACAACCAATAATGTAACCAATTCACTTAGAAGTTATCCGTGATTTTCTTTTTTTAATCTCCGTATATATCTCTTATCACTCATTCAAACTATAGGAGATGGAGGTGGAAATATGTATATAGGACGCGATATGACTGAACTAACGATGGTTTCAAAAAATGAGTGGAAAGAAGATGAATTAGCTTATTTTCATCACTCATTACAACAGATTTTGCCGTATTTAAATGCAGAAGGTCAAAGTATCTATAAAGAAATTGTAGTAGAAATTGAATCAAGAGGTGGCTTACAACAAGGTGAAGCTAATTGGACTCATGGGACAAAAATTTCTTACGATTAAAAAAGTGTTCCCAATCTAGGGAACACTTTTTTAATTTATCCCGCTTTAACGGGCAGTAAGACCCCAACCTCAAAATGCAGCGAAAGCAAAGAATTTAGGTGGGGGATCAACTGCCTATAAAAGTCCGATTGGTTCAACTAATAATCAGTGGGGGATGAAGAAAAACCCCACTGATTAAAGTTTCACTTTATTGCATTGTAATTTTCTCAACGCAATTCTCATAAATCGTACGATGCGATTTCGAGAATGGTAACTGCTCAAATGCTTCTTTCGATACAAATTTCAATGTATCTGTTTCAACAATATCACCAGTTACTTTTCCATAAAATACGAATATATCCCAAGTGCGATGTGTAAATGTATGTTGTACATTCATTGCGTATTCTTCAATAGAAATCGAAAGCTCAAATTTTTCTTTCATATAATCTATAAGCTGTTCCTTCTGATTACGAATCCCTTCGCCAAGTTCAATATTCGGAAACTCCCACATGTTAGCTAATAAACCGGTACTTGGACGTTTATTAATGACGTAACGACCATCTTCTGTTTGAAGTACTCCTGCAACAATCGGTACCATCGTAGGGGCCTTCGCTTTACTTTTTACTGGTAACTCCTTTTGAACACCTTCAGCATATCCCCTGCAATGCTCACGTACAGGACAAAGTAAGCATGCTGGATTTTTAGGAATACAAATCAGTGCTCCTAATTCCATCAAACCTTGATTAAAATAAGATGGATTTTCAGCCGAAATAATTTCACGCACAATCTCTTCGAATACTTTTCTAGTTTTCGGTTTTGCAATGTCATCCCATACTGATAAAATGCGAGATAATACACGCATAACATTTCCGTCAACTGCCGGCTCTGGTATACCATATGCGATACTTAAAATAGCACCTTTTGTATAGGGACCGACTCCCTTTAATTTCTCAATCTTCTTTACATCACTTGGTACTATCCCGCCGTATACTTCTTTTACTTCTTTTACGGCTGCATGTAAATTTCGCGCTCTAGAATAATAACCTAAACCTTCCCATGCTTTTAACACTTCTTCATCATCAGCATTTGCCAAAGCTTCTAGAGTAGGAAACTTCCCCATAAAATTCGCGTAATATGGTTTTACAGCTTCTACCCTTGTTTGCTGCAACATAATTTCCGAAACCCAGACGCGGTATGGATCTTTATTTTTACGCCACGGTAAGTCGCGTTGCTCTTTTTCAAACCAACCAATTAAATCATTTTGAAACTGCTCTATGTTAAAATTATTTAATATTTCAAGTGTCAAACTTGATCCCCCTCATTTTTTTGCATATAAGTACTATTATAAAGATTTTAGGAAAAAATTTAAGTAAGATGACATAGGAAATAGAAGGCAAAGGACTTGAGGTATCGAATAAAAAGAGTTACATTAATAAAAAACGGAGGTGGATTTCTATGGACACAGCCACTCACCTTGTTATGGGCGTTACTCTAGGCAGTTTGGCAACGTTAGATCCAGCCATAGCACAAAGTGATATTGGGCCACAAGCAGTTATGCTTGCTACAATTGCCGGTTCCAATATTCCTGACATCGATACAGTTTTAAAATTGCGTAATAACGCTAAATATATAAGAAATCATCGCGGGATTACTCATTCCATTCCTGCAGTGATTCTTTGGTCATTCCTTATAAGTGGCATCTCTTTCGCCTTCTTTTCAGACGCTCCATATTTGCATCTACTACTTTGGTCATTTATTGCCGTCTTTCTTCATGTCTTTGTAGATATTTTCAACGCCTACGGTACCCAGGCATTACGGCCCTTTACAAAAAAATGGGTAGCGCTCGGCATCATTAATACATTTGATACCGTCATTTTCTTTATCCACCTACTCGCGATTGCTTGTATGCTTGTAGGTTCCCATAAAGGATATACTGCCTTAGCAGCGTATATATTGATGATTATTTACTATATCGGACGGATTATGATGCATAGAAACATACGTAGCGTCGTATATAAACGTTTCAATCATGTGGAGAAAATAATCATTTCCCCTTCTTACAGATTTTATCATTACCATTTAGCAATCGTTACAACTGATTATTACTACGTTGCTAGATGGCATCGTGGTAACATCATGATATATGATAAGTTTGACCGGGTACCGTTCCCAGATAATGCTATTATGCGCGCAGCTAAACAAGATGAAAACATCTCAGCATTTCTATCTTTCTCCCCTGTGTATCGCTGGGACATTTTCGATTATGATCATTATTACGAAGTTCGCTTCATTGATTTGCGCTATCGCAGTAAAGATTATTATCCATTCGTTGCAATCGTTCAACTCGACCACAATTTAAATATTATTAGTTCCTATACAGGATGGATTTTTAGTGAAGAAAAACTTCGAAAAAAACTGGAATTACTTCCACATTAAAAAAAGCGACTTAAGTCGCTTTTTTTAATGTTTCAAATGATCTTCTTGATTGATTAAATGGCTATATTTCGGATTATTTGTACGCATTTCATGAAGGCGACCTCCATGATTATTAATCCATGTTCGTACCACTTGTTCAGTCATTTCATCACCTTGATAACGACCTGATTTAGCATAAGTTGTTTGAAAGTCTTCCCACAATAATTCAACCCACGCACGAGCTTGTGCGTAAGAAAGTTTGTCATTTTTGTCTAACAATTCTTTTGTTAATGTTTCGTGAATATCATTCATGTTCTATTCTCCTTTTACCTATTTATTCCCTTAATTTCTAAAGGATAGTTTCCTCTATTTTGCACATTCTATAAGTGATACTTCTTAAAGAGGTATCAACTGATGATGAGGAGGGCGTTCGCAATGGGTAAACAAGCCGAATTTTGGTCTGAGTCAAAAAACAACAGCAAAATCGATGGTCAGCCGAAAGCGAAATCACGCTTCGCTTCGAAACGACCTAACGGCACAATTAACACGCACCCACAAGAACGTATGCGTGCTGCAAATCAGCAGGAAGAATAGTTCAGGTACAACCTAAAAAATTAACTTCCTACACGAGGTGATAAAGATGAGCTACCGTGATCGCTTAGATAGTCGTTCTGAATTATTTAACCATACGTGGACTCGTCCGAAACATGCAAAAGCGCAAGTTAACGGACAGACGCAACAAACCCAGTCTCTCATTATACTGGCGAATGAATGTAAAAAACGCCAATTTTAGAATCTCCTATCTCCTGTAACGCCTACCAAAGATGAAAACCAGAGAGATATTCGCTCTCTGGTTTTCATTTTTCTTGCAATAAAGAAATCGGTATTCCAATCTCTTCATTATCATTTTGCTTATGTCCCCAAGCAAATACCCCGTTGAAATACGTAATTTCAAATAATATACCAGGTTCTTCTACTAATTCATATGTCTCACCAATATGGAATTTGTTTATATCAGTCATATAAGCACGAGCCATTGCCATCTTGCGCATTAATACATCGAACTCATTTACAATACCAAGCTGCTCTGCCTTTATTGCTTGCTCTTTCAAAACCCCAATTTCTTCCCTTAGCTCATGTGGTGTCATTTCACTGTAGCGCTTTGGCATATTCATCTTATTCCCCTCATCCCTCTTCACGTTTCATCTGCAAAAATATCTCTATTTCATCAATAGAGAACCCTTTGCGATATAACGCTTGTTTCATCTTATTTTCGAATGTCCATCCATCATACTTCTTATATTTCTCATAATATTTATTCCCATGATAGTGTAACGCTTCTTGTTGCTGTTCGTCATCTTTTTCGTCTTTCAATTCTTCCAAACAAATTTGAATCACATCTCTAGAATATCCTTTACGAACAAGCATTTCGTCTAACTTTAGCTTCATTTGTAAAAAGGAATGCTTTTGATAAGACCTTTTCTTCTTTTCTATAAGAAGTAAAGCATTCTCAATTTGCTTTTCCTTCGGATATTCTTGTAAACTATGTGTAATGATTAGATCCTGAACACCTTTATTTAATAACTCTCTTTTAATAACAGTCGGACCCTTTCGATTCACATTACTTTGCGTTCGCGTATATAAAACAGCGTACTCTTTATCATTAATATATCGATCATGTAATAATTTCGAAACGACTTCAGAGATGACGGCCTGTCCCACTTCTTTTTTTCGTAAATAGTCTTCTACTTCTTTTTTTGTTCTCATTTGATAGGATAGATAGGAAATTGCTTGTAAATATGCTTTTTGTACCTCTTCATTGTATAAAATATTCCCTAACGCTATTTCATCAATTTCTAATCCTTTTTGTAATCCATGTTTCATTAAGATTACTTGATCCACACTAAATCCGTATTCTTCACCTTGACCTTTATCAATATAAATATTAAATCGTTCTTTCGATCGTTTTTGCACTTCTATTTTTGTAATGACAGCCATACTCTCACCTCTCTATTATTTTAACATAGTCAAGGAACGTTTTTGCTTTTCAAGAATATATATAATGAGGAGGAAATAATTGTGAGAATCGCAATTTCCGGTGGTACCGGCTTTATCGGTAAATACCTTTCTACTTTTTTTATTCAAAAAGGATATAATGTTTACATTCTTACTCGAAACAAAACTACTGAAACTTCCCATCCTAACCTTCAGTATGTACAATGGACACCAGATTTACAAACCTTCCCCCTCTCTTCTATCGATGTAGTTATTAATCTAGCTGGAGAGTCTATTAATAGTAGATGGACAAAGAAACAAAAGGAATCCATTTTAAACAGTCGAATTCAAACAACAAAAGGACTCATTAAACAATTGCAAACACTTGGTACAAAGCCAAATACATTTATTAACGCAAGTGCTATTGGATACTATGGAACGTCTGAAACTGAGTCTTTTACAGAACAGCATGAGATTCCTGGAAATGACTTTTTAGCAAATACAGTATATTCATGGGAACAAGAAGCATCTAAAGCACGCTCTCTTGGAATGCGAACAATCTACGCAAGACTTGGAGTTGTATTAGGCGCAGACGGAGGAGCTCTTCCCAAAATGCTACTCCCCTATCAATTCTATATTGGAGGTACAATTGGATCTGGAAACCAATGGTTATCATGGATTCATATAGACGATGTCGTTCGCCTAATTGATTTCATCATACACAAAGAAGAAATTGATGGCCCTTTTAACATCACAGCTCCCCTACCTATAAGAATGAAGGAATTTGGAGAAACCATTGCAACTATAATGAAAAAACCTCATTGGTTACCTGTCCCTTCATTTATGCTTCACACTTTATTAGGTGAGATGAGTATACTTGTACTCGAAGGACAACATGTATTACCTAGTAAAGCAATTGAACATGGGTATCAATACACATTTCCGGCAATAGACCATGCATTACAAAATATACTTTCGCATACAATGTAGTACTTCTAAAATACAGTTTTACAGGGTCCCCTTTCAAAACTTTCATTTTCTAGAATCCGGAGCATTATTACACAAATAACCTTTCAGTTACTTTCCCTTAAATTCCATTAACATTGTAAAGTAACAGAAATGAGGTACCTATGAAAATATTGCTCAAACAAGCCATTGTCTATCCTATTACATCCCAAAAATTTCAAGGGGATGTACTCGTTATAGGAGAAAGAATTGCCGAGGTCAAGCCTTCCATTCAACCTACTCAAGATATGACAGTTATAGACGCTCGTGCTCTTCATCTTTTACCTGGATTTATTGATGTCCATACTCATCTTGGTCTCTATGATGAAGGTACTGGTTGGGCTGGCAATGATGCAAATGAAACATCTGAAGTTTCAACACCACATATCCGTTCTTTGGACGGAATCCACCCTTTTGATAGTGCATTTCAAGATGCTGTACAAAACGGAATCACAACTGTTCACGTTATGCCAGGAAGTCAAAACATTATCGGTGGTACGACTTGTGTAATAAAAACAGCTGGAACTTGTATTGATCATATGATTATTCAAGAACCTGCCGGCTTAAAGATTGCCTTTGGAGAAAATCCTAAAAAGGTCCATAGTAATGGAACAAAAGAATCCATAACACGTATGGGAATTATGGGATTACTTCGGGAATCATTCTATGAAGCACAGCACTACGGGCATGAAGCTGATTTTCGAATGCTTCCTATCTTAAAAGCATTACGCCGCGAAATACCCGTACGTATCCACGCTCACCGAGCAGATGATATTAGTTCTGCTCTACGCTTTGCAACAGAGTTCAATCTCGATTTACGTATTGAACATTGTACAGAAGGACACTTTATTGTTGAAGAACTTTCGAAACACAATTTGAAGGTTTCAGTTGGCCCCACTCTTACACGCCGTTCTAAAATCGAACTTAAAAACAAAACATGGGATACTTACCATATATTATCGAAAAATGGTGTGGAAGTTTCTATAACAACAGATCACCCTTATACACCAATTCAATATTTAAATATTTGTGCTGCTGTCGCAGTAAGAGAAGGATTAGACGAAAAAACTGCACTAGAAGGAATCACCATATTTCCAGCACGAAATTTACGTTTAGAGGATAGAATTGGAAGCATTGAGGTTGGAAAAGACGCTGATCTTGTGTTATGGACTCATCATCCTTTCCATTATTTAGCCAAGCCTGTACTAACCATGATTGATGGAAAAATAATTTACAAAAAAAATAAAAAAAACTAGTTTATTTTTTTGACTAGATAAAGTATTATACGATTATAAACTGAATGAAACCATAATCAATTTGTGTCGTGATTATCATTTTCAAATTGATGAATGGGGAAGGCAAATGGTGCGCCACCAGCGTTAGAAACTGGTTCTAGTGGGTTCGATTCCCACCCCGAAATTTTTTAAAGATTGATATAAAAATTTCGAGGGTGGGGTGTTTTTTCGTCATGCTACCCTCGTGTGAGGAGGAGTTAGTATGTTGAAAAAACGCGACTTACACGACAGCCACGTTCTATACGAGTTAATGGTGGACCCAGCTGTCTTCCCTTTTGTGCGTCAAAAGGCTTATTCTTATGAAGAGTATTTATTTTTAACGAAACAAACGATTGAAGCTGAAGAGCGTGGGGAATTAATTTCACGCACAATTTTAGATGAATGGGGTAACCCTATCGGAACAATTACTTTATTTGATGTGCAAGAAAAAGCCGGATTTCTCGGAACATGGCTTGGCAAACCCTATCATGGAAAAGGCTATAATAAATTGGCGAAAGATTCATTTTTTAGTGAACTTTTCTATGAATTAGATATTGAAACAATCTTTATGCGTATTCGTAAAATAAATATTCGTTCTATTAAAGCTGCCGAAAAACTACAATATGTAAATCTAGCAAACGAAACAAGAAAAGCCGTTTATGATGAAATTAACGCAAATGAAGAAGTATATAACTTATATGAAATCCCAAAAGATCAATATACACTTGCTACAATGCGAGATACAACGTTCCAAGATGCTCACCAATTAAAAGAAGCATAATCTAAATTTCCAGAAAAAATAATTAATCATTAACATTTTACCATATACGTATATCACCCTATGTCTTTGGAAACGATAGATAGTGACTTTAGGACACGAGGTGATTTGTAATGGATAAAAAGAAACGTGACAAAACAAAAAACACATTATCTAGTACACAAGAAGTTCTTTACCAACGAGAATTTCGCAAAGCAGATCGCGCAGCGGGTTATCGCTCGAAAAGTATTTAAAGTGAGAATGAATAATTAGAAGTTTTCCCCCCTGATTATTCATTCTCATTACATATTTTTTCTACGTGATAGGATAGACAAAAAGGTTCCTTATTTATAAGGAACCTTTTTTGTGTGGATAACGTTATCCACACAATTTATAGAATTGTGAATAAATTCAACAAATCCTTCACAAGTTTATATGTTGTAACGCATAGTAAATGTTCGAATTGTGGATAGTTTTCTAAAAATTGTGGACAATGTGGATATAGTTGTTAATATTTCGACTTTACTGTTTAATGAAAACGTAATCTTCATGTGGATAAGTTACTACTTTATCTTATAAAACAATAAAGAACCCTCTTTAAACATATAAAAGAGGGTTTCATATTAAGTAAATAGTTGTGCAAGAGCAGGTGATTTAATAGGTATATGATTCGGTTCTACATGATTTTCTGTCAAAATTGTATCCACAATATGACCAGCTGGCTCCGGACGATAAATGCTTTTCATCGCTTCTTTCATTTGAAGAAGCTTCATATCATCTTGTAATAACGCCTCTGTCTTTGCAAAAACCTCACTATCATCACGAATGACAACTGCAGCTCCTTTTCTTTCAAAGTACATCGCATTTTCATTTTCTTGCCCTGGAACAGGCTTATATAAAATGACAGGTACTTGCAATGCTGCCGCTTCACTTAACGTAATACCGCCTGGCTTCGTAATCATACAAGAAGTAACACGGAATAATTCATCAATATTTTCAACATAACCAAATACTTTTAATGCATCAGGATTTTTTTCCTGTACTCCTAATAAATCCTGTTTTAATGCTTCATTCTTTCCACAAACGACAACTACTTGTAAATCAAGTAATGACATAAATGATTGGCATAGTTCTTTTACACTTCCTAATACCCCATGAGCACCTGCTACAATTAGTAAAATCTTTTTATTCTTACATAACTGATATTTATTATATATAATGTCTGGATTGATCTTGAGCTCAAAACTACTACGAATCGGAATTCCAGTTTCAACAATTTGCTCCGAGGGCACACCAATATCAACCATAATTTTTTTCACGTGATCCGTTGCTACAAAATAACGATCTACTTCCCGATGAATCCATATTTTGTGCACACAAAAATCCGTTAATACGTTATAAACAGGAATTGAAATACCTGTTTGCTTTTTTAACTCTGGTACAGCTATGATTGGAAAAGTATTAATAACAATATCCGGTTTCTCTGCTTGTAAAAGTAATTTCAAACGTTTTCTTCCAAAGTTCGCATACCAAGATGCTATTTTTTTATCATAAATTTTTTCTACGCCATAATAAAACAAGCGGTATAATTCTTTTCCTATTGTATAACTTTTTAAATATAAATATTTTGTAATATCGGTTATAACTGGATGTGATTCTCCGAACAAATCGCATACAATTACATCTTTAATTCCTTTTTGGCGAAATGTTTGTTCTAATGTTTTCGCTACTTGCACATGACCATTACCGTAATGTGCAGTTAATATTAAAACCTTGGGGTTTTTTATCAAACAAATCCACTCCTAGCTTATTGTTTCTCCATATTGCATATACGACAATAGGAAAAACATTTTCCTTAAAAATTACATAAACAGATTCTAATACTTCTCTTTCAGCTATGTACCTGTCGTGGATATGCAAAGCATATAAGATTGACCCCTTAATCCTATCTGTGCTCATATCTTTACATTATACTTTCCTATAAGAGCTTTCGCAATAACTTACAAATGTTCTCTATTCCATAATACTCACTCTTTTACTTCTTAATTCTTTTTACTATTTTGATTTCCCTTTACAATTATGTAAATTTCTCCACTTATTCCTTACAAAAATATGGATATTCTATTTTTAGTATACTCTTTTCTATATACATACTCTAGGTTTTATTGTAAAGAAAGCAAAAAGCCTAATCCAATATTTGGATTAGACTGCTTGTAAAATATGTCTTGCTTGCTCTACATTTTTTTCAGTAGGTGGTTCTACATTCGCGAGTGGATACTTATGCCCAAGTGCCTCCCATTTATATACACCAAGCTTATGATATGGTAGCACTTCAACCTTCTGAACATTAGACAGGCTTTGAATAAAGCTAGATAATTTTTGTAGATCCTCTTCATTATCCGTAACACCAGGAACTAATACGTGTCTTACCCAAATTGGTTTATTTTTATCCGATAAATAACGAGCAAATTGTAAAATATGTTCATTTGGTTTCCCTGTTAATTTACGGTGTTTCTTTGAATCAATATGTTTCAAATCCAATAAAACTAAATCTGTGTAATCCATTAAAATATCTAGCTTATTTTGGAATTCTGGTTCTTCAGAATAACAACCACCCGAAGAATCAATTGTTGTATGAATTCCAACTTCCTTACATTTCTTAAATAATTCAATTAAGAAATCTAGCTGTAATAATGGTTCACCACCACTAACTGTTATACCGCCTCCAGAAGCTTCAATAAAAGGAAGGTAACATGTCACATCCTGCATTACTTCTTCAACTGTTATTTCTTTTCCTTTACCTATCTCCCACGTATCAGCATTATGACAGTATTGACAACGTAATAAACACCCTTGTGTAAATATGACATAACGAATTCCTGGGCCATCAACAGTACCACAAGACTCTACAGAATGAATTCTTCCTTTTATCATGTTACTTCCTCCTTTATTGAAGCAGACCCCTCTTCGATTTATAAAAAGCAGAGGGACACTTTTTCACTTACATACTTTCATGCATTGTACGATTAATTACATCGATTTGTTGTTCACGAGTTAATTTAATAAAGTTTACAGCGTAACCAGATACGCGAATTGTTAATTGTGGATATTTCTCAGGATGTTCCATCGCATCCATTAATGTTTCACGATTAAATACGTTAATATTTAAGTGATGGCCTTCTTTTACTGCATAACCATCAAGCATTGATACTAAGTTACGTACTTGTACATCATCCTCTTTACCAAGTGCTTTTGGAATAATAGAGAATGTATTAGAAATACCATCTTGTGCATCTTCATATGGTAATTTAGCTACAGATAATAATGAAGCTAATGCACCTTTTGTATCACGACCATGCATTGGGTTCGCACCTGGTGCAAATGGTTCTCCAGTACGGCGACCATCTGGAGTGTTACCAGTTTTCTTACCGTATACAACGTTAGATGTGATTGTTAAGATCGACATTGTATGAACAGAATTTCTGTATGTTTTATGTTTACGAAGTTTATTCATAAATGTTTTTACAAGATTTACAGCGATTTCATCTACACGGTCATCATTGTTACCGTATTTAGGGAAATCTCCTTCGATTTCAAAGTCAACTGCAATACCGTTTTCATCACGAATTGGTTTTACTTTTGCGTGTTTAATTGCACTTAAAGAGTCTGCTACTACTGATAGACCCGCGATACCTGTTGCCATTGTACGAAGAACATTTGTATCATGAAGTGCCATTTCAATACGTTCGTAGCTATATTTATCATGCATGTAATGAATAACATTTAATGTGTTTAAATATAGACCTGCTAACCATTCCATTGTCATATCAAACTTACGCATAACTTCTTCATAATCTAATACTTCAGAAGTAATCGGTGCGTACTCAGGACCAACTTGTGCTTTAGATTTTTCATCTTTACCACCGTTAATCGCATATAGTAATGCTTTTGCTAAGTTTGCACGTGCACCGAAGAACTGCATTTGTTTACCAATTCTCATTGCAGATACACAACAAGCAATTCCGTAGTCATCGCCGTATTCAGTACGCATAATGTCATCATTTTCATATTGAATTGCTGATGTTTTAATAGACATTTTTGCACAGTAGTTTTTAAAGTTCTGCGGTAATTGTTTAGACCAAAGAACTGTTAAGTTTGGTTCTGGAGCTGGTCCTAAATTATCTAATGTATGCAAGAAACGGAATGAGTTCTTTGTTACTAATGGACGACCATCTAATGCCATACCACCGATAGACTCAGTTACCCAAGTTGGGTCACCAGAGAATAATTCATTATAATCAGGTGTTCTTGCAAATTTCACAAGACGTAATTTCATAATGAAGTGATCCACAATTTCTTGTACTTCTCCTTCTGTTAAAGTACCATTTGCTAAATCTCTTTCAATATAAATATCTAAGAATGTAGAAGTACGTCCAAGACTCATTGCAGCTCCATTTTGCTCTTTAATCGCTGCAAGATATGCGAAGTATAACCATTGGAATGCTTCTTGTGTGTTTGTTGCTGGCTTAGAAATATCAAAGCCATGAGAAGCAGCCATTTGTTTTAACTCTTGAAGTGCACGCATTTGCTCAGATAACTCTTCGCGTAAACGCATTGTATCTTCGCTCATTACACCGCCAGTTAAATTCAAATCAACTTTTTTCGCTTCAATTAAATGATCAATACCATATAATGCTACGCGTCGGTAGTCACCGATAATACGTCCACGTCCGTATGCATCTGGAAGACCAGTAATTACACCTGATTTACGTGCATTTCTCATTTCTGGTGTATAAGCATCGAATACACCTTGGTTATGAGTTTTTCTCCAATCTCTAAAAATACGACTAAGCTCTTTATCCATTTCGTATCCATAAGATTCACAAGCTTGTTCCGCCATACGAATACCACCATATGGTTGTAAAGAACGTTTAAATGGTTTTTCAGTTTGGAAACCGACTACTTTTTCAATATCTTTATTTAAATATCCTGGTTCATGTGATGTAATAGAAGAAACAATTTTTGTATCCATATCAAGAACGCCACCATTTTCACGTTCTTTCGTTGTTAAATCCATTACTTGATCCCAAAGTTGTTTCGTTGCTTCAGTTGCTCCCGCTAAGAAAGATTCGTCCCCTTCGAAAACGTTTACATTATTTAAAATGAAATCGCGAACATCAATCTCTGCTTTCCATTTTTCACCTTTAAAGTTTTCCCATGCGTTTTTAACATTTTCTAATACTTGAGTCATCCTAATCTCCTCCATTTTTGATTAGTACAGGACTAAGATTTTTTATATAACAGCTTACACACTTAGAATACTACTTTTTTGCTAAAGTGAACGAAATAGTTGTGACATGTTTGTGAAATGTTGAGCAAACTACTATATGCATAGTGTTAACTTCACTTGAAAGTCTTTATAATTAACCCTTTCCTTAATTGTATTTTTTTGGTATCCTTATATACGAGTCCTATTTTGTAATATAAGAAAAATACCCATTGTAGAGCTGTAATACTCTTATCTCCTAATCTGTTATAGTTTTTATAACAGAACAAAAAAGTGTACATATGTTGTACACTTTTTTTGTTACTACTCTAAAACATCTCTTTTTCTATTCCCATCATAGAATCCACCACGGCTACCTTCTAATACAATTAATTGCTCTAATCCTTCTATATGATCACCTATAATTCGCAAGACAGCTGGAGGATGACCTATTTTTGCAAAATGTTCACTGGGACGAATGCGGTTCATCTTATCGACCTCTACACGACTTACACACGCAATTTCGAATCCTGAAAGAATAGCTTTCACTTGCGCTACGCAAGGTGACAATAAAGACCTATACCCAATTGATTTCAAACACTTCTGGCTAAACGCATTAGGTACAGCGATAAGAGATCCTACTCCTAAATCTTTTCTATCACAAGCTAAATTTAATGCATATTTAAATGCAGTTACAAGATGAAGCGGTACTCTTAAATCTAAATAATGATTTAGATCATTTAATGCGACATCCATTCCATCTGCAATAGCTTTTGTAAATGGATATAGCTCACTAGCTGGAATAACAAAATCACCGTCTATAAATAATACAATTTCTCCTTTGGCGAAATAAGTCCCAAGTGAACGTCCCACATCGTTGCCAAGTGCTTCTTTATATACAATTGTTGTTGCTCCCTTGTCTTTTGCAATCGTTGCTGTTTGATCAGACGAACCATTTACAACAACGATAATTTCAAAAGGTTCAATTTTGCGAAGCTCTTCTATAACATTTCCAATTGTTTTCTCTTCATCTTGTACAGGAATAATGACCGATAATTGTTTTCCTTTATACAACTTAGATGTAACGCCCCATCCTTGATAAAAATCTTCGAAACTTAAAGTATGATAGACACACTCTCTTTTCCTATTTCCATCATAATACCCTCCGCGCTCATCAGTGCCTACTATTCGCTCCGCTACAGCTTCTATATGATCACCTATCATCCGTTTTTCAGATTGAGAAAGACCCGTGCCATACGCAGCATGCTCGGCCGGCCGAAATTTATTTGGCGTAATAACGTCAATTGCACAATGACGACTAATTCTCCATTTGCTTTGTACTAGGCGTAAATGAGCGACAATAGGATTAACGAAACATTCATATCCAATGCTTTGAACAACCTCTTTCGTCAACGCATGCGGTACAGCTAATAAAGAATCAATCTTTAATTCTTCGCGCTCTAATATTGCATTTAATATTTGGCGCCATACGGTAATAGAATGCGGTTTTTGTTTCTTTAAAAATAATGCGTCCAAATTATTTAAAACGATGTCGGCCTGATCATGTAAAATCGGATTCAGGAATAATTGTAATTTTGAAGTTTGAATAGCAAAATCTCCATCTATAAATAGTAATACATCACCTATCGCGTGTTTTGCGCCAATCGCGCGGCCAACATCGTTCCCTAGTAGCTCTGTATGCTTGATTACTTTACACCCTAAACGATCAGCAACCTCTTCTGTACCATCGTTACAACCGTTTGCTACTACAATAATCTCTATTGGATTTAATCCTTTTGCCGATTGGATAACATCTGAAATCGTTTCAGCTTCATTACATACAGGTATAATGACCGATAGTGACTTAGCCATTATTTTCTTCACGGAACCACTTAATAGTTTCTTTCAATCCTTCTTCCCACGTTACCTTTGCTTGAAACTGAACAAGTTCTCTTAATTTCGCAACATCTGGTCTTCTATTTGGAATTTCTTCAAAGCCATGTGGATATACCTCTTCAAAAGGAACTTGAATAATCTTTGAAGAGGATTTCGTTAGATTTTTAATTACTTCTGCTACTTCTTTTATACTCTTTTCATTCTCAGAACCTATGTTAATAATTTCACCATTTACCTTTTCATCCATTGCTCGAATCGTTGCCTCTACCGCATCACTTACATACGTAAAGCAACGTGTCTGCTCTCCATCTCCATATACGAGAATGTCTTCCCCTTGCAAAGCCGCACTAATAAATCGTGGGATTACCCCTGCATACGGACCATCTTTCGCTCTTGGACCATAAATATTAAAATAACGAACAATCGTTACCGGTAAACCTTCTAATGCGTATCCTAAACATAATGTTTCTTCTAATGTTTTACACACTGCATAACTCCAGCGTATTTTAGAAGTTGCCCCGTATAATCGATCTCCCTCTTCAGAGAAGGGTGGCTTTGCCTTACCATATACTTCTGAAGTAGAAGCAAAGACCACTTTCTTCTTTTCTTTTAGCGCTGCTTGTAAAATATTTCTCGTTCCATCAAAATTTGTTTCAATAAGCTCTATACTCTTTTCCATTGTCGTTTTCACGCCTAAAATTGCTGCTAAATGAAACACTACATCATGTTGGTTTACTAATTCATAAATAGAATTTTTATCTAAAACACTTATTGGAATAACTCGAATTTCTTTCATTAGCTCATCATGATATTTATTTTTCCCTTTATAGAAGTTATCAACGATCGTAACTCCATAGCCTCTTTTCACCAGCTCTTCAGCTAAATGTGAACCAATAAATCCTGCTCCACCTGTAATTAAACATTTCTTACTCATACACTCACCTTCTTTATAATTCCACGTGTATCTATTACTCGCTTCATTCCTTTAAAAAGCTTCCAATCGATATTAGAGTGATCAGTTAAAATTAAAATACAACCCGCTTGTTTAACCACTTGTTCATCCAAAGAAACAGATTGGTACACCTTATCTTCAAACTTTGCAGAAGAAATATATGGATCGTGATATTCGATTTCATATCCTTCTTTTATTAACAATTCAATAATTGGTAAAGCCGGTGATTCTCTCAAATCATTTACATCTTTCTTATACGCAATTCCTACAATTAAAACTGATGCAGGTGATTGCACCATGCCTTTTACTTTCCGGACTATTTTCTCTGGCATTTCTTCATTAATCACATGTGCAGCCTCAATTAATTGACTAATTTCCCCATTCCTTTTTATTCTCCATTGGAAATATAAAGGATCTACTGGAATACAATGTCCTCCTATTCCTGGTCCTGGCCAATATGGGGTAAATCCAAACGGTTTTGTAGATGCGGCTTCAAGCGCCTCATAAAAATCAATTCCTAAACTTTCACATAGTGTGTTTAACTCATTTACTAATGAAATATTGACTAGGCGCTGAATATTTTCAAACAACTTACACATTTCCGCTACTTTCGGAGAACTAACTGGAACAACGACATCAAATGTAGTGCTATATAACTCCTGTACTTTTTGTTTACACTTTTCTGTTTGTCCACTAATAACTTTTGGAATCGTTTGAACGGAATAGTGACTATTAGCCGGATCAATTCTCTCAGGGGAATATCCGATATAAAAATCTTCTCCTACCTTTTGACCTGCTTGAGAAATAATCGGAATAATAACTTCCTCGAGTGTACCTGGATATGTGGAGCTTTCAAAAATGAAGGTTTGTCCTTTTTGAAGGTTTTGTTGTATATAATGTGAGGCTGAAATGAGGGCACTTAAGTCTGGTTCTCTTTGTTCATTAATTGGTGTCGGGACAGTGACAATAACATAATCACTATTTTGAAAATCAGCAATGCCTTGATCCGGTGTGTTCACTATTAAATTTTTTTTCATCAATAAACTTTGTAACTCTTTAGAAGAAACATCCGGAATATAACTTTCTCCTTTTATAATTGATTCTATTTTTCTAATATCTTTATCTAACCCAAGTACTGTATGGCCTCTCTCTGCAAAATGGACTGCTAAAGGAAGGCCAACATACCCTAAGCCAATAATAGCTACTTTACTACTATTCATTTGTATTCTCTTCTTCCCTTCTCAAGTGTTGAATGATATCTCTATCTCTATCTCCATCCGTAAAGCCACCGCGTTCATCTGTACATTGTAATAAATACGCAATCGCCTCAATTTGATCCCCGAAAATACGATCAAATGCTGAAATACGCCCATTTACAAATTCGTGTTGCTCTGGACGTACTCGATTTGTTTTTATAACATCTACTAACTCTACTGCTGTAATAGAGAATCCTTCTAAAATAGCTTTCACCTGAGCTACTGGAGGAATCACAAGAGAATCATAACCAATTTTCTCTATTACTTTTTTATGCATAGCGTGTGGTACTGCTGTTAATGAGTTATTCCATAAATCTGGTCGCTTCGCTATCAAATTCACAAAATATTTTCCCATGCTAATTGGATCTGCTGGATGAAACATATCTAATAAACACTGTAAATCATTTAATACCACATCACTTCCATCTTCAATAGCACGCAAAAATAGAATTAAATTTGTTGCTGGAATAACAAAATCACTATCAACAAATAAACAAATATCTGCCGTAGCATACATGGCCCCTATCGCCCGTGCTACATTATGCCCAAGCACTTCCTCCAACTCAACAACAATAACATTCTCTAGCTTTACTTGTTTAATGGTCTTTACGGCAGCTCCATTCACAACAACTATAATTTCATCTACACCTGCTTTTTTCACTTCTTGTATAACAGACCTTATAGTTGTTTTCTCTTCTGATACTGGGATAATGGCACTATATTTCGCTTTTTTCTTTTGTAATAAAACTGGTTTATACTTTCCTACAAACTCCCTATCTTTATTGCCCTCTGAAAAACCACCGCGATTACCGTATGTTTCGATTACGTATTGTAAAGCTCGCAAATGATCCCCCATAATACGACTAGTCGCTTTCGGATAAGGAGAGCCAGGTGATGTGCCCGTATGGACAGGACGAACTTTATTTGTGTAAATGACATCAACTGAAGCCATATCAGAAATATCTACTCCTCTAGACATCGCCATCGCTTGAAATAGTGCTGGATCCGCTAAATTCCACCACCCTAGTTCTTCAATCACTTCACGACTTATCGCATGTGGTATCGCAATTAAAGATCCTACAACAAATTCTTTTTTGTTCAAATAACGGTTTAACATATATTTTCCAACCGTCGTATAATGCGGTCTCATCTTCAAATAAACGGACCATGTTAAATTATTTAAAACAATCTCATGTCCTTGCTGTATTCCTTTAATAAAATTGTATAATTCTTCACTTTTCATGACGATATCGCCATCTAAAAATAAAACAATTTCACCTTTTGCTTCTCTAGCACCAATTGCCCGTCCCACATCATTACCAAGAGAATATCTATAATAAATCACACGGCAATTATGCTGTAACGCTATTTCTTTCGTACCATCTGTCGATCCATTATCTACTATGATAATTTCATATGGTTCCAACTTCCTTACTTCTACTAAAACTTTTGATAAAGTACTTGCTTCATTATGCACTGGAATCACAACTGACACTCTCATACTTGTATCACGCTTACCCTTCCAAGCGAACATAAGCAATAATCGGAATACGTACAACTACATCTTCTGGTGGTCCATAAGAAGGAGAAGTACGAACAATTACTGCCCCATCCGTCACAGATAAAAGAACGCCTGCAATGATTTCTACAGCTGTCACAACTTGCACTAGTTCACCAACATGGTTACGTAATTCATCAGTAAATAACATATATAACTCTCCTTTCTTACACTTCTTTAATTGATATAATACTTGTAAATGGTAATAAAACTTCTGTTCCTATTCCTTCTTGCAATGTTAAGAAATCATCACCAACTGCTACAATCACACCCGTTAACTGTCCAACTGTCACAGTAATTTCTACGTTTTTACCCAAATATTGCTCTGCAATTTCTTTAAAAGGTGATGTATTACATTCTTTTAAAATGTTACAAATAATAGATTGGAATCTACTTGATTCAATAACTTCTTCCGTAGCTTGCTTAGAGTTTCTTTGAATAAATCTCGCGAAGTTTTGTGAAAATAAAAGTCTCTCCACAGCAGGCAATAACTTATTATCTAAAAAATAATCTAATTGTCTATTAAACAATCTCGATAGCTTTTTCCAATACTTACCGAACAAACACATACACTTCTCCTCCTATTATTTTTAAAGTATAAAAACACATCCATACATCTTAATGTATACAAAGCAGGCTTTTTTTGTGATAGGTAAGGCATACATTTTTCAAAGAAACCATCTTTTCTAGTCACACAAAAAAGATAGATGGTATCCCATCTATCTTTATGTATATTTTAATTTTTAATTGTAACAATGGCAGCTGCACTATAATAAACCGCTCGTGGTAATTCTGCCTGTTCACTTATAGAAGCTGTAACAAGTGAACCACCACTTGCCGAGAAATACTTAACAGCTTCTAAAGGAATACCATCTTCTTTTACATCAATATGCGTCCCATCTCGCCAATCTATTTTCTGCATTGTTGCTGAAAGGTCCCCAGTCACTTTACCAAATTCTTTACCATCCACTCCTAAAAAGATCCATTCCCACTTTGTTAAACTTAGTACTTGTTTCAATTCTCCAATTTTCTTTCCCTCTACATCGGAAAAAATATAGAAGTTACGTACTCCCATCTTCTTTTGAACACGCAATAATCTTTCTCCCGAATTATTATATAAATAAAATTGTTGCTTATGTAGTCCATTAACAAGAAAAGAGAGTACAGCTTGCCATACACTTTGAATCACAAAATCATACTCTTCTTTTAAAAATCCTACTGCACTGCCATCTAATCCAAAGTATGTAATTACTTGAAATACTCCTACTTCTTTGCGAACAACAAATTTTTGTTGCTCCAATAATTCAGAAGCCTCTATATTATAATTTTCCTGTTTGAGCATTTTTGATCTTCGTTTTTCTATAAAGCTATATATTAATAATCCAAATGCCGGTAGTACAACACCTATTAATTTCAGATTTTCTTTCTTCGAAGTGAATAGCATCCCTTTTTTATATTCCATCACTAATCCAATTGCGAGAATAATCCATACAATGACAGATACCCCAAAAATGCGTTTTGCATTACGTGCGTGATGCTTATGTATACTCATATCCTTCCCCCTTTTCCATTTACCCCGCTATTTGCCGGGCAGTAAGACCCCCATCTCAAAATTCGGCGAAAGCAAAGAAGTTAGGTGGGGGTCTTACTGCCCGAAAAAGCCCGATTGGTGAGGGCTAATAATCAGTTTGGGATGAAGCCCCCCCACTGATTAAAGTTTCACTTTATTTCATTATCCCATTGCACATACACTTCCTCAATAAAAAAGACTATCCAATAGGATAGTCTCTTACACTTCAATATTTCGCAACATCGTATAAATGTCGTTATTCACTTTACCAAACGATTTAATATTATTTTGAATGTTAGATAATAAAACGACATACACACTTCCGTTTTTACTAAATCCATTTAAACAATTCCATCCTGGCATTACACCGTGATTCGAATAACTTCCCGGGTCTACATACCAACCAAATCCGTAATCCTTTTTCACAGCCGTAAACATTTGATCATAACTCTCTTTTGAAATCAGCTTTCCAGAGAAGAGTGCTTCATTAAATAAATATAAATCATGTGCACTTGTATATATATCACCACAACCATATAGTTGTGACATACTTGGAATATTAGGTGTTGTCATATTGTTATTTACTATTTTATAACCTGTTGATGGGAACCTTGTTTGCTCTAACGCTTTACCGAAACCAGAATGTTTCATACCCGCAGTAGCAAAAATATGTTGTTTAATATAGTCTTCTAACGGTTGTCCACTTACCTTCTCAGCGATATAGGCGAGTATCGAATAGTTCGAATCGGAATATTTCCATTTCTCTCCTGGGCTCCCAACACGCTTTTGCTTTCCTATTCGTTTTATCAGTTCTTCATGAGAAATATCCTCTGTTCCTTGCTCATACTCTGGAATTCCTGATGTATGTGTTAGTAAATGCTTTAACTGAATCCCATTACCTTGAGGGAAATCTGGAATATACTTTGCAACCGTATCCTCTACATTTAATTTATTTTGATCCTTTAATTGCATAATAGCAGTCGCTACAAATGCCTTTGAAATAGAACCAATATAAAAAGTTGTCTCTGAATTATTCGGTACTTGTTTCTCTTTGTTCGCCATACCGTATCCTTTATTCAAAAGAACTTTTCCGTTCTTCACAATAACAGCTGTCCCGCTAAATCCTGCGTTTTGTAAATATTGATCTAATTGAGCGTTTTCATTAATTTCTTGAGGTGGTCCCTCAGCAGGCTTTTCCACAGCTTGTGCTTGCTTCACTTGTTTTTCTTGTTCTTCCTGCTCTTTTTGTTTTTGTACTTCTCGTTTCTTTTTTTCTTCTTCTTTCTTTTTCAGCTCTTCTTGTTTCTTCATTTCTGCCGCTGCTTTTAAAGTTTCTTCTTTCTTATTATGCGCAACAATTTTTGTATACATGAAATATACAAGTGAAAATAGTAAGACGAGAATGATTGTTCTTTTTATGTATACAATCGGCCGACGTGCTTTCCCATTCGCATTATTTTTTTCCTGATCCATGATTGCTTTTTTCCCCTTACTCACCAATAATTTACTTCCTCTACTAAAGATTTATTTTAGCAGATTATGGATACTCTATTCTATATCATCCCTACTTTATCACGCACTGCACATATTACCAACCTATATGTATAAAAAAGAAAAAGAAAATTTACAAAAGTAAGATTCCCGTTAAATCGTTAACATAAAAAAGAGGATATCCTCTAAAAAAATTGATGTTATCAATCTTTTGGGATATCCTCTTATCTCATTATTTATACGTGTTTTTTCATATCATCGGCAACAGATTCAACATTTGTACCTACGATAACTTGTACACTCGTGTTACTTAATTTCATAACACCTTTTGCACCAGCACGTTTTAATGCTGCTTCGTTTACTTGACCAGCATCTTTCACTTGTAAGCGTAGACGTGTTGCACAGTTATCAATAACTGTTAAGTTTTCTTTTCCACCTAAAGCTGCTACGTAAGTTTCACCAATTGAACCTGCAACTGGAGCTTCTTCACCTTCAGCTAGTTCCTCTTCGTCTTCACGACCAGGAGTTTTTAGGTCGAACTTCTTAATTAAGAAGTAGAATACTACAAAGTAAATTGCTGCGTAAATTAAACCGATTCCTGCAAGTAACAATGGTTTTGTTGCAATACCGAAGTTTAAGAAGTAATCGATTGCTCCGGCACTAAATGAGAAACCATCGTGAATGCCGAGTGTTGTTGTAATGAATAGAGACAGACCTGTTAATACAGCATGAATTCCATATAATACTGGTGATAAGAACATGAATGAGAATTCAATTGGTTCTGTAATACCAGTTAAGAATGAAGTTAATGCTAGACCACCTAACATACCTGTAACCATTTTACGTTTTTCTGGTTTAGCAGCTGCAATCATTGCGAAACATGCTGCTGGTAAACCGAACATCATGATTGGGAAGAAACCAGTCATAAACATACCTGCTGATGGATCTTTTGCAAAGAAGCGTGCAATATCACCATGAACGATATCGCCAGCTGCATTTGTAAAGTCACCAAGTACGAACCAGAAGTATGTGTTCATTACGTGGTGTAAACCGATTGGAATTAATAAACGGTTTAATAATCCGAATAAACCAGCACCAATTGAACCTAAGTTCACAATGCCATGTGCTACTGAATCAATACCACTTTGAATCGTTGGCCAAATTTGACCGAATACTAATCCTAAAAGAAGCATTACGATTGAAGTAATGATTGGTACGAAACGTTTTCCTGCAAAGAATCCTAACCATTCTGGTAGTTTAATCTTATGGAATTTGTTGTATAGTAATCCCGCAACAACCCCTGCAATAATACCACCGAGTATGGCCATATTAATTTTCGGCGTTAACGCCGCTGCTTTTGAAACCTTTGTCATTGTATCTGCTAATTTAGTTGGATCTACTGAACCTACTAAATCTTGAACACTTTTTAATTTATCATTTAACTCTGCTGCTGAATATGTCTTACTTAGAGCATTCGTTGTATTTTGTAAAACAAGATATCCAATTGCTCCGGCAAGTCCAGCTGCTCCACTACCATCAATAGACAAACCGATTGCAACACCAATTGCAAAAATAAGTGCTAAATTATCAAAAATTGCTGCACCGGCCTGTGCCATAACAGGAATGTTAAATACGTCTTCTTGTCCTAAACGAAGCAATAATCCTGCTGCTGGTAGTACGGCGATTGGAAGCATTAATGCTTTACCAATACGTTGTAGAAACTGCAACATTTTAATTCCCCCTATCAAATTTATGAAATCGTTATCATTATAAGTACGCCTTAGAAAACGCTTTCTATTTACATAACCATAATAACATATAGTTGTATAGATGTGTAGTTTTTATTTTCGAATTTTTTATGGATAAATCTCCTATTTCCAAACTGTTATATAAAAGGAAAATTCTCCTTTTTCAATACAGAATTATCAAAATGAAAGACCCACTATAGAACATGTAACTTTCGTTTTATCATTCCACCTTTTCATGTTATTATTTATTTCCGAGCATATCGGGAAAAGTAAACGTAGTTAATTCGAAATAGGAGCGTTGGTACTATGCAGTGCATTGAAACAAACAACTTACAACAGTTGTTAGAACAAGTAAAACCATATACGAAAAAAGGAAAGCTTGCTACTTATATCCCCGAACTAGGAAATGCAAATCCAGACGATTTAGGGATTGCCATTTTCCATAAAGAAACAGAATATATCCATGCTGGCAACTCACAAACACTATTTACTCTTCAAAGTATTTCAAAAGTAATTACACTTGCACTTGCCCTTTTAGATCGTGGTGAAGAATATGTATTTTCTAAAGTTGGAATGGAACCAACTGGTGATCCATTCAACTCTATTATTAAGTTAGAAACAACAAGTCCATCCAAACCACTTAATCCAATGATTAATGCGGGAGCACTAGCTATTACAAGCATGTTAACAGGAAAAGATAATGAAAAAAAAATGGAGCGCATCCTTCATTTTGTACGTGAAATAACAGATAATCCTACCATTAATTATTCTTCTAAAGTTGCCAATTCAGAATTAGAGACAGCTTACTTAAACCGTTCACTTTGTTACTACATGAAACAAAACGGAATTATCGATTGTGACATCGAAGAACTTATGGATTTATACACTCGACAATGTGCAGTTGAAGTAAACTGTATCGATTTAGCACGTATCGGCTTAATTTTTGCGATGGATGGCTATGATCCATATAAGAAAAAGCAAATTATCCCTAAACATATTACAAAAATCTGTAAAACATTTATGGTTACATGCGGTATGTATAACGAGTCTGGTGAATTTGCGATTCGTGTTGGTATCCCCGCAAAAAGTGGTGTAGCTGGTGGTATTTTCGGCTGCGTAAAAGGAGAAATGGGAATTGGTATTTTCGGACCAGCTTTAGATGCAAACGGAAATAGTATCGCTGGTTTTAAAATTCTTGAACTTCTTTCTGCTCAAGAAGGTTGGAGTATTTTTTAATTCATAGTTATCCTGCTATACTAGCAGGATTTTTTTATTTCATAAAACCCTCAACTTTATCGGCTATCCATCCCCTTATAAAAACCGTACTGAAAGTTTCTCTATATCATGCATATTTGCTCCCCCCTCCTGAATAATATAGTACAACCTAGCGCTATATGTGGAGGTGTGAAAGATGAAACTAATATTTCAAATGGAAAAACAGCCTGTTCTTGAAAAAACAATTCTTCTTTTTATATTGAGTATTGTAGAAAGCTTGAAGTTAAAAGTTGTTTCACTCGATGAAGCTCACCGATACATATTCAATTTAGAAGTGCTTGAACTACTAATGGATCGGAACATCGATGATCAAGTACTTGAACTCATCCATTTCGGAATGGGACTTGAAGACATTCATCATGTGCTTCCTGAAGAACTTGAACATACTATCGAAGAATTAAAGTGGCTTTGCATTCAAGTTCTAAGTGAATACAGTATGCATGAAGAATCGGAACAATTAATTGAAGATATACGTTAAAAAAGCACCTATTTAGGTGCTTTTAATGTTTTTTCAAAATATTTTTATACGTCTCAATATTTACTGGTAGTTCTTCCTCTTCTAAAGTATGTTCATTTACATCTTTATGAATGAACGCACCTTTAGGCGGTTGATGGTCATGCCCTTTTTTCTTATGATCAAATGCTTTTCCGCGTCCCATACGGATCCCCTTTCTTTAAAAGAAATCCGTATTAGTATGGGGAAAGAAAAGTACGTCGACATATGCAATCCTTTGCCGTATTTCCAAGGAAATACTCGAACATTGTTTTCTGTTCTCCTTACAACAACTGATCGATCCCAATAAGAATTAATAACACTCCTGCGATAACAGTAGCCCATTTCCCTAAGTATTCTGCTAAAAATCGTTTTCCTACATAAGCAAAACCACTAATACAAATAAAACTAAACACCCCAGAAATAGTTGCTGTAAGCCACAGATTCAAGTTTGTTACCCCAGCGTCAAATCCACCTGCAATATTATTAATAGACAACGCAACCCCTAAAACAATTGCTTCTGAAAAACTAATTGTTTTAGAACCATCAAAATCTGCTTTTTCTGGATCACGTAAAATGCCCATAAGTACATTACCATCTTTAGAACCTACAGTATTTCTTTGCCCCAAGAAAGGCTGGCACAAAATAAACACACCGATTATACCTAAAACGATTGCTCCAATTAGGTTTGCAGTAAACTCTGAAATAAATAACGCTATCCAGTTCCCAAAAAAGCCAGCTAATAAAGTAAATAAAAAACCAAAAAATGCGATGATAAAATTGTTAAGCCACGAAATTCGAATTTTACGAATGCCATATGCAATCCCAACACCTGCATTATCTAAATTAGAAGCAATACCGATTAAAAAAATTGAAAATAGACCTGCCGTACTCATAAACAGCCACCCCTTTTTCTCACTTTTCAATGCATATTATGAAAATGTTGAGCAACTGTGCCTGTCTGTTTCATATACATGTAAGAAATGCTCAACATTTTTTCAACAATAAAAAAGGAGTGCCTTCACTATGCCTAAAGAAAACCCAAATGAGCGGCTTAGTACATTAATAAAAAAACTTTTAAAAGAACGTGCCTTATCCATGCGTCAATTAGGAATGCATACAAATATTGATCCCGCAACAATCTCAAGAATTATGAATGGTAAACAACCGCCAAAACAAAAACATCTACAAAAATTTGCAGAATGTTTGCAAGTTCCACCCCAATTGTTATTTGATGAAATGTATCCTGATTCTCCTCACATTAATAAAGAAAAGACGGATATGTACACATCTCTTGATACAATTCAGCAAACGCTGCAATCCTCTAACTTATTCGATTTTGACTATACAACAACTCGCGTAAAACAAGAACTTGAAAACTATGAACGCTATGCTCAGACAACAGAAGGTGAAAAACGTATTCATGAAAGTTTCGCGAGTAAATTAGAACAAATTGATAGCGCTGGTCCTTTTATTGAACAATTAACCGATATGTATCAACAATTTTGCAATGAAACTATCTCAAAAGAAGAGCGTGCAGTTCTTGGAGGCGCATTACTGTATTTCATTTTATCGACAGATATTATTCCCGACTATCTCTTTCCAATTGGCTATTTAGATGATGCAATTGCTGTTGAATTAGCGAAAGAAAAATTAATCGAACTAAAACGAAAAACATAGAAAAATAAAGAACTATTTCAGTTGTTTCTGTTCAACTCTGAAATAGTTCACTAAAAAATCGTACAAGTATACATACCTGTACGATTTCAACACACTAATCTATTTTTTCGTGTGACACCATTCATATATAAATGCTGTTATTACTTTTGTAAATTCAATTAACTGTTCTACTTCAACTTTCTCATTTATTGAATGAGCTTCTTCTAATGTACCTGGTCCGTAGATAACAGCTGGAATATGAAATTCACTAAACCAACCACCATCCGTTACCGTTGCAGACATATCTAAAATTGCATTTTTAGATAGAATTGATTCGTGTACTGAGCTAAGAGTTTTTACTGCTTCATGTTCACTATCTACTTCTAAAGAAGGGAAAATTTCGCCACGATCCACAATCATTGATTCTCCGCCCCACTTAAATTGTGGTGGACTTTCACTTAACCATGGATCGGCAGCCGCTACTTTCTCAATATACTCTTCAATTTCTTTTATTATTTGTTCATGTGTTTCATTCGGATAGAAGTGCACCGTTATCCATAACCGGCACTCATCCGCAATAAATGCTGCATGCCGTCCGCCTTCAATAACAGCTGGGTTAATTGTTGTTGTTCCAGATGGATAACCTTCATATGTTTTCATAACTGCCCAATGACGCTCTAATTCTTGTAAACTTTGCACAATTTTCATCATTTTTTCAATCGCACTCGCTCCGAATAAGCGTCCTCCAGCATGAATCATTTGCCTGCGTGTTGCATCATGAAACGTCTGGGGGCTTTTCACAGTAATCCATCCAGTAATTACGCCGCCCTGTCCTTGCATATGTAAATCACTTGTATCCACTACGACTGCAAAATCAGCATCATAACCTTTTTTGCAGCATTGAAGTGTACCTGCTTCTCCAACTTCTTCCCCAATTACTGATTGAAAGATTAAATCTCCAGGTAATTCAATGCCAGCTTCTTGTAACAGTTGAATAGCAAATAGTGCTCCAGCCAGTCCTCCTTTCATATCCGCCGCACCACGTCCAACTAACCAACCATCTTTTATAAATGGCTCAAACGGATTGGTTTCCCACGCTTCATCTACCGATACTTCTGCTACATCCACATGTCCATTAATAATAAGACTTTTATGTGTGTCACTTTCTAGCCCTTTTCTCACCCCAACAACGTTCGGGTCATTCGGATATACATCCCATTTATCAACACTAAAATTTCGTTTTTTTAGAAAATCTGCAACAAATTCTTGCGCCTCATTTGTATTTCTCGCCGGAGGTGCTGGTGTTTCAAAACGAATTAAAGTCTTTGTAAGCTCTAGTAACTCATCTTTTCGTAAATCAATCTGTTCTAATAGCTGTGAAACTTCTTGATTCATCGCTAGTTCCCCTTTGCATACATAGTATGTTTCCAGCTTTATTGTCACAAAAAAAGAGACTGTTTACAATTTTACAGTCTCTTTTTTTAGCATAAGTTTCTAATAGATTTACAAACTTTCTGCCTCTGTTGTATTCGTTTTTTCAATATGTTCTACCTTACGTGCCTTATTTCTTGTCGCACGGTAAAACAGTAAACAAATAATCATAAATGGAATGCCACAATACAACGCCATTCTTTGTTCTGGAATAAAAGCCATACCAACAATTACTGTTACATTTAATACTAACGCAAGCAGTGGTACGAATGGATACAGCGGTGTTTTAAATTTCAAGTCCTTCACATCCCCGCCCTGCTTAATGTATGACCTTCTAGCCAATAAGTTAGATAGAGCAATAGATGCCCAAACTAATATCGCCCCAAACCCGGCAATAGAAAGTAGCCATAAATAAACTGTATCTTCCGCATAAATACCTGATAGTAATGAAAGGCAACCTACAATTGTACTTACAATCAATGCATAAATAGGAACACCATTTTTAGATAACTTACCGAAAATTGGACTAATCATGCCTTGGTTAGACATAGACCATAGCATACGAGAAGTTGCATATAATCCTGAATTCGCAACGGATAGAACCGCTGTAATAATAACGAAATTTATAATATCGGCTGCATAAGGAATGCCAATTTTATCAAATACAACTACGAATGGACTTTCTATCACTCCTGCTTGCTGCCAAGGGAATAAGCCTGCAAGAATGAAAATAGATAATACAAAGAACACAAGTATACGCCAAACTGTATTATTAATTGCCTTCGGGATCGTTTTCTCTGGATTTTCACTCTCTCCAGCTGCAATACCAACTAGTTCCGTTCCTTGGAAGGAAAAATTAACTGCAATCATCGTAATTAAAATGGCTGATAATCCATTTGGAAACAACCCACCATAATCAGTAAAGCTAGAGAACATCGGTGCGGGTTCGTTTCCTTTCATATCTAGAAAACCAAACATTGCTGCCCCGCCTAAAATAATAAATGCAATGATTGTAATTACTTTAATACTTGCAAACCAAAATTCAACTTCTGCAAAACTTCTTGAAGATAACGCATTGATAGCAAAAAGAAGCACCGCAAACACTACACACCAAATCCATGACGGTACATCAGGAAACCATCGTTTCATTAAAATACTAACTGCAATCAGTTCAATACCTATCGTAGCAGACCAGTTTAGCCACGACATCCAGCCGACTACATAACCCGCTGCAGGGGAAATGTGCTTTGTAGCATACGTTTGATAAGATCCTGCGTCAGGCATCGCAACAGCTAACTCTCCAAGACAGAGCATCGTTAAATACATAACAAATCCTCCAACAAGATACGCTACAATCGCTCCTCCAGGCCCAGCTTCATGAATTGTATACCCAGATCCTAAAAAAAGACCGGTACCAATAACTCCTCCAAGTGCAATCATAAAGATGTGCCTGCTTTTCAATTCCCTTTTTAACCCTTGGTTTTGATCCATCATATAAATCCCCCCTTTTCACTTTGGAAACCCATTTCATGTAAGCGTTTTTAAAAATATTCATAATAAGAATAATTATTGAAAAGAGCAAAATACATAGTATCAATCACTACCTGTTATTAAAAGATCATCCCTCACTGTTATTAATAACTTTTTATCAGCGATAGCTTGTCCTTCTACTACTTCTAATGATTCGATATATCCACTGATTCCTACTTTAATTTCTACTTTCTGTTTATCTATTGTTTCAATTAACGCTAATTTCTCCCACTCGTATACGTAAGAACTTTCCGTAACAAATAACTTCTCTACTTTCCCGTAACAAGGACTATACACGCCTTCTATAACCATCTTCACTTTATAAACTCCTCCTTCTTATTAATCGGTACTGAAACGTTGCATATCCCTCCTTTAGAGATTTCAACTATTATTTATGCAAAATGCGTACCAATCTCCAATTCCTATTTAAAATGAAGGTTTCTCAAAAAAAAATCTTCATAACCGCAAAATTTTTCTATCATTTGAGAAGTTTTAAAAGGAAAATAGCAAAAAAATTTTGCGATTTTATAAGAATTTTAATAAAATTATAAAAAGTCAGTCTTCATAGGGTGAAATGAGGAGAAGATAATCTATGCGTACAGAAGAAATTAATTTTAAACAGATCATTGAAATGAATATGCTATATGAAACTTTACTCAATGAGCTCGATATCGGGATTCATATTATTAATGAGGAAAGTAAAACGATTATCTATAACCGCAAAATGATGGAAATTGAATCAATGGAACGCTCAGATGTGCTATATAAAAGTCCTTTAGAAGTATTCGCATTTGAAGAAAATAAAAATAGTACTCTTATAGAGGCATTAAAATTGGGAAAAACAAACAAAGATATAAAGCAAACGTATTTTAACAATAAAGGGCAAGAAATTACAACGATTAACAATACTTTCCCTATAATAGAAAACGGAAAAATTAAAGGCGCTATTGAAATTTCAACAGAGATTAGCCATTTCAAACAAACGATGAAAACGAACCTTTCTCGAAAACAAAATAATAAATTTACCTTTGATCACATAATCGGTGATTCTAATGCTCTTCAATCTGTCATTACAGAAGCAAAGAGAGTAATTCGTACATCCTCATCCATACTTCTCGTAGGAGAAACAGGGACCGGTAAAGAACTATTTGCACAAAGTATCCATAATGAAAGTCAACGTTCAACAAAACCATTTATTTCACAAAACTGTGCAGCTATACCTGATACACTCATGGAAAGTTTATTATTTGGTACGAACCGAGGTGCATTTACAGGAGCTATCGATAAAGCTGGTTTATTTGAAGAAGCAAATGGAGGAACTTTGTTATTAGATGAGATCAACTCATTAAGTCCAGCACTTCAAGCGAAGTTACTACGAGCTATACAAGAAAAAACAATACGAAGAATCGGAGGCACACAAGAAAAAGAAATTGATGTTCGTATTATAGCAACTATTAATGAAGATCCTCTTGAAGCTATTACACACAACCGATTACGGGAAGACTTATATTACCGATTAAGCGTCGTTACTTTATGTCTCCCGCCTTTACGTGAACGAAAAGAAGATATTCCTGATCTTGTGCAGCACTTTATTGAAAAGTACAACATTCAATTTGGACTTGGCGTAACGGATCTAGATGTACATGTAAGAGAATTTTTGTATGCATATGATTGGCCTGGAAACGTACGAGAATTGGAACATATCATTGAAGGTTCGATGAATTTAGTTGAAGATGAAAATATCATTACAGCGTTTCATCTTCCCACTCGCTTTCGTGAACAAATAAAAAAAGAATTCAATATGCAACCTTCCCTAACTAATAACGAGGATGATGCACCTAAAACATTAAAGCACACAATAGAGACAATGGAGAAGAACTACATCAATCAAATTCTGACAGAGTATCACGGTAATATCTCACAGGCTGCAAAGTTTTTAGGATTAAGTAGGCAAAACTTACAATATCGAATTAAAAAATTGCATTTACACATATGAAATGAAGTGAAGCTTTAATCTGTGGAGGTTTTGTCCCCCCCCACCAATTGGACTTTTATTGCCTGTTAATGCAGCATAAATCTGCTTCCAAGTGTAAATATAAATTGGAAAAATACGCTACAATAAACATATAACATACTAGAAAGGAACGATATATATGAGTAATGATAACAAATTAAAGTTATTACAATACTTAGCCTTCTTCCCTACCATTGTATGTATGATGTTACTAGTTGATATGAATGCTTATCCTTATGCAAAACTATTAGCAACAATTAGCGGCTCCTTTGCAGCTATTATACTTGCTGCTTTTTGGAATTTGAAGATACGTATGAAGAAAGAAAAATCTTCTTAATACCAAAACAATAAAAAAATCGAGCTTACACAGCTCGATTTTTTTATTGTTTATTAAAATTCAACATTCTCCAAATACAAACCACTCGCCTCAGCAAGACAATTAATTTGATTACGTTGTTTTTCCTCTAAAATATTTGGGATTGCGTCCGCATCTAATTGCCCTAATCCAACTTCAATTAATGCTCCAACAATTTTTCGTACCATGTTATGAAGGAACCCGTTACCACTTACTCTAATTTGTACAAATCCTGCTTCTTCCATCACTTCAAGTGTATATACTTCTCGAACCATAGACTTTTTCTTTGATTTCGCATTTGAAAAAGCAGTAAAGTCATGTGAACCAACTAAATGTTTCGCAGCTTCTTTCATGCTTTTCACATTTAATTTTTTATTCACATGCATGCTGTATTTACGCATAAATGGATTTGTATGCTCTTCATTCCAAATTTTATAAAGATATGTTTTTGCTTTAGAATTATAACGAGCATGGAATCGATCTTGTACTTCTTCTACATTCGTAATGCTAATATCGTTGGGTAAATGTTGATTTAAATATTTTTTCACTTTATGTTCCACTAACTTCTCATCACTTTGAAAGTTAGCAACTTGATTCAAAGCATGTACACCCGCATCTGTTCTACTACAACCGATAATTTCAATTTCTTTTCCGATCATTTCAGATATGACACTCTCGATTTTTCCTTGAATTGTATTATCGTTATTACCGAGACGTTGCCATCCTTTAAAACGTGCACCATCGTACTGAATCGTTAATTTATAATTATTCATTTTACTCTCCTTCATAGAAAATATTCCCTCATATCGTGAGGGAATATGAATAAACTTTACTTTCTAACAAGCTTCACTACATTTTCTACATGGGCTGTATGTGGGAACATATCAACTGGTTGTACATATTCCACTTCATAACTCTTCATTAATGCTTGCACATCACGTGCTAATGAAGAAGGATTACAAGATACGTAAACAACTTGTTTTGGTTTCACTTTTAAAATTGTTTCCAGTAATTTATCATCGCAACCTGTACGAGGTGGATCGACAACAATTACATCTGGACGCCATCCTTCTTTTACCCATTTCGGTAACCATTGTTCAGCTTTACCTGCTTCATATTTCGTATTTGTAAATCCGTGACGCTTCGCATTTTTTCTTGCATCTTCAATCGCTTCTGGAATTACATCCATACCACGTACTTCCGCTGCATCATTTGCAAGCCAAAGACCGATTGTACCAACACCACAATACGCATCTACAATTTTCTCATCGCCTGTTAAAGCAGCTGCTTTTTTCGCTTCATCGTATAAAACAACTGTTTGTTCTGGATTTAACTGGAAGAATGCACGTGCTGATAATTCAAATGATAAATCACCTAGTGTTTCTTGAATTACTTCTTTTCCAGCTAATTTAAATGTTTTATCACCGAAAATAACAGATGTTTTACGCCAGTTTACGTTTTGCATAATTGATTTAACAGCTGGCATCTGTTTTTGTACTTCTGCGATAAATTGATCTTTATTTGGTAATTCTTCTTTTGTTGTAATAAGTGTAACTTGTACTTCCCCTGTTTGAACTGCAGTACGTGTCACAATTGTGCGTACTAAACCTTTTTGTTTTTTCTCATTGTAAATAGAAACTTTTAATTTTTCTAATATACGTCTTACAACTTTTGTCGCTTCATTCGTTGCTTTATGTTGAATCATACAGTGAGCAATATCAATTAACTGATGTGAATTTTGCTTATACAGCCCTGTAATAACCTTTTCGTCTTTACGTCCCACTTGTAATTGACTCTTATTACGATAATGCCATGGGTTTTCCATACCAAGCGTTGGACGAATTTTTTCTTCCAAACTGTTGTTCATATACTTCTCGAATGCTTGTACGACGATATCACGCTTTTGATTTAATTGTTCTTTATAATCTAAATGTTGCAGCTGACAACCGCCACACTCTTCATATACCGGACATGGTGCTTTCACACGATGTGGTGAAGCTTTACGAACTTTTTTCACTTTCGCTTCAGCGAAGCCACGCTGAATTTTCGTTGTTTCAGCAACAACTTCTTCTCCTGGTAATGCCCCTGGAATGAAAACAACTTGTCTCTTAAAATAACCAACGCCTTCTCCGTTAATCCCAAGACGTTTAATTGTCACAGGAAACGTTTGACCAACTTCCAACTTACTCTCATGTTGCTTTTGTATCATTATTACACCTCTACTCTATACTTTTCCATAAATATAACGCTGCATAACTGCAGTATGGTTCACACTCTTGTTTCACTTTTTCTAAAAATGCATCATCAGGTTTATCATCTAATTGAAATACACCTTGCACTGCACGCTGAATCCCAATGTCCGCTTTCGGAAACATATTTTTCCGTCCAAGCCCGAACATTAAAAAATTTTGCACTGTCCATGTACCAATCCCCCTAATTGGTAACAATTGTGCGGAAACCTCTTCATCCGCCCTGGTTTCTATACTCGCTAAATTTAATGTACCGCTGACAATACTTCGACCTAACCCTACTATATATTCAGCCTTTCGCTGACTAAACTTCTGCTCCCTCAATTCTTCTATTGAAATATTTGCTACTATTTCTGGAGTGGGGAAAAAGAATACACCGTTCTTCTCTGTTCCATATCGTTTCACAAACTGTTCTGTTAACACAGTAGCAAATTTCAAATTTATTTGTTGATGAATGATACAGCGAAGAAGACAAGCAAAATAATCAAACTCTAAAATAATTGGAGTATAAGCATATGTTTCAAATAGTGGACGTAATGATGTGTTTAAAAAATGATTTTGTATATCTTGAAACGGTTCATTCCAATGAAAAATGGCCCTCATTCGTTTCATGACTTTCTCTTGATCTCCTGCCTGACTAGAGATCCAAAACTGTGGATTTTGAACAGTACCAATCCCTTGCAAGCGAACAACAATCTGTTCCTCGTCTATACAAAGCGGGACATAAATGACTTTCTCATCTAATTGAATGACGTTAAGAGGATCAAAAGATAAACGTTTTAATACCTCTTCAAAATGATACGGATACTCTAACGTAACATGTTCGCTCCACATACGTTTCCCCATCCTTTTTACACATCATTATAGCATGAGAAAACCGCAAGCATACATGCTTACGGTTGATTGCTTTTTACTAAGTCATCTAGACTTTTAAAATGATACCCTTTCTCGCGCAAATCATCAATGATTTTCGCAAGTGCTTCTGCATTATCTTTTGATATTGCATGAAGTAATAAAACAGATCCTGGATGAATCATCGTCATTACATTATTATGTGCATATTGCCATCCTCTTTGCTCGTCCACTTTCCAATCCAAAAATGCAAGTGACCAAAACACATTATAATAGCCCATTTCTTTCGTAAGAGCCAACGTTCTTTCACTAAATACGCCGCGCGGCGGACGTACATATTTTACTTCTTTTTGCCCAGTTACTTTTTTTATCTCTTCCGTTACACTCGTTAATTCTTCACGAAGTTTCGCATCATTTACCGTTGTAAAATCAGGATGACTCCACGAATGATTTCCAATAATATGTCCTTCATTCTTCATTCTTAATAACAAATCTTTTTGTGTTTTAATATAATGACCCGTTACAAAGAAAGTTGCCGGTACTTTTTTCTCTTTTAATACATCTAAGATTTTCCCTGTGTATCCATTCTCGTACCCATTATCGAATGTTAAATAAATATCTTTTTTCTTTGTATCCCCTAAATAAAACCCACCATTTTTTTGTAGTAAATCTGTGTATAACTTTCCTGCATCTGGTACTGTTTCATTTTTAGGACGCGGGATTCCCCAGTTATGTGGAGTATTTGTATAAGCTAATGCTGAAACTGGAACAAGTGCCATCATAATTGAAAAAATGAGACCGATATATAACCATTTATATTTCATAAATAGTCTCCTTTCCATATATAATCGTACTTGTAGTTTCTGTTGCAGTGCATTCTTTCATGCTGAACATGTTTTTCTATATATACCAAAAAAATGCATCTCGAATCATTCGAGATGCATTTTTGTTTACTTAAATACTGGCTCTTTAAAGCTAGCTAATTTTTCAAGTGATGTTTTATCAACATCTGCATGTAAGCTATTACCATGAGAATCCATCGTTACAACTGCTTTAAATCCTTCGATACGTAAATGCCACATTGCCTCTGGAATACCAAATTGTAAGAAATCAACATCTTTTACTTCTTTAATACATTCGGCATAATATTGCGCTGCACCGCCAATTGCATTTAAATATACACCACCGTGCTCTTCTAAAGCCGCTAATGTTTTTGTCCCCATACCACCTTTTCCAATGACAGCGCGAATACCGAATTTCTTCATAATATCGCCTTGGTACGGTTCTTCACGAATACTTGTCGTTGGACCTGCCGCTTTAATTTGCCAGTTTTCATTTTCATCTTTCACGACAACTGGACCACAGTGATAAATAACTTGTCCTTTTAAATCTACTGGACAATCGTTATCCATTAAATGCTTATGGATTGCGTCACGACCTGTATACATCATGCCATTAATTGTTACAACATCACCAACGCGAAGTTCACGAATTTGCTCTTCTGTAATTGGTGCTTGTAATACAATCTCACGTTGCTCTGTTTTTTCTTGCGCTTCTTGCTGAAGTGTATCCTCACCTTCTTGATATAGCCAATCCATAATTTCACCTGTTTCAGGATGGATTGTTACGCCAAGGCGGCGATATGCCCAGCAATTATACGCAACAGATACATAGAAACTAGCTGGCAGACGATTATACACGCCAATTTTACAACCAAGTAAAGTTGTTTCTCCGCCAAATCCCATCGTACCAATGCCAAGCTTATTCGCATTTTCTAATACGTACTCTTCAAGTTTTTGTAACTCTGGTACTGGATTGACATCATCTAATGTACGGAATAATTGATTTTTTGCTAATTCGTAACCTGATGTGCGGTCTCCCCCGATACCAACACCAATTACACCTGCACTACAGCCTTGACCTTGCGCTTGATATACAGCATGAAGAAGGCATTTACGAATCCCTTCTAAATCACGGCCAGCGCGTCCAAGTCCTTCTAATTCACACGGTAAGCTATACTGAATATTTTTATTCTCACAGCCACCACCCTTTAGAATTAAGCGTGCATCAATATAATCTTTTTCCCATTGTTCAAACTTAATAACCGGTGTACCTGGTCCTAAATTATTTCCACTATTGTCTCCAAAAAGAGAATCAACAGAATTGGGACGAAGTTTACCATCTTTTGTCGCCCGCTCAAGCGCATTATAGATAGCTTCCTTCAACTTTAATTGATTCACACCAACTGGTGTATAAATTTTAAACGTTGGCATCCCTGTATCTTGGCAAATTGGCGAGATGTTATCATCAGCCATTTTAATATTATTCGTAATTGTGCCAAGTGCCATCGCAGAACGAGTCCCTGCATTTTCTCGTTCTTTCGCTTGTTGAATCGCACGACGAACATCTTTCGGTAAGTTCGTTGACGTTTCAACAATTAGTTGATACATGCTTTCTTGAAGCTTTTCCATTGTTACTTCCCCCTCAATTGTGAACGCTACCAAAACGTTATGAGCTGAAAATTCCATCGTTATGCTCTTCAGCTTTTTATTTGTTTCACGCTATTAAAGCATAAATGAAATTTTTCACAACTTGATTATACCTTTTTTTCTACCGTCCTTCTATTATCCATACAGAAAAAGGCTGCCAATTTTGCATTGGCAGCCTTTTTAATATATTATTCGTCTTTTTTAAATTGCTCACATTTTAATTCTAATTCATCTAACATCGCAAGAAGACGATCTACATCTTCTAACTCTACTTCTTCAGGTTCAATTGTATCAATTACTTCAATGAACATATTTAAACGTTCTTTTAAATATACTAGTTGTGAATCTTTATCTTCAATTGCTTTTCCCATGAAGGCACTCTCCTTTTAATTCGAGATGCTTTTATTATACCGCAAAAATGATTGCTATGGGCATGAAATTTCATCAATTTTGTCACAGTCATTCATTCAAATGTAAGCCCTCTCTCTTTTTTCACAAAAAAGTTTCACTTTATAAAAAGTACATATTCTTCTATTATAGAGAATGGACAAATTGTTATTTCAATAGTCAAAGGAGTATTTCATATGACGATATCACAAAAAATGAAGCCGATTACTCCTTCTTACGATCCATGGGAAGCGTATATGGACCTTGAAGAGTACGGCAAACTACTATTAACAAACGTTGAGTTTACAACGACAACGTTATGCAATATGCGTTGCGAGCATTGTGCTGTTGGTTACACATTACAACCGAAAGATCCAAATCCGCTTCCTATGGAACTTTTATTAAAACGATTAGATGAGATTCCTCATTTACGTTCTTTAAGTATTACTGGCGGAGAACCAATGCTTTCAAAGAAATCCGTCGACAACTATGTAACACCACTCTTAAAATACGCTCATGAACGAGGCGTTCGCACTCAAATCAACTCAAACTTAACTATAGATTTAGCACGTTACGAACAAATTATTCCTTATTTAGACGTATTGCATATATCTCATAACTGGGGAACAATTGATGACTTCGTTGAAGGTGGATTTGCAATGATGGAACGTAAACCTACTTATGAACAACGTGCAAAATTATTTGAACGAATGATTACAAATAGTAAAGCTCTATCAGATGCAGGTGTACTCGTATCAGCCGAAACGATGTTAAACAAAAGGACTCTACCACATATTGAACATATTCATCGTCAAATTGTCGAAGAGATGGGCTGTAAACGTCATGAAGTTCATCCAATGTATCCAAGTGACTTCGCGAGTAATCTAGAGATCTTAACAAAAGCTGAAATTCGCGATGCAATTGAGCATTTACTAGAAATTCGCGATGAAAATGTATGGATGTTATTTGGAACTTTACCTTTCTACGCTTGTAGCGATGACGAGCGAGACATCGCCACATTTAAGAAATTACAAGAGAGCAAAAATGTAACAGTTCGTAACGATCCAGATGGTCGTTCTCGTTTAAACGTCAACATTTTCGATGGAAATATTATTGTAACTGATTTCGGTGACGTTCCTCTTCTAGGTAACGTACAAACAAACACACTACAAGAAGCGTATGACAAATGGAGTGCTTCAAAAACAGCACAATCATTAAGCTGTCACTGTCCTGCAGTAAAATGCCTTGGACCAAATGTTCTTGTAAAAAATAGCTACTATCCGACAGAAGACTTCTTATCAAAAACAGCAAACATAACATTTTAAAGTTCAACTTTAATCAGTGGGGGTTTTGTTCATTCCCCACTGATTATTAGTTGAACCAATTGCCCACAAATAGCGGGATAAATAAAAACGTCAGCTTATAAGCTGACGTTTTTTCATATTATTGCGAGTGAGAAGAAGAAATGAATTTAAAATACAAATGATCGTGAATTGGAATAGCAGCTCCGATTCCTTGTGAGGTAATATTTTTTACTACAAGCCTCTTTTGATTTCCTTTTAACACAAGGTACACTTCTCCAAATGTTACTTTTCCTTTTTCATTTACTGCTGGTGTATAAGCGTATAAATATCCAAGTTGACTCGGACTAATATTATATACACGCTCATGTCCAGTACCATAACCAATGGTCGTTTTAAATGAAAGTGGCAATTGTACTTTTTCAAGTGCTTTGAGAAGCATCATTTTTTTCACATCCGCAGTATTTTTCATATCTGCTGTTAAATCACCTTCAACCGTCTTTTGCGTTTCTTGCTTATAGCGTAGCGGATATAAGCGATCTCCTCCGCGATTATCGTACACATTGCGATTTACTTGTTTATATTCCCAATTAATCGATGTATCAACCGATTCATAATTTAAAGCCCATTGACCTAAATAAATCTTCGCTCGGTACCCTACCGCAAGCGGCGCATTCGAAATTGTCGTTTCATTAAACATTCGAATTAAGTCCGGATTTTCAATTTTAATATTTGCTGTTTTCAATAGTTCTTGAGCAAACTTACTCGGTTGTAAGCGCGGCAAATCTTGCGCATCATTTGGAAACGTATTGTCTTTAGAAATATTTAAAACAGATGAAGGCATTTTTGTTTCTACCGTTGTCTTTGCAAAACTCATGTTAGGAAATAATAGAATAAACGAGACCATAGTTGAAAGACATATGCTGTATACTCGTTTCACCTGTCTGGCTCCTTCCTACGTAAAGGTATATATACTACTTTGTTTATTGTTTTCTCTCAATACAATTGTTATGCCTATTTTTCATAATAAATAAAAACCAATTCCCATAATGACATACGCCGCTAATAAAGTACCGCCTTCAAACCAATTTGTATCTCCATCATTTGAAATCGCAATCGTTAAGAAAACAGCTGTAATCATAGAAACAAGTTCTGGTATTGTAAATACTAAAGGCATCCTTTGTGCAAAGAACATAGAAAGCAGTACTAATACAGGAGCAACAAACATGGCAATTTGCAACGTAGAACCGACTGCAATTTCAACTGCAATATTTACTTTATTTTTATACGCCATAATAATTGCAGATGCATGTTCCGCTGCATTCCCAACAATTGCAACGATAATAACCCCTATAAATAACTCTGACCAACCAAATGACTTTGCAACTGTCTCAAATGTATGCACAAGCGCCTCTGACACATAAGCTACCGCAATTGTCGCTATTGCTAAAATGAGTAGCGCTTTACCTTTCGACCACTCTGGTTCTTCCTCATGAGCTACTTCATCCGTTTTATGTTGATATACACCACGATGCGTAACGAGCTTAAATAGTAGTGCAGCAAGGTACATAATAATCATAATGATAGAAACACCGATACTTAATTGATACGTCTTTCCAGCATCCATCTTCATTGAAAAAATCTCTGGAATAACAAAAGCTACTACTACCGCAAAGATTAATAAAGCTGAATTATGCCTTGCATCATATACATTAAAACTTTGTCTTTTGTATTTAAGCCCTCCTATAAAGAAGGATAGCCCTCCTACTAATAATAAATTCCCAAGTACAGAACCCGTTAAAGAGGCTAATACAACCTCAATTAATCCCGCCTGAAGTGCAAAAATCGAAATAATTAGTTCAACAGCATTACCAAAAGTAGCATTTAATAATCCGCCTATTCTAGGTCCAGAGACAATTGCCAAACTTTCTGTCGCTCTCCCCATAAAACCCGCTAAGGCGATAATAGTAATGCAATACACAGCGAACATAATTGTTTGAGGCCAATGAAGCATTTTTCCAAGTACAGAAAGTGGTACCCCGATCAGCGCTACTATAAGAAATATTTTATTAAACATGCTTTTCATCCTTCCATCGTATGTATTTCTCCTCGATATTATTATTATTCTTCTCCTAACTTGTCCGATTTCATCACAATTACGTTTAAAAAATCGGATTGAAGAAAACAGTATAAAAGATATTTAAATTATCTTGTTTAAACGGAGAAAACAATAAATTATGAACAGGGGTTAAAAGCATGCATTTAAAAGAAAAAATTGAAACTATTATTTGCGGTCAACGAACTGGTGTATTATCTACTGTACGTGAAAATAAACCTCATAGTACCTTTATGATGTTTTTCCACGAAGATTTTGTGTTATATGTTGCAACAGATCGGAAATCAAAAAAGATAACAGATATCGAAAACAATCCAAATGTACATGTACTACTTGGACGTGAAGGAAAAAAATTAGATGAAGATTATATTGAAGTTGAAGGCTTAGCTTCCATCGAGGAAGACTCCACATTAAAAAACAAGTTTTGGAATAATAGCTTAAAACGCTGGTTACTTGGTCCTGAAGACCCTAATTACGTATTAATAAAAATCAATCCCGACACAATTTATTACATCGATGGTGCTGGTACGACAGAGCCCGAGTTTTTACGACTATAAAATAAAGTGAAACTTTAATCAGTGGGGGTTTTCTTCATCCCCCACTGATTATTAGCCTTCACCAATCGGACTTTTATAGGCAGTTGATCCCCCACCTAAATTCTTTGCTTTCGCTGAATTTTGAGGTGGGGGTCTTACTGCCCATTAAAGCGGGATAAAACAAGCCCCCTTTAGGTGGGCTTGTTTTGTCGAAAAGTTCTTCTGAAAAAAACAATAAAATAGGTGGAACTTTCTAAAGATTCTGTTATATAATAGCAGTAACTTAAATAAACTGTATTAAAACAGATTGAGAGGAGAAATAAAATTGATGAAAAGAGAAGAACGCAAAAACATGATTGAGTTTATTGAAAAGAAAAAAGGGATTGAGCGTGATGAATTATTGTTTATGACAGACGATGAAGTAGAACATATTTATAATGTAACGTACTTTTTGTATGAGGAAATTGCAGAGTAGTATAATAATCCCCACCTTATTAGCAATATAAGGTGGGGATTATTTCGTTATTTATTTCGCTATTTGCGAGGCGGTAAAATCCCACTGATTAAAGTTTCACTTTATACATGAGAATGGTTTTCATGTATAATGATGTAAGATTGGAGGAATTTTACTATGAGTTCATGGCTCTTATTCGCACTATTATCAGCAATCGCTGCTGCCCTTGTATCTATTTTCGGAAAGATTGGTTTAGATGGAATCGATGCCAATGTTGCAACAACGGTTCGTTCTATTATTATGGCATTATTTATGGTGGGCGTTATTATTATCCAAGGTAAATTTCAAAATATCGGCGACGTACTGCTAAATAAAAAAGCACTGCTCTTTATCACATTAAGTGGGGTTGCAGGTGCTTCGTCATGGCTATTTTATTTTCTTGCCCTCAAAACAGGGAAAGTCTCACAAGTGGCTCCTGTCGATAAATTAAGCGTCGTATTTTCTATCATCCTCGCGATGATTATACTCGGTGAAAAGTTAAACTTTATGACTGGCGTTGGTGTAGTCTTTATTACAGCTGGTGTATTATTTATTGCTTTCAGCTAAAAAAACCGCTATTAGCGGTTTTTCTTTTTCTTTATATAAAACCATACAATACATGTAACAAATACTGAAATGAATAAAATCCATACTCCGTAATGATGTAGGCTATACTCAACGAAACGCCACTTCTCTCCTAACTTCCAGCCAAGTCCAATAAAAACACTTATCCAAATAAGCGCACCACCGTAAGCGTACAAACAAAAACGCCAAAGTGTTAAATTCGACATCCCAGCAAAATATGCTGTTAAATGACGTACTCCCGGGATAAAGTAACCAATCATTAAAAGAAATGGTCCATATTTTTCAAATAAAATATGTGTTTTTTCAATGTGATGTTCTTTAATTCTAATCTTCGGCCCATATTTTTTTAAAACAGGGAGCCCAAGTTTTAAACCTAATATGTAGCTTAATGTAATACCTAACATCGCACCAGCCATCCCGCTTAAAAAAGCAGCAGTTCCTGACATAACTCCTTTAGAAACGTTATAACCAACGAAGGTCAATAAAAACTCGTCTGGTATCGGTAATCCAACAATTCCACCGGCCAACGCTATAATAATTCCAAAATACCCATAATGCGCGATTAACTCGCCAATATGTTGTTCCATTCGGAAAACACATCCTATGCACGATCGTTATTCCACATTGTGCCCTTTCTATCTTTCAGACAAACATGGTATACATATTCACTATACATTGTTTTTATAATGAACTCTACTTCTATCCATTCCTTTAGCAGGAAGAAAGTGAACCATTAATCAGTGGTGATTTGTTCATCCTCACTAATTTTTAGCACACACCAATTGTGTGCACGACTCCCTCCTACTTCCCTTGTATTCACCGCTTTTTGAAGTGCTAGTCTTACTACACGCAAATAGCGGGATTAAAAAATAAAAATTCATATGCTTGTTTTTTTGTTACAATAAAGGAAAGTTACTTTTCGCAACGGTTTAACTCTCAGGAAAAATGATATATCTAGCAAAAACATAGTTTGGTCGATATAATGCAACTTCTACCTATTAAAAGAACATACACCCTTTACATACAACATCATTTTTCTAAATTATACAGGGGGAACGAACATGACCATTGAAAATCAATTTATCCAAAAGGTTTACTATAAAACATTTTTAACAGAAGAAACTTCTACTCCAGTATCAGAAGTACTCGGTGAAGCATATATAAATGAATCTACAAATGAATTCTCCAACATTTCTAATATCCGCTTTGCTCAAGGTGAATTTTATTACCAAAATAAAGACTTTGAAGCAGCGATATTTAAATGGGAGAAAGTAAATAACGAACTTGCACTTTGGGCAACCAAAAATATTGCAGATTCTTATTTTGAACTAGGATTCTTGCCAAGAGCAGAAGAGATTTATCAATCTATTCAAACGGAAGATACAACTCTTACAATGGAAGTTTCCTTACAACTTCTTTCTCTTTACATCGAACAAGAACGTTTAGGTCTAGCATTTAAGACAATTAGTGAGGCTGTTGCATTTCAACCTGACTATCCTAATATCACTGCAATTGCTCGCTCATTCTATGAAAAACAAGAAGATTGGAATAACGCCATCGAACTTGCCGTTCAAGAAGGAATTCGAACAAAATCATTACACTGGTTCGATACTTTAATCAATTATGTGAATCAAGGATTCACGAAACAAATCAAACCAGAATATTTCTATGAATCTTTAAAAGCTTTATATGCAATTGATCAAGTCCAATTTAAAGAACTTGTTATTGCGCTTTGGAACAGCTATCAAAATGAAAACTTGTATCTACCTTGGATTCAAACAATAAATCATTTATTCTTACATATTGAAACAGACAACAATGACGATTGGCATGAAATTGTTGAACGCTATCAAGATACGTACTTTGAGTTAATTACTGGTGAGCATTTCATGCATGAAATGCAGGGACTTGTACCAGATTTATTAACAAATTGGTTTAGTTTAACGAAAGCAAAAGATGCCCTATTTGTCTCTGCTGCAGTGTTAGCATGGAATGAAGTTTCACCTACAACTTTAGAGTCATTACTCGTAAAAAGTGCTGGAGCCCTACTTTCTAATTCAACAGCTGAAACAAATGTAAATATGGAAACAGTTTCTCATTTATTTGAAACAATTGCTGTATGGGCTGAAAAAAACGATGTGGATTTAAGTCATCAATTTACGTTACTCGTGCACGAACTGTGTGATTTAAATGTTACACAATTACTAATAGCGGGAACTACTGACCAGGATAAATCATCATTCATCAATTCAATACTAGGAGAGAACATCTTAACTGAGACTGTAACAACTCCTATTCTATTTAAAGATGATAGCCAAACTGAAATAACAGAATTCACTGCGTTAGATGTACACAATATACCTAGCTTTGATGAATTCCATCAAAGAATGGCTACACCTTCCGAATCAGAACTTGAGAAAAAATGTATAGAAATTAAGTTACCAAGTAGATTTTTAAGAAAAAATAAATTTGCATTTCTTGTTACGCCACCTGTTCAAGGGCAAGTGGATAAAAACAGCTCATATTTTGAATACTTACAAGCAGCAGATAGCCTTATTTACGTATTAAATTCTGCTTCACCATTACATGGTGAAGAACTTGATACATTACTTTATTTACGTGAACAAGTGCCAAATTTACAAATTCATTTCGTATTACACACAAATAATACGACCAATAATGAAAAACTAATGAGTAAGATTAAAGTCCATTTCCCAAATGCACAGTTCTTCCCATACTCTCCTTCACAAGAGAGTAGCCAGCAACTTGGAGACGTGACAGAGTCTATTCTTTCTAATCTAGCAGAACGTAACATGGAACAAGAACGTATAGAAAAACTAATATGGTTTACTCAAAAGACAATCGCATACCTTGTAAATGAACGTGTGGAGTTAGAAAATACATTAGTGAAGTCCGTACGCTGGAATAAACATATCTCAGTTAAATTAAATGGATTTATTAACAACCTTACTGCTCTTGAAAAAGATAAAATTCGTTCTATTACAGAATCTTATCTTTTAACGAAAGAAGAAATCACACGAGATATCCATTCTCAAATTCCTGAATTATTACAGAGTTGTTCTGACCTTGTTCAAGAAGATAGCGACTTCAAATTAGTTCATGAAGAATTAAATGCTGCGATGAACGAACGAGTTCAAAAACATGTACAACAAGTGCTTCTTCCTAAATTTACTGGTTCTATTCAAGAGTGGATTGAAACAGCTCATAATGAATTTATTCAAGCTCAATCTTATTTAGATGAAATGAGTGAAACGTTTAATAAATTATATAAAGAAGAACGCATGAAACTTCCTTGTGATTTCAAATTACTAGATGATTGGCATCGAGATGTTGTACGCATGACAAATAGAATTACAGTAACGAACATCAATATTTTATTACGCTTTACACCGACACAATTTTTCTTAAAGAGTGCGGGAAAACTATTTGGTAACATGCAAAAAAATCAGTCTATGCTCGCAAACAAATATAAACAATACATTGAAACGGAAGACTATACGGAAATTGCTCAAACAATCTCAAAACAATTCTTCCTTCAATTTGAAGTATTTGAAGGCGCATTAGAACGAGATATCATGATGTTCTTTAAAGATCCACTTAGCATATTGAAACAAAATGTAGAAGCAGCTCAACTTGAAATACAGGAAGACGAGCAAACATTAACAACATTAAGAAGCAACCCAGAAACTTATCACGATCCGTTAGCATTCTTTAAACTGCAACTATTGCAACACAAATTCGTTTTAAGTACAAACAAAAACAATGAAGACGTCTATGAATTTAATGAGTCTCCTACGATTTAACATAAAAAACCAAGCAAATTTCAGTTTGCTTGGTTTTTTACTTTAATTCATTATTTTCATATGTTCAAATGGATAATAAATTGCCGCTAATTCTCCTAATACATCTTCTCTATCAATAAGTCCCAAACCATTTCTACTATCTCTGCTTATTAGGCGATTATCTCCCATAACAAAAATCTTATTTTTAGGAACTGTAATCGGTCCAAAGTCCTCTGTTAAATTCATAAGTTTTTTTTCAGCTTGTTTTTTATTACTATACAAATAAGCTTCCTGTGTCACTTCATGATTCACATATAATTGATCATTTCTCACCTCGATTACATCGCCAGGCAAACCAATAACCCTTTTCACATAAAAATTATCCGTCTTCACAACAATAATATCTTCTCTCCCATAACTTTCAAACTGCTTTGCTAACTTATTAACAATCAGCTTATCCCCATCTTGTAACGTCGGCTTCATGGACGCTCCTTTTACAGTCGTAGGAAAAAACACAAAAATTTTCGCTAAAAACACTAACAAACATGCAATTGCAATTGTTCCAAAGAATTCACGCAAACGTTTTTTCCTTTGCATCATTCCACCATCTCATCATCTTTTTACTTTTATTATAAGGACTTCAACTGTGTGATTTCCACAAAATTCTGAATTATAAAATTGTAATATTGCAAACTTAAAAATAACATCCTCATAAATTTATTATTTTTATATACCATAATCTATATTTACCTCACTATTTGCAAGCAGTAAAAAAGATACCCTCAAAATAGTCTATCCACTATTTTGAGAGTATCTTTTTATATTCCCACATATACAATACACATTTGAGCCGCTACATATGTAAACCAAATCCAAAGTGGTTCATACTTTAATTTGCGTCCTCCAATATCTGTCACACCTATAATAAAATCAGAAATCACAAATAGTAAACCACCAAAAGCCGGTATCCACCATATTCCTATATTCTCATAGTATAGGGCGAATGCAAAGCAAGCCATTCCTCCAACCCACAATCCGTAAATTAGAGCTCCTATCGTAAACAATTTATCTTGTTTATCATTTCGTATAAAAAAGAACCATCCTATAATTAGAAAGAGTCCGTATACGAGTAAACCAATCCAAAAACCATTCCATGAGATGCCTGTTTGCAAAAATGCTTTTACATAAAAACAATGCGCAAGGGCAAAAGTAATCATCCCTCCAATTAATCGATGACCAATTGGAATCAAACCTGCCATAAATAAATCTCCTACAGTTGATAATGTCATACCTAGTGCAACCCACGTACTATACTCTACTGATGGATCTTGTAACCATATCAAAATTGCACTTGCTGTTAAAGAAAAACTAAGAATAAGACGCACCGCTAAAGGTAACGGCATATTATTTCTTGTTTTTTTTGTCTGTCCTATTGCGTACATTGCACCAATTAAAAAAAGAATGATTTGTCCAATTAACACCATGTAAAATAGATTCATAACATGTTCTCCTCAATAAATGCTTTTTGTATCTTTTTTCGTTACACCTAGTCTATTATCCTTTTTCTATATAAAAAAAGAAGAACAGTACTGTTCTTCCATTGTAATCGTTTTCCTGTTATCTATGCTACTTGTTTTTCGTTCGCCCTTTTCTGCTTAGCTGTCGTCCGATTCACCACGATAATTCCCGCGGCTACACATGCTAAACCGAATAATACAAATGAATGAATTGCTTCTCCTAAAATCATGCTCGATAATAACACACCAAATACGGGTATAAAGAACATGTACATTGATACTTTTCCAACCTTGTTATACTTCATAATTGTATTCCAAATGCAAAAGCCTGCTGCGGATAAGAAAGATAAGTAGAGAAGCATAAGTATTGCATGTACACTAAATGTAAATGGCATGGCTCCAACTTGCAAAGCCCCTATACATAATAGCCCGATAGAACCAAAAATCATTTGGTATGCTGTCATATAGCCAACATCTAATGTTTTGCTACCTTCTTTCGCCAATATGTTTCCATATGAATACAATATTGCTGCACTAAGAAGTAATAAGCTACCGATTCCGAAATGGAATGACAAACTACCATCACTTGGTACATTTACTAAAATGACACCACAAAAGCCAATAGAGACCCCAATTATTTTTCTCATATTGAGAGCGTCATCTTTATATAAAAAGTGAGCGAGTAAAATTTGAAAGAATGATGATGTTCCTGAAATGATAGCTCCTTCAATACCAGAACTATAACTCATTCCAATATAAAAACATATATATTGAAGAAATGTTTGAAATAAACCAATTTGTACTAACTGTTTCCCCGTTCCTTTTTTGAAGCTCATATCTTTTCCTAACACTTTAAAGAATAATAAGAGCATGACTCCAGATAAAAAGAAACGATAACCAGCAAATAATATTTGCTCCCCAACTTCTTGTGGCTGAATTCCAAGTTCAGCATAACTTAATTTAATAAATGGGAATGCGCTCCCCCATAAAAAAGTCGCTACTATTGCAGCAATTAGTACGCCAATCGGATGGGTAAAAAATTTCTCTGTTTTCACTTGTTGTCTTCCTTTCCGATCTTTTTATGAACAATATTCATATATACCAAAGGAAGTGTGAAAACACAAGTTTTCAGTTTATACGCAAACAAAACATATCATCTAACGAAAACATATGATATACTATAGAATAATTACAACATAATAACTATTAAAATCAGATTCAACAGAAATGCTGCTATCCATTATGGATGGCAGCTTTCGTCGTTTTATAGGGCTTTCGATTTTGATTCTTTTTCTCAATAAGAATTTGGAAGGAGCGAGTAGTAATGAACTCAGAAGTAAAAACATTACAAGTACAAAAGTCTATTTCTCATCCCTCTTTATGGGATACATTAAAGAAACATTATGAACTTATATTTGCAATCGCATCTGGTATTTTCATTTTAGCTGGTTGGTTATTCACAAAGAACGATGCAATGAATGTAGGCATTACTTGCTATATCCTTGCTTATATAGTTGGTGGATATGCAAAAGCGAAAGAAGGTATTGAAGATACCATTGAAGAGAAAGAGCTAAATGTCGAAATGCTCATGCTCTTTGCTGCTATCGGTGCTGCAATCATTGGCTACTGGGCAGAAGGTGCAATTTTAATCTTTATCTTCGCACTAAGCGGTGCGATGGAATCTTATACATTAAGTAAAAGTCAAAAAGAAATTTCAGCGCTTCTTGATTTACAACCTGAAGAAGCATTACGTATTTCAAATGGAACCGAAGAACGTGTTCCTGTTGGACGATTACAAATTAACGACATTATTTTAATTAAGCCAGGTGAGCGCGTTCCTGCTGACGGTACGATTCATAACGGTGAAACAAATATCGATGAAGCAACAATTACTGGAGAACCTATTCCAAATGAAAAAAAATATGGCGATGAAGTATTTGCCGGTACTGTAAATTTACGCGGTGCTATCGAAGTTAAGATTACGAAGCCGAGCGATCAAACATTATTCCAAAAGATTATCCGTCTCGTCCAAAGTGCACAAAGTGAAAAATCACCATCACAACTATTCATCGAAAAGTTTGAAGGAACATACGTAAAAGGTGTACTACTCGTTGTTGCGCTTATGATGTTCGTCCCTCATTTCTTACTTGACTGGAGCTGGAATGAAACGTTTTATCGCGCTATGATCTTACTTGTAGTCGCATCTCCTTGTGCACTCGTTGCTGCCATTACACCAGCAACATTATCTGCAATTTCTAACGGAGCAAGAAATGGAATTCTCTTTAAAGGTGGCATACATTTAGAACGCCTCGCTTCAGTAAAAGCGATCGCCTTTGATAAAACAGGAACATTAACACAAGGAAAACCTACCGTAACAGATGTATATGTTCGAGAAAGTATGACAGAAAAAGAAGTACTTTCTATTACAGCATCAATTGAAAGTCACTCTACCCACCCTTTAGCTGAATCTATCGTTAAATATGCACAACATGCGTATGACATTGCATTAAAAAAACCAGAAAATGTTGAAGATGTAACTGGTTTTGGACTCAAAGGAATATTTGAAAACAAAGCTTATAAAATAGGTAAAGCTGACTTTATCGGTGAAGAAACAAAGACATTTCATAATGGTATTTCTGCCTCACTTGAAAAAGAAGGTAAAACTGTCGTTTATATTAGTGATGAGAGAGGCATTCTTGGACTTATCGCTTTAAAAGATACACTTCGCCAAGAAACAATAGCTGCTATTCGCGAATTACAAAGCATCGGTGTCGAGGCAATTATGATTACTGGAGATAATGAAGAAACGGCAAAAGCTATTGCCTCTGAAAGTAATATAAAAGAATATTACGCATCATGCTTACCAGAAACAAAAGTTGAAACGATTAAAAAGCTAAAGGAAAAATACGGGACAGTAGCAATGGTCGGAGATGGTATAAATGATGCCCCTGCACTCGCTACTGCTAGCATTGGTGTAGCAATGGGAGAAGGAACAGACGTAGCTTTAGAAACTGCAGACGTTGTACTTATGAAAAACGAATTATCTCGACTTTCTCAAGCGATCCGCTTATCAAAACGAATGAATCGTATTGTAAAGCAAAACGTAATCTTTTCACTAGCTGTAATTGCAATGCTGATTTGTTCAAACTTCTTGCAATTTTTAGCTCTTCCATTCGGTGTTATTGGGCATGAAGGAAGTACAATTCTTGTCATTTTGAATGGCTTACGATTATTAAAAGGAAACAAATAAGAAACGGGTCCCTCATAGAGGACCCGTTTTTTAATGGTAGCTATTATGCCCGTTCGCACTACTACTCGTTTTATGCTTTGGATGCGAACTGCTCTTTTGTTTATTGTTATTTTTGTTGTTGTGGTTCTTTTTATTATTACTCATGAGATAGCCCCCCTGTTCCCTATTATTATGGAACAAGAGGTCATTTTTCATTACGGGAATTATTGTCACCCGTCCTATAATGATGGAGTAAACCATTAATTTCACCGCCAAGTAAAATTACCCATCCAGTTAAGTAAAACCATAACATTAAAATAATGATACCACCGAGACCGCCATATGTATTGGCGTAATTTGCAAACTTATCTACATAATAAGCAAATGAGTACGATACCACAATCCATCCTACAGTAGCAAATGTTGCTCCTGAAATGACTTCTCTTCTTTTTAACTTTCGATCTGGTGCAAATGTATATAAGAAACTAAACAAGGCAAATAGTACGAAGAAACTCGCTACTAAGCGTGTAATGCTCCATACGAAAGAGAAACTATCTGATAAACCGAGTGCTTTAAACACCGCTGCTCCAATGACTTGTCCAAATACTGGAACAATTAGCGCAAACACAATCATAAAAATAATCGCTAATGTAAACACAATGGATAAAGCTCTCGTTTTAATAAAGGAACGTGTTTCTGTTACATCATACGCACGATTAAAAGCATTCATAACCGCATTAACACCATTTGAGGCAAACCATAACATGGATAATAAACCAAATGATAATAAACCACCATTTTGCTCATTTACAACTTTATCTACATTTACCTCAATTAAGTTCATTGCATCATCTGGTACATAAACCTCTAATAAACTAAGCACATCCTCTGTTTGAATGGGAATAAATCCAAGAAGCGTAATTAAGAAAACGAGCCCAGGAAAAATTGCAAGCAAGAAGAAATAAGCGAGCTGTGCTGCCAAGCCCGCTACATCATCGCGCATCGTCCGGTCATACAAATCTTTACCAAACGAATAAGTACGATTTCTTCTCACCTTTTCTAAAATTTTTCTCATATATGTTTAAACGCTTTTCTTCTCTTCTTTATCTTGCTTCAACTCAATGTACGCTTCAGTTTTTTTTTCCTCTACATTTGAGTCTTTCATAAATAGTTCACGCGCTTCTTTCATACCGCCCTCTTCAGCAACTATTGGCTCTTCTTCTGCTTTCAGCTCATCTACCTTTGAAGATACAGCTTGAATTTCAATCGTTTCTGGCTTCTCTGCTGGCTCAACCTTTTTCTTACTAAAAATTTCTTTCGTTTCTTTTAACGTCTCTACAACAGACGGCGTCAATTTTTTAATTTCTGCTACTTTCGCTTTTACTACATTGAAGTCAGCGAGTTCGCGTCCTTTATCTGTAACAGTTTGCACTTTTTCTTTTATCTTCGCATTTTCACCGATTTCAATCATCTTTGTTTTTGCTTTTTCCGCAGTATTTTTTACTTTTTCACGGTTTTCCTTCTTCAACATAGATACAGCCACACCTGCAGCTACACCAATCGCAATGTTTCGAGCAATATTATTTTTCTTTGCCATATTCCTTCACCCTTTCATTTCTTATGTTAGAAAGTATTTCTTTCTAAGCTTCCTCATATTCCTTGTTCATTTCGAATGAAAGCTAATAGCTTTGCACACCCTTCTGTTACAAGGTCATATACTTCTTGGAAATTCCCTGTATAGTAAGGGTCGGGAACGTCTGTCCAGCCACCGTCTGGAACAAAATCGGACAGTCTACCAATATAGCCTCCAGTTTTACCTAAACTTTTTAAATCTGCTATATTCTTGTTGTCCATGGCAATAATATAATCAAACTTTGTTAAGTCTTCTTTTTCTACTTGCCTTGCTTTAATTCCTTCAAAAGTGACTGCATTTTCTTTTAAAATTTTTTGTGTTCCTTTATGTGGCGGATGGCCAACATGCCAATCTCCAGTTCCTGCAGAATCAATGACAATTTTCTCCTCGAGTCCCTCTTTTACGACAAGATCTCGAAAAATTGCTTCTGCAATCGGTGAACGGCAAATGTTCCCAAGACAAACAAACAATACTTGAACCATATTTTTGTTCTTCCCTTCTTGGTGCATTTCTTTATATATACTTATAGTATAAACAACCAATTATTAATTATAAAGGAAATACCTACTAATTTAATAGGATTGAAAAGATTCATTAACGAAAATGATAAAAAATGTTAAGATATCCTTATGTTATTTTAAAGGGGGACACTTCGGTGGATTTATCCGTAAAGTCAGAAGAAAATGTTGAATATATGGTTGAAGCTATTAAAGAAAAATTACGTATGGTTAATGCTGGAGCGATGAGAGCTGCTAGCTTTAATGAAGAAATGTACGAAGACTTACGTGACATCTATGAGCACGTTATGAAACGTGAAACATTCAGCATTAGTGAAATGCAAGCTATTACAGAAGAATTAGGTACATTAATTAAAAAGTAAAAAGCCTCACTATGGGGCTCTTTTTTATTTCCAACAAATTCATGACAACTCTTCTCTTTCCCTCAACCAACTGTAAAATATTGTACAATGGAAGTAGAACCTCACCTTAGATTTTTTCTCCATACATACTACTTACAAATAATAGCAACACTACCATTGCTAACTGTTTTTACTGGAGGTGCTTACTTATGAGCAATTGGTACAGTAAGACGAAAGATCAAACATTAATCGACTTAGAAACAAACGAACAACACGGTTTAACAGATGAAATTGTAAATGAACGTTTAAAGCAATACGGTTCTAATGAATTAGCTACAAAACAAAAACGCACGTTATGGCAGCGTATTTTCGCCCAAATTAATGACGTCCTCGTATATGTCCTTATTATTGCTGCCCTTATTTCTGCCTTTGTAGGCGAATGGGCTGATGCAAGTATTATCGCGCTCGTTGTAGTTTTAAACGCTGTTATCGGTGTCATCCAAGAATCGAAAGCAGAACAAGCTTTAGAGGCATTGAAAAAGATGGCGACACCTAAAGCTATCGTCAAGCGAGATGGTGAACTAAAAGAAATTCAATCTGAACAAGTCGTTCCAGGTGATATTGTCATGCTGGATGCAGGACGTTATATCCCATGTGACTTGCGACTTATCGAAACCGCAAATTTAAAAGTTGAAGAATCTGCTCTAACTGGTGAATCTGTCCCTGTTGATAAAGATGCAATTTACCACCCTTCTATGCAAAGTGATGAGCAAGTACCGTTAGGCGATCAAAAAAATATGGCCTTTATGTCGACACTAGTAACATATGGGCGCGGAGTCGGTGTCGCTGTTGAAACGGGAATGAACTCACAAATTGGTAAGATTGCTACCCTTTTACATGAAGCCGACGATGATATGACACCACTTCAAAAGAGCTTAGCACAAGTCGGAAAGTATTTAGGCTTTGTCGCTGTATCTATTTGCGTCATTATGTTTATCATCGGTTTTTTACAAGGACGAGATACGTTAGAAATGTTTATGACTGCTATTAGTTTAGCCGTTGCAGCTATTCCAGAAGGCTTGCCGGCTATCGTTTCCATCGTTCTTGCAATTGGTGTGCAGCGAATGATTAAACAAAATGTTATCATTCGTAAGCTACCAGCTGTCGAAGCTCTCGGTTCTGTCACAATTATTTGTTCAGATAAAACAGGTACGTTAACGCAAAATAAAATGACCGTTACTCACTTTTATAGTGATAACACATACGACCACTTAGAAAACTTAAATGTAAATAATGATGTACAACGTCTCTTGTTAGAAAATATGGTGCTATGCAACGATGCGTCTTACGGTTCCGATTCACAAACAGGGGACCCTACAGAAATCGCCCTTCTCGTTGCCGGAAGCACTTTTAACATGCAAAAGGATCATTTAGAACAGATACATGAACGTGTTAACGAGCTACCTTTCGATTCAGATCGTAAAATGATGTCAACCGTTCATACATACGATGAAAGCTACTATAGTATGACAAAAGGTGCTATTGATAAACTCTTACCTCGATGTACCCACATATTTAAAAACGGTAAAATCGAGATTCTAACAGATGCTGATAAAAATCAAATATTAGAAGCTGCCGGGGCAATGTCTCAAGAGGCTTTAAGAGTACTTTCATTCGCATTTAAACAATACAATTCAAACGATGTGGTTATAGATCATCTTGAAGAAAATCTCATCTTTATTGGTCTTGTCGGTATGATTGATCCACCGCGAACCGAAGTAAAAGATTCAATTACAGAATGTAAAAAGGCCGGTATTCGCACAGTTATGATTACTGGTGACCATAAAGATACCGCCTTCGCCATTGCCAAAGAACTTGGCATTGCTGAAGACATATCTGAAATTATGATTGGAACTGAATTAGATAACATTTCAGATACAGAGCTAGCAAGCAAAATTGATCACTTAAATGTATTCGCTAGGGTCTCTCCAGAGCATAAAGTAAAGATTGTAAAAGCATTACGTGCAAAAGGAAATATCGTTTCTATGACTGGTGATGGTGTCAATGATGCTCCATCTTTAAAGCAGGCTGATGTTGGCGTAGCGATGGGCATTACAGGAACAGACGTTGCAAAAGGGGCAGCGGATGTAGTGTTAACAGATGATAATTTCTCATCTATAGTGAAAGCTGTTGAGGAAGGTAGAAATATTTATCGTAACATAAAAAAATCAATTCTCTTCCTACTCTCTTGTAACTTTGGAGAAATTATCGCTTTATTTTTAGCTATTTTACTCGGTTGGGCAACACCACTACGACCTATTCACATTTTGTGGGTCAATTTGATTACAGATACACTGCCTGCATTATCACTTGGGGTTGACCCTGAAGATCCAGATGTGATGAAGGAAAAACCACGACATGCGAAAGAAAGCTTATTTAGTGGTAGCGTTCCTTTTCTTATTTTCAATGGAGTTGTCATTGGACTTTTAACGCTAACAGCCTTTATCAGCGGGGCAAAATTCTATACCGGAGATACAAATTTATTTCCTCTTTTCCCAGAGAAAATTGATGAAGATGCTCTATTACACGCTCAAACAATGGCATTTGTCGTTCTTAGTTTTTCTCAGCTCGTTCATTCATTTAACTTGCGTTCAAGAACGAAATCCATTTTTTCAATTGGGATCTTTACAAATAAATATTTAGTCTTCTCCCTTCTTATCGGTGTTCTTATGCAAGTGTGTATTATCTCCATCCCACCTCTTGCAAATATATTCGGTGTACATGCATTAACGATGCGAGATTGGGGATTTGTTCTCTTCTTAAGTATCATTCCACTTGTTGTGAATGATATCATTAAATTAGTAAAGAGAAACTAAAAGGCAATGAGGATTATTCCTCATTGCCTTTTCATTTATTTCATTATTTGTGGGAGATGTCCCCGCTGATTAAAGTTTCACTTTATCCTTGTAATTCTTTTTTTATGTTCTCCGTTAACGTAGCCATACGCTTGCGGCTTTCTTCGCGCTCACGTTTATTTTGCTCTTCAATTTGTTGTGTTTCTTGCATACCTCTTGAAATAATGTTCCAAGTTTCCTCAAGTGTTTCCATCTTAATACTAGAAGAACCTGATAATCTCGCTACTTCCACACTTTGCGTTGCGATATTTTGTGCATTTTTCTTAAGTAATTCATTTGTACGACGATCCAGTTCAGCCATAGAATCTGCAACAAGCTTTTGACGTTTCGCATTTACCGCTTGAATAATACCATTTTTAAAGATAGGAATCGTTGTAATAAATGCTGTATTGATTTTACCAATTAATTTATTATTACCACGTTGAACCATACGAATTTGTGGTGCTGTAAGTAGCGCAACCATACGTGCTTTTTCTAAATCATCAATACGCTGCTCTAAAATTTCAACAGAGTTTTTCAGTGATTCTAATTCAATACCTGCTAATTGGTCATTGTTACGCACACGCTCTTCGTACATTGGAACCAACTCTGTATTTAAACGCTCTAATAACATTTCCCCTGCTACTACATACTTTTCTAAGTCTAAATAATATTTTAAATTTTGCTCATATAAACCATCTAACGTACCGATTGATTTTTTCATTTCATCTTGATACTTTGTAATTTCTACGTATACTTTATCCATTTCGCGACCCATTGTTTGGTACTTACTAAAGATCTGTTCAATCATTTTATCAGCTTTTTTGAACATACGTGAGAAGAAACCGCTTTTCTCTTCCGCAAAGTCTTTGCTATCGAATCTGTCCATAATTTTACCAAGCTGTTTTAATAATTCTCCAGAGTCTTCTATTTTTGATAAAGACATTGTATGTAAAATTTGATCAGCGAAACGTGAAATTTCCATAGATGGTTCTTTTCCAAGCTCGATTAATTCTAACTGATCTTTAATATCTACTGCATTATAAATACGTTGTACTTCTGCATCTTGTCTAAGTTGTAAACGAACATCTTGTGCCGTTTGCTCATTTAATTCTGTTTTCGAATCTAGTATGACTGGGTTATTCATATGGTATTCTCCCTTTCCTTATAAAAATGGACGAAATAGCCCTTTTATTGTTTGTGATAAATTTTTATAGGCTGATGAACCATGAAACTCAAGATCGAAATTAACTTCTTCAAGCCAATGCGAATCAAATGCTCCTGCTTCAATATACGGTTCGATATCGTTTCTTCCCGTTGGATTGAAATGGAATACATCTACTCCAATTTGATTTAAAAATAGTAATAAAACAGCATCTGAACGGCTTAATTCTCCGCTCTTCTCATTATTAAATATAACAATTTTCGGTACTTCTTGCGAGTAATCAAATTTCTCAAGTTGCTCTAAAATGTTCGGCGGTATTTGAGAAAGCTGTGCGAAAACATACAGTGCTACATCTTGTTTCGTCTCTTTCGCAATGGGTTTACACATTTCACTTTCGCACGTATGAATGATCGCCTCTGCAATACCATGTTGCAATCCTTCTGGCAAACGTTTATGTGGCCACCAATGACTGTTCATAATTAAATCAGGGTGTAATTTCCCCCCACGGTCTAACGCATCTCGGTAATGATATTGGAAATTCGCTTTTTGTTCTTTCGTAAACGGAAATGTATTAATTAATAAACTGTTATCAAATGATGTAATAGCCTTTAATCGCTGAAAATATTCTTTATCATTTTTTGAGACACCTGATATTTTCGCAAATAAAGAAGGGATATAAATGTGTTTATTTTCAACAAAGAATGTTGGACGCACAAATGCCTTTTCTTTCGTAATTAAAAAGAGTTCATCATACGTTGTTTTGAGCGTACGAGCAACAGGCGTATAGGAACGAAATTGCCACGGCTTGTACAGCAGTGAGTTATCATGGTGAAGTACTTGTTCAATTTCTTTTGAAGCCTGATAGGCTACTGTCGCAACTCGCTCACGGCGGCGATCTGGAAATGGCTCAAGAGAAATCCGACCTGGATGAGACACAACAAAACTTCTTCCTTCCTCATCAACATTCTCAAATCCATCTTTTCCTTCTGGGTGATAATAAAGTACATCGCAACCGAGCATAATAAGAAAGTATAAGAAATATATACGGCTTTCCTGTGCATCACCGTACCAAATAATGCGCGGCATTTGTTTCTTATAATTAATCGTAGAGAACCACTTCGCTACGTAATTGTCACTTAACTTAATCATATCGATTAAGAAACGACGGAATCCTTCTGTTTTTAATGATTGGTTATGTTGTTTTTCATACAATTTCAATACAGAAATAAACGTCGTATATATATAATGCTGTAAGTCAGGATTGTCTACTTGTGGTAATAGTTGTTTTCCAGACAGATGGGCGACAAGCCTATTTACTGTAAGGCCATTCGGTGCTTCTTGATGTAATGTAAAAACCTCTTGAATATGGCGCAGTTTTTCGGGATCAATCACCTTATTTAAATTTTGTTCATGCAAAACCACGATCCCTTTCACTTCGCTATAATCAAATAGCTCATTGAAATATTCATCTACATCATTAGGAACACCAAGAATACGAGTTGCTATATAACTAAACTTCATCTCATTCTCTGTCAGTTCATATTGTGGGCGTTTTTCTAAAAGTGCTTCAAATTGCTTTAAATCTGATTCGTCTTTTAATGCACATGGTTGAAGTGTAAAACGTGAAAACACAACAGTTCACCTCCAAAAACATTTACTTTTTTTATAAAGTCTCTCTTCTATTATAAACTATTTTTAGTTATAAAAAATGGGCGCTCGCATAACGAGCAAACCCATTTCAATTATTTATGATTATTTTTAGTAGCTGCAACTTCTTCTTTAGCTTGTCCAGAATTCTTCATGTAGTGAAGTATAAATGTTGCTCCAAATGCTACAACTAAAATGATAAAGAATAGCATATGACTTATTTCAATATGAATAACAGACAGTAACATTTTTGCTGCAATAATTAAGATTAAAATATATGCTGTCGTTTCAAGTTCTGGAATACGCTCTAACAATTTTAAGAATACACCAGCGATACCACGCATCATTAAAATACCGAGCATTCCACCTAATAATAGAATCCAAACTTCATTTGATACACCAAATGCAGCAAGTACGCTATCTACCGAGAACGCGATATCCATTAATTCAACCATCGCAACTGTTCCCCAGAAGACACCAAACATTCTGAAGAGAATACTGTTTTGGTTCATACCATGAGCTTCTTCTTCTTCTGCATTACCTTTTCTTTTATCAATGAAGTATTTAACTGAAAGCCAAGCTAAGTAAAGTGCACCTAACACTTTTACCCACGCCAATTTAATTAAGAACATTCCAATTCCAATCGCAATAAAACGGAATACATAAGCTCCAATAAGTCCATAGAATAATGCTTTTTTACGCTTTTCTTCCGGAAGGTGTTTTACCATTACCGCTAATACAAGTGCGTTATCAGCAGATAACAACCCTTCAAGCACAACAAGTGTACCTATTAATCCCCAAGATACTGGATCTTGCAACACTTTAATCCACATGTCCAAGTCGAAAAACTGAGCATACGTATCAAGGATCCCTTGCAAAATACTCATCTTACCTTTATCCCCTATTCTTTGCTAGATTTATAGAAAGGTCAAAAAAAGGAAACGAATATCGTTTCCCTTCTTATGCATCCAAGCCATACGCTCTTACAAGCGCACCTAAGCCACCTTGGAAACCGCTTCCTACTGCATTAAACTTCCACTGTCCATTATGACGGTATAATTCACAAAAGACAACTGCTGTTTCAATGGAGAAATCTTCCCCTAAATCAAAACGAAGAACTTCTTCACTCGTTTCTTCATTCGCTAAACGAACGAATGCGTTTCCAACTTGTCCAAAGTTTTGATTACGGCCTTCTCCATCATAAATTGTAACTGTAATAGCAATTTTGTGCACATCTGCCGGAACTTTCTTCAAGTCTACAACAAGTTGCTCATCGTCGCCTTCACCTTCACCTGTACGGTTATCCCCTGTATGTAGAACAGATCCACAAGGAGACTGTAAATTGTTATAGAATATAAAGTCAGTTTCCTTTGTGCATTTTCCGTTCGCATCTAATAGGAATGCTGATGCATCTAAATCAAAATCTGATCCACCGTCATAAGATTTAATATCCCATCCAAGACCAATTACTGCTTTTGTTAAGCCAGGGCTTGTCTTACCTAAATCAATCTTCTGTCCTTTTTGCAATTGAATAACCATTTATATTCACCTCTATATTTGATATCTTAAAAAATATATCCATCAGTAAACACCTGTTTCACCGATAGATATATAAAATCTATTACTCTACATCTAAACCGAAATTATTACATAGAGACGCTAATCCGCCCTGGAATCCACTTCCGATTGCATTGAACTTCCAGTCACCTGCATGACGGTATAATTCCCCTACTACAACAGCTGTTTCAATAGAGAAATCTTCTCCTAAATCGTAACGAATTAACTCTGCATTCTTTTCTTCATCTAAAATACGTACGAAAGAGTTAGAAACTTGCCCGAAGTTTTGGCTACGACCTTCTCCATCGTAAATTGTGATTGAGAAACAAATACGTTCGATATGTGCAGGTACATTTTTTAAATCTACTTTAATCGATTCGTCATCGCCTTCACCTTCGCCAGTTCGGTTATCTCCTAAATGCTCGACAGCACCATTCGCACCTTTTGGGTTATTATAGAAGACGAAATCCTCTGCCCCTGAAACTTTACCGTTAGCACCTACTAAGAAAATACTAACATCTAAATCGAAATCGTTTTGTCCGTCATAACGATTCGTATCCCAACCAAGTCCTACAAGAACTTTTGAAAGACCTGGATTTGTTTTTGTTAAGTCTACCTTTTGTCCTTTTTTCAATGAAATTGATGCCATATTCAATTCCTCCTAGGTTTATTTTATTGATAACGTGATACAATCTCACTTAAGTTTTTATCTTGTGTGCCTTCTCCAACAGCTGAAAACTTCCATTCACTTCCGTGGCGATACATTTCACCTGCAATTAGAGTCGTTTTGCCAGCATAATTATCCGATAAATTATAGCGTGCTAATTCTTCACCAGTTTGCGGGTTTTGAATCCGAATATATGCATTACGAATCATCCCGAAATCTTGACGACGATTTACACAGTCATAAATATTTACAACGAATACTAAACGATTAATACGGCTCGGAACTTTATGTAATTCTACGAAAATTGTTTCGTCATCACCAGCGCCTTCACCTGTTAAATTATCTCCTGAATGAATAATACTACCACAAGTAGAAAGCTTGTTTCCGAAGTAAACTAAATCGTTTTTATTTAAAAAGCGATCCCCTTCTAACATAACAACAGATGCATCACAATCTACATTCGGTTTACTTCCAAATAATGAAGACAGAAACCCACCTGATTGCCCAATTGGATCCCAGCCTAAGCCAACCTGTAGTTTTGCTACTCTCGGTTGTCCTTTCGTTAAATCGATCTTTTGTCCTTTTTCTAAAATAATAGGCATGAAGTTTCTTCCTTTCTACAAAGCATTTTCCTAATCGGAAAATATTGTATTCTTCTCTTATATTGTAGCATTATTTATCTATTGAGAAAAAGAATAAATTCTCAATTATATGAAAACACCTATATCATTTATTTATATTGATGTAAGAAGTGGTAAATCGAACCAATTATTCCTGCGTGATTACGATTTTGTGCGATTTTAATCTCGCAATTACTATAAATCTCAGGATTTAAATATTTTCGTACCTCTTCCTTTACTTCTTCTAAAAATCGATTACCTCTATTAGTAATCCCTCCACCAATAATAATTACTTTTGGATTGAAGATATAAGCAAGATTACTAATTCCAATGGCTAAATGTTTAAAGAATATTCGAACGGCATGTATAACTTCTTTATCCTTCTGATCATATAATTCAAAAATTTTTTCACCGTTCCAATTCCCGCTACCTTTATACTTCCGCACAAGAGAAATTAACCCTGAAATCGAGGCAACCTCTTCAAATTGTTTCCCTTCGATCAACATATTGCCCCATTCACCAGCACTAAATGAATGACCTCTGTACAGTTTTTTATTAATAACAATAGCTCCCCCTATTCCCGTTCCAAGGGTAAGCATAATGCAATTATTTTCATCTCTTCCAACACCTTGCCACATCTCTCCAAACAAAGCACAATTGACATCATTTTCAATGGATATAGGAACTTTTAATACAGCTTGTAATCTATCAATAATAGGAATACCAGCATAGCGTGGAATATGATCCACGCCGCCAGTTATGATTCCTCTATGAATATCTACAATTCCAGCTGTACTAATACCGATTCCAGAAACAACATGTTCATTCATTAATTGCACCGCCAAGCTAATAATCTTTTGAACGATTTGTTCCCCACCTAAATGGGCCTCTGTTAATGTAGTTTCGTGATTTAGTAATATCCCAGATTTTGAAATAATCCCATATTTAATCTGTGTGCCACCAATATCAAATGCGATATATTTTTTCACACTGTCACTTCCTCTAACATTATGAACTTCACTTTTCTGCATTGAAATGATGATGTTTTCCTTTAATAAGAGTTCACAAGATTTACAGATCCAGCTTTTACGTAGACACTGTTGTATTCTTTATTATCCGAGACAATTTCATAATACGATCCTTGTGGTGTATTAACTGTTTTCTTAATGGCTACCATAATGTTGCGAGATGTCATTCCAGTCTGACCTTCAGCCATACTTTTGAATATCGGAGAACCTGCCGTTAACGTTCCAAGTCGATATTTATTTAAATCTTTACTTCCATTCATTGCATCAATTCTATACATAAGCGAGGCAATTTGCTGTCCCCAATTTTCATCACTTGCATACATGACGTTCATTCCTTGTGCCTTATCTCCTAAGTTTCCACCATTATATGTATTTCCACTTGGATTTAAGTAATGCTTATCTATATATGCCGCACAAAAATCAATACCTTCTTCCCATGTTTTGAATCCAGTTGCACCATTGTATGGATCTGAATCTACCGCTCTAAAGCCAAATAAATTTTTCTTATCTTGCGCGATACGACTTGTTCCCCATCCTGATTCTAAAATTGCATGTGACACTAAGTAACCGGCATTCATCTTATATTTCTCTGCTGCACTTACAAAATATTTTCCTAATCCAATAAGTGGACTCTTTGCATTCGATTTACGTAAGAAATTATCAATTTCATCTCCTGTATAAGTAGATGTTGCACGAAGTGGCATATACTCAAAGTATTGATAACTATCTTGTCCTCCAATTTGCTTCTTATCAAAAGCCTCGTAACGCTCTCCTTCTTTTAAATGTTTCGGAGCATTACCAATTTGATACGTTGCATGTTTACCATTTTCCGGATTGTATACATAATGATATAACTTGCCATTTTTAGTTGCATAATACGACGTTTTCTCACCAGTCATTGTCGGATGTAATGTAACATCATTTATATTCACATAACCTGTCATACCATCAATTTGGACATGAATACGATCATCAACAGCTTTTACAAATTTCAGGTCAGCTCCACCCTTTACATATGTGAGCTTTTTACCCGTCGTAATATCATAAATATTAATAACACCATTTGCACGAACGAAACCTTGCTTCATATTTACAACTTTACCGTCACTTTTAATGTAAGCATCTTCTTTCATATTCTGCATAATTTGTGTTGCTTCCGCTTCATTTGGTTTTTGAACCTTTTGTGATGAGGTAACAATTTCATAAGAAGACGAACCTTGTTTAACTTTTAAGAACTGTAACGAAACATAACCCTCTCCGCCATTAAAACGGATTTTTGCCCAGCCATTTTCTTTTCCTATGATCGTAACAGTCTCTCCATTTTTCAAATGACCGACAGCTGCCGCACCTGTTGATGGACCTTTACGTACATTTAATAAAGACGCATTTACAACGGCTCGTTCTTCTATTACCTGTCCAGGGTTTGTTGGGTTTGTTGGATCTATGGAATCTTTACCAATCGTTATAAACTCTAACGACACATACCCTTCTTTTCCTTGGTAATTGATTTTCGCCCAGCCGTTTGCTTTTCCTAGTACTGTTACTTTTTCTCCATTTTTTAGGGTTCCTAAAATGGTGCTGCTCGTATTTGCCGCACTTCTTACTCGTAAGCTTGTCGCGTTAATCGTTCCTACTTCTTGCGTTCCATTCGTAATGTCTTCCGCTGGCTTTTCTTCTTGTTTTCCTGCTTCTAGCTTCACAAACTCTAGCGATACATAACCTTCTTTTCCTTGGTAGCTTATTTTCGCCCA
>NZ_JBXAHR010000007.1:126440-127020 GCF_058952315.1 Bacillus sp. GW823-FHT06B01 | reverse complement strand
CTTTTCCTTGGTAGCTTATTTTCGCCCAACCATTTGCTTTTCCTAGTACTGTTACTTTTTCTCCATTTTTTAAGTTTCCGAGAACCGAGCTACTTGTATTCGCTGCACTTCTTACTCGTAGACTTGTCGCATTGATCGTTCCTACTTCTTGCGTTCCATTCGTAATGTCTTCCGCTGGTTTTTCTTCTTGTTTTCCTGCTTCTAGCTTCACAAACTCTAGCGATACATAACCTTCTTTTCCTTGGTAGCTTATTTTCGCCCAACCATTTGCTTTTCCTAGTACTGTTACTTTTTCTCCATTTTTTAAGTTTCCTAGAACCGAGCTACTTGTATTCGCCGCACTTCTTACTCGTAAGCTTGTCGCGTTAATTGTTCCTACTTCTTGCGTTCCATTCGTAATGTCTTCCGCTGGCTTTTCTTCTTGTTTTCCTGCTTCTAACTTCACAAACTCTAACGACACATAGCCTTCTTTTCCTTGGTAGCTGATTTTCGCCCAGCCGTTTGCTTTTCCTAGTACTGTTACTTTTTCTCCATTTTTTAAGTTTCCTAGAACCGAGCTACTTGTATTCGCTGCACTTCT
>NZ_JBXAHR010000007.1:124714-126340 GCF_058952315.1 Bacillus sp. GW823-FHT06B01 | reverse complement strand
TACTCGTAAGCTTGTCGCGTTAATTGTTCCTACTTCTTGCGTTCCATTTTTAATCGTTGCATCTGATGTTTTCGGTTGTTCCGGCTTTTTTATCTCTTCTGTGTTGCCATCAATTTTCACAAACTCTAACGATACATAACCTTCTTTTCCTTGATAGCTTATTTTCACCCAACCATTCGCTTTTCCTAGTACTGTTACTTTTTCTCCATTTTTTAGGTTCCCTAAAACCGAGCTACTTGTATTCGCTGCGCTTCTTACTCGTAAGCTTGTTGCATTGATTGTTCCTACTTCTTGCGTTCCATTTTTGATTGTTGGTTGCAGTTGCTTTTGGCCAGAAGTGTCAGGTGTTTGAATTGCATCTCCAAATTTTAAAAACTCTAAAGATACATATCCCTCTTTTCCTTTATATTCAATCTTTGCCCAGCCGTTCGCTTTTCCTAATACCGTTACTTTTTCATTTTTTTGAACATAGCCAATCATTGAACTACCTAGAGCTGGACTATTACGTACATTCAAACGAGTTGCCGTAACAATTCCCTCTTCTTTTTGTCCATTATTAATCGTTAATTGTTGTTTTTGTTCAACGTTTGGATTTCCATTCGAAAATCCTAAAAATTGTAATGTGACGTACCCCTCTTTTCCATCATGAGAAATTTTAGCCCATTCTTTTTCCTTACTTAAAACTTGTACATTTGTTCCCTTTTTTACTGTTCCTATAACTTTCCCTTGAGTTGTAGGTTGTTCACGTATATTTAAGTTTGTTGCATTTACTGTCGCTAAATTATCACTTTCTGCAAAGGCATGCGTCGAAATAAAAGATGTTGCTGTCGCTAGAAATGTACCTGTTATTATTTGTTTTGTTGTTTGTTTCATAATTTTTTATAAGAATATAAGAAATCCTATATTCTTCAGCCCTCCCTTTTTTATTCTTCTTACTATTAATCTTAACATATCATTCCGAAATATTTATTTTGAATATCTAAATATAACCATAAAATTTGTGAACATCTTATCTATATAGTTTTTTGCATAAAACTATATCTCCTATGAAATATTACAAAGGGATGTATTTTAGATGGAATATTAATTTTTCAGGAGGAAATCAATGACAAAAATCTTCATTTTAGCATCAACTCTTTCTTTATCTTTTTTTAGTGGTTTAAATATCGGTAATGCAGCAACAGACAACTTCTCTCCAGTAACAAACGCGATTGTACAAAATAACGATCATTTAGCAGAAGGCAACTCAAAAGATAATAATAAACCACCAGGAAACAATGGTTCTCAGGACGATAGTGGCTCGGGCGGCAATGGCTCTGGTGGCAATGGCTCGGGCGACAACGGCTCGGGCGACAACGGTTCTGGTGGCAACGGCTCGGGTGGCAATGGCTCTGGCGGCAGCGGTTCTGGTGGTAACGGTTCTGGTGGCAACGGTTCTGATGGCGGTGGTTCTAGTGGCAACAGTTCCGGTGGTAACGGTTCTGGCGGCAACGGCTCTGGTGGCAATGGTTCTGGTGGCAGTGGTTCTGGTGGCAGTGGTTCTGGTGGCAACGGTTCTGGTGGCAACGGTTCTGATGGCGGTGGTTCTAGTGGCAACAGTTCCGGTGGTAACGGTTCTGGCGGCAA
>NZ_JBXAHR010000007.1:0-124614 GCF_058952315.1 Bacillus sp. GW823-FHT06B01 | reverse complement strand
CGGCTCTGGTGGCAGTGGTTCTGGTGGCAACGGCTCTGGTGGCAATGGCTCTGGTGGCAATGGCTCTGGTGGTAACGGTTCTAGTGGCAATGGCTCTGGTGGCAATAACGGTTCTGGTGGCAGTGGCTCTGGTGACAACGGTTCTGGCGGCAACGGTTCTGGTGGCAATGGCTCTGGTGGCAGTGGCTCTGGTGACAACGGTTCTGGCGGCAACGGTTCTGGTGGTAGCGGTTCTGGTGGCAGTGGTTCTGGTGGCAGTGGTTCTGGTGGCAACGGTTCTGGTGGCAGTGGTTCTGGTGGCAGTGGTTCTGGTGGCAACAGTTCCGGTGGTAACGGTTCTGGCGGCAACGGCTCTGGTGGCAGTGGCTCTGGCGGCAGTGGCTCTGGTGGTAACCGTGTTAAAGGCGATAGCAGTTCTCAAGGTGGTAATGGCTCTCAAGGCGGCAACCGCGTTAAAGGCGATAGCAGTTCTCAAGGTGGCAACGGATCCCAAGGCGGCAATGTAAAAGATAATACGAAAAAACAAGGCGATAAGTTACCTAATACGGCAACACATTATCCTACATCTATTTTAATGGGACTTTCAACATTCCTAATCGGTATGTTACTATTTATTCGCCGTAAAAATGCAAAATAAAAACACATCCTTCCATCTAAAACATACATGAAACAAATTGCAAAACTAAAAAAGACTTTGGATTGCATTTTATTATGCAGCCCAAAGTCCTTTTTATCACCTATCAAAAAAACATTAATACGCTTTTCCCCAATACACCATTTGTTTAGCTTCTTTACCACAACAAATACATTCGTCAGCTAAATGTTCTTGCTCAAAAGGCATACAGCGAGAAGATACTCCAACTTCTTCTTTTAGTTTCTCTTCACAAGCTAATTCTCCGCACCACATTGCCTTAATAAATCCTTGCTTTTCATCAGCTACTTTTTTCATCTCTTCGAAATTCGTCGCACTATACGTATTCTCATCGCGAAATACTTTTGCTTTATTAAATAAAGAATTATGAATTTCCTCAAGTAGTGCTGGAATACGTTTTTCTAATTGATCCATTGATATAAATTCTTTTTCTTTCGTATCTCTTCTAACAAGTACAACTTGATTCTTTTCAATATCTTTAGGACCAACTTCTAATCGAATTGGAATGCCCTTCATTTCATACTCATTAAATTTCCAGCCTGGTGTTTTATTACTAGCATCTATTTTTACTCGTGCAACCTTTTGAATATGTTCTTGTAACTCTGTTGCTTTCGCTAAAACTCCTTCTTTATGCTGAGCAATCGGCACAATAACAACTTGTACTGGTGCGACTTTAGGAGGCATTACAAGACCATTATTATCGCTATGAACCATAATAAGTCCACCTATCATTCTTGTTGATACACCCCAAGATGTTTGGTGTACATATTGCCACTTACCGTTGCGATCTAAAAATTTAATATCAAATGCTTCAGAGAAATTCGTTCCAAAGTTATGGGATGTTCCTGTTTGAAGTGCTTTCCCATCATGCATTAAACTTTCGATCGTATAAGTTGCCTTTGCTCCTGCAAACTTTTCTTTTTCTGTTTTTTGCCCTTTAATTACTGGTATCGCTAAGTAATCTTCACAGAAAGAAGCATATAGATTTAAAATATGTAACGTTTCAGCTTGCGACTCTTCTGCTGTTTCATGAATTGTATGACCCTCTTGCCATAAGAATTCCGTTGTACGAAGGAATGGTCTCGTTGTTTTCTCCCAACGAACTACTGAACACCACTGATTATATAGCTTTGGCAAATCATTATAGGATTGCACAATTTTTGAAAAATGCTCACAGAATAAAGTTTCAGATGTAGGCCGTATACAAAGCCTCTCCGCTAATTTTTCATCCCCGCCATGTGTCACCCATGCTACTTCAGGAGCAAATCCTTCTACATGATCCTTCTCTTTTTGCAATAAACTTTCTGGAATAAACATTGGCATATATACATTTTCATGACCAGTTGCTTTTAACTTTTCATCCATAACTTTCTGCATATTTTCCCATAAGGCATAACCGTACGGGCGTAGAATCATACATCCTTTTACACTTGAATAATCAACAAGTTCTGCTTTTTTTACAATATCTGTGTACCACTGTGCAAAATCCTCTTCCATCTTCGTAATCGCTTGTACTTGTTCTTTTGCCATAGTCAGTCTTCCTCCTTTTGAAAATACAAAAAAGCCCGCGTCCCTAAATAGGGACCGAGCTTTGCCGGCGTTACCACCCTGATTCATGCACAAAAAATTGTGCATGCTCTCTTTTTGATAACGGGAAATTCCCGCTGCATATGCAGAACGCAAAGGTAGGTTCCATATCGCCTTTTTAAGAATCTTTCAGCCTGGCGGATTCTCTCTCTGCTAAAAAGGTTGAACATGTACTAGTCCTTTTTCATCGTTATAACGAAATAAATTTGTTGATTATCATAATACAAATTCTTTTTTTAAACAATAGCTAATTTTCTCATTTTTATATATTCTTTTCATTTTCTGCAGTTTTATACGTAGCTTTTTCGCGAGATTTTTACCAGTTGATGTGCAATCATACCGATAAGTGTACCAAGTAGAACGAAGAAACCAATAAATCCATATCCCATTCCTTCCCATCCACCAATCACCATCATTGTAACCGGAAAGGATGCTAAGCAAAGAAGTATTAAACTAAGTGCAAATATAATATCGAACTGTTTGTTTGGAAACCGTTTCTTTAGTAAATACGAAATAGCAAATACAAGGATAATCGTAATTCCCCCAATGATGTAAAAGATACTAAATCCATCTAGCCAATCCATAGTATTCCCTCCTTCCATTCATTCCCTTATACTTAATTATATGTTTAATTTTTCTGAAAATAAATAATAAATTTTTACCTAGAAATATATTTTTATTACTAGGTATTAATAGTAATATATAAGAATAGGTTTTATATAATCAGGAGGGAACTTTATGGATAAAGCATTAACAAATCACGTCATTATTTTATCTTTCGATTGCTTATCAGCTTTAGATTTTCCTATATTACAAAAACTTCCTAATTTCCAAACATTAATAAACAAGGGCGCGATAGCGAGAAAAGTGGAACCTATTTATCCTTCTGTAACATATCCAAGTCACTCAACAATCGTTACTGGAAACTACCCTAATAAACATGGCGTAGTTAGCAATACGTTACTTCAACCTGGACGCGAGTCACCAGATTGGCATTGGTACCGAAAATCCATTAAAGGCACAACGTTATACGATGAAGCACATAAAGCAAATTTAACGACAGCTGCCCTTCTATGGCCTGTTACCGGCAGAGCAAATATTGATTACAATTTACCTGAAATTTTTCCAAATAGACCGTGGCAAAATCAAATCTTAGTTTCATTATTTAGCGGTAGCCCGCTATATCAATTAGATTTGAATCAGCGTTTTGGTCATATAAGAAATGGCTTATCACAGCCTGAACTCGATGATTTCGTACTTGCTTCTGCTGTGCATACAATCCAGACGAAGAAGCCTAATGTCATGTTTGTACATTTCACCGATTTAGACACTCAAAGACACTATCACGGCTTTGAATCTAACGAAACAATAGCTGCTATCCATAGACATGATGAACGGCTAGGAAAAATTATTCAAGCTTTAAAGGACAGTGACCTATACGAAGAAAGTACAATTATCGCTCTCGGTGATCATAGCGCTTTAAGTGAAAACAAAGCCATTCAATTAAATGTACTATTTCATCAAAAAGGGCTTATATCTATAAATTCAAAAGGAAAATTAGTAGACTGGAAGGTCTATTGCCAAAGTTGCGACGGCTCTGCCTATGTATATGTGAAGGACAAAAATGATACGGATACAATTCGAAAAGTACAACTACTACTTGAAGAGTTACTTCAAAATAAACAAAACGGTATTGAATTTATGCTTCATGATGAAGCTGCAAAAGACTGCGGTGCAGATGGTAATTGTTTATTTATGTTGGAAGCACAAGAAGGATATTATTTCACTGAAAACTATACAGGCGATTTTATAAAAGAAATTACTGAAAAAGATGTTACGCCTAGTAAAAAATATACATTTGGTACGCATGGATACTCTCCAACAAAACCTAACTATGAAACAATTTTTATCGCTGCTGGGAAAGGGATAAAAAGCGGCGTTACCATTCCGTATATGAGACTTATTGATGAAGGTCCAACTATCGCTAGACTACTCGGTTTACACTTAGGTGAAACAGACGGATCAATTGTAGAGGATTTACTTCAATTGTAAAGAACTGTGTATATATGTAAAGATTATGTAAAAATCATCACTGTTTCTCTTTTTATAATTTTTATTTTTGTACACTGTTAGTAGAACAAATTTAAGGGGGAACATTATATGAAAAAAATGTCCAGACAAGAAAAAAGCTGGATATTATACGATTGGGCGAATTCGGTATATTCGCTCGTCATTACCACTGCATTATTTCCAATTTACTTTAAAGCAGCTGCAAAAGAAGCCGGACTATCTGGTGCAACTTCAACGGCATATTGGGGATATGCAAACTCTTTCGCTACACTTTTAATTTCTATACTTGCTCCTATTCTCGGCACAGTTGCTGATTATAAAGGATTTAAAAAACGATTTTTCACATTCTTCTTTGGACTCGGTATCGTATTTACAAGTATGCTAGCAGTCGTCCCAACGTCTCAGTGGTACTTATTATTAGGCTGCTATATGCTCGCATTAGTCGGTTTTGCGGGAGCAAACATTTTTTATGATGCATTTTTAGTAGATGTTACCTCTAAAGATAGAATGGACCGAATTTCTACAAGAGGCTTTGCATTAGGTTATATTGGGAGCACAATTCCTTTTATCGGTTGTATCGCTCTTATTATCCTTGCTCAAAAAGGAACTATCCCTTTATCAGTCGGCATTGCTAGTCAAATTTCGTTCGCAATAACAGCTCTTTGGTGGGGATTATTTACAATTCCAATGCTAAAAAATGTAGAGCAAACACATTATATTGAACGTCATCCAAGACCAATTGCAATGAGCTTCAAACGTCTTGCTGATACTTTTAAAAATATTAAAGAATATAAAACTGTATTTATGTTCCTAATCGCTTACTTCTTCTACATTGACGGGGTCGATACAATTATTACTATGTCTACCGCTTACGGAACAGATCTCGGTATTAGTGCAACGAATCTATTAATCATCTTATTTGTCACACAAATTGTAGCTTGTCCATTCGCCTTATTATACGGAAAGTTATCAGAAACATTTACAGGTAAAAAAATGCTATACGTCGGTATTATTATTTATATCATTATCTGCATATATGCTTATTTCTTAAAAACGACACTCGATTTCTGGATTTTAGCAATGTTAGTTGCCACTTCTCAAGGTGGTATTCAAGCACTTAGTCGTTCCTATTTTGCAAAACTAGTACCAAAAGAATCTGCAAATGAATTCTTCGGATTTTATAATATCTTTGGTAAATTCGCGGCAATTATGGGTCCCGTATTAGTCGGTGTTACAACGCAATTAACGGGAAAAACAAACGCTGGTGTCCTTAGTATTATTGTACTGTTCGTTATCGGTGGATTCTTACTAACTAGAGTTCCCGAAAATGATACATCCGTTACACCACCTAGTCCAAAAACTAAAACGCTATAAGAAAAAGATCCTCTTCGCATGAGAAGAGGATCTTTTTCTTTATTTTTAGCGATAACGTCTTACAATTAAAAATTCTACAGCCGGCTTTACAACTATCGCAGCGCATAACGCAAACAAAAGCGGTATGTTATGAAAATCAATCCATTTATTAAAACCTACCGATGCGAAAAACAAACCAAAAATTAATACAACAAGTACATAATACGTAACATTTGCACTTATTTTTAATACATGTTTTTCTACATCTTCTTTCTCCTCCGTTATCCCTTCCACATTATGCGATGCCAAACTTTTAAATATATAATGTAATGCGATGCTACAAATAAATAGTGCATACCAGTTTACTTGAAGTTCAGTTAACCAATAATAAAGTGCAAACACTAACGTACTTATAGCTACTAATGCCGTAACTACAAGGCTTATTTTCTCTTTCCCCAACAACTACTCCCCCTACAGCTTGTACAAAAATAGTTTATCAACAGTTGTTCCTAATACTTCAGCTAAACGGAATGCTAACGCTAAGCTTGGATCATATTTATTATTCTCAATTGCATTTATCGTCTGTCTAGAAACTTTACACTTATCAGCCAATGCACCTTGTGAAATATTATTTTCAGTGCGTAATTCATAGATTTGATTTTTCACACCATTTCTCCTAACCTGTAAAATCGTTTTTACATCATCAGTATATAGTTGGGGCATTTCATTGTCAAAAGATTGCCACAAGAAAAAGGAGCAATCCTGCTCCCTTACAATGGTTATTTCGAAGCTAACGAATTTATTAGTTCCTCTTTATTAGCGACATCTTCTTTATTTATTTGCATGCGTAGAACTGGCCCTATCGCAAATAAAATAAGTGCCATTGCTATACAAAATACAGTAACTAGTGAGGTCATCTCCTTCAACCCTCCAGCTAGTGAAGTTCCAATTAACATTGCCCCCATGAACAGTGGTAAAATTGTTCCATTTACTCTGCCAATCATATTTTCTGGTACAAGTTGAATCATAAGCGTACCGACAACGATATTAACACAAGCTAAACAAATACCTGTTCCAAACCTCATGAAACTAGTAATCCAAAATGATGTAGATAGCCCTTCTACTAAAAATGACATTGCTAATATGCTCATACCGAATACAAACATCTTTTTCGGGTTCACTTTTGAAGCGAAAACTGCAGCAACAATACCACCGATTAACATACCGATTCCATCAGCTGCAGCTAAATATTGAACTGCTTCCTTTTCCATTCCAAGGCGCTCTATTACAAGAAATACCTCTAATGGATTCGTTAGTCCAACAGCTAAGCCCATAACGGTGAAAGTGATCGTAATCATACGTAAATTTTTCGTATGAAGAACGTATTTCCAACCTTCTTTTATATCATTTTTTAATGAATCTCTCGCCACTTGCTCTTGTTCCACCCATTTTGGTAAAAACGAAAGAGCAATAGCAGATAACAAAAATAAAATGATTAAGCTATATAGTGACGTAAATAAACCAAGTTGTGTATACACAAGCGATCCTACCACTGGTCCAAAAATCATAAATAATGACTGTAATGTTTGGTTAAATGCAATTGCATTTGCTACCTGTTCTTCTTTTACGTAGCGCTTAAATATACGCGAAGATGATGGCTGAGAAAATTGGCCTACAATCGCGGAAATGAGTGTTGCAAAAAATATAGCCTGCCAATAATCCAGCTTTAGCAACAAGACAATTCCTACAATAGACAGTACACTTAATACATCTCCAGCAACCATCGTTCTTTTCGGATTCCAGCGATCAGCTAACGCCCCACCGATAAACGAGAAAATAAAAATAGGTGCATATTCCATAACCGATAACAAAGAAACTGAAACTGGATCATTATTCGTTCGCTCCATTATGAAGTACAAAAGAGCCATATTTCTAATCCAAATTGCAAATTGTTGTAAAATATCAGATGCCATAACGAGCATAAATGCTCGGTTTTTAAATAAAGCGTTCATTTTCATTCCCCTTTCATAAACCGACCGTTCGGTCTAATTTGTTTTGTAAGAAAAGCAACTGACTTATTATTCAGCTGCCATTCCTTTTAACAATACATCTATTGCCTTTTTATAAATACGTTGCAGCTCTTTATAATCTAACTCGTAGTAAAGTACTCCAAGCCCTGATAATAATCCATTCACAATATACATAAGGTCGCGCGTACTATCTTCCCGAAACTCTCCAGACTGTATACCTGCTTCAATTAGTTTCTCAAACATAACATATGATTCTCTAGTTAAAGCCAATAGTTCATCCAAAATCTCTTTACTTACAACTTGGCTCATAGAGAATTCCTCTATTGCATTTGAAATGGGTTGCTGTATGTCCTCGACATGATATTCCGCGAGACCATATAGTTTTTCAGTATTCGTACTATACAACTTCTCTTTTTCATTCCATTTTTCAAGCCAATCATACGTATGCTGTTTCACTACAAATAAAAATAATTCTTCTTTACTTTTAAAGTGATAATAAATGCTTCCTTTACTTCGCTTTGTAATTTCACAAATCTCTTCCATAGATGTAGCTGCATAACCCTTCTGTGAAAACAGACTTTCTGCTTTATATGCAATTTCTTTCTTTATCTCTTCTGCACTTCTTCTCATATTTACACCTCTTTAAACCGACCGTTCAGTCTAACAATAACAAATTAAAAACCTCTATTACAAGAGGCTATATTCCTTATTTAAAAAAACGCACTTTCAAACCACGTTCGAATCATATGTATTATTCCAATTTTAAATCCTAATTTAACAAGAAATACGCCTCCCGCAGCTAATAAAAATAACACTACTTTCCCCTTATTTTTCACTTTCGGTTCCCTTTTCATTTCTATTCCCCTTAGTACATTAAAAATATTAATCAAACGTTTGTTTAACTGTTTTTATGCATATGTAAGCCAACTAATCAAACGTTTGTTTAAAAAGAAATACGCCTATATAAGGCGCATTTCCATCAATCACCGCCACCTCCGCCACCATCGCAGCTGCCTCCGCTATCTCCACCGAAAGATCCTCCACAATCATGTGAACCTCCATGCGAGCTATCATTATCAGATCCAGCAAAGAAAAATAATGGTGACGAACTGTTAGATGAATTATGAATGTTATTTTGTTTCGTAAGATTTACCTTCTTTTTGTTTGATCGAACTGCCGTTACGATCGTTCCAACTACAACAAATAATAGTATGACAATAATAAATTCCATATAAAAGCCTCCCTTAATCTTCGAATAATTGAATGGTTCTCTCTAAATTTTCAAGTGAAATGAAGCGCGATTCACGAAGGATCTCTTTTCCATTATAAAATAATAAAACTGTTGGTCCTGTAAATACTGCATATCGCCCCGCGATCTCTTGCATGTCTTGTAGTAATATTTCTACTTTCTCTACGTAATCATAATTCTCTAATAGACCATTTACTTTTCTTAGCATAACATCACAAACACCACAATTTTCCGTTTTAATAAAGAGCAGTACTAATTGTTGTCCTTCAATATATGTCGCTAATTCTTCTATCGTTTCAAATGTATTCATCTTATCCCTCTTAGCGTAATTTACGAAATACTTTATCCTGATACATACGAAAAGCTGAACTCTCTTTAATCTTTCTCTTTTCCATTACCTGCTGAAAACGCAGCGTTTTTGCCGTTAACTCTTCTTGTAATTTTTTTCTCTCTGCTTCATCATAACAGCACGCAATTAAGTCTTCTATTTTTAATATATCTTTTTGTAGTTCCATTTCTGCTGGAATCATACCCGCATTTTTTAAGATTTTATAACTCATTCTAAGTTCTGGAGGTACCATTGAAAGGTCTTCTAATTGTAGTGGTTTTCCTTTTCCCGGAATATGATCAAGGTCTCCATTCCGTATTGCTTGTCGAATTTTTTCTTCAGCAATGTTCAAAAAGACATCCACACCATTCGCTCCTTTACATATTTTTACTATTATTTTACATGATATTTTCTCATCTTGCTACGCTATTACAAATTGACTTCATACAATTTTTTCTCAAATTTAATTACAAGGAGCCTTTTCCTCCCTAATCAATATTTTATTTTCATGTGTAGTCTGTATTAGAGCCATTTCATATTGAGAAAATCTTTGCGAATCAAATAAAGCGTTTACACCAAATCTTACATTTGCTACGATTTAATCACCCCCAGCTCCCTTGTATAGACTTCGTGATGTCTGATCATTTTTATCCCGCTTTAATGGTCAGTAAGACCCCCACCTCAAAATTTAGCGAAAGCAAAGAAGTTAGGTGGGGGTGGGGCTCCCCATAAAAGTCCGATTGGTGAGGGCTGATAATCAGTGGGGGATGAAGCCCCCCACTGATTAAAGTTTCACTTTATCTAGACGTTTCATACGTCTAGCTTCACTTTGGTTTATTGGCGCATGCCTTTAAATATATCTTTTATTTTGAAAGGAGAAATGACTATGAGCTCCAAAAAATTCACACTGCTATTACTATCCCTACTACTCTTCTTACCTCTTTTTCTTACAAACTTTATTACTCCAAATGTTGCATTAGCAGATTCACCAAAGCAAGGTCAAAAAATTGTTGGGTATTTTCCTTCATGGGGCATTTACGGACGTAATTATCAAGTTGCAGACATTGATGCATCAAAGCTAACTCATTTAAACTATGCTTTCGCTGATATTTGCTGGAATGGAAAACATGGAAACCCTTCTACTCACCCCGATAATCCAAATAAACAAACGTGGAACTGTAAAGAGTCTGGTGTACCACTGCAAAATAAAGAGGTTCCTAATGGCACTCTCGTACTCGGTGAACCATGGGCTGATGTCACAAAATCTTATCCGGGATCAGGTACAACTTGGGAAGATTGTGATAAATACGCCCGTTGTGGAAATTTCGGAGAACTGAAACGATTAAAAGCTAAGTATCCTCACTTAAAAACAATTATTTCAGTTGGTGGCTGGACTTGGTCTAACCGCTTTTCTGATATGGCAGCTGATGAAAAAACAAGAAAAGTATTCGCTGAATCTACAGTAGCTTTTCTTCGTGAATATGGATTTGACGGCGTTGATTTAGATTGGGAATATCCGGGCGTTGAAACGATTCCTGGTGGTAGTTATCGTCCTGAAGATAAGCAAAACTTCACCCTACTCCTTCAAGATGTTCGAAATGCATTAACGAAAGCTACTGCAGAAGATGGGAAACAATATTTACTAACAATCGCATCAGGTGCAAGCCAACGTTATGCGGATCATACAGAGCTAAAGAAGATCTCTCAAATACTTGATTGGATTAATATTATGACATATGATTTCCACGGTGGATGGGAAGCTACTTCTAACCATAATGCAGCACTATACAAAGATCAAAATGACCCAGCAGCGGATACAAAATTTTATGTAGATGGTGCGATAGACATTTATACAAATGAAGGGGTTCCAGCGGATAAACTCGTATTAGGTGTACCTTTTTACGGACGTGGATGGAAAAGTTGCGGAAAAGAAAATAATGGGCAATACCAACCTTGTAAACCAGGTAGTGACGGAAAGCTCGCTTCTAAAGGTACTTGGGATGATTATTCTACCGGTGACACAGGTGTGTATGATTATGGTGATTTAGCAGCTAATTATGTTAATAAAAATGGTTTTGTTCGCCACTGGAACGATGTAGCGAAAGTACCTTATTTATATAATGCGACTACAGGCACGTTTATTAGCTATGATGACAACGAATCTATGAAATATAAAACAGACTATATAAAGACAAAGGGTCTAAGTGGCGCGATGTTTTGGGAACTAAGCGGGGATTGCCGTACAAGTCCAAAATATAGTTGCAGTGGACCAAAATTGCTTGATACGTTAGTAAAAGAATTACTTGGTGGACCTATTACTCAAAAAGATACTGAGCCCCCAACAAACGTAAAAAATATTGCTATTACAAATAAAAATTCAAACTCCGTTCAATTAAACTGGACTGCATCTATTGATAACGTAGGAGTTACAGAATATGAAATTACTGCCGGAGAAGAGAAATGGAGTACAACAACAAATAGCATTACAATCAAAAACTTAAAATCTAATACCGAATACACATTTTCAATAATAGCAAAAGATGCTGCCGGGAATAAATCACAGCCTACTTCTATCATTGTAAAAACAGATGATACTGATACAACACCCCCTGGTGGAAATGGTAATGCTACCTTTTCAGTCACTTCAAATTGGGGAAGTGGTTACAACTTCTCGATTGTAATTAAAAATAGTGGAACGACCCCAATTAAAAACTGGAAATTAGAATTTGATTATAACGGCAATTTAACACAAGTTTGGGATTCTAAAATTAGTAGTAAAATAAATAATCATTACGTAATTACGAATGCAGGATGGAATGGTGAAATCCCTCCTGGTGGATCCGTTACAATCGGAGGGGCAGGAACAGGCACTCCCGCCAAACTTGTAAATGCATCCATTAGCGAAAATTAAGCGTAACCTCCATTAATTATTTCACTAAAGTTTGAATTTAGGTTTGAGTGCTCTATCCTAAATTCAAACTTTTAATTTCATGAAAAATCACAAATTAACATTACAATAACCTATTATAATTATATCTAGTTTCTAATATGAAGTTCATGTGAAGTTCATCTGAATTTTACATGAATTTCCTTTAAGTTCTATTGTCTTCCTATACTAATCACATTATCCTTTACATATAGGAATTATTTTTATTCCACTTCAAACTATCTATATATATAAAGAAAGATAGTCGCCTGTTAGGGAAAGGCATCTAAATATAAACATAACATAAGAAAAAGCACGCTTATAAGCGCACCATAAGAGTGCTTCTTCATACAATTCTCATGTAAGAGTTCTCGAAAATCATGTTAATCACAAAGAAAAGGCATTAGCTTATACAAGCTAATGCCTTTTCTTTATTCATATCGTTCAGCATCCCATTCTTCTATATTCCATACTTTTGTTATCCATGCTTCATAGAAAGAAGGCTCATGTGAGACAAGTAAAACTGTTCCTTTATATTGTTGTAACGCTTCCTGCAAAGACTTCTTTGTTTCTATATCCAAATGATTAGTCGGTTCATCTAAAATTAAAACATTGCTTTTCGTTACGATAAGTTCACATAAACGTACTTTCGTTTGTTCCCCGCCGCTTAATAAACGAATAGGTTTTAATACATGTTCTTCTTTCAATCCACACTTTGCTAATGCTTGGCGTACTTCTTTCTTTGTCATATCTGGTCGTTCTGCCCAAACTTTTTCTAATGGTGTTGTTTCTGAAGCAAACTCTTCCTGCGCAAAATAAGCAGGATTTACTCGTTCTCCAACAGAAATTGAACCGCTTAACGGCTTTATTTGACCTAATAACGTTTTTAACATTGTCGTTTTTCCAATTCCATTATGACCAACAATCGCTATCTTTTCTCCTTTTTTCACTTGCAAATTCAATTCTGGACATAACGGAGAACTATATCCTATCCTTAGTTTTTCAGCCTGTAATATGCGACTCACTGGCTCCTCATAAACATTGAAATCAAAACGGGATCGAGGTACATGACTAACCTTTTCAACCCTTTGCATTTTCTCCAATACTTTCTCTCGACTTTTGGCCTGTTTCGCTTTTCGAATTTTATTTTTTTGAATAAATGTTTCTAACTGAGCAATTTCTTTTTGCTGTTTCGCATGCGCCGATTGTAATTGTTTCCTTTGCAATTGATAACTTTGCACAAATTTTTCATAATTTCCTACGTACCGCTTCACTTTCCGTTCTTCTAGATGATAAATAACATTCGTAATACTGTTCAAAAATACTTCGTCATGTGAAATGATCACATAAGCTTTTTCATACAGTCTCAAATACGATTGCAACCATTCTATATGGGCTGTATCTAAATAATTTGTTGGCTCATCTAGCAATAAAACATCAGCTTTTTCTAAAAGGAGCTTCCCAAGTAATAACTTTGTTCGCTGTCCTCCACTTAACTTTGAAACATCCTTTTTCAACCCTATTTCAAATAAACCTAAACCGATTGCTACTTCTTCAATTTCTGTATGAATTTGATAGAAATTAGAGCTTTCCAATATAGTTTGTAATTCTCCATACTTTACTAACAGTTTTTCTACTTCTCCTGCTCCATTCATTTCTTCAGCAATTTTTAACATTTCGCATTCAATCCTATACAAATTAGAAAATGCACTTTGTAAGTATCCTTCAATTGTTATCCCCTCTTGTAAATCCATATGTTGCTGTAAAAAGCCTATCTTCACATGTGGAAACCATTCAATGTTTCCGTCATCATGTATAAGTTCTCCTGTTAAAATCCTTAACAAGGTTGATTTTCCAATTCCATTTTTCCCAACTAACCCAACATGCTCGCCCTTTAATAGTCGAAAACACGCATTATATAAAATGGTTTTCTCACCATATGAATGACTTAAATTTTCTACTGTTAATATACTCATTTTTTTCTCTCCTCTACTTATGGGTTCATAAGCTAAATAGAGAGCACAGTAAAAATCCTTATTTAATTGTGCATATAAAAAATGGGTAAGGTGAATACACCTTACCCATTACATATTATCGTAAAAAAGGATTAAGGTTCTTTACCTGCTGTCTTCAATTTAGCTTAATCGTTAAAAATGGGCAGACTTCTCCCGTATCAAGCTAAAACCATTTGAAGAACAGTTGATAAAGTCATTTTATCCTTTCACTCCTTTAACATTTGTTATATTAAGAGTATAAACTACTCTGTTATATTCTATTCTCTATTTTTTCTTTTGTTCCTTCTCATTCTTTTCATGTTCTATAAAAAAAGCTCTTACCAGCAATTATATTTAAATCTGGTAAGAGCTTTTTCTATTTTTTCATATAAGGAGCTAATACTCTCAGAATTTCTTCCTTATCCTTCTTTAACTCAAGTGATGTTAACATATCCATCGTTCTTGGTCTAGGTAATTTCACTTGTACCTCTCCAACTATTGATGCTGGTCTTTGAGATAAAATAAATACGCGATCCGACAGTAAGATTGCCTCATCTAAGTCATGTGTAACCATAACAATTGTTTGCTTCTCTTGGTGCCAAGAGTTTAAAAGCCAACTATGTACTTCCATTTTTGTAAAGGCATCTAATTTTCCAAAAGGCTCATCAAGTAGCATAATTGGCTTTTCACATAAATATGTGCGCAGAAAGCTAATCCTTTGACGCATACCACCAGACAATTCATCTGGATAATGGTCTGCATATTCATCTAGTTCAAATTGCTTTAATGCTTCCATTCCTTCTGTTAGCCTTTGTTTTTTCGGTTTCCCTTCGATTTCCAATGGAAGAACTATATTTTGCAAAGCTGATCGCCACGGTAGTAATAAATCCTGCTGCGGCATATAACTTACAACATCTTGCTCTTGTACGTGCCTATCCTTATACGTTACATTCCCACTTGTTGGATTTTCAACATTTGCAATCATATTTAATAATGTGCTTTTCCCGCAACCACTCGGTCCTACAAAGGAAACGAACTCTCCCTCTCGTATAGAAGCACTAATATTTGCCAATACATTCTTTCCATCAAAAGCTTTTACGATCTCTTTTATTTGTAATCCACTCATTTTTCACTTGGAAGGAACTCATTTGTAAAGGCATCTTTCACATCAATTTTCTTCTTAATAACTTTGTTATCATATAAGAAATTCATGTAATTCGTCCAAACTTCTTCCTTCTGTACTCCCCACACTTTTGCATCATCTTGATACTTCGTACTTAACCATTTTTGACTTTCTTGTACTAATTCTTTATTCACATCTGGAACTGCTTTAATTAAAATATCAGCAGCTTCTTTCGGTTCTTTAATTGCAAAATTATAACCTTCTGTCGTTGCACTCATAAACTTTTTCACAAAGTCTTTATCTTGCTTCGTATGTTTTTCACTCGTAATAATAACAGGACTATAGAAATCAAGCGCTGGGTCTAAGTCTTTCACCATAATCGTATTTAACTCTTTTCCTTGGCGCTTCGCTTCAATTCCATCCCATCCGTAATATATCCATTCAAAGTCTGCATCACGACCGATTGATTTAAAGAAATCTGTTTGTCCTAAGATGATTTTTTCAACTTTATTAAAATCAGCTTGATGCTTCTCCATGATTGTCTTCAACGTCGCTTCTTCTGCTGGTCCTCCCCAGCCGCCGTAACGTTTACCTTCAAAATCTTTTGGTGACGTCATATTATCTTTTTTAAGTGATGCAAAAGCTGAAGTATTATGTTGGATGATTGCTCCTACAGATACAACAGGAATACCTTCCACACGAGCCAACGTTACATTTTCTTGTGCGCTTATTGCAAAGTCAGCTTTTCCGGAAGCTATCATTTGCTCCGCTGTCACATTATCACCTGGCTGAATAATCTCTACATCTAATCCTTGCTTTTTATAATAATCTTTCGTTTGCGCTACATATAGGCCAGTATGATTCGTATTCGGAAACCAATCTAATACTACTTTTACTTTTTGATCTTTACTTGCACTTTCTTCTTTCTTCGCCGGATTACATCCAGCTACACCTACTGCTAATAAGGCAGCCAACATAACTTTTAAACCTTTTTTCATTTTCTGCCGTCCTTTCTATATATCCATGGTGCTGTTATTCTTGCCATAAACTCCACGATAAAATACAGACATAATGTCACCATAACAATAATTGCTGCCACACCAAATACTCGGGCTGTTAAAAAGGATTTTGTAGCCCTTGTAAGCATAACTCCTAATCCTTCACTTGCACCGAGCCATTCCCCAATAATTGCTCCCATTACGCTATATGTAACTGCAATTTTTAAACCTGAGAAAAAGTATGGCAACACTGCTGGAAACTTTACTTTCTGGTAAACTTGCCATTTCGTTGCCTTCATCGTTTGCAACAACTTCAACATATTTTTATCTACCGTTTGAAAACCTTCTAAAATGCTAAGCGCAATCGGGAAGAAACAAACGAGTATTACTACCATTACTTTCGGTAGCATTCCATATCCAAACCAAATAATAAATAACGGTGCAAGTACAACGATTGGAATCGTTTGCGAAATAACAAGCAACGGATTTATTAAAATACGAAATAAAGGGATAACATCCATAATAATTGCAATACTTGTCCCAATTAAAATCGCAAAAAATAGTCCAATTAGAACCTCTTGTAACGTTTGCATCGTATTCGGTAATAGTAAATCTTTCATTCCAATTAATTCTTGAACAATGGCAGAAGGCTTCGGTAAAATCCACGGTTCAATTTTAAATAATGAAACAGATCCTTCCCATATCGCTATGAGAAGGATAAGCCAAATTGTTGTAATTGTTTTAGATTGCTTCTGGTTTTGCATATTCATCACGGTACTTCCAAACCTTTTCATCTATCGTTACACCAGTACTTGGACGATAATGGATTTTAATAGAAGTAATCACTTCTTCTGCTCCAGCATCCACACAAGCTTGTTGCGCACGTTTAATGATATCAAGAAGTACATCTAATTCTCCTTCCAGCGTTGTTTCCATTGCCCCTACTTCATAACGAACTCCCGATTGTTGTACAACTTCAATTGCTTTATCAACAACAGAATACACATCTTTGTTCTTCGCTTGTGGTACTACTGAAAATGAAATTGTAACTTGTTGTGACATAGTAAAATCCCCCTTATAAAATGAAATATTAAAACAAGAAAAGGCTTTCCTACTGCGTAGGAAAGCCTTGTATGCAAGTTATTATAGAATAACATATGCTACATCACTTTAAGTAACTCCCTACGCTGGCATTATCCAGATCAGGTTGAGGGTCGATGTTTGTTTACATCCTCTCAGCCAATTGGCTCCCCGGTCCTTAATTCGTTTTCATTGTAGCATGATTTATTTTATTGAACAAACAAAAGCACGTATAATCATTTCATTTAACTTTTGAATTCCCCTATTAACTCTTGTAACTCCTGTGAAAGCCAGCTTAAAGAACTAGCTAATTCAGCAATATCTTGTACAGACATTTCCTGCTCTTTCATACTTTCTTCAATATTATTACTACTATTTGCATACGTATTTGCAATAAGTGATAGTTCATTTACAACACGAACAATATTTTGGCTATTTTGCAATATATCACTTGAATTGCTAGAAACAACTCTAACTTGATTTGTAACAGATTGTGCTGATTTTGAAATTTTTTCAAAGAAAGCACCACTACTTTCAACAAGTTTTATTCCAGATTCTACTTCTTTTGAAGCTTTTTGCATTGAAACAACAGCTTCTTCCGTTTCAACTTGTGTTTCCCCTATTAATTTCGCTATATCTTTTGCTGATGCTTCCGTCTGCTCTGCTAATTTACGCACTTCATCAGCAACAACAGCAAATCCCTTTCCGGTTGCCTCAGCACGTGAAGCTTCAATAGAAGCATTTAAAGCTAGGGAATTAGTTTGATTTGAAATACCTGTAATTACATTTACAATATCACTAATTTCTTTTGATCTTGTTTCCAAAGAATGGATGATAGAAGATAAATCTTGTACTGCATTTTGTATTATGTTCATTTGATTAATCGCCTGCTCAATAACACCATTTCCTTTTACTGAATGATACTTTGTACCTTCAGACTCTTTCGCTATTTGTTCTGCAGCATTCGTTATCTCTTCCATCTTATCTTCCATTTCATATACAGCGCCTAAATACTGTGGTGCTGCAGTTTCTTGTAACCGAGCTCCAGCTCTTAACTCAACCATAGAACTTACGATTTCTTTAACTGCCATGCTATTCTCTTTCGTACTCACTGACAATTCTTGTGAAGATGAGGAAACCTGTTCTGCTGTCTGCTTCACTTTATCTATAATTCCTTTAAACTTCTCGATGGTATTATTAAAATACGCATTAATAATACCAATATCATCTGGTCTTTCCTCTAATTTAATACTTAAATCACCTTCACCGACTTTGCGCAATCCTTCACGTAAATCTCGCAATGGAGCAAGTGCGTTACGCACAATTAAGAATTGAATAAAAGTTGCAATTAAAACAGAAATACAAATAAACATTAAACCTTGTATAATGAACTTTTCTTTTGTACTAGGAACAATAGAAGCATCTACATCAGCTGCAACAAGTGCCACAATATTACCTTCTCCATCTTTAATTGGCTCTAATATCGTTACCCATGTTCCTAATGCGTCTTCATATACTTCTGTCATGTTTGCTTTTTTTGTGCTCATTACTTTATCATATGCTTTCATCCAAAGGTCTGGTTGTTTATAATATTCTCCCGGCCTTACTTCAACAACATTTGCTAAACCTGTAGATAAATCAATGATTTGTAGCTCACCTTTTTCATTTTTTTTCGCTCCAACAATATAGGTTTGTCCAACACTGTTCAATTCTTCCGTTGATTCATCTAATTTCTCTGTTAACTTCTCTCTCTTTTCTCTTTCTGCCGTTGGGTCTTTTGCAACATCTCTCAATATTTCTGCGTCTAATTTATGTAATACCGTATCCCCTGTTTCAAAAGAATGCCTTTCAAATATAGACATCATGCTATTTTGAAACATGTTAAAACTTAACGCTCCCATAGTACCGACAAGCGTCAAAATAACTAACACAGTTAACAATACATTTTTTTGAAGAAATGATAGTTTATGCCAACACCTTCTCATTAACATCACCTTTCTTAATTAACTTACTATAAAGTAACGCTATTAAAATATACACCTTATTAATAAACGATAACGGCTCTCATTTGTTTATAAACAAAAAAAAGACCAATGAAAAGAGCATTGGTCAAGACCAACCCTATCCGTCCGGTAACTGGCTAGCATAGCCTTTCGACCTTAGCTCCTGTAGTTTTGCGTCCTAATGTTTCCATCAGTTTGCCTTTCTCGCTGAACGAGTTGAACGATATGGGAGTTCTATGAGAATTAAATTATTCTCTATCAAAGATTACAACATAAGAATTAAAATGTCTACCTATTTAGAGATGCAAATGTAAAGTTTCAATGTATTATTTTTTCGAAATAACTTAACAAAGTTCGTGAATGTTACATTTCTTGTGTTATATAATAAAAAATGTATATAACACAAGGATTATTTTGAGTATTTGTTTTAATTTTCGTTCAAATTAAATTATTCAAATATATCTTAACTAATGAATTTCGGAGGTAGTTTATCATGTTTTGGCTACAATTTCTTACGTTACTACTCTGCATTTTTATTGGCGCACGCCTAGGCGGAGTTGGTCTAGGAGTAATGGGTGGCGTTGGTATGGCAATACTTGTTTTTGTCTTCCACTTACAACCTACAGCTCCTCCTATTGATGTAATGCTTATGATTTTAGCAGTAATTACAGCTGCCGGTGCACTGCAAGCCGCTGGAGGAATGGACTACCTTGTTCATCTAGCTGAGAAAGCATTGCGAAAAAATCCAAAGCGCATTACATTCTTTGCTCCAATTGTTACTTATTTATTTACACTGTGCGCAGGAACTGGTCACGTTGCTTATTCTGTACTTCCTGTTATCGCAGAAGTCTCTCGCGAATCTGGGATTAGGCCGGAACGACCAATGTCAATTGCCGTAATCGCTTCCCAACAAGCAATTACAGCTAGCCCTATATCAGCTGCAACAGTTGCACTTTTAGCAATGCTAGCTGACTATAAAATCACCTTATTGGATATTTTAAAAGTAAGTATTCCTTCTACCTTCATCGCTTGTATGGTAGCTGCATTTGTTGCTAGCAAAATGGGGAAAGAATTAAATGAAGACCCTGAATACTTGAAACGTTTAAAAGAAGGAATGATTCCTAAAATTGAAGAGAAGAAAGAATTTGTTGGTTTAAAAGGCGCTAAACTATCCGTTATCCTTTTCTTAGTGGGAACTTTCCTTGTCGTACTTCTCGGTTCATTTGAAGCACTTCGTCCAGGATGGATGGTTGACGGGAAGTTAATTCGTCTTTCCATGCCAAACACAATTGAAATGGTTATGTTAACTATCGCAGCTCTTATTATTATTTTCTGCAAACCAAATGTAGAAAGCATCGTGTCTGGTAACGTCTTTAAAGCGGGGGCAACAGCTGTTGTTGCTATTTTCGGTATCGCTTGGATGGGAGATACTTTCTTTAACGGAAACTTAAATATGATTCAAGGATCAATTCAGCACCTAGTAACAAGTGCACCATGGCTATTTGCCATCGCATTATTCATTCTATCTATTTTACTATATAGCCAAGCAGCAACAGTACGTGCTTTAATGCCTCTTGGATTATCACTCGGTATTCCACCAGCGCTACTAATCGCAATGTTCCCTGCAGTAAATGGATATTTCTTCATTCCAAACTATGGAACAATCGTTGCTGCCATTAACTTCGATCGTACTGGTACAACAGGTATTGGTAAATATGTTTTAAATCATAGCTTTATGATTCCAGGCTTAATCGCAACATTCACTTCTATCGGAATTGGAATGCTCTTAATTTCAATTATGTTTTAAAGAAAAAGCACAAACCCAAAGTTTTAAAGGGTTTGTGCTTTTTTAATCAAACGTTTGTTTAAATATTTTTAACTGTCCATTATGTTTTTTACTATTTTTGTGAAGTTCCGTTTTCCTACAAACCCCTATTTACTTCCTCAACTAGCTTCTTCGTACTTTCATACGCAGATTCCGCTAAACTAATCGCGGAAATAATAGAAACACCGTCTGCACCTGCTTCTATAACTGATGCTGTATTTTCAATTGTAATGCCACCAATCCCGACAATCGGTATTGTAATTCCTTGCTCTCTAAAATGAGCTAAGCCTTTCGTTCCTTGCACAGCTTTCGTATCTTTTTTCGTACTCGTTGGGAAAATAGGGCCAACACCTAAATAATCAGCTCCGTTTTCAATTGCCCAGCGTGCTTCTTCAATTGTATGTGTAGATACACCAACAATTTTATCCCCCATTTTTTCACGAACAGAAGTAATCCCTTCATCATCTTGTCCAACATGCACGCCATCAGCATCTAACTCGAGAGCTAGTTCCACATCATCATTTACGATGAACGGTACACCGTACTCTTTACAGACTGCTTGTAGTTCTTTTGCGAAACAAATGCGTTCCTCTCCTGTTAAAGCGCCTTCTCCCTTTTCACGAAATTGAAAAATTGTTATACCGCCTTCGAGTGCATCTCTCAATACTTGTAGCGGCTCTTTCGCACAATTGTTACTTCCCATTATAAAATATACTGATAACAACCTGGACATGTCAGCCTTTGTAATACGCGACATCTAGTTCCCCTCCTTACTATATAATCTCAATCTTCCCGTACTTCTCGATATCACCTGAAGTAGTATTCGCTAACTGATTTAAAAATTCAATTTGGAAACTACCAGGTCCCTTTTCCACTGTCTTAGCAGCTGCCAGTTCCGCAGCTACACCATAAAACGTTAATGCCGCTACTGCTGCCTTTACATAATCCTTTTCTACTGCTACAAATGCTCCTATTACAGAAGTTAGTAAACAACCAGTTCCCGTAACCTTCGTTAAAATAGAGTGACCATTTCGAATAAGAATCGTTCGCTCTCCATCTGTAACAACATCTTCTTTTCCAGTAATCACCGCTACTGTATTTAATTCATCCGCTGCCTGCCTTGCAATACTTACAACATTGCCATTTCCAACACCGGCGTCTACCCCTTTAATTTCCCAGCTCTCATTAATAACGTTCGCTATTTCAGCTGCGTTCCCGCGAATAATCGCTAACTCGATTTCAGTCGGAATATACCTCGCAACTTCTGTTCGATACGATGTTGCTCCTGCACCAACTGGATCAAACAGTACTGGTACATTGTTCACATTTGCTGATTTACCCGCAAGTAACATCGCTTCTACTTCTTCAGGACGGAGTGTCCCCATATTTAATACTAATGCTCCAGCAATGCTAGCCATTTCTGCTACTTCTTCTTTTGCATACGCCATTACAGGCGATGCCCCTAACGCTAACAAACCGTTAGCTGTAAAGTTTGTTACAACAACATTTGTAATATTATGAACGAGCGGATTAGATTCTCTCACCAAATCCACTACTTTACTAATTTCTTTCATATTCATCCTTCTCATCCCCTAACTATAGTGATGGGAGATACACAAAAAGGCACTTTGCGCGTACGCAAAGTGCCTGAACATGTGCTTTTACACTCTCCCTACGCTGGCATTATCCAACAGGTTCAAATGGTCAATGACGGATTAGTCATACTCTCAGTTTGCATCCACAAACTCCCATGTGCTTATTATTCTTCTACTTCAAAGTCTACTCTTATTCTAGTAAAATAACAAGTTCTTTACTTTTCTATTTCATATAGAAGCAACTGATAAAACAATACGCATAATAAAGTGAAACTTTAATCAGTGGGGGGGTTGTTCATCCCCCACTGATTATTAGTTGAACCAATCGGGCTTTTATGGGCAGTTGATCCCCTACCTAACTTCTTTGCTTCCGCTGAATTTTGAGGCAGGGGTCTTACTGCCCGTTAATGCGGGATAAATAAGTATCTATTTTTCATAGTCTCATCATCGTGTAGATTATGTTCTATCACCATCATTTGATTTCAAACAATTTTTGTTCATACCACTAAAAAACGTTCAAATCTGGAGCGAAACTGAATCTCAAGAAAATGTATGCTATAGTTAACGTATGGAAATTTGAAAGGATGTTTTTAATATGTCAAAAAGCGTTGTAATCGCTGAAAAACCTTCCGTTGCACGAGATATTGCGCGTGTACTTAAGTGCGATAAAAAAGGAAATGGCTACCTTGAAGGTAGTAAATATATTGTAACTTGGGCTTTAGGTCATCTCGTTACATTAGCAGATCCAGAAAGCTATGATGTGAAATATAAAAAGTGGAATTTAGAAGATTTACCGATGCTACCCGAGCGTTTAAAACTAACCGTTATTAAACAAACAGGGAAACAGTTTAACGCTGTAAAAAGCCAGCTTCTTAGAAAAGATGTAAATGAAATTATTGTAGCGACAGATGCTGGACGTGAAGGCGAATTAGTCGCACGTTGGATTATCGATAAAGTTAAAATACAGAAGCCTATTAAGCGTTTATGGATTTCATCTGTTACTGACAAAGCAATTAAAGATGGCTTCGCAAATTTAAAACCAGGTAAAGCATATGACAATTTATACGCTTCGGCTGTCGCACGTTCAGAAGCTGACTGGTACATCGGTCTTAACGCGACTCGAGCATTAACGACTCGCTTTAACGCCCAGCTGAATTGCGGCCGCGTGCAAACACCTACTGTCGCTATGATCGCTAATCGTGAAGATGAAATAAAGAACTTCAAAGCTCAAACTTACTACGGTATCGAAGCACAAACAACGAATCAGTTAAAACTAACTTGGCAAGATGCAAATGGTAATAGCCGCAGTTTTAATAAAGAAAAAATTGATGGTATCGTAAAAGGTTTAGATAAGCATAATGCTACCGTTGTGGAAATTGATAAAAAACAGAAGAAGTCATTCTCTCCTGGTCTTTACGATTTAACTGAATTGCAACGTGATGCAAATAAAAAGTTCGGTTACTCTGCTAAAGAAACATTAAACATTATGCAGAAATTGTATGAACAACATAAAGTGCTAACGTACCCTCGTACAGATTCACGCTATATTTCATCTGATATCGTTGGAACACTTCCAGAGCGTCTAAAAGCATGTGGCGTTGGAGAGTACCGTCCTTTAGCACATAAAGTATTACAAAAGCCTATCAAGTCTAATAAGTCATTTGTTGATGATAGTAAAGTAAGTGATCATCACGCAATTATTCCGACAGAAGGATACGTTAACTTCTCAGCCTTCACAGATAAAGAACGTAAAATTTATGATTTAGTTGTAAAACGTTTCTTAGCCGTTTTATTCCCAGCATTCGAATACGAGCAACTAACGTTACGCACAAAAGTTGGCAATGAAACGTTCATCGCACGTGGAAAAACTATTCTACATGCCGGTTGGAAAGAAGTATATGAAAATCGCTTTGAAGATGATGATGTAACTGATGACGTAAAAGAACAACTTCTACCTCACATTGAAAAAAGCGATACATTAACTGTAAAGTTAATTATGCAAACATCAGGGCAAACGAAAGCACCTGCACGTTTTAATGAGGCGACTTTACTTTCAGCAATGGAGAATCCTACGAAATATATGGATACGCAAAATAAACAACTTGCTGATACGTTAAAGTCAACTGGTGGATTAGGTACTGTAGCAACGCGTGCTGATATTATCGACAAGTTATTCAATTCGTTCTTACTTGAAAAACGTGGTAAAGATATTCATATTACTTCAAAAGGCCGTCAGTTACTTGATTTAGTGCCAGAAGAACTGAAATCTCCTACACTAACTGGCGAATGGGAGCAAAAGTTAGAAGCTATCGCTAAAGGAAAATTAAAGAAAGAAGTATTCATTTCAGAAATGAAGAACTATACGAAAGAAATTGTTGCTGAAATAAAATCGAGTGATAAAAAATATAAACATGACAACATTTCAACGAAGTCTTGTCCAGATTGCGGTAAACCAATGCTAGAGGTAAACGGCAAAAAAGGAAAAATGCTCGTTTGCCAAGACCGTGAATGTGGTCATCGTAAAAACGTATCTCGTACAACAAACGCTCGTTGTCCGCAATGTAAGAAGAAGTTAGAATTACGTGGTGAAGGTGCAGGACAAACCTTTGCATGTAAATGTGGCTATCGCGAGAAATTATCCACATTCCAAGAAAGACGTAAAAAGGAATCTGGAAGCAAGGCTGATAAGCGCGACGTTCAAAAATATATGAAACAACAGAAAAAAGAAGAAGAACCATTAAATAATCCGTTCGCAGAAGCTTTAAAGAAATTAAAATTTGATTAAACAAAAAGGTTCCTACCACTCTCGGTAGGAACCTTTTATTATTAATGAATAATTTTACTTCCTTTTGCGTTCTCAACAAACTTTTCACTCGATTTGTTAATTGGTGTTTTCAGTAATAACGCAGCTACAATCATAACTACTACGAAAGCACTTAACACAAGTAAATCTCGCGTTACGATATCCCATAGCATTCCGCCTACTGTTTCACGAATTGCACTAATTGCGTATGTGAACGGTAAGAACGGATAAATTGCTTGGAAGAACGCTGGTGTCATTTGAATTGGGAATGTTCCGCCCGATCCTGCTACTTGCAGTACAAGTAAAATGATCGCCATCGATTTCCCAACGTTTCCGAAAATAGAAACGAGTGAGTATACGATACAAACAAAGACTCCACCAATAAATAAACTAAATAACACAAACCAGAACTTATCGACTACGTACGTACCGAGCAAGAATATATCTCCCATCGATACGATAAACGCTTGTGAAAGACCTATCGTTAAGAATGTTAATAAACGTCCAAAGTAAATTTCATGGCTCTTATAATTCGCGCCCTCTTCGTGTACTTCTACTGTTAATAATGAAACCATTAATAATGCGCCTACCCATAATGCAAGCACTGTATAGAATGGTGACATCGCTGAACCGTAGTTCGGCATCGCAAATAATTTATTTTCTTTTAAATTTACTGGATTCGCAAAGTAATCACTTTGTTTTTCAACATCATTTTTCAATAAGCGTATGATATCTTTTATATCCTCTTCCGATTCAAAATCACGAATTTTATTTGCTAAGTCTTTAATCTTTTTCTCAGTCTCCGGCATGTCAGCCTTAATGTCTGTTAATTTCTTTTTACCGTCTACTAAGCCTTTTGATGAATCTTCTAGTAGCTTTTTAACATCTGGAAGCTTTTTGTCTGCATCATTTAAAATTTGAGTTGTATTTTTCGACATCTCTTTTGTACGAGCAATTGCTGTATTGAAATTAGGTACAATTTCTGAATCATACGTCGATAATACATCTGTTAATTGAGCTGACCCACCCTTCGCAGCGTTGTTAATACTTTCAATTACATCTTTTGTAGGTTTCTGTCCATTGTTAAGAAGTGTAATTCCCTTATTCGTTGCATCTACACCTTTTTGCAGACTACTTTTCGCTTTATTTAATTTCGAAATTCCATTATTAAGGTTTTTATCACTATTTACATCAGCTAAAACCTTATTTGTGCTTTCTAGAACAGGAATCATATCATCAATTAAACCGATTCCAGATTGGAATTGACCATTTAAACTATTTAAAGCTACTTTCGTTGAATCTAAACCGTTAACACCTCTATTTTGTACATCTTCTTTCGCCTTTTGTAAATCTGCTTTTGCACCTTCAAGGCCATTTTTTGCTTTGTCGTAGTCTGCTTTTGCATTATCATATATTTGATTTGCATCGGCTTTAGCTTGATCTACTGCGCTAACTGCCTTTTTATAATCAGCTACAAACGTTTCATTGTAATCTTTTTCAGCTCGATCGATTAAAGCATTTGTTTCATTTAATTTCTGATTGATTCCATCACGCACATCTTGTTTAACTTCTTGACCTGTGCTAATTAAATCGTTTAAACGTTTAAAACGATTATTTAAATCTTGTTGTCCATTCTTAATATCCGTTAAATGCTCTTTTCTTGTTTTAAAGAAATTTTGTCCAAACTCAGTTTGAGCCCCTTGCTCTAAACGAGCCATAACATCAATTACATAAGAAAGATTGTCAATATGTGTTTGAAGATTATTAGATATAGTCGAAATATTTTTCTTGGCTATCTCTGGATCAACGCTTCCATTTTGCAATCCATCCATAACACTTTGTGCATAAGCTGTTCCTGCACGTGATGAGCTTAAAACATTATTTACTGTTTGATTAATATTTTGCGCTATACTCTTATAGCCATCACTATTCAACTTAGAAAGATCTGGTCTCGCTGGGAATTCAGGTAATCCATTCATTCCAGACAAGTCAGGGATATTTAATTCTACACCTGGATTCATTAAAAAGTCAGTAAATGCAGCCGCACTATCCATAACGCCTTTTGCTGCTACTAAATCATTTCTTATCGTCCCTGGAGCATTTTTTAATGTTTGATCTTGTCTTGCAAAGAACTTATCTAAATTCGCTAACGCTTCCTGTCCATCATTTATTACACTCTCTACAACAGGTAAATCTTTTTGCGCTACTTTCACAACATCCTCTGCTCGAGTTGCATCATCTAACGCCTTATCCATTAATGTATTCATTTCTGGGAACTGCGCTTCTAACTTAAAGACAAGGTCTTTTACTTTCTCGATACTTGGTAAGTTTGTTTCTAAATCGATTCCAAGGTCATTGAAGATTTTAAAAATCTCACCGTTCGCTGTTTTAACGAAGTTTTTACTAATTTCTTCCGTAATACCTGATGCACCTTTTGCTGTAATTTTCGGTGCAATCGCATTTACTTTTTCATTTACATAGTAATCAAGTTCTGGCTTTTGTGGATTTTCATCCAGAACAGTTGCAATTTTTTCAGAGAAGTCTTTTGGGATTGTAATACTTGCATAATAATCCCCACGCTCAACTCCGTAAATCGCCTGCTTTTGGTCTACAAATTTCCAACCAAGATTCTTGTTTTTCTTTAGAGAATCTACAATCTCGTCCCCGATATTGATATCTTTCCCTCTTAAATTAGAGCCTGCATCTTGGTTAGAAACGGCAATGGGAACCTCTTTTGTATTTCCATAAGGATCCCAAGAAGCTTTAATGTTAAACCATGCATATAACGATGGTAAAATCATTAACCCTAAAACAATAACAATTGCAGCCCAATGTTTAGCTACATTCCGTAAATCTGTCTTATAAATACGCCAAATTTGTTTCATAGAAGTTATCACCTAATTATATATTTTTCCTTCTTTAGAAAATGATACATACATTTTGCAATTATATCACTTTCTACATCGTGGATTAACCAAAAACGAACTATTTTTTCCCATTAACTTTGACTTACTACATTATATAACGAAGTCAGTCAAAGTATGAATACAAAATGACCAAATCGGTTTTACATTCAATAATAACAAATATATAGGAAATGTCATAAAAAATACAAGTATTTTCTCTTGGAAATACTTGTATTCCTCAAAAAAATCCTCACAGCTTTTCATTATCTGTGAGGATTTCTTCTATTATATATCTACTTGTACTTCTACACCGAAATGATCTGAAATTACATTTCGGTTTTTACCATTAAAAATGACTTTTGAAGAACGAACTTTTTCACTTTGGTTACACAATATTAGATCGATTCGTAGATTATGTTTATTTTCATCCCAACCAGCAATCTCACCTTGGACAGTTGTTCCTTCATCCTTCTCTATTGCTAGTTCATATGTGTCATACAAACCTTTTTGCATCATATATTCATAACCCTCACCTTGCAAACGGGCGTTATTATTAAAATCACCCATTAAGAAGGATAGTTCATTGCTATCTACACGCTCCATCAAACGATTGACTTGATCTTTGAATGATTCTTCTTCATCATTCCACCAACCGAGGTGGCAAGAGTAAAACGTTATGTTCTTATCATTATAAGCAATTGTCGCACCTACAATTTTGCGTGTTTTCCAATACGTTGTATCCTTATTTTCTGAAATAAAGAACGTATCTTCCTTTACAACATTATGCTTCGTTATAATCGCTAATCCTTCTTCATACACATCATAACCAATATGAGAGAAATCCCAAGTAATATTGTAATCTTTTACATGTAACGCTTTTAACTCTTCTAATAGTAAAAGTCCAAAATTATCTTCTTTCTTGTTACCGCATACATTTTCAGCTTGTATCGACTGACTTACTTCTTGCAATGCGATGACATCGTACTCTTCTTCTTGAATGACTTTAGCAAGATATTTTATCTTTTCCATTTGATTCTCTTCTTGCCAAGAGTGACAGTTTAAAGTTAGCAATTTCATCTTATTACGCACCTAACATATCTTGAATGTCTGACTTTAATACGTCAGCTTTCGGACCATATACTGCTTGTACACCTTTATCTTTTACGATAAGTCCTAAAGCACCATTTTGTTTCCACTGTGCTTCCGGTGCAACAACATCTAAATCTTTTACTGTTACACGTAAACGCGTCATACAAGCATCTACGTCAGCAATATTTTCTTTACCACCTAATAAATCAATAACTTTTGTTGCTAATGAACCATCCTGTACATTTCCTGTTCCTTCTGATGACTCATCTTCATTATCAATATAGTTACCTGCACGTCCTGGTGTTGGTAAATTGAATTTTTTAATTAAGAAATTGAATAATGTAAAGTTCAGACCGAAGAACAATAATGAAACGATAACGAAATTGATTAAATCTCTTGTTAGTCCTGCATTAACCATCATCGGTGTACGAGTAATTAATTCAATAAATCCAAATGCGTGAACACGTAAGTTAATTAAATCTGCTAATGCGAATGCAAGTCCTGTTGTAATTGCATATACAACATATAATACTGGAGCAATAAACATGAACATGAATTCAATTGGTTCTGTTACACCTGTTAAGAATACTGCTAATGCAGCCGATAAGAACATTGGTTTATATTTTGCACGTTTTTCTTTATCAACATTACGGAACATCGCGAAAGCAATACCCATTAACGCTGCTGTTGAGCCAATAACTTGTCCAGCTTTGAAACGAGCTGGTACAACGTTATTTAATAAATCGTTATATGCTTTCGTATCTCCATTTGCTAGTAAATTATTTAAGTCTGTAATCCATGCAAGCCATAAAGGATCTTGTCCTGCTACAATTTGTCCAACTTTTGAGCCAGTTAACATCGTATATGTTCCGCCTAGCTCTGTGTAGTTCATCGGAATCGTTAACATATGATGTAAACCAAATGGTAATAGTAAACGCTCTAACGTTCCATATACAAATGGTGCAACAACTGGTGCACTATCTTTAGATGCTGCAATCCAGCGACCGAATTCATTTAATCCACTTTGGATGAACGGCCATAAAAGTGATAATACAATTGCAGTGACTGTAGACCAAACAATTACAACGAATGGTACGAATCGTTTTCCGTTAAAGAATGCTAATGCCTGTGGTAGTTTATTATAGTTATAATATTTGTTATATAGAGTAGCTCCTAAAAAACCTGTGATAATCCCTACGAAAACTCCCATGTTTAATGCTGGTGCACCAAGTACAGAAGTAAAGTAATCTTTTACAACTAAATCTCCTGCTAATACTGAAGAAACTGTCGCTTTTGAATCCGCTAACATTTCAGCGTTTACGCCAAATATAGCTCCTGTAATTCTGTTTGTTAAGACGAATGCTAATAGCGCTGCAAATGCACCACCTGCGCGATCCTTCGCCCAAGATCCCCCAATTGCTACTGCGAATAAGATGTGTAGATTTGTAATGATTGCCCAACCGATGTCTTCCATTACGCGAGCGATTGTATGAACTGCGTTAATATCCCCAGCAGACATCCCAATTAACTTACCGATAGAAATCATTAAACCAGCTGCTGGCATTACAGCTACAACAACTAATAATGCTTTCCCGAACTTTTGCCAAAAATCAAAAGACGTAATTTTCATCTGTTCTTCCTCCCCTTTATTTATAACAACATAATGATTTAAATGATAATTTCTGTTTCTCTTATGAAAACGATTCCTTATGTTACTTTATTTTTTACGCAACCGTTTTCATAAATCTATTTTAATAAAAGCGTTTTCACTTTGCAATAGAAATTTATTTTTTTTCATAAAAAAAGATGCTCTAAGAGCATCCTTTTTTATTATGAAATGCGATAAACCCTTGTTTCATAAGGTTTTAACGTGATTGAAGTTACTTGTTCATTTTCCACAACTTTATAGTTATTTAAAAGCAAACGTTTGCGTTCTAGTGCAAATGAACCTTCATTATACACAGCTACCTCTTTTGAGATATTACTAATTACAACGATTTTTTCATCGTTTAATGTACGAGTATATGCATAAATTTGCGGATCATCTTCTAAAAGTAAATCATACGTACCGTAATTCAGTACATCGTGCTCTTTTTTCAAGGCAATCATTTTCTTATAGAAATTGAAAATAGAGTTCTCTTCATTCTTTTGCTTTTCAACATTAATTTCTTTATAGTTTGGATTCATACCAAACCAAGATGCACCTGTTGTAAAGCCAGCATTCATTTCATCGTTCCACTGCATAGGTGTACGTGAATTATCGCGGCAAGAAGCCCATATAATTTCCATCATATCTTGATGTGATACGCCCTCTGCAATTTTCTCTCGATATAAATTTTTAATTGCTACATCATCATAATCTTCAATATTTGGGAATTGAACATTTGTCATCCCAATTTCTTGTCCTTGATAAATAAACGGTGTACCGTGCATAAAGAAATACATTGCTCCAAGAGCTGTTGCACTTTCACGCCAATATTGTTTATCATCTCCCCAAGTTGAAACGATACGTGGCTTATCATGATTCTCAATATATAAAGCATTCCATCCTTTATTTTCTAACCCTTTTTGCCATTTCGTTAATACCTTTTTCAATCCTACAACATCAAGATCTTTCTTCTTCTCTGCATCCCATAAACTTAAATGCTCGAATTGGAATACCATATTGAACTTACCTTGCTCTTCTCCAACCCAAAGCTCAGCATCTTCAATCTTAACGCCATTCGCTTCACCAACAGTCATAATATCGTACTTAGAAAACGTATTTTCTTTTAACTCTTCTAATAAAGGTTGAATACCATCCACATTCATATGTTTATCAAAAGATGGTACATACTTTAATTCTTTTGGATTTGGCATATCTTTGAAACCATCTTCTTTTTTAATATGGCTGATTGCATCCACTCGGAAACCATCAATTCCTTTATCAAGCCACCAATTAACTGTATCGTATAACACTTCGCGAACTTCTTTATTCTCCCAGTTTAAATCTGGTTGTTTACGCGAGAATAAGTGTAAATAATATTGTCCTGTTACTTCATCATATTCCCATGCCGAACCATTAAAAATACTTTCCCAGTTGTTTGGTTCCGCACCATCTTTACCATCATGCCAAATATACCAATCACGCTTCTGATTGTCTTTAGATGAACGTGACTCAATAAACCATGGATGTTCATCACTCGTATGATTAATAACTAAATCAATAATAAGCTTCATATCACGCTTATGAACTTCATCTAGTAAAGCATCAAAGTCTTCCATCGTACCAAATTCATCCATGATATCTTGATAATCACTAATGTCATAGCCATTATCATCATTAGGTGACTTATACATTGGACAAATCCAAATTACATCTATACCTAAATCTTTTAAATAATCCAGTTTTGCAATAATACCTTGTAAATCTCCAATACCATCACCATTTGAATCCATAAAGCTACGCGGATAAATTTGATACGCAACCGCTTCTTTCCACCATGTCTTTTTCATAGTCATTCTCTCCTTTTGCATCCCATCAGAATTTTATGCAAACGTTTTCGTAACACTATCATAACAAAATATGAATAGTTTGCAACTGTTTTCATTGAACTCTATGTAGATTCCTTATTCTTATGCTTTATTTATTTCTCACAAAAGCAAATCTCATTCCTCACCTGCTCTTGTCCACGCACGTTACATACACTTTTCATATATTAATAAAAAGCACTGCTTGTTTTAGAAAGGAGTGATAAATTGAAACAAACAAAATTAACAGGTCGTATCGTCGTTCCTTCAGACCCGGACTATGACGTAGCCCGAATGAATTTAAATTTAAGCATTCCAAAACTCCCTTACGTTATTGTTTTTTGTCAAAATCAAAATGATGTCTGTAACGCCTTAAAATGGGCACGCGAACGTCATGTACCATTTCGCTTAAGAAGCGGACGTCATAGCTATGAAAATTTTTCTCTTTTAAATAGAGGACTTATTATTGATGTGAGTGAAATGCATCGTATTACTGTTAATACAGATAAATTAACAGCAACAATTGAAGCTGGTGCAAATCTTGGCACTGTTTATAAAGAGCTTTGGAATTTTGGTGTGACAATACCGGCTGGTACAAGTGCAAGCGTTGGAATTGTTGGATTAGCCCTTGGCGGTGGCATCGGTATGCTTTCACGCTTATTTGGATTAACATGTGATCAATTAGTAGAAGTTGAAATAGTACAAGTGTGTGGTAAATTTGGAGCAAAAATCCTTCGCGCAAACGAACATGAAAACCATAACTTGTTTTGGGCGTGCCGCGGTGGTGGTGGTGGAAACTTTGGAATTGTTACTTCTTTAACTTTTCGAGTCCATCCTATAAAAAATGTATCAATCTTCTCAATTACATGGGAATGGGAAGATTTTATCGCTGCATTTCAAGCGTGGCAAAACTGGGCACCTTATATAGGCAAACGTCTCACTTCATCAATTGAATTATTCGCAAAGCAACGAAATAAAATTGAAGTAAAAGGTGAATTTGTTGGCTCTCCCTCTGAACTCCATTCCTTATTATCTCCTCTTCTTGAAACTGGTACCCCCTCTCTCTTTATAGATGAAGTTCCTTATATAAAGGCTGTTGAATTTTTTAATAGTGGTAACATCCCTGAAAACTTCAAGCGCTCCGGTTCCTATGTATATAAACCGATTCCCCTTAAAGGAATTCAAATCATGCAACATTTTCTTTCTCATGCTCCAAATAAAGATGCGAGTATTTGGCACCAATCGCTTGTAGGTGCTGTTGAAAATATTCCCCCTACTGAAACAGCTTATTTCCATCGTAAAGCAATTATTGCGCAAGAATACATTACCTCTTGGAAATGCGATGATGAAGAAAATCGCAATATACACTGGGTTAAAGATTTACGAGAAAGCTTAGATCCTTATACACTAGGTGACTATGTCAATTGGCCCGATATCGACATTAAAAATTGGCAAACTAGTTATTACGGCCCTAACTTTCAAAGATTGCGTAAAGTGAAAACCATATATGATCCTTGCAATGTTTTTCGTTTTCAACAAAGTATCCCACCCTTTCATACGTAAAAAAAGGAAGAACAGAATGCTGTTCTTCCTTTTTACATTGAAAATCGTTCAATTGTTTGTTTCAAGTCTGCTGCTTGCTTTTCTAAATCCTTTAACAATTGATCGATTACTACCATATTTTTAGATTGTTGCAACGTCACACGTGCTACTTCTTGTGAACCAGCTGATGTTTCCTCAGCAATTGCTGCTACAGCCTTCGTCTGTGCTCCGGTTTGATGAATGTGACTCACTTGTTCGTTCATATAGCCACTAATTTGCTTCGTTGCATCGGCAACTTCCATAATACTTGATGACATTTCTTTTAAAATTAATTCAGTAGCTTCCCCACGTTTCGCCTCTTCTTTAGCCGTTTTCACTTGCTCTGTCATTTTCAATGCGACTTGTTGCACTTCTTCTTGCATATTCCGTAATAAATGCGATATATTTCTTGCAGAATGATCGCTTTCATCGGCAAGTTTACGTACTTCTTCAGCTACAACTGCAAAGCCCCTTCCATGCTCTCCAGCACGAGCCGCCTCAATAGAAGCATTCAGTGCTAATAAATTCGTTTGACTAGCAATCTCACTCACAACAGAAACAATATGTTCTACTTGTTTCATTCGTTCTTCTAATTTCTGTACATTTTGCATCGAATTTTCATTTTCTTTTGCCAATGTTTGAATACCTTGAATTAAAGAAGTAAAGACTCGTGTACTTTGCCCTAAAGCTTGAACCATTTCTAAAGACAGCTCGTCAGACTGTTTTGCTTTTTCTTCTACTTCACTCGCAATAGAAGTTGTTGTATCAACAGCAGAAACAATCGCCTGAATGGAAGCTGCTGATTGCTCGGCGCCAGAAGAAATCTCTGCAAGGGTTTCAGACACACCTCGTGCTTGTTTTGTTGCTTCCCCTGTTTGCCTTCTAATTTGCTGAACTTGATTATTTGTATACGAAAATGTAGTATCAATATTTTTTACCATACCTCTTAAGTTCCCTAGCATCATATTAAATGCAACACTTAAAGATTTAATCTCATCATCTGTTTTTGGTAACGGGACATCTTCACGAATATCGCCATCGGCCGCTTTCCTTGCAGCCTCCTCCAACTTTCGAAGTGGTTTAATTAAAAAGATTGCTGCTCCATACGCTAAAATTCCAGACCATACTACACCTAATAACATAACGATAATATTATAAACAGTTTGACTTACATAACTTTGAAAATAATCGTATATCACGTAAATAAAAAATATACTTGTTGAATATGTAATAAAAGCTAAAACTGTAGTAAATAGCATAAGTTGTGTACGTAAGCCAAAGGAAAATGTCTTCCTTTCTTTTTCCATCTCTTCTTTCCTCCTTTTTATAAGTAATATAAGTACTACCTATATATTATTATCCATATTTTCGTTATAGAAAGATATAGGGATTTTAAAAATCATTATTCCCTTGAATATCAAATTACCCGAAAAAAATAAAGGATTCTGACAATTTATGACTAATAACAGAAATAAGGGGCAACATTTGTAAAATATATTTTGACTGGGGGTTTTGTATGATTCAGGTTCAAAATCTAGTAAAATCATTTGGCTCACTTGATGTTTTAAAAGGAATTGATTTAGAAGTAAAAGAAAAAGAAGTTGTTGTTTTAATTGGTGCCAGTGGTTCCGGTAAAAGTACATTACTTCGCTGTCTTAACTTTTTAGAAATGTACGATGAAGGTGAAATTCATTTACAAGGTGAACGAATTGATCCACAGCATTCAAATTTAAACAAAGTCCGTGAAAATGTCGGAATGGTTTTTCAGCACTTTAACCTCTTTCCTCATATGACCTCACTAGAAAACATCATAGAAGCACCTATCCATGTAAAAAAATTAGAAACAACAAATGCAAAGGAAATTGGAAATCAGCTTTTGCAAAAAGTCGGTCTACAAGATAAAGCAGATGTAACTCCCCACCTCCTGTCAGGTGGTCAAAAGCAGCGCATTGCCATTGCACGAGCTCTTGCCATGAATCCTAAAATTATGCTATTTGATGAACCTACCTCAGCCTTAGACCCTGAACTTGTTGGAGAAGTATTGCAAGTTATGAAAGAACTTGCTGAAGAAGGAATGACCATGATTATCGTTACTCATGAAATGAATTTCGCAAGAGATGTAGCTGATCGCGTCATATTTATGGATGACGGAAAGATTGTAGAGGACGCTCCGCCAGCTCAATTCTTTTCAGCTCCATCACATGAACGAGCAAAACAATTTTTACGCAACGTTTTATAATGTAACTTCTGTTTCAAATGAAAAGAAATACATTCATACGGTGCACAACTAATTGTCCAAATAAAATATCTCAGTAACATACTTAAAACCATCCGTATGATCAATATATAGGAGGGGTTTTATGAAAAGAAAACTATTAACCATTGTTGCGAGTATTACATTATGTACATCCTTCATACTAGGAGCCTGTAGTAAGGAAAGTGCTACTACTTCTTCAAATGGTGAAAAAGAATTTCGTTATGCGATGAGTGGCTTATATAAACCTTTTAACTATAAAGAAAATGACGGAAAGCTTGCTGGTTTTGATGTGGAAATTGGTGAGGCACTTGCGAAAAAAATGAATATGAAACCCACTCCTATTACAAATCCATGGGAAACGCTAATTCAAGGTCTACAATCGAAAAAATATGATGCTATATTGGGCAGTATGGCAATTACAGAAGAACGCTTAAAAGCTGTCAGTTTCTCAAATCCTTATTATCGTTCTGGTGCCCAAATTTTTGTGGCTAAAAAGAATACATCTATCTCTTCTCCAGAAGATTTGAAAGGTAAGAAAATTGGTGTTGTAAAAGCTAGTACCTTTAAAGACCTTGTTGCAAAACATACAGATCAAATCACAGAATATGACAGCGATATTACTGCACTTATGGACTTAGAGCCTGGGCGTATTGATGCAGTAATCACTGATCAAATGGTCGGTTTACGTATGATCAAAGAAGGTAAATCAAATATAAAAGAAGCTGGAAAACCATTAAATCTTGATGAAATGGGAATTGCTATTCGTAAAGATGATAAAGAAATGGTTGAGAAAGTAAATAAAGCTTTAGATGAAATCATTAAAGATGGTACGTATGAAAAGATCAGTAAAAAATGGTTTGGGCGTAATATTCTCGGTGAAGAAGAAAAAACGAAGTAAATTAGCTAGTCAAATGTTTCATACATTATGCCCCACTTTTTATGTGGGGTATTTCATTCCCTACCAAAATCCATACAATATGAGGTGACACATATGTTTGAAATTTTTATGTCTACTTATCCCACACTCTTAAAGGCTACTATTGTCACATTACAATTAACACTAACATCCTTATTACTTGGTTCACTAATTGGATTACTATTCGCTTTTTTTCGAATCTCTAACAATAAGATTTTAAATAGTATTGCTCATGTATATATCGCCATTATTCGTGGTACACCTTTAATTGTTCAAATTGCCATTCTCTATTTCGGTATTACATCGATTATTGTCTTCACTCCTTTTTGGGCAGGAGCAATTGCTTTAGCAATCCATAACGGTGCATATATTACTGAAATTTTCCGCGGTTCCATTCAATCTGTCGACCGTGGACAATTGGAAGCCGCTCGTTCTTTAGGTATGCCTTATCCTTTAGCAATGCGCCGTATTGTATTACCGCAAGCATTTCGTCAATCTCTTCCTCCTTTAGGAAATCAGTTTATTATTGGATTAAAGGACTCTTCTCTCGTTGCATATGTAGGGTTGTCCGAATTATGGGGATCAGGTTTATCAATTGCTGCAAGTAACTTCCAACAATTAGATACATACATAATCGTTGGTTTATATTACCTCGTACTTGTTCTTCTATTTACTTATTTTGTTAATCTTTTAGAGAAACGATTACAAAGAAAAGAAACCAATTCAGTTCAATTTAGCAAAAAGAATAAAAAAGAAGTCTCTTTATAAAAAAAGCAAGCCTGAAATGGCTTGCTTTTTCACTGCAAAATATATCAATTTTTACTGATTTACTTTTTTAATACTCTCTTCTTCCTCTATATGTTCCTCACGATATGAAATATTATGAGGATCTAGTCCATTTCCTAAAGAACCATAGAAATGCTCTCTATGCGGATCCACTAATTCACTTCCTTGATAATACACACGTGGTGTATTCCATAGCGCTGCCAAAGCTTTTGTCATTGGCATCTCATGATAGCGTTCCGGCCACATTTCTTTAATTTTCTCTTTTACTAACGGATAGTATTTAGAGCTCATAGCAGGGAACAAATGGTGTTCTGTATGATATGAGAAATTGAAATGTAAAACGTCTACCCAGTGCGGCACTGTTACTGATAAACAGTTCGCTAACGGATCATTTACTGGAACAATTGGATTTAATCGATGATTTGTTGCGATATATGCCATTACAATAAAGTTAGCAATTAACAATGGAATTACATATGCAAATAACCATTTTCCAGGTCCCATAATAAACAATAAACTAATCCAAACAGTCCAAGGCAAAAGAAGTTGAAGCCATACAGATTTTTGATTGGATGACTTAAATTCCTTTATAAAATGAAAGAACATTCGAGTCGAATGTAACGTAAATTGAATGGTTAGTGACAGAAAACTAAAGAATGAACGAACATGAAGAGGCATGCGATATACCCACCTTAAAAACTTACTCTTTTTCAGTTTCTCAAGTGTAGGCCATGCATCTGGATCATTTTCTTCATGTTGTGTATGAACATGATGCGTTGCATTATGCCACTTTCTCCAAAGCTTCGGGCCAGTTGATAATGGCATAAATGCTATCGCGCCTAAAAAATCACGAAGCCATGCTTTTCTTACAACAGTTCCATGTAAAATTTCATGTCCTAAAAATCCAAGTGAAGCAAAACATAATCCAAGAACAATCGCAATTCCTAGATTCGCCCACACATTCAATTCAAATACACCAATCGATATTAACCCCGCCAATGCCACAAGCAAATAAGCCAGTCCACCAAATAAACGTGTAGGAACTGGTTTAAATGCTTTTTTCGGCAAATGTGGTGATACACGTGCTGCATACCACCCAAACGTATGAAGCTCCTTCATCCTTTTGCCCCTTTCTTATGCCGCGTCTTGCGCAACTTACATATATCAATTCTTGCTTCCAGATTGATTTTACTAGCTGATTAAAAAGCATCTATGTATAAGGAAAATATACTCACTCTATCGTCACTTATCTTTTCGCTTTTATTATCAATGAAAAACATTTCTCTTTTTACTCTCTATCAACCTTTCCACATGATGAATCATATCAATAGAATTTCCATATTGTCAACAACTTTTATGACCTAGTAATAAAAGTTGGTTATGTTTTTATAATCATACTTTATTCCACTAAAGAAAAAACATAGATTTTATAGGGTTTTATCCATTATGCATATATATATGCTGACATACTATAGACTCTATCTTATTCAAGAACTCTCTGTGTACACAACAAATAAACTCACCTGAATCTAGCTTTGCACAACTCCTATCTCTTCATACCGACAACACCAAAATTATATTAAAATAATTTTATCTTTCTTTTAATAAAAATAGACTCCTTCTAAAACAGCACACATGAATTTCCTATCATATGGAAATATTAAAAGGAAAATTGTTCTAAAATCGGGAGGTTTCTATAATGACAAGCGATACATTTCCACAATTTCCATTATCTTATTGGATTGAATCTACTCAAGTCCCTGCTTTTCCTCATTTATCTGAAGATACAAAAACTGAAGTTGCTGTTATCGGAGCTGGTATTACAGGCATTACAACTGCCTATTTACTTGCAAAAGAAGGTATGAACGTTGTTTTAATTGATTCTGGTCTTATTTTAAATGGAACGACTGGGCATACAACAGCGAAGGTAACAGCACAACACGATCTTATTTATGATGAATTAATAAATCATTTTGGTTTGGAAAAAGCGAGGCTTTACTATGAATCAAATAATCATGCTCTACAATTCATAAATGAGACGGTGAAAACATATAAAATTGACTGTAATTTCTCAAATGAAGATTCATATTTATATACAACTACTGATAATGGATTAAGAAGTTTATCGAAAGAATATGAAGCCTATCAAAAATTAAATATACCTTGTGACTATGTTCAATCTCTATCGATTCCGATTCCAGTACAATCTGCACTTGTCATGAAAAACCAAGCACAATTCCATCCCCTCCTTTATTTGAAAACACTTTTAGAAAAGTTTGTGGAGATGGGCGGAAAAGTTTATGAACAAACAACAGCTATTGATGTGGAAAAAGGTGATTATCCACAAGTCATTACAAAAGGCGGGCATCGCATCACTTGCAAATATGTTGTCTCTTGTTCACATTTTCCTTTCTATGATGCGAATAGCTTTTTCTTTACGCGAATGTATGCCGAACGCTCTTATGCTCTTGCAATCAAAGCAAAAACGGATTATCCAGGTGGCATGTATTTAAGTATTGATGACCCAAAACGTTCCTTGCGCTATACAACAAATAATGGGGAAAAATTAATTTTAATTGGCGGAGAAAGTCATAAAACAGGACAAGGAATAAACACGATGCTTCATTACGAAGCACTGTATTCTTTTGCGGAAGCAACGTTTGGAGTAGATGAAGTTCCCTATAGATGGTCAGCACAAGATTTAATAACGCTAGATAAGCTTCCTTATATCGGACATATTAACGAAAGAAATCCAAATATATTTGTTGCAACTGGATATCGTAAATGGGGAATGACAACTGGAACTGCTGCCGCTCATTTACTGAAGGACTCCATTCTAAAAGTCCACAATCCCTATAAGGAACTGTATGCACCATCACGCTTCCATGCAAATCCAGATATAAAAACATTCCTCTCCCAGAACATTGATGTTGCGAAACATTTAATTGAAGGAAAGATTGAAACCACATTACGTAAGCCAGAAGATCTCGAAGTTGGTGAAGGATCTGTCGTACATGTTAATGGGAAACGAGCAGGTGCTTATAAGGACAAAGATGGGAAATTACATATTGTCGATACAACTTGTACACATCTCGGCTGCGAAGTTGAATGGAATAATGGTGATTGTACTTGGGACTGCCCTTGCCATGGTTCCCGCTTTTCAATTGAGGGAGATGTTATGGAAGGTCCAGCAGATCAACCGTTAAAACGAGTTGATCATGAGTAAACAAATAAAGAAGTTCAACAGGATTCCTGTTGAACTTCTTTATTTGTTATAAAACCTTTTCAGATAAACTCCGACATAAGAAGGGAAATATTAACATCAAATAAAATAATATATTTATCTATAAATAAAAGGAGGGAATACTATGCAAACTTCAGCTCCACCTCATCTAGAATCTACAAAAACTATCTTTTCAAGCTCTATTACAAAACTTGTTGTTTTTATTTGTTGGCTAGCCATTCTAGCTGATGGATATGATTTAGGTATTTACGGTGCCGTTCTGCCAAAGCTCCTAGAAGACAAAAGCTGGGCACTTTCACCAGCACACGCTGGTACAATTGCTAGCTATGCTTTATTTGGGATGTTTATTGGTGCTATTCTAGTTGGAACCATTACAGATCTAATTGGACGAAAATGGACGCTTATATGCTGTTTAGCACTTTTCTCCATCACAATGGGCCTTGCTGCACTTGCCCCTTCCTCTGAACTATTTGGTTTATCTCGATTTATCGGAGGAATCGGATTAGGCGGTGTTATCCCAACAGCTTCAGCACTTACTGTTGAATATTCACCAAAAAAGCGACAATCTTTTATTTATGCTCTTATGTTTACTGGCTATCCTTTAGGTATCGTGTTAGGTGCTATTTTGTCTATGTTTATGTTAGAAGATTGCGGATGGAGAATTATGTTTGGCATCGGAATGATTCCACTACTCCTCATTCCTTTCATCATTCGTTATTTACCTGAATCCATTCAATTTTTGTTATCACGTAATCGACAAGAAGAAGTGGAACAAATCCTTAATCGTTTTCAAATTGAATTCAATGCAAAAGAGGAAACTCATCAAGCCCCACCTAATATACGAAAGAAAAATGGATTTCTTACGTTATTCTCAAAAGAGTACATAAAAGCGACGCTGCTTTTTTGGATTACTTATATAATGGGAATGTTTTTAATATACGGTTTAAACACTTGGTTACCGCAGATGATGCGCCAAGCAGGATACCCTCTTGGATCTAGTCTATCATTTTTACTTATGCTAAATGTTACTGCCGCTATCGGTGCATTATTTGCTGGAGCAATCGCGGATCGTATAGGGGCTAAATTTGTTATTAGCATCTCCTATCTTATGGCAGCTATATGTATTGGACTATTAACAATTAAACCATCTGTTACAATCATTTATCTTTTAATCGGCCTTGCTGGAATTGGATCAGTCGGTATTACTCAAATATTAAATGCATATGTAACACAATACTTCCCATCCCATATCCGAGCTACCTCCTTAGGCTGGGGACTTGGACTTGGCCGAGTTGGTGCGATTGCTGGTCCTATTCTTGTCGGTATTATTATGACAATGCAATATGACTTAGCATGGAATTTTTACTTATTCTCATTCGCGGGTCTTCTTGCAGCTATATCTGTTTTCTTTATTCCTACAAAATAAAAAAAGAGCACAAACTCACTTGTGCTCTTTTTCATATACTTCAAACAACATATCTCGAAACAATGTATTTAAACTCTCAATATCAATTCCTGATCCCTTTTCAATTCCTTTTACATATTGCTGATAGTAATGAATTTGTTCTTCTAAAAATTGATTCAACACCTCAATTTTTAATCCAACATCTAATTCAGTACCTGCCTTTTTCTTTATTAACAACTGTTCAATTTCATCTAATACGCTACGTTCTAACGATAATTCTGTAATCAATCGACCGAATTCTACAGGTGGTAAAGTTGTTTTCTCCTCTAGCCACTTACAAGCTAAAATAGGACGCAATACATAAAAGTATTTTTTCAATTTTACGTTCTCACCTTGCAAAAATTCACGATAATTTTTTGAAGCCATATGTAAGTAATGATATATCGTTGCTTTCGGATCAAAGTGCTTATCACTCATTTGCTGAAGCTGTTCTGGAAAATGAGAGTTTTTCGAATAGAAAATCGGTGATCGAATCCATTCGAGTAAAGCTGGGTTTGACTTTGCGAATAACTGTAACGCCTTTTTAATATCCCACCCGCTTATATCTAAATCATCACTAATCGGATACTCAATTACATCTCGTTTATCATGAATTGATAAATACCACTCTACCGGATGCATATAAACAAATCTAACATCATAATCACTATCTTTCGATGGAAATCCCCAAGCACGACTCCCTGATTCCACTGCAAATAAAATTTTCACATCATTCTCTTGTTCAATTCTTGCTAACTCCACTCTAATTTTCTCTCTCATTTCATACCCTCTCCATTTTTTGATTATTTCCTTGGAAATTCGACAAATATACTCCTAATTTTACTACATACTAAAATAGCTGTCAGAAAATTCCCGACAGCCTACCAAAATCCTTTATTTTTTACTTGTTCTTTTCTGTTACACTAACCGCAATTCGTTCAAACTCTTTTCGAATCTCCTCTTTATATGCATCTACTTTTGAAAAATCCATAGCAGCAATATATATTCGTTCTAATTTATCACGAACTGATTTCGCTTTCGCTAAGAAAGACATCGCCTCATTCATTTTTGCTTTATATTGAATCGACACGTCACGAATTTCTGTCGCATACTTCTCATCTGTCCCTGGTGTCACAATCAAGGCATACATATCTATAATTTCATCACCTTCGCGGCTCGGAAAATATTCATGTGGTGCGGTGCTATCAAAAATTGCAAACCCTAATTCTCTTACGATAACCATATCAAGACTATTTGGATCAAATCCACAATGATATACTTCAACTTCAAATCCTTTTTCTTCTGCTGCCTTAGCTAATTTTTTAAGCATTGTTGATTTCCCAGATCCTGGGCGTCCTTTTATAAAATAACGATGTGGTAATCCCTCTGTTAAATTAGGAACAAAATCAACTGCTCCTTTCGGTGTAGCTGCCCCTAAAAACCGATGTTTCACAAGCGATTGTTTCCCGCCTTTATCTGTAAATAACTTCTGAATCAGCTGATCGGTTAGTTCATTTGCTTTATTAAAATCAATATTATTAATATATATTTTCTCCCACTCGTCATGTATAACTAGTGCCTCGTTAAAACAAGCGTAAGCAGTTTGAAAAGCCTTGCTTGCTTCTGAAACAAATCGTTCAATTTCCACCTTCTGCTTTCTTAATTTATCTGAGTCCCAAGCAACCCCTAAATTAATATACTCTTCCACAACTCCTGGCATTTTCGGCTCAATAACATGCGGTGATGTTCCATCAACAATTCCTACTTTTAACTTCGGGATAATTACACCATCAACCGATTTATTATCAGAAGAGCAGTGTAAAAATTCAATATCATATCCTTTTTCAACCCACTCGCGACCTATTGCTTTGATTAAAGAAGATTTCCCGGTCCCAGGACCACCCTTTAAAATAAATAACCTGTTTAGCCCTTTTAAATTCTCATCGTATAAATTATGAAATCCTCTAGCTGTATTTCCACCAGCGTAATAATTCAATACATTCCCTGTCACTGCACTCACTCCTTCGCAGCATTCTATTTACATAAGCTACAATATGCGAGCAACTTTATTTGGGTGAATACCTATTTTGTATTGCACGAAAAAAGGAAATGAATTACAATTTAAAGGTAGTGAATATTCAGAAATGAAAACTTAATATGTCTTTATCAAGAGAGGCAGAGGGACCGGCCCTTTGACGCCCAGCAACCTCAGTTTATACAAACTGAATAGGTGCTAATTCCTGCAAAATGCATTGCATTTTGAAAGATAAAACGTAACTATTGTGTACAAAACTCATCTTTCTTGATTATGAAAGGTGAGTTTTTTTATTTCAAAACATATATTGGAGGTATTTAAAATGAAAGTAATTGACCTATCACAAACATTTGAAAACAATATGTCCCAATTCCCTGGAACACCAAAAATCAATTTAGGAGCCATTACAAGCGTTGAAGAGACAGGCTATCAAGTTACAGACTTTCATTCTGTCGTTCATGTTGGCACGCATTGTGATGCTCCTGCTCATTTCATTTCAGGCGCAACGACTATTGATCAATTACCCCTAGATCAATTTGTAGGCGAAGCTGTTCTTATTGATGTAACTCATGTACAAGAACGAAAACTACCTAAAGAAGTATTACACAACGCTGACATAAAAGAAGGAGATATTGTTATTTTCCATTCCAATCTATCTACTAAATGGAATACAGAGGCGTATGAGCAAGAAGCTTTTTATCTTTCTGAAGAATTAGCTGAGGAATTAGTTCAATTAAAAGTAAAATCGGTCGGCCTAGATTTCATTTCTCCTGATGAAGTAACGACAGAAACATCACCAATTCATCACATACTACTTGGGAATAATATTTATTTAATTGAAAACTTAACAAACTTAGATGCCATTCACACGAAACGTTTCTTTTTCTCAGCGGCACCTTTAAAAATTAAAGATAGCGACGGTGCTTTTGCAAGAGCATTCGCTGTAATTTTTTAAACAAACTATACAAAAAAGCAAAGATCATCATTGACCTTTGCTTCTATTTTTTTTATTTAAACTAAGAAAGAATTGCTCAACACGAGGACGTAACCAAGCTAAATAATCTTTCTCTTTCTTCTTTGTACAAGCTATTTCTTCCCCATCTACCATTCCGACAAGCTCTAGCTCTAACAGTTGCCTCGTAAATGCTAACATATTTATTTCTTCTTCTGGATACTCTTCTTTTAATTTCTCCTCAATTTCCCCCAATAAAAAACCGTCACGCATCATTGCCAATGCATCAATCCAAAGTGGCGGCATTTCATATTTTTCTCCTGTAATTGTATCTTTTACAATATAATTCTTTTGCTCTTTTCGAAATTGAATCGTGTGTAAACATACAGTCGAATTTAATGTTAATTCCATCATACCACCTCTTTCATAATATCTGCATAGAAAAAAGGATGCGCGTGCACCCCTTCTTTCTCTAACACTACCGAACCGTTACATGAATAACAAATCTCATGTCGATATTTTCCTCCATTATAAACGAAGTATTTTATAAAAAAAACCCTTCTTGAAACATTTTATAAAATGTTTATATTTACACAACAAGAACACTTTTCTGAAAAATATTTTTCTCTAGCACATTATGCTGTCGGTAAAAAAATTCTACTTTCGTCCCTATTCCCATGCTACTTTGAATCGCGATACTTCCTTGATGTTCCTCAATAATTTTATATGTAATCATTAACCCAAGTCCCGTACCATTCTCCTTTGTTGTGTAAAAAGCATTTCCAATCTTCTCTAGCTTTTCCTTCTCTATACCAAAGCCTTGATCTTCAACAGGAATACACAAATGCCTTTCAGTTTTTTGATATGCACGAATATGAATATCTCCACCTTCTGGCATTGATTCCATTCCATTTTTAATAACACTTGTTTTAATTTTTTATCATCATTATTTATAACAGGTAGATTTCCATCTACTTGCAAATGAAATCTCACTCTATATTGCGCTGCATAACTTTCCATTAGTTGTACAACATATAAAAGGATTTCCTGTATCAAGCTTTTAAATTTGTTCATATAAATATTCCTCATGATCCATACAAAAACTCTACGTGTTACCTCCTTAAATTCTAAGTATGAAATTGCTTTCAGGGCAATATACAACCTTATCATACGAAAAGGAAGGAGACCTCCCCTTCCTTTTCGCTATAACTTATATCCACCTTACCCTATCATGTAGCAGACCATCCGAAAAATTATTATGTCCTATTATAAAATTATTCATATATAAATTTAGATAGTCGCCGTACTTACTTTCTGTATTTAATAATAATTCCTCGACATAGTAAGCACCTTGTCCAAAGTGGTCTAAAAGCAAACTGCACAAGCCTGCATAAATCCCGCACCCTACTTGAAAGTAAGTTGCATTCGTTTTATATTTATGAAAAACTTGGCTACTATTCATTACATTGTACATATACGTCTCGCTATTTTCATAAACGAGTAGCACACCAACCAGATCCTCCCCGGCGATTTCTTCTTCCGCTGGATTAAATACTTTACGATTCCAATTCCATAAATCTTCTACTCGATCTAAGTTCTGTCTAATTACATTGGTCGTATACTCATTAATTCGGTAGAGAAAACCCACTTCCATGTTAAAGTTTTTTCCTAAAATTAAAACTTCCTCATGTGGCATTAAACAACCATAAAACTCTTTCTCTCCTAACTTTACTTTATACTCTGAAGCATATACATCTTCATAAAAATAAAGGGGACGATGATGACTCATATACATCGGATAACTCCATATTGCTTCATCTAGAAATCGCTCTACTGCCCATGAAGCATAAAGTGTATGAGGCTTTATCAGTGCTGTACCATTCAAAAATGACGTATCATGTTCTACTATATAGCATGCTCTTGGCTTTTCCTGTGGACGTTCCTTCATAAGTTCAACGACCATCCATTGAACAACACCTGGATTCATACCTGAGCCTATAATTGCTTTTGTATTTGTAAATTTCTCTTTCTCCTTCTCAAACCTCGTATATCTTTCCGTAAGCTGAAAGCCGATTAAACTATCGTCCTGATCTACTGCCTCATTTTCCAAAGCTGAATTAATATAAAAAATTCCAAGTTCATTACAACAGCTTAAGACTCTGATCGTATCTGCACCCGAAACATCAATAACAACACCCGTACTTTTTTCTTTCAAATGTTGCTTGAATTTCACTACATCTTGAAGGTCGATTTCATATAAAAACAATTGATCTTTCAAATTTGGAAACAACTCATCATAATAAGTCCTATCTTTTTGTTTTATATCAACCAAATGAAATGTAACATTCTTTATCGCTTCATAAATCGGGTCTTTTTCATTTACTATCGCTTGATTTAAAATTGCTAAAACTGCTTTTGCTGCTCCACCAGCACTACCAAGCAATGTAATCGATAACGAATTTGAAAACTGTTCCACCAACAAAACCCCTTTAATATAGTAGTTGAACAGTTCTCCCTCCAAAAAATAAATTGAATATATGAAAAAATGGCTCGTATATATTTTTTATAATTTTGCACAAGATTAGCTCTTCATAGATCTGGCTAATACATTTATATTCAATTCATTTTTCCCCTCACATCCAAATCAAACTAAATAAATAGGCTCGACCTTTTCTTCTGCATATAAAAGAAAAAGCCAGCCCTTTCAACTAGTCTACGGACAATGGACAGATTTCACATGTTGAATATTCACATACATTTTTGCATCACGTGCTTTTAATATTTCAATATGCCCTTCATCAATCTTTGCCATCTTTCCGATTTTATTAGATTCCTCACCTAAATCGAACACCATGATTTTGCCGGACATTTTAATTAGCTGTTCTTCAAATGTTCTAGCTAACGTAATATTTAATGGATTCACGGGGAGTTCATTTTTATTGAGGGCATACGGGACTTGATTTTCTTTATACGGAATTAACCATTTCAAATGCTTTAAAGATATATATACTGTTTTATAAACTGGACTATAAAAAACAATATAATCGTTCATTACACTTGTAACATAACCATGTATTGGAGCATTTCCTGCTACATAAACTTCTGTAAAAATCCCTTTAGAAGTACTTAATACTTTTCTCAAAGAAATGGAAGGTGATTCCCTCTTAATTACAGAATCAACATCTGGTTTTGATATTTCTTCATCATGTGGTCTTAAAAATTTATAATATTGTACATGGTATAAAGATATATATACGTAGTCTTGTCCATTGTAAAGAACAACAATATCATTTCCTACGTCTATTAATACACCTTTAAATCTTTTTTCACCGATTAATTTAACATATATATTTTCTCCAATACTTTTGTTTAACTCATTCATCTGTATCCTCCTTCCTATGGATTTCTTCTTTCCTGTCTTTCATTTCTAAAAAAATAATCAGGGCAAAGTTCTGTTTTAATAGTAAGTAATTCCTTTTCATACTATCGAAATAAGAAATTTTTCTTCTCTTTCCCTCATAATGCCCCTCTTATTTATTAAACATTATTCATCTTCATTCTTTTTACATTTAACTACTTGACTCACACTCTTAATATGATAGTTAATGATATAAATGACTTCATCACAGTTTACTAGTGTAATACATTCTTCATGCACTTCACTTAATAAACCTTCCACGCACTCTGGGCCACCGCGATTAATCTTTACCCACTTATACTTCAAGTCACGTAATACATCGACAAAAGTATCATCATCAGAACAGAAGCATGAAACATAGCAATCGCCACATTTACTTTCTTTCACTTTCTTAACTAGACTTTTCACGTGTTTCAATTGGTAATATACTAATTCACCAAGAGGTAGTTGTAATGTAAGATAATCTCTCCCTAACGATACAAGTACCCCCACTCGACTCTCTGGTCCACGGAGATTTACTTTTACAGTCTCACCGACTAAACATTTAATTTGCTCACAGCATAATACACTCTCCAAATTTATATCCCCTTTCTTATTATCTTCCTCTACTTGATTGTCTTTGTGCACGAGCGCGACCTGAATTATTGCTACTTTCCTTACTATCGTCGCTCTCGTCGCTCTCATCGCTCTCTTTACACTCTACTGTGACACTCTTAATATGGGATACCGCAACTAATATAACTTCTTCTTTTACAATTAATGTAACAAATTCACAAGAAACATCTTGTAAAATACCTTCAACTTTCTCTGGACCGCCACGATTAATTTTCACCCAGCGATATTTGAAGCTTTGAAGTAGCTTTTCAAAGTCATCTTCACATTCACATTCAAACCATCCGCAATCATCTGCTTTACAATCTTTCGCATTTTTTGTAACACTTTTCAGATGACGAATCTGATAGTAATAGAGCTCTCCTTTTTCATTCTTTAATACAAAGTAATCCGAACATACTGCGACTATTGTCCCTTTTTGAGATTCTGGACCACCCCTGTTTACTCTTACAAAAGATCCAATTAAATCTTTCAGAAAATCACAATGAAATAAACTCACGAGAAAACCCCTTCCATTAATTTATAAGCTTTTGCACTGATAGTATATGTATCTGTACAGGTTACGTTCTCTATGTTTGTCCTAGCTAGAAAAAAATATGCTTTTAACATGGTAGACTACTACCTATCAAAATTCGAATAAATGCTAAACGCTCCTTAGGCTTTTAATATCTTCAAACAAAAAAATCCCGTATGAAGATACATTTCTGCATATCTTCATACGGGATCTCCCATAGTTTAATCTTCGTCTTTAACATCCATATCTTCTGGAATTGGTTCGTTCAATATATCTTCCACTAATTGCTTATATTTCTCCATTTGTTCTAAATGTGTATTGAATTGTTCTTTATTTAATAAATATTGCTCTCCATCAAATAATGCACGAATTTTCTTTTGCTGAATTAGCTCTTCAATATACGACTTTGGTAAATTTAAATACTCCGCAGCTTCTTCTACTGTTATATACAACGCGTTCATTCCTTTATTATTTTTTCCTATATACTGTATCTTACTTTATTTTTGTAAACAAATAAAAAAGATTTTGTAAATGCAATTTAAAAAGAAGGTGGATGCATTCCATATATTGTATAATAATATAGTAAGGATTTTTTAAATATAGAATGGTATTACCCATTTACACAAAGGAGAGTTAACATATGGCTACTCGTCACATCATTACAATGTTAGAAAAAACATTACAGGTTGAAACAGAAAACACAATTTCTCATTTAACTACATCTTTATCTGATCGTATTCTTTCTCAAAGCTCAGTAATGCCTGAAAACAATTGTTACCATACAATTGGGGAATGGTACAAAAATCATTTTTTATTCCAACAAGATGATTTCCTTTGGGCTAAATACGCTTTCTATGACGCATATTGTGAAGCTATAAAGGGACAAGGACATCTTACAAAACGCGTCCGTCAAATATTAGAATCATTAGCTCGAATGCATGGAAAACAGTATATTGCGTCTATATTAAATATGCCATTTCCTAACGAACGAGCTAAAGGGACAGCGTAATGTAATACTGTTCTGCGTCAGCAAAACATAGATTCATTGTTTTCTAGGAAGATTTACAAATAAAACGTTCATATCACATGAACTGATGAAACCGGTGTCATTATAATGATTGAAAATATAGTAAACAGGAAAACCCCCATTTGCCTCTCTTATCACTCGAATAGAGAAGTAAATGGGGGTATACTTGTTTTTTTATTATTTCATCATCTGCTTGATCAATTCACGATTTCTCTTCTTAAATACTTCATTATGCGACGAAACCATTCCATACTCACTTGCATCTGGTTGAATAAATTGTTTCGCTTTATTTACAGCATTTCCAGCATCTTGGAATGCTCCCGCGATTAAGTGTAATTTCCCTTCGTGCTTTAAAATATCTCCCGCAGCATATAATCCATCTACAGAGGACTCACTATTCGCATTACCTGCAATATAATAATTATCTATAATCGCAACGTCTAACTCACTATTTTCTAATAACGTAATGTCACGTTCATATCCATGGTTAATAATCACTTCATCAATAGGTAAATGTGAAAGTTCACTTGTTTCATGATTTGTTAATTCTACATATTCAATTGCTTCATGATTATCACCAGCAATTAATTTTGTAATAGAGGTATTAAAGAAACACTCCGCTGAGCTGTTCATAAGTTGCTTCACTTGCGCTTCATGACCAGATAACTCTTCTTTTCTATATGTTAAATAAACCTTTTTCGCAATTGGTTCTAACTCATTTGCCCAATCAATTGCCGAGTTACCTCCGCCTGAAATAATGACCGTTTTATCTTTGAAACGTTTTAACGATTTAACTGTATAATTTAAGTTTGATACCTCAAATCGCTCCGCACCTTCAATTGATAACTTTTGTGGATTCAATATACCACTTCCAGTTGCAACAATCACTGTTTTTGAAAAATGTTCTTCTCCAGTGCTTGTTTTTAATGTGAAAGTGCCATCTTCGTTACGAATAATCGATTCTATTTTTGTATCCAATACCACTTCAGGCTGAAATGTTAAACCTTGTTGTACCAGTTGCTCAATTAATTTTTCACCAGTAACCGGTAATAGTCCGCCAATATCCCAAATCATCTTCTCCGGGTAAACATGTATTTTTCCACCTAACTGTGGTTGAAATTCTATTATTTTCGTTTTCATCTCTCTGAGTCCACTATAAAAAGCTGAATAAAGCCCTGCAGGTCCTCCGCCTATCACAGTTACATCAAACAATTCTTCTTGATTCATTCGTGTCACTCCTCAGCTACTAGTTATTGATTATCATTCTCAATAAAATATAACCTGTTTCCGCAAAATTTACAATCAAAATCACTATTGACAATACACCTATATAAAATTATAGTATTTAAAGAATCAATAGTGATAATCATTATCATTTTGTTAATAATTAGCAAATTTGAGATTACATCTTCTTTCACTAATATGGTTAATACTATATTGTAAAATCTCATATTCAAGATTTTTAATAAGCATTTTGCATTACCACTACTCTTTCAAACAGATTGCAGTTAAACAAATTATTGTATACACATATCATCTATGCTAAAGGAGAAAGACTATGAAGAAGTTATTTATTTCACTAACAGTTCTTTTCGTTCTTGTTATGAGCGCTTGTAGCAATGGCTCTACAGACAAAAAGAACGATGCAAAAGGTAGTAAATCAGAAACAATTACATACCAATCTGAAAATGGTAAAGTAGAAGTTCCTGCAAACCCAAAACGCGTTGTTGTTTTATCATCATTCGCTGGTAACGTAATGTCATTAGATGTAAATCTTGTTGGGGTAGATTCATGGTCTAAACAAAACCCACGTTTTGATAGCAAACTGAAAGATGTTGCTGAAGTATCAGATGAAAACGTTGAAAAAATCGCTGAACTAAATCCAGATTTAATCATTGGTTTATCAAATATTAAAAATGTCGATAAGTTAAAGAAAATCGCTCCTACTGTAACATACACTTACGGAAAAGTTGATTACTTAACACAGCATTTAGAAATCGGTAAATTATTAAACAAAGAAAAAGAAGCAAAAACTTGGGTTGATGACTTCAAGAAACGTGCACAAGACGCTGGTAAAGAAATTAAAGCAAAAATCGGTGAAGATGCAACAGTTTCTGTTGTAGAAAACTTCAACAAACAGCTTTATGTATACGGCGAGAACTGGGGCCGTGGAACAGAAATTCTGTACCAAGAAATGAAATTAAAAATGCCTGAAAAAGTAAAAGAAAAAGCATTAAAAGAAGGTTACTACGCATTATCTACTGAAGTATTACCTGAATTTGCTGGTGATTACTTAATCGTAAGTAAGAACAAAGATACTGATAACTCATTCCAAGAGACAGAATCATATAAAAACATCCCAGCAGTAAAAAATAATCGCGTATATGAAGCAAACATGATGGAATTCTATTTCAATGATCCACTTACATTAGATTTCCAACTAGATTTCTTCAAGAAGAGCTTTCTTGGTAAATAATACAAACATGAGGAATTCTTAATTTAAGAATTCCTCTTCCTTTATTCTATGAACAGAAAAGATGTGAAACGAATGACAAAAGATCACGACAATCCACGTTCTATAGCTTTTACATACAAACTCATTTTGAGCTTAATTGCATTCTTTCTTATTTTTATGGTGGCAATGGTATTAGGTGCCGCAGATACTTCAATAAAAGACGTATGGTTAGCGCTCACATCCTCCGCTAAAGGGGACAAAATATCTATTATTCGCGAAATTCGTTTACCACGTGAAGTAGCTGCTATTTTTGTAGGAGCTGGACTTGCTGTTTCTGGAGCAATTATGCAAGGATTAACACGAAATCCACTTGCAGATCCTGGATTATTAGGGCTATCTGGTGGAGCAAATGCTGCACTAGCGTTAACGCTAGCCTTCAACCCTTCCATCAGCTATCTTTACTTAACATTTGCTTGCTTTATCGGTGCTGCAATTGGCGCGATTATGGTATTTGGAATTGGTATGGTGAAAAAAGGCGGGCTGTCCCCTCTTCGAATTGTATTAGCTGGTGCTGCCGTTTCAGCATTTCTCCTTGCAATTTCAGAAGGCGTTGGCATTTACTTTAAAATTTCACAAGAGGTATCACTTTGGACTGCTGGCGGCGTAATTGGAACAACTTGGGGCCAATTAAAAATTATTATTCCAGTCATTTCAATTAGTATCTTTATCGCTATCTTACTAGCAAAAAAATTGACAGTTCTTAGCTTCAGTGAAGAAGTGGCTATTGGACTAGGTCAAAAAATTATTGTTATTAAAACCATTCTATTTATCATTATTATCTTACTTGCTGGTGCTTCTGTAGCGCTTGTCGGCAATATGGCATTTATCGGTTTAATGGTACCTCACATGGTACGCCCAATTGTCGGTCCAGATTACCGATTTGTTATACCGATGTCAGCAATTGCTGGAGCTTCCTTTATGCTACTTGCAGATACAATCGGACGTACTATTAACGCTCCATACGAAACACCAGTTGCCGCTATTGTCGCAATTGTAGGGCTGCCATTCTTCCTATTCGTTGTACGTAAAGGAGGAAAAACATTCTCATGATGCAATCTATTCTAAGAAAACAACGTCTTATTATACTCGCTTTACTAATACTGACCATCACCACCATTGTAGTTGGAATGGGACTTGGTGCAGCATCTTTATCTTATGATCGACTACTCCCAACATTAATGGGACAGGGGACTTTTAAAGAGGAGTTTGTTTTATACTCTTTAAGACTACCTAGAATTGTTATTACATTATTAGCTGGTATGGCTCTCGCTTTATCAGGGGCTATTCTGCAAGGAATTACTCGAAATGATTTAGCTGAACCTGGTATTCTCGGAATCAACTCTGGGGCCGGTGTTGCTGTCGCTATTTTCTTTTTATACTTTCCAATAGATGTAGGTTCATTCCTTTACTTACTACCTGTCGTTGGATTTATCGGGGCTTTTCTGACAGCTATTCTAATTTACGTATTTTCATATAGTAAATCAACTGGACTTCAGCCGGTGCGATTAACATTAACTGGTATCGGTTTTTCATTTGCACTATCTGGAATGATGATTGTCCTTATTTCATCCGCTGATCGTATGAAAGTGGACTTTATTTCAAAATGGATTGCCGGAAATATTTGGGGAGATGACTGGATCTTCGTTTTAGCAATGCTCCCATGGTTAATCGTATTAATTCCGTTCGTTTTCTATAAAGCAAATCGATTAAACATCCTAGCATTAAACGAGCCAGTCGCAATCGGTGTTGGAATTGAAATTGAAAAAGAACGCAGATACTTATTAGTTGCAGCCGTTGCGCTTGCAGCTGCAGCTGTTTCCGTAACAGGAGGAATTAGCTTTATCGGACTAATGGCTCCTCATATCGCGAAATCTTTAGTAGGTCCAAGACATCAAATTTTCATGCCTATCGCCCTTTTAATCGGCGGATGGCTATTGCTATTAGCAGACACAATCGGACGAAACATCGTTGATCCTAATGGCATCCCAGCAGGTATTGTCGTTGCTTTAATTGGTGCTCCTTACTTTATGTATTTGTTGCTTAAGAAGGCATAGAAACACCCTCAAGAGTGAAATCTTGAGGGTGTTTCTTCATTTACTGCTGCCCATACCCTTCAAACTTCTTCGCCAAATTCGCCATCTCATCTTCTGGCAATAACTTCGGCTCTCCGACGCTTTTCGTTTGATAATAAATTTGCGCACAAAACTCAATTTCTTCTGCAACAGTAAACGCCATTTTTATGTTATTTGCACCTGCAATTAAACCGTGGTTCTCAAGTAAAACGGCACGGCGATCAATCATGCCTTCAAAAGCAGCATCTGCTAATTGCTTCGTACCAAATGTTTCATACGGTGCACAGCGTACATTCGGGCCTGCGAAAGCAATTAAATATGATACAGCAGGAAGCTCCCACCCTAATGATGCAATTGTCTTCGCATAAGGTGAATGTGTATGCACAAGCGCATTTATATCTTCACGATTTCTATAATAAATAAGGTGCATATTGAGCTCGCTTGACGGTTTTCTCTCTCCCTCTACCACTTCACCATCTAAGTTTAATATAACTACATCTTCAGGTTTTGTTTCATAATACTCTAAACCACTTGGGCTAATCGCAACAAGACCTTGTTCACGATTGAAAATACTAATATTACCGCCAGTCCCCTTTGTTAAACCACTAGAAATCATTTTCTTTCCGTACGCTACAACTTCTTCTCTTTCTTTTTGCAGTAACATATACATCCCCCTAGTAAGAAACTTATGATGACTATTTTTCTAAAAACTATCTACTTATTGAAATAGCTTTTTTAAATTCTCCATAAACGGTGCTTTTACAATCCCTTTTTCCGTAATAATTGCTGTTACATTTTCATATGGCGTGACATCAAATGCCGGATTGTATACTTTACTTTCTTGCGGAGCAGAGTATTGTCCGAAACGATTGATCACTTCAGAAGCATCTCTTTCTTCAATTGGAATTTCTTTTCCTGTCAGTGTTTTCAAATCAATTGTCGGCGTTGGTGCTGCTACATAAAACGGAATGTTATAATATTTAGCCAAAATCGAAACACCTAATGTTCCAATTTTATTTGCTACATCCCCGTTTGCTGCTACACGATCACATCCAACGATTACTGCATCGATTTTCCCTTGTGACATGACCATTGCCGCCATATTATCTGTAATGACCGTTACATCAATTCCCGCTCGCTGCAGTTCTAATGCCGTTAACGTTGAACCTTGTAATCTAGGGCGTGTTTCATCGGAATAGATTTTTAAGTCCCATCCTTTTTCTTTCGCTAAGTACATTGGAGCTGTCGCAGTGCCATACTTAGTCGTTGCTAACGCACCTGCATTACAATGCGTTAATACCCCCATGCCATCATGGAATAATGTTAATGCGTGTTCTCCAATTTGACGGTTAATTTCTTCATCTTCTCTATGAATCTCTTTTGCTTCTTCTAATAATCTATCTTTCAACTGCGCAATTGATAAGTGAGCATTCTCTTTCGCGACACTTTCCATTCTTTCAAGCGCCCAAAATAAATTTACTGCCGTCGGTCTTGATGTCGCTAAGTATGCACATACCTTTTTTACTTCCGCTATGAATTCTTCCGCCGAACTTTCCGCAACTTCCTTTACTCCTAAATACACACCGTAGGCTGCTGAAACACCTATTGCAGGCGCTCCTCGTACTTTCATTACTTGAATCGCATCCCACACACCCTCAGCCGTTTTAAAAGATTCATAGACTACTTCGTTCGGTAATACGGTTTGATCCAATAACACTAAAGCATCATCTTTCCACTGAATTGGTATTAATTGCTCTGCCATCATCTTCTCCCCTTATTTCGCACTATGCATTGACTGTTTTTTTAACGTTTCTACAAAGCTGCTACCTGTTTTATATTGATTCGCTTGTAAAATAAACTTCTTCGCTGTCTGAAGACAAATTCGCTCCGCTCTAGCACGCGCCTCTTCATTCTCAATACAAGTCATATCCTTTACCTTTGCTAGACCAACAATACGACGAATTAACTCAAGACCCGTCACTGCAGCTGTATCCTCTAATACAGATTGTAAATAAACTCGGTTAAAGCCTTCTTCCTTCGCCATAATCTCTGTCACATGAATATCCCAAGCATCTAAAAACTTCTTCTTAAATAAATCAATTACATCTATCATGGTAGATTCTATCCAGTTCATATATGTATCTTTCTCAATACCAGATTGCATCACTGCATCTGCATTCACCCATGCAAACATTAAATTCGCCATTATATTCCCAACGTCATATCCCATAGGTCCATAAAAAGCAAATTCAGGATCAATAACCTTTGTAGAATCACTTTTTACAAAAACAGAACCAGTATGTAAATCACCGTGAAGTAGCGCTTGTGCATTCGTCATAAACGAAAACTTAAGTTTTGCTACTTCCATACGAAGCTCTTTATCACTATAAATATGCTCCCTAATCCATCCTTCATTTAATTGAAACAATTCGTTGCGTTTATTATGGTTTGTGAATGGCTCTGAATATACGAGGTCCTCTGTAATCTCACATAACTCAGGATTTATATAATTTTTCACGAGTTCCTTCTTCTCTTTATGATTCATTACAACATCTGATGTTAATAGAAGGGTATTTACCATAAAAGTAGTTAAATCATCAGCAAGCCTCGGAAACATTTGATGATTTATGAGTGCTGTACGCAATATTGTGTGATCTGATAAATCTTCCATCACGCAACAATTCATCACACTATCAAACAAATATACATTTGGCACGAGTCCAGATGCTAACTCCTCCTCTAACTGCAAAACATCTGATTCTATACGAATACGATTCGTCGACAACTTAAACTCATCTGAAATCCTTGCTGTATCCCCAGCTTGTTTTACAATGACAGAAATGTTCTTCTGTTCATCCCAAACGCGGAATACATAATTTAAATTACCATCGCCTATTTCTTTACACTGTAACCCCTTTGCATCCTCAAACTTACATAATTTCTCTTTCACATATACAATCACATCATTAGCTTCCATTAAAAAATACTTTGTGAACTTAGACATGGTTTCCCCTCCACACTAATTGTAAGCGTTTTCTAAAAGCTATAAAAAATAATAGGGTGAAATTTTTTCATCCTATATTATATCTTCTTCTTTTTGAAAGGTATATCTAGGTTTTATTATATCTTGTTAACATCTTGAGTCAATGTTTCTCTATCATTGCAATATACTTCCTAATTATATATTTGAGATGACAAAAATTTTTCAAAAAGATTTTAATTCATTTTATTTTATTTATCACACAATTCTTTGTAAAATAGAAATAAGCAATCCTTTTCAACTCCACAACTTCTAAGAAGTATTCTCTTCCTAACAATTTATACTTACACCATGTCTCTAACATACACACTACTCTTTTACATACTCATTGAAAATCGATTACATGAAAACTACCTTTTCATTCTCTAACACCCTTAATTGAGAATAAATATTAATTAAATTGATATAAAGTTGGTTTATTCTCTTGACAAAATAACCACTTCTATATGATAATTAATATCGAATTAGAATTATTATAGTTAATTAAAAAATATATTTTATGAGCACACTATTTTTTGATGCTCAAAACCAACATTTAGGAGGAATTTTAATATGTTATTAATCGGCACAGAAGTAAAACCGTTTAAAGCTAATGCTTACCATAATGGAGAATTTATCCAAGTTACTGACGAAAGTTTAAAAGGAAAATGGAGTGTAGTTTGTTTCTACCCAGCTGACTTCACATTCGTTTGTCCAACTGAACTTGAAGACTTACAAAACCAATATGCAACTCTTAAAGACTTAGGCGTTGAAGTATACTCTGTATCTACAGACACTCACTTCACTCACAAAGCATGGCATGATAGCTCAGAAACTATCGGCAAAATCGAATACATTATGATTGGTGACCCAACTCGCACAATCACTACAAACTTCAACGTTTTAATGGAAGAAGAAGGTCTTGCTGCTCGTGGTACATTCATCATCGATCCAGACGGCGTTATCCAATCTATGGAAATCAATGCTGACGGTATCGGCCGTGACGCAAGCATTCTTGTTAACAAAATTAAAGCAGCTCAATACGTACGTAACAACCCAGGTGAAGTTTGCCCAGCTAAATGGCAAGAGGGTTCTGCAACACTTAAACCAAGCCTTGACCTTGTAGGCAAAATCTAAGGAGTTCGATCAAAATGATACTAGATGCAGATATAAAAACACAACTATCCCAATACCTTCAGTTAATGGAGAACGATATTTTACTTAAAGTAAGCGCTGGAGACGACGACGTATCTAAAGATATGTTAGCTCTAGTAGACGAATTAGCTACTATGTCATCTAAGATTACAGTAGAAAAAGTTGAATTAGAGAGAACACCAAGCTTTAGCGTAAATCGCCCTGGTGAAGACACTGGTGTAGTATTCGCTGGTATTCCATTAGGACACGAATTTACTTCATTAGTGTTAGCTTTACTACAAGTAAGTGGACGCGCTCCAAAAGTTGAACAAAAATTAATCGATCAAATTAAAAACATTCAAGGCGAATATCATTTTGAATCTTATATCAGCCTAAGTTGTCATAACTGTCCTGATGTTGTACAAGCTCTTAACGTAATGAGCGTTCTAAACTCTGGTATTACACATACTATGATTGATGGCGCTGCATTCAAAGAGGAAGTAGAAAGCAAAGACATCATGGCAGTACCAACAGTTTTCCTAAACGGCGAATCTTTCGGAAGCGGTCGTATGACACTTGAAGAAATTTTAGCTAAAATGGGTAACGGTCCAGATGCATCAGAGCTTTCTGATAAAGATCCATACGATGTTCTTGTTGTTGGTGGCGGCCCTGCTGGTGCAAGTGCAGCAATTTATGCAGCACGTAAAGGTATCCGCACTGGTATCGTTGCTGAGCGCTTCGGTGGTCAAGTAATGGATACTATGGGCATTGAGAACTTCATCAGCGTAAAACGCACTGAAGGTCCTAAGCTAGTAGCAAGCCTTGAAGAGCACGTAAAAGAATACGACATCGATGTAATGAATCTACAACGTGCGAAACGTTTAGAGAAAAAAGAACTTATTGAAGTGGAACTTGAAAACGGCGCTATTTTGAAAAGTAAAAGCGTAATCGTTTCAACAGGTGCTCGCTGGCGTAACGTTGGCGTACCAGGTGAAGCTGAGTTCAAAAATAAAGGTGTAGCATACTGCCCACACTGTGACGGTCCATTATTCATCGGAAAAGACGTAGCAGTTATCGGCGGAGGTAACTCTGGTATTGAAGCAGCTATCGACTTAGCAGGTATCGTTAAGCACGTAACTGTTCTTGAATTCATGCCAGAATTAAAAGCTGATGCTGTATTACAAGAGCGTCTTAACAGCTTACCAAACGTAACTGTTCTGAAAAACGTTCAAACGAAAGAAATCACTGGTACTGATAAAGTAAACGGTATTTCTTACATCGATCGTGAAACTGAAGAAGTTCATCACGTTGAATTACAAGGTGTATTCGTACAAATCGGTCTTGTGCCAAACACAGACTGGTTAGGCGAAACAGTTGAACGCGCTCGCGGTGAAATCGTAACAGACAAGCACGGAGCTACAAACGTACCAGGAGTGTTTGCTGCAGGTGACTGTACAAATAATCCGTACAAACAAATCATCATCTCTATGGGTTCAGGTGCAAACGCAGCTTTAGGTGCATTTGATTACTTAATCCGTAACTAATTATATAGACGTGAGTAAAGAAAAGCAGGTGCCGAGGCACCTGCTTTTTTATAATCTTAATGTATAAACTAAAAACCTCTCATTCCCATTCTTCTCATAAGCCCCAGGCAACCTTACTTCCCTCTTCAGCTCAAACGCAGTCTGATTCTCCAAGAAGAAAATATAATCTTCAGAAGGATAGTATAAAATAATATCAACTTCTCTCTCCGCCTCTTCTACCGAAAGTAAAATATTATTTACTACGTTCATAAATACTTGTATAGAAAATGGATTAAAGAAATAAAACCGGTTATCACGTGGATCAATCTCATATTCCTGCGCTAAACAGCATTCAAACCGAATTTTATCTTTACTGTTTCTTACCTTTCGTGCATAGCGCTCTAGATTATCCATTGCTTCTTTATAAAGCTCTTCATTCATTTCAATTCCAACCGCTGAAGCGCCACACTTATGGTGCATGTAAAAGTTTAATCGTCCTTTTCCGCATCCAAAATCTACAACCTGGTCGCTACTTCTTATTTCATATTGATTCAATAACTCATCTAATCCGCTATACGGCGTCGGTTCATAACGATGATAATGCATAGACTTGTTAAATCCTTTTTGCTCACCGACTGTTTTTATATTTAAAACTGCATCATAATATTGTTCGTTCATTCGTTTTCTCCTATTAAAAAATGGTACTTATTATTATACACCATGTACCGGAGAGGGATTTTTTCTTGAATTAATTGGTACGTGAAATTATATTAACGATTTTTTCAATATATCGACGTTTCGGTAAGGAATATCGACTTAACGACGCATTCCTACAAAAAAACAGGAGCTATCTAGCCCCTGTCCTCTAATACTTTCAATACAGTTTGTTTCAATATTTCTACTCCATCCATAATACACCTATGATCGAACTTCATATATGGATGGTGTAATCCAGGTTGTAGGTTTGCACCTAGTCCAAGCATGACAGCTTTTAAATGTGGTCTCTTCACTGTGTAGTAATGAAAATCATCGCTTCCTGTCGTATACAGCGGTCCAGTGCATCCCTCTTCCCCGTATACTTCAAGAATTCCTTTTCGCATAAAGCGCTCAGCTTCTTCTGACACTTCAGCTCCTGGTGCAAGGTCGATCCATTTGTATGAGGTTTTCGATCCCATCGATGCGGCCGATTCTATTACATGCTCTATTTTTTTCTTCAATTCTTCTAATAATGTATTACTCTCTGCCCTAACATCTAAGCTAAAATGGCCGTTACCCGGAATAATATTTAAATTATCTCCGCCAGCTTGGCACCTTGTCATCTTCACTGAATAGGAACTTTGCGGTGGTAACCATATATTTTTTAAACCGATATTAATCATAGAAATGACATCAATTGCATTTATCCCTTGATGCGGACGTGCCCCATGTGCATCATCTCCATGAATCGTTCCTTCTAAAAATCCTGCCGCTCCGTGACGAATAGATGGGGCAGCTTGTTTCAAAGGTAGTTCTTCAATCGGTCTTAAATGAACACCAAATAAGAAGTCAGCATCATCCACGGCACCCTTCTCTACCATCTTTAAAGAACCATTTCCTTTTTCCTCTGCCGGCTGAAAAATAAATCTAACCGTTCCACTATCCCATCTCATATTTTTCAATTGTAAAATAAGCCCCATCACAATTGTCATATGAGCATCGTGACCACATGAATGATTCGCTTTAAACTCTCCGTTCACTTCTTGCCAAAGTGCATCCATATCGGCACGAATTGCAATAACTGGATTTCCGCTTCCAATTTCAGCAATCACGCCTGGGCAATCATCAAATATTTTATATGAAATTCCTTCTTCTTTTAAAAAGTTAGTAATATACGCTGTCGTTTCATGCTCTTTCCAACTCACTTCAGGGTTTTCATGTAAATACTGAAAAATTTCAGTTAACCGCTCTTGTAGTTCTAATGTTTTCAAAGCTACATTCTCCTTCCCAAATTCCAAAACCATTCAGGTTAATTATACTTATGAAAAACAGATGTTTTTATGAACATATTGAATTTTAAGAAAAAAGTCAATTGTTTATTTTTAAATGCAATCGACAACTCACTTCATAACGATAGAACATTCCTTATTTTCTGTTTTTTATTGACGCTTATATCATTTTTTAGTTATTATAACTTAATAGCGTCTATTTTGCGACAATTCTAAAAATATAAACATACATAATGAGGAGGCAGTTTATGAAAAAAGAAATACCTTTTGGCGTAGCAATAATCCCTATTATCATTACAGTTGCAGTTATGATGGTTACAATTGTTGTATTAAAACAAAGCCCTCACGTCCCACTTATTATCGGTACAACCGTTGCTTCTATCGTCGCTTGGCGTTACGGTTACAAATGGAACGACATTGAAGAAGCAATGTATAAAGGAATTCGCCTCGCATTACCCGCTATCGTTATCATTATTCTAGTAGGTTTAACGATCGGTGCTTGGATTGGCGGCGGAATCGTCGCAACAATGATTTATTACGGTTTAAATCTTTTAACTCCATCACTATTTTTAGTTTCAATTACAATTATTTGTTCTATTGTTGCATTAGCTATCGGTAGCTCTTGGTCTACAATGGGAACAATTGGTGTTGCAGGAATGGGAATTGGCCTAAGTATGGGAATCCCAGCTCCAATGGTTGCCGGTGCTATCATTTCCGGTTCTTACTTCGGCGATAAAATGTCACCGCTTTCAGACACAACAAACTTAGCCGCAGGATTAACAAATACAGATCTATTCACACATATTCGTCATATGTTATTTACTACAATTCCAGGTTTAATTATTACTCTTATCGTTTATGCGTTCTTAGGAAGAAGCTTCGGCGCTAACAATATTGATGCAAAAGGTATCGATCAAACATTACAAGTATTGCAACAAAACTTTGTTATCTCTCCTTTCCTACTAATCATACCTGTAGTCGTTATGGTATTGGTCGCTAAAAAAGTTCCTGCTATACCAGCTATTCTCGTAGGTATTATTTTAGGGTTTTTATCACAAGTCTTTATTCAAGGTGGTTCTGTCTCCGCATCTGTCGGTGCACTCCAAAATGGATTTTTCATAGACACTGGCAACAAGCTAGTAGACGAACTCTTTAACCGCGGTGGCTTAAATTCGATGATGAATACAGTTTCGATGACAATTGTCGCTATGACCTTTGGAGGAGTATTAGAACATACTGGTATTCTTCGCGCAATTGTAAATCAAATTTTAAAATTAGCGACATCAGCAAAAGGACTTATCGCTTCTACTATCGCATCTTGCTTTGCAACCAACCTTACTTGCTCTGAACAATATATTTCGATTGTTGTTCCTTCAAGAATGTACGCAAATGCTTACACAGAAAAAGGACTACATTCTAAAAATTTATCCAGAGCATTAGAAGATGGCGGAACATTAACTTCTGTTTTCGTACCTTGGAATACATGTGGTGTATTTATACTCGCAACACTTGGAGTTGGCGCATTCGAATATGCTCCTTATGCTATATTAAATTTCATCGTACCTATTATTTCAATCATTTACGGCATAACTGGTCTCACAATTACGAAACTATCAGACATTGAAAAAGCGGAACTACTAAAAAAACAAAAAGCTCAACTAGAAGCTTAAAGATACCGGTAAATTCATTTCATATATTGCGCGAGGGCGCCCTTGTTGATAGGGCATTTCCTCGCCGCAAATATGAGCATACCCATAATCAACTAGTTTCTTTAATAACCTTTCTGTTGATCGGCGAGTCACTTGTAAGTATTCAGAAAGATCTGCTGCTGTAAACTTCAATGATGGATGTGATTGACTAAATTGAATAATTTTTGACAAGTTGGCTGGACTAAGTTTCGTTTCCTTCGCTATTTTCATGAGTTCTGGGTTGTCATTCTTCAAGCTTTGTACCCTCTGTTCTTTCGGGAACGGACCAAATAGTTCTTTATCACTTGTTAGTATATAAAAACAGTGGTCTATTGGATTATTCTTCGCGAAACTTTGAGCAATTTTAGCATTTTGCTCCGCTTCTTTCACAGTTTTTCCGTAACCAAATCCAATAGCTATCGTTCCTTCTATACTCGCAAATAAATGATTTATCATATTCGTTTTTATAATTGATTCAATATCACCACGAGTCGTATACAAAATGAACGTCATTTCATCAACTTTTTTAAATGAACCACGTAGTTCTTTTGAAATAGCATCTAATTGCTCAAGCAAACCTTCTCGTAATTCTAAAGAAGAAATCGTACAAGCACCAACAGTAGCTGAATGGCTTTTTGCTAACTCAGCTTTTATTTTCGCATCTTTTAAACCATGTATAATGGATTGCTTCGGATCTATCATACGCTCTGAAGGAATACCTATTTTTTGAAGTTCATCATAGACAGCGTGAATACTAGTTAAAGCTAAATGAGCATCTCCAGATTGATATTTAGCTATGTGAAAATCAATAACTCTATTTATTTCATCTTTACTCCACAGCATATTTTCATAATCAAACACTTGTGGATTTTCTTTTATACCGATATCATGGAACACATTTGTAATGAATGAGCGGTCTACTAAATCAATTGAAATTTTATGTGGTTGAATACCTTGGTGATACATGACAGAAAGAATGGAAGATGCGACAGTTGTCTCGTCTTGCTGTAAGTACGTACTTGGAATTCGTAATTGTTCTCTTATTTCTTTTGCCATATAATAAGGTAAAGCACCTGAGAAAAAGATGAAATCACACGGCTTTAAACGCTTTAAAAGTTCAGAAGATTCCGCTGGATGAAGGTAAATATATGGATCAATCTCTATTTCTTCTAGTTTATGAGCAATAGGTAAAAGATTCTCCATAAACTCTTTTGAACCGACAACTGCAATTTTTATCATCATTTCTTTAACTCCTTATCATTAATTAACGACTATTTAACGTCAACTATATCAAATGTACAAAACTATTGTAAACAGGAAGGGGTCTCTACCTAATGAAAATTACAGCTATTCATCTTTACGCAATTCGTTTACCACTTCGCGATCCGTTTGTTATTAGTTATGGTTCTTATTCTGATATGCCTTCTATTATCGTCAAAATGGAAACAGATGAAGGCATTATCGGATACGGTGAGGGCGTCGCTGATGATCACGTTACAGGCGAATCATGGGAAAGTACTTTCCATACTTTAAAACATACGCTAGCCCCCGCTCTAATTGGACAAAATCCAATGAATATCGAAAAAATACACGACATGATGGACGATACAATTTACGGTGTTCCAACAGCGAAAGCGGCAATTGATATTGCTTGTTTTGATATAACGGGCAAAAAACTAAATCAACCTGTATATCAATTAATTGGCGGACGCTACCATGAAGACTTCCCTGTCACTCACGTCTTAAGTATCGCCGAACCTGAAGACATGGCTGAAGAAGCTGCTTCCATGATTCAAAAAGGTTACCAATCTTTCAAAATGAAAGTTGGTACGAATGTAAAAGAAGATATAAAAAGAATTGAAGCGGTACGTGAACGTGTAGGAAATGATATTGCGATTCGCGTTGATGTAAACCAAGGATGGAGAAATAGCGCCAACACATTAACAGCACTTCGTTCATTAGGTCATTTAAACATCGACTGGATTGAACAGCCTGTTGTCGCAGACGATATTGACGCAATGGCTCACATTCGTTCTAAAACAGACCTTCCGCTTATGATTGATGAAGGATTAAAAGGTTCTCGTGAAATGCGCCAAATCATTAAATTAGACGCGGCTGATAAAGTAAATATAAAACTAATGAAATGCGGCGGCATATATCCCGCTGTAAAACTCGCTCACCAAGCAGAAATGGTCGGCATTGAATGCCAAGTTGGATCCATGGTCGAATCATCCGTTGCCTCTTCCGCAGGATTCCATGTCGCTTTCTCGAAAAAAATCATTACGAGCGTTGAACTTACAGGTCCATTAAAGTTCACGAAAGACATCGGAAACCTACATTACGACGTACCATTTATTCGCCTAAACGAAAAGCCAGGACTCGGCATTGAAATAAATGAAGATACATTACAAGAACTAACCGTCTTTCAAGACGTTGTACGCTAAAGGAGGACTAACACATGACAGTTCTATACAAAGGATCATTAAAACAAAATAACGCGTCATTTCACGTTACTTTACTATCACTAGAGAACATCGAACAAATCTTATCACTACAAAACGTCGTAGTTGAAGCGCTAGAGGATAAAAGTCGCTTACAACCACTCTCGCTAGAAGAATTTCAATACATTCTAGAAGGAAACGGCATGATGATCGGTGCTTTTATCGAAAACGAACTCATCGCATTTCGTGCCCTACTCGTCCCTCCTATTGACGATGAACATTTAGGACTTGATATTGGCATACCAGAAAGCGAACTACATCGCGTCATTTATCAAGAAATCTCAAATGTTCACCCGAACAGCCGAGGAAATGGGATGCAAAAAATATTAGCGACAGTCATCATGGACGAATTACAAAACGAAGATAGCAAATACGATTACGTTTGCTGCACCGTTGCTCCTTTTAACATTCCAAGTTTAAAAGATAAGTTTGCGCAAGGAATGGAGATTGTTGCATTGAAGGAGAAATATGGCGGGAGTATGCGGTATGTTTTTGTGAAGGAATTGCGTGGAGGTAAGGAAAGAAACTGGACGGATGTTAAGAGTGTTCCGATGAGTGACGCTGTTGGACAGCAGGCTTTACTTTCGAACGGTTATCGTGGGTATGGAATGGAGAAAGTGGACGGAGATTTTGTTGTGAAGTTTGGACGATGATTTATATACCTGAAAAAAGGAGATGTCTGCCGTGACATCTCCTTTTACTCTCTCTTCATTAAATAATTCATTGGCAAATGAAATTATATGAGCGATTTTTGAAATATATCGACTTACCGACAAGTATTGATAATAATCGTAACCTATATAAAGTTCAGCATTAAACCGTCATCTTCCAACTAGATAACGCTAACCAATTTTCCATTTCCTTATAATCGGGCATTATTTTCCCGACAAGACGCCAAAAAGATCGATCATGATTTAAATGAACCATATGGCACATTTCATGAACAACTACGTAATCAATTACTCGCTGTGGTGCCATCGCTAGCTTCCAATTGAATGTTAGTTGTAGATTTGAATCACAAGTTCCCCACGTGCGACTACTATCTGTAATACGAATAGAACGCGGTTTTGTTTTGAAGTTACTTTGATGCACTTTAATACTCTTCTCTACTAATGACTTACACTGCTTATAGTAAAATCGTTTTAACGCTTGTTGTATTTTCTCATCCTTAAGCTCTTTCACATAAATATGTAGCTTATTCCCTTCAAACACTGCATTGTCTTGCGTAATACTTGCATCTTGAGAAATCTGTATCGGATACGTACTTCCTAAATACAGAAATCCCTCTCCTTGATCATAATCCTTTTCCTGTGGTCCAAGCGCTCGCTCTTGCATTTCCTTACGTGTTTTCTGAATCCAATCCCACTTCTCCTCCAGCAGCTGGACTAAGTATTCAACATGTGTACCTTTCGGAGCTTGCACTTCCACATTTCCGTACGAATCTACAAAAAGACGTACCGACTTTTTCTTCTTATAAGTTATATGAAAATTAATTGTCTCACCTAAATATGTATGTACCATTTCATCACCTAGCATATTATTTTTACAAATAAAAAAGAGTAGGATACAAACGCCCTACTCTACCTATTATATCATTTGCTGCTTTAACAAACTCATTACCCTCTATACTTTACACCTAATCCCTTAATGAAATTCCTTGCGTATCTATCGCCGCACTCTTTGTAATTTTTATGGCCTTTCTTTCTTAATAGGGCTCCTAATTCTCCCTTTGTTACCGTAACGCCTACGCTATCTAATATATCAAGTACATCCTCACTCGTTAAAGATAGTGCAATTTTCATTTTCTTTAGCAGAAGGTTATTCGCACTCTCTTTGCTTTGTACAGGTGCCGGTTGTCCTGGTTTCAGATCTTGCTTCCCTCTTTTTAAAGTAATAAATCCATTGAAAAATGCCTCTAACATCATCATATCGCATGTTTTTACGTACTCATCTTCGATTACATCATCATTTTCAGCTTCATGCTGAGGAGCTCTCTTTATTTTTGTAAGCATATCAACTACGTCTTCTTTCGTTACTTCCATACCACCAAGTTTAAAGATTTCTACCATATCTATATCTCTTATATCTAAAGCGTACCTTACTCTTTTTAATATATCGTTGTTGCTCATTGCCATTGTTTTGCCTCCTGAAATGTTGATTATCTTAATGCTTTTAGCATGTGTAAATGAATGTCGTTAAGTTACTACTTTAACATTTTAGGGGGAGGTTTTGTAGTCTTAGGTGGATTAATGCTTGTGGGGATGATTTTAAAACAGCAACATATGCTGTTTAGCCGCTTAGAATTATCTATTTAAAACCAGTTGGATTATAATGATACTAGAGTTCATATAGGAGGGAATCAATAATGAATTATCTAATTGGTTATAAAGATGCTGAACGAAATTTCGGACATGAGGACCCGATGCTAACAGAATATACATATGGAGAGTCAGGGGCTAATACCGACAAACTCCAAAAAGTACAAAAGGGAGATTTTCTATTCTTTCATAAAACAATACATAACAAGCGCTATATAACCGCATATTATCTGGTCGAAGAAGTCGTGATTGTAAAAGATATCAAACAGAATCGTTTAATCATGAATAAATATGATAATCCCCACCTAAAGAAAGAGATACAACAACTAACACCAAGCGAATGTATTGCGTTTGGAAATCCTATTCAATCTAAAGTCCTTCAAGTTCCTTTGGAAATTACCCCTGAATTATTGAGTAAATTATCCAGACCTGCGAACCTTAATCCTAATCAATCTTTATTAAGTGCAATTTCTTCTGCTCTTCGTACTTGGAAAGAATTGAATCCATCTGATATCAATTTATTGTTAGATTTAATTGAGCAAAATGAGTCCAAGGGTAGACTTACTAATAGAGTTTTAACCGCTGAAGAAGTATTTCAAATTTTAGAAAGAGATATCGAGAAATTCATCATTTCTAACCCTTCAATACTTGATGTAAACTATACAATTGAAAAATCACAACATATCTTCTCAGATGAATCACGTTTAGATTTGTTATTAAGAGATACTACTAACAACGAATTTATTGTAGTAGAAATTAAGAAGGGAGCTATTGATAGAAACGCTTTAAATCAAATTAAACATTATATTAAACTATGTAAAGAAGAATTAAAATTAAATACTGTAAAAGGTATTTTAGTTGGTAGTGGGATAGCGCCTTCCTTTGAGGATGATATTAATAAAGCAAAACAGGATGGGATAATCGTGCGAAATTACGGATGGGGATTTACTATTAATTAACACACTTAAAAATGGACAAATCTAATATAGGTTTGTCCATTTTTTATACTACTCAAATATAAATATTTTTGGTACAGTTCAACAAAACTAATCTAAATAAGATTAGTTTTCATTATCTTGATAATCGAATTTAACAAAAAAGGTAGTGCCTTCTGATCCCGTTTGAATTTCTATTTTTGCATTATGACGTGCAGCAATGGCATAACATACACCTAACCCTAATCCAGTTCCATTATGTTTTGTCGTGTAAAATGGCGTACCTAGTTTCTCTAATACTTCAGGCCTGATACCTTTTCCTTGATCACGCACTGCAAGCACGACACAATCTCGACCTTCTTTATAGGTGCTAATGGTTAGAACTTTCTCTTTGTCCATCGCTTCTAAGCCATTACGATATAAGTTTATCAATAATTGTCGTATCTCATTACGATTTAAAAGTAATTTTGGAATGTCATTTGTATCGACTTCAATATATTTATTTTGATTATACGTATCAATCTTTATTAAAGGAATAATATCGCGGATAATTGAATTTAAATCTAACATCTGCAAATCCGATTTCCTTGTATTACCCATTGAGAGAAATTCAGTAATGATAGAATTGGCACGGTCAAGTTCTTCAATCATTAAATTAAAGTGCTTATTATGTTTCTCATAGGTGGGCTCTTCTTTTAATAACTGCAAAAACCCTCGTACTGTTGTCATTGGATTTCTAATCTCATGGCTGATACCAGCTGCCATTTGCCCTATTAAATCTATGTTGGATAATCTTTTCAATTCCTGCTCATATTGCTTTTTTTCCGTTATATTTTTACAAATACAACAAATGCCATCATCATACGGATATGCAATAACTTCATACCAATATTCATCAGAGGTAGAAAGAAATTCGAAATGAACTGTATTTCGCCCTGACATTACACGATGAAGCTCCTTATATATAACTGTATCGATGCTATTTGGGAAGACCTCCCATATATTCTTACCTAATACATCTTTTGCTGTTTTTCTTTGCGGGAAATGTTGATGCTTATTTACGTACGTAAATTCCCATTTATTATTCAAAGTCAAGAATCCATCCGTAATACTTTCAATCACACTTGTAACTTTTTCATTAGCAACAGCTAGTTCTCTCGTTCTTTCTTCCACCATACTTTCAAGTTGATCCATATATAACAAGTTTGAAAACGTAGGAGCTGTAGCATCAACGATAGATTTTGCCAGTTGAATTCGGGAAGCATCGTAATTATGAGCTTTTGCCCCTTTACCAACGACGATTACCCCTAATACTTCTCCCATCGAAACTAATGGCAGCATCAGTAGGCCCTTACTATCTATATTTTTTGTTTGAATAACCTTTCGAAGCTTGGCTTCATAGGTTTTCTCCATCCAGTCAGTTTCTGCCCAATCACAGTCCGCGCTTAATTTCGTTGTTTTAATCGTTGTTTTATCTAGCCGGCCTAAAAGGTGGGCAGCCATGTTCTTACTCTCTAAAATCTGTCCTAAGTAAAAAAAACATTTATCAAAAATCTCCTGTACCGAGGAACACACTGATAAATCACGGGTAACATTTAGTAACAGCTGCTTCTCAGCAATAAGATTTTCTTTTTGTGTTAAAATTTTTGCGTTTTGAATGGCGACCGCAGCCATATTGACATAAGCTTCAACACTTTGAATTTCTGAATCTGTTAAGTTCATTGGAACTCCATAATCAAATAAAAAAACAAGACCAAACAACTCTTGCCCAAATGAGATAGGCAGAGCTAATAAAGACTTAATTTTGAATGCATTAACTGGTCTCCGATCCGGTCGATAATCCTTTGAGGTGTCAGGGATATAGATGGTTTTTTTAGTTTCAATAACTTCTTTTGCCAGTAAGTCTACTTCGGGATCAATTACCTGAGTATCGAGCGTTACGCCATTTATGGTCTCTGGTTTTCCTGCAAACCCTCTAAATGTTCCATCTTCCTCAGGTAAATAAATTCCAACAGCGTCACACCTAACAATCTCCTCTGATATCGCCATTGTTACACGCTGCAATACTTCACGTAGTTCTAATTTTGTATTTATTATTTTTGTTATATTCGCGAGCCTAGAATATCTCGTCTGATCACTTAACATTTACATAGCCTCCAATTATAGGCGTAATAAAATGAAACTTTAATAAGTGGGGGTTTTCTTCATCCCCCACTTATTATTAGTTGAACCAATCGGGCTTTTATGGGCAGCCCGACCCCCACCTAACTTCTTTGCTTCCGCTGAATTTTGAGGTGGGGGTCTTACTGCTCGTTAATGCGGGATAAAATTGCTACACTCCATCCCTTCTAACGTTCAAAAGTTACACAGTTTCACTCCCCTGTGTCTCACTAACACTCGCCTCAAACTGATTAAGCAATGTACGCACTTCATCCGTCGACTTCGTGCTCATCAATTGATTTCTCAATTCAGCAGCTCCCGGGAAGCCTTTTACATAAATTTTGAAGAAGCGATGTAGTCCTGTGATAGAGCGTGGTAATACTTCTGCATATTGATCTTGAAGATCGAGTTGTAGTCTTAAAAGATCTAAATGTTCTTTACTGCTATGCTCTCTTGGCTCTTTTTCGAAAGCAAATGGATTTTTAAAGATACCTCGTCCGATCATTACACCATCAATGCCGTATTTTTCAGCAAGTTCCAGCCCCATTTTACGATCAAGGATGTCTCCATTGATTGTTATTAACGTATTTGGTGCAATACGATCACGCAATTTTTTAATTTCCGGAATTAGTTCCCAGTGCGCATCGACTTGGCTCATTTCTTCTCTTGTACGTAAGTGAATAGAAAGGTTTGCGATATCTTGTTTGAAAATATGCGTTAACCAATCTTCCCATTCGCTTAACTCTTTAAAGCCCAGTCGTGTTTTTACGCTGACAGGTAGTCCGCCTGCTTTTGCTGCTTGAATAAGTTCTGCCGCAACGTCTGGACGTAGAATAAGACCACTACCTTTTCCTCTTGATGCTACGTTCGGTACAGGGCAACCCATGTTAATATCAATACCTTTAAATCCTAACTCTGCCATACCAATACTCATTTGACGGAAATATTCAGGATTATCTCCCCAAATATGCGCCACGATTGGTTGTTCATCTTCTGTAAAAATTAAACGGCCACGTACACTTTTCATACCTTCTGGATGACAATAGCTATCCGAGTTTGTGAACTCTGTGAAGAATACGTCTGGGCGACCTGCCTCACTTACTACGTGACGGAAAACAACGTCTGTCACATCTTCCATTGGTGCAAGTACGAAAAATGGTCGTGGTAAATCACGCCAAAAATTATCTATCATTTCAAATTCAAATCCTCTCACTATGAATACAATTTCAAACTCTCAATTTATAATTTATGAAAATCAGCAATATTTATTTTAACTAAAATCGCTTATAAATGGTATTTTTGTAAACCAAAAAGCAGATGGTATAGATTCTCCTATATCAACTGCTTTCCTATTATACCAACTTAAGCCAAGCTACACACTCCACATGAGTCGTATGCGGGAACATATCAACAGGTTGTACTTCCTGCGTTTTATATCCGCCTTCTTCTAGTACTTTTAAGTCACGTGCTAATGTTGCTGGGTTACATGATACGTATACGACGCGTTTTGGTTTCATGTCGATGATTGTGTTTAGTAGTGCATCATCACAACCTTTACGCGGTGGATCTACGACCATTGTGTCGGCGATTATGCCTTCTTTGTACCATTTTGGAATAACTACTTCTGCTTCTCCTACGCCAAACTCAGCGTTTGTCATGTTGTTTAGTGCTGCGTTTCGGTTTGCGTCTTCGATTGCTTCTGGGACGATTTCAACGCCGTACACTTTTTTCGCTTTTTGCGCTAGGAATAAGGAGATTGATCCAATTCCACAATAGGCATCAATTACTGTTTCGTTACCATCTAGTTTTGCATATTCTAACGTTTTATCGTATAACACTTTCGTTTGCTCTGGGTTTACTTGATAGAATGAACGTGCTGAAATTGCAAATTTAATGTCGCCGATAAAGTCATAAATGTATTCTGATCCGTACAGTACTGTCGTCGTGTCTCCAAAGATTACGTTTGTACGTTTCGTGTTTACGTTTTGAACAATCGATTTTACTTCTGGGAATTTCGCAGCAATTTCTTCAATGATTGCTTTTTTGTTTGGTAATTCTGCTGTACGAGTAATGAAGACAAGCATGATTTCCCCTGTTACTTGTCCGTAACGAGCCATTACGTGGCGAAGTGTTCCTTTGTTACGCTCTTCGTTGTATGCCGAAATACCGTGTTTTTCACAAATACGTTTTACTTCCTGGATTAATGTATCGTTTTCTTCTGCCTGAATTAAACATGATTCCATATTAATAATGTCATGTGTTCCTTGGCGATAGAAACCAGCGACAAGTCCACCTTCACGTTCTCCAATTGGTACTTGTGCTTTGTTACGGTATACCCATGGGTTCTTCATACCAAGTACAGGGTGCACAGGAACATCGCTTAATCCGCCAATGCGCTGCATAACGTCACGTACTTGTTTTTCTTTCGCTTGTAATTGTCCTTCATATGTTAAGTGCTGAAGCTGACAACCGCCGCACTGATTGTACACTGGGCATTCTGCATCTTTACGATATGGGCTCTCTGTATGAAGCTTCATTAAACGACCGAATGCGAAGTTTTTCTTCACTTTAATAATTTTAATTTGTGCTTCTTCACCTGGTAATCCGTTTTTAACGAAAATAGGATAGCCCTTTACTTTCGCAACACCGGCACCATCATGGGTTAAATCTTCAAATACTACATCTATAAAATCATTTTTTTCAACTGGTGGCGTCATTTTTGTACTCATTTTCCGACCTCTCTTTTTCATAACACTGCGTTACATTTTATCATACTTATATGGTCTATTTCTATCGGAAGAAAAAAAGCTATTGACGATAGTTCTCTGTTAATGTTACGCTACTACTAATTTAATACGGACGATGTTACCTCATATATATTCGATAATATGGATCGAGAGTTTCTACCCGGCAACCTTAAATTGCTGGACTATGGGGAAAACTAATGAATATTAGCCTATGTGCAAAAAAGGACTCATATTGATTAGCTTTCTCTCATAGATGAAAGTGAATCCATATGTGTCTTTTTTTATTTTCATTTTTCTAAAAGGTCAGACATCTTACGTATGACATAAAACCTCTTGTTTTATTTTTAGTAATATAACGAGCGTTTTATGTACAAACTTTATACGAACTTCTGAAAGGGGCAACTACATGCAATATGTAATGAGCATTATCGGTATTCTTGTCGTTTTAGGTTTATGCTTTGCTTTGTCAAACAATAGAAGTAAAATCAACTTCCGTGCAATTGCTATTATGATTGGTTTCCAAATTTTAATCGGTTGGTTTATGTTTGGCACAAAAATTGGTCAACAAATTATTATCTTCATTAGTAAAGTTTTCAACAAACTAATTAAACTTGGTACGACAGGTGTCGATTTTCTCTTTAATGGAATTCAAAGAGATTTTGTCTTTTTCTTAAATGTATTATTAATTATCGTATTTTTCTCAGCACTACTTTCTATCTTTAGTTATTTAGGTGTTTTACCATTCATCGTTCGCGTTGTCGGCGGTGCAATTTCAAAAATTACTGGTTTACCACGCGTCGAGTCATTCCACGCAGTAAACTCTGTATTCTTCGGTTCAAGTGAAGCGTTAATCGTTATTAAAAACGATTTACAGCATTTTAACAAAAACCGTATGTTTATTATTTGTTGTTCTGCAATGAGTTCCGTTTCTGCTTCTGTTACAGCATCATATGTAATGATGTTAGATGCGAAATATGTACTAGCAGCTCTTCCACTAAACTTATTCTCAAGCTTAATCGTTTGTTCGCTATTAACACCAGTTGATACGAAGAAAGAAGATGAAGTGATTCAAAAATTTGATAGAACTTTATTCGGAGACAGCTTTATCGGCGCAATGATTAACGGTGCGCTTGATGGTTTAAAAGTAGCTGGTATCGTTGCTGCATTAATGATTGCCTTCATCGGTGTGATGGAAGTTGTAAACTACGTAATTAGCGCAGCTTCAGGTGCAATGGGATATGCTGTTACTTTACAACAAATCTTCGGTTATATACTTGCTCCATTCGCATTCTTAATGGGTATTCCAACTCAAGATATTATCCCAGCTGGTGGAATTATGGGTACGAAGATTGTATTAAACGAGTTTGTAGCAATCCTTGATTTAAAAGGTGTTGCATCAACATTATCTCCACGTACAGTCGGAATCGTTACAGTATTCTTAATTAGCTTCGCAAGTATTAGCCAAATTGGTGCGATCGTTGGGACAATCCGTGCTCTTTCTGAAAAACAGGGAAGTGTCGTATCTAGATTCGGTTGGAAAATGTTATTTGCATCAACACTTGCTTCTATTTTATCTGCAACAATCGCTGGATTATTTATTTAATAAAAAACTCCACCTTACTTCTCCTTTTCTAAAGGAAGTTTAGGTGGAGTTTTTTCATCTTCTAAATGTATTTTTATGTAAACCTCACCAGAAAAATATAAGGTGTTTTTCCGAATTATTCCAAAAATGTATTCCCCTCTATATTCTATAGTGATATGATGTACAAGGGTATAACTCAAATTTTTAAAATCAAAAATTTGAGTTAGTGTCACTTATACGAATGATAATTTCAAGACATAAGTGATGATAATTAAAACACAATAGAAGGATGATAGAATGAAAAAATATACATATATCGCTTTACTTTCTTCTGCTATTCTCGTAGGTTGTAACACTAGTAGCACTAGTGATAAACAAATAAAAGAAGCAACGGCGAAACAAACAGTTGAACAAAAAAAAGCGAAAGCGGTTGAACTGCCTTTAACACAAGGGATTATTACATGGGATCCGTATGAATATAACGCACAAAATACCACGCTTTATACAAAGGATTTAAGAGATTCATTCACACAAGTACGTTACAATATTTGGCGTACTGCTGATGGTCCTGAAAACAAACAAACTTTTACTTCACAAGAAAAAGAACGTGACTTTGCCCTCCCACTACATTTAAAATCATTTCATTTAAAACGTGGCGAATTTCAAATTGAAACAGTAGGAATCAAAGAAGATCATACTGAAACAAATCTAGTAACATCTAAAATTACATTCCAGCAACATGTACCCGTATTAATGTACCATGCGATTGAAAAATACCCTGGACCAAGTGATGGGGATTACGGCTTATACGTACCACCTGAGCAATTCGAAAAACATATGCAATACTTAAAAGATAACGGTTATACGATGCTTACATTTGAACGTTGGAATGATATAAATCGTGTAAATAAACCTGTTTTTGTAACGATGGATGATGGTCGAAAAAATAATATGAACGCTCTTCATATTTTACAAAAATTAAAGGATGATAGATTTCAACCTACGGCTACTGAATTCCTTACTTCAAATGAGATAGACAAACCAAATCGTCTATCAACAGATGAGATAAAACAAATGATGGATTCAGGCATTTTTTCTATTCAATCACATACTGCTAATCATACGATGATGGCTCATTCAAGCAATTATGATGAGGAATTACGTAGTTCGAAAGAAAAAATCGAAGCCCTTACTGGTAAAAAGGTCATAGCTCTTGCCTATCCAGTAGGTTCTTATAATGATCCAGCTGTTGAAGAAACAAAAAAATATTATGAGTTCGCAGTAACTACTGATCACGGTAATCACATTACAAAAGGGATGCCAAACGAACAGTACTTAATTAAACGCCACTTTGTAGGGCCTAATACATCAATGGAAAAATTCATATCTCTTATAAAGTAAACTTTACTAAAAAACAGTCGAAATGGCTCTATTAAAAACCTGTCTCATTACTAAAATGATATGATGTACAAGGGTATATCCCCACCTCTCTTACAGCGGTGGGGATTTTAAATATGAGTATGCAACATAATACACAATAGAAGGTGATTTCATGAGAAAATACGCAGCAATTGCTTTATGTACATCTGCCATTCTAGCAGGCTGTAATACTAGCAATGTAAACCAGGAACCTAAAAAAGAGAAAAAGGTTCAAGAAGTTAAGAAACAAGAAGAGACTGTGCAAGAACAAGGTAAAATTTCTTATCATCCGATTACACACGAATCTACAAACACTACTATTCATATGACAGATATAAAGGATACTTTAAGTGAGGTACAATATAAAATTTGGCGCACAGCTGATGGGAAGGAAAGTGCTAAACCTTTTTCTTCTAAAGAAAAGGAAAAGCAATTTTCACTTCATTTTGACATAAAAGAATTTGAAGGAAAACGCGGTGAGTTCCAAATTGAAGCAATAGGAATGAAAGAGGATGGGAAAACCATTCCACTCACAAAATCTGCTATTACTTTCGAGCAAAAGGTTCCCGTTCTTATGTACCATGCAATCGATGATTATCACGGACAAGGCATTAAAGATTTATTCGTATCACCTGCTAATTTTGAAGCCCAAATGAAATATTTAAAGGACAACGGCTATACATTACTAACTTTTGAACGCTGGGGCGATATAAATAAAGTTAATAAACCTATCTTTGTTACATTTGATGACGGTATGAAAAATAATATAAATGCATTTCATATTTTACAAAAGCTAAAAGATGATACGTTTAAACCAACAGCAACAGAATATATGATTGTTAATAATGTCGATGCTGAAGGATCACTTTCTACATCTGACATAAAAGAAATGGTTGATTCCGGCATTTTCTCTATGCAATCTCATACTGCAACACATGCAGACTTGCCGAAAATTACAAACTATGAAGAAGAATTAAAAGAATCAAAGGAAAAGCTAGAGAAAATAACAGGTAAGCCTGTTACTGCAGTTGCTTATCCATTCGGTCATGTGGATGATAAAGTTGTTGCAGAAACGAAGAAATATTATCAATTTGCGACGACAACAAAACCCGGAAAATTCATTACGAAAGGTGAACCCGATGAGTTGTTAAAAATGAAGCGTGTTCGCATACACCATACGACGACCGTAGAACAATTTGCTTCTTCGATTAAATAACGATGAGAGCTCAATATATTTTGAGCTCTCTTTTTACGCTATATTTATATATATTTTTTGAATTTTCTTGTATTATATATAGTAAGAAATCTTTCAAATTAAAGGAGATTATACATATGTCATTTGAACAAACGTTAGAGAAATATGCTGCTCTTGCAGTCAATGTTGGTGTTAATATTCAACCAGGACAAACATTATCAATTAGTGCACCTCTTGAAGCTGTACAATTTGTGCGCCTCGTTACAGAAAAAGCATATAAATCTGGTGCAAAACACGTATATGTGGACTGGAATGATGAGACGTTAACACGCTTAAAGTTCGACCTAGCTCCTGAAGAAGCATTCGCTGAGTTCCCATCTTGGAAAGCACACGCTCGTGAAGAATTAGCAAAAGAAGGTGCTGCATTTATGTCTATTTATGCAGAAAACCCTGATTTATTAAAAGGTGTAGAATCAACGCGTATCGCAACAGCTCATAAAGTAGCTGGTGAAGCAATGAAAGTATACCGTGATTACGTACAAGCTGATAAAGTAAGCTGGTGTGTCATTTCTGTTCCTACGAAAGAATGGGCTGCGAAAGTATTCCCTGACGTTGCACCAGAAGAACAAGAAGCAAAACTATGGGATGCTATTTTCAAAGCTACTCGTGCGGATTTAGAAAATCCTGTGGAAGCATGGAAAGAACACGATGAAACGTTACATACAAAAGTTGATTACTTAAACGAAAAACATTATAAAGCCCTTCACTATACAGCTCCTGGAACAGATTTAACGATCGAACTTCCAGAAAAGCATGTATGGGCTGGTGCTGGTAGCTTAAATGAAAAGAACGTACCATTTATGGCGAACATTCCAACTGAAGAAGTATTTACAATGCCACTTAAAACAGGTGTAAACGGCCAAGTATCTAGCACAAAACCGTTAGCATTTGCAGGTAATATTATCGATAACTTCACGTTAACATTTGAGAACGGACGTATCGTAGATTATAAAGCTGAAACTGGTGAAGAGGCTTTAAAACATTTAGTAGAAACAGATGAAGGTTCTCACTTCTTAGGAGAAGTAGCTTTAGTACCTCATGATTCACCAATTTCAAACACAAATGTTTTATTCTACAATACGCTGTTTGATGAAAACGCATCTTGCCACCTTGCAATCGGAAGTGCTTATGCTTTCAACTTAGTTGGTGGAAAAACAATGTCTAAAGAAGAACTTGCTGAAAATGGTGCGAACACTAGTATTACACACAATGACTTCATGATCGGATCAGCCGAGCTTGATATCGATGGTATTACAGATGATGGCAGACATGAGCCTATCTTCCGTAAAGGTAACTGGGCATTTTAATAAAAACAAAAGGCTATCTTCCACACCGGAAGATAGCCTTTTATGATGCCGATGAAACCTTAAGCCCAATTACTCCTAAAACAATAAAAAGAATACAAAATGCTTGGAATAAGCTAATGTGCTCTTTAAAGAAATACACACTAATGATTGTAATAAGTAATGTTCCTACACCAGACCAAATGGCATAAGCGATACTTAAATGAATTTTTTTGACAACGATAGCAAATACGCTAAAACAAATTCCATAAAATACGAAAATCAGTACACTTGGAACGAGCTTTGTTAAACCGTTTGATAATTTCATCGCAATTGTTCCAGCTACTTCAAAAATAATTGTTACGAGTAATAATAGCCAATATACCATACTAGAATCTCCTTCTCTGTTACCTTATAGAGATTCTAGTATACTACTTATAGTCCTAATGAAATATATTTAATTTCTAAATATTCCTCGATACCGAAATGGCCTCCTTCACGGCCAATACCACTTTCTTTAAAACCACCGAATGGTGCTTGTGCAACTGATGGAAGTCCATCATTTAATCCGATAATACCGTACTCTAATGCTTCGCTAACTTGGAATGCTTGACTAATATCTTTTGTGAAAATATAAGCAGCTAAGCCATATGGTGTATGATTTGCTCGTTCGATTACTTCTTCAACCGTTTTAAATTTCGCAACTGGTGCAACTGGACCGAATGTTTCTTCATTCATACAAAGCATCGTATCGTTCGCCAATCCAATTACAGTTGGTTGCATAAAGTGTCCATCTAGCTCTGCAACCTTATGACCACCAAATAAAACTGTTCCACCCTTTTGGATAGCATCTTCAATATGTTCCTGTACTTTCGAAACTGCATTCTCGTCAATAAGTGGTCCTACAGTCGTTCCGTCACCGAAACCGTCTCCTACTTTCAACTGCCCTACTGCCTTTTGGAACTTCTCTACAAACACTTCATACACTTCTTCCTGAACAAATACTCGGTTTGTACATATACACGTTTGTCCTGCGTTACGGAATTTCGAACCGATTACCGCCTCTACCGCTTTATCTAAGTCCGCATCATTCATAACAATAAACGGCGCGTGACCACCTAACTCAAGTGAAACCTTTTTCATCGTTTGTGCAGCACTGGCCATTAATTCCTTCCCAATTTCCGTTGATCCTGTAAAGGAAACCTTTCGAACACGTCCATCTTCCATCCACGTATCAGCAATTGCTTTCGCACTGCCTGTTACAATATTTATTACGCCTTTTGGAATGTCTGCTTCATGGGCTAATTCAGCTAATTTCAAAGCAGTTAACGGCGTTTGGCTTGCCGGTTTTACAACTGCCGTACATCCTGCTGCAAGTGCCGGGGCTACCTTTCTCGTAATCATAGCAGCAGGGAAGTTCCAAGGTGTAATAGCTGCCATAACTCCAACTGGTTGCTTCATAACTAAAATACGTTTATTCGGATGAGAAGCAGGAATCATTTCACCATATACGCGTTTTCCTTCTTCTGCATACCATTCAACAAAGCTATTTGCATAATTCACTTCACCAAGTGCTTCTGCAAACGGCTTTCCTTGTTCTCTCGTCATGATCGCTGCAATCTCTTCTTTATTTTCATCAATAAGTGTGAACCATTTTTTCAACTTCACTGCACGGTCTGCTGCCGTTAACTTAGACCATGATTTAAAAGCTTCATGGGCCGCATCAACAGCTTGCTTTGCCTCTGTTACTCCGCCCTTTGGTACCGTCGCAAATATTTCCTTCGTTGCTGGATTATTTACTTCGATTTGTTCTTGTAATGTAATCCACTCACCATTTATATACATCGCCTTTTTTTCTACATTTACAAACGTCGCTTTTTTATCCAATGTTTTCTTCCTCCTCTATAAGTTTCTTTATTTTCCTAGTGGCAGCAGATTGACTTATTTTTAAAAACTCCGCTACTTTATAACTCGATCCATATGTTTTATATGCTTTCAAAATAATATTCCGTTCTACTTCTTCTAACATTTTATAGAGACTTTGACCGGACTGTTCAACCGTTGATTCTTGCATCGCTATTGGCAAATCTTCTATCGTAACGATATCGTCAGCAGTTATAACAATTCGCTCAATCACATTTTCAATTTCTCTATTATTTCCTTCCCAAGGGTAACCAACAAATATTTGCAATGTGCTAGGTGCTAATTTTACATTCCGGCCATATTTTTCATTAAAGTGCTGTAAATAATGATAAATGAGTGGCAAAATGTCTTCGGTTCTTTCCCGGAGTGGCGGAATTAAAATTGGAATGACATTTAGACGATAATATAAATCTTTCCGGAATGTTCCTTGTTTCACCATCATACTTAAATCTCGATTTGTTGCCGCTACAATTCTAACGTCCACCTTTTTTAATTCCCTTCCGCCTATAGGGCGAAACGTTTTTTCTTGCAACACTTGCAAAAGCTTCGCTTGAATTTCAAGCGGCATTTCGCCAATTTCATCTAAGAAAAGAGTTCCTTTATGCGCGGCTTCTAATAGTCCCTTTTTCCCTTCACGATTCGCACCTGTAAAAGATCCACCTGAGTATCCAAAAAGCTCTGATTCAATTAAATTCGTTGGCAATGCCGCACAGTTAATTTCATAGAAACTTTCATTCTTCCGGTTACTCACTTCATGTAAATGACGTACTAATCGACTCTTCCCTACTCCTGTCTCACCTAAAACGAGAACTGTACTATCTACCACAGATACTTTCTTAATTGTCTCGACTATTTTTTGCATAGCGATACTTTTAAAAATAAGTCCTTCATGCTCATACGTTTCTCTTAATTCTTTTTTATATGTTTTTAACTGATTATCCATTTCCTCTACCTTTTGACGTAATTGGTAGAGTTCTGTAAGATCACGAGAATAACTAATTACTCTTCTTAAATTCCCCTCATCGTCAAAAACAGGCCTTGTACGAACATGTAAATACTCTCCTGATTTTGTCGTTTGAACGAGTTCAATCGGTCTCTTTTTTTCAATTACTTCTAACGTTGCCGATGGATAAAAGATACCATCCTTCTGCAACTCTTTTACATGCTTACCTACTAACTCTTTAGCAGCTAATTGATAGTGCCCTTCACATGTACTATTTACACGCACAACGATTCCCTTTTCGTCAGTTACAAAAATTTCGTCAAACGCATATTCAAATACATCTTGTAAATCCATTAACACTCGTTCCTTTTCTCCAACCATCCTAGCCACCCCTAACTTTCAATCCATCGATTCACTTCACTACCTTTATTATAAAGTGAATTTTCTGCATTTTATATAGAGTCAGCTAGAATGTTTGCGATTTATTATTTAGCTTTTAAACACGAGCAGTATTTGCTTTCTCATAACAGACTTGCAATGATTCTTCAATTATTGTTAATCCTTCTTCAAGTTGCTCATCTGTAATAACTAATGGCATTAACACACGAATAACATTACCGTATGTCCCTGCTGATAGTAGGAGTAATCCGCGTTTATTTGCCTCTGCGCACAAATTAGCTGTTAACGTTTTATCAGGTGCTTTCGTCTTCCGATCTTGAACAAGCTCGAATGCACACATTGCTCCTAAACCACGCACATCACCAATGCAATTATATTTATTTTTCATCTCTTCAAATCGGTTCATTACGACTTTTCCTAATTCTATTGCTCTATCATTTAAATTCTCTTTTTCTATTACATCAAGTACTGCCAATGCTGCTGCACATCCTAGTGGGCTTCCTGCATACGTTCCACCGAGCTCTCCCGGCGCAGACTCATTCATAATTTCCTTGCGCCCAATAACACCACTAATCGGTACACCAGCGCCTAATGATTTAGATACCGTAATTAAATCTGGAACGACATCATAATGATCAATGGCAAAATATTTTCCTGTACGACTAAATCCTGTTTGAATTTCATCCGCTACAAATAAGATGCCGTGTTCTGAACAAATATTGCGTACTTCTTGCACAAACTTCTTACTTGGAACGATAAATCCGCCTTCCCCTTGAACAGGTTCCATTACAACGGCTGCAATTGTTTCTGGTGCTACTTCTGATATGAAGAAATTCTTAAACTCTTCAATCATAAAGTCATCGTACTGCTCTTCCGTTAATCCTTCTGGGCGGCGATATTCGTACGGGAATGGTGCTTTATAGACTTCAGGCGCAAATGGGCCAAATCCAAATTTATATGGTTTTACTTTACTTGTCATCGTCATTGTCATTAATGTACGCCCGTGGAATCCTTTAGAAAATGCAATAATACCAGGTCTTTTTGTATATTTACGAGCGATTTTCACTGCGTTTTCAACCGCTTCTGCACCACTATTTAAAAATAGTACTTGCTTATCAAAACTTCCCGGCGCTAATGCCGCAAGTTTTTCTGCTAATTCAATATATGGCTCATACATCATGACATTAAATCCAGTATGAATGTATTGATCTACTTGTTTATGGAGCGCCTCTTTAACAGCTGAATGACAATGCCCTACGTTAATTGTTCCGATTGCTCCCGCGAAATCAATGTACTGATTGCCATCAACATCTGTTACAAGAGAACCATTTGCAGATTGTACAAACGTTGGGATGCCGTTACTTACTCCTTTTGGTACTATATTTTGGCGGCGTTCTAATAAAGACGCTGCTTTCGGTCCAGGAATTTGTTCATTTACTTTAGCAAATTTTTTTGTGTTCATTACGTACCCCATCCTTTTCTTTACATTGTTTTCTCTTTTCATTGCAAAATGTATGCCAACGTTCTTTCCCAGCATTCATCCTGCATACCTTCTATGTCGACATAAAAAATAAGTCTATAAAGACTCATTAAGAGTCCTTATAGACTTATTTTTCTTACACAATAGACTTTCCTTGTTCCCAAATCAACTCACCCGAATGAGAAATAAACTCCCCAACAGATTGTACTACTAAATCTGCAAGTGGTTCTAACGTTTGACGATCTCCTGTACCAGACAGTACTCCAATTGCATAGCAATCGCCGCCATTTTTCGCTAAATATAAATCAGTTGGTGTATCTCCAACGACGGCTACTTCACATGCTTCTAAATGAAACTTCTCACAAAAAGATTCTACAATTCTTTTATCTGGTTTTTGTGCCGGAAATGTATCTGAAGCTACAACATAATCAAAAAAGGACTCTAATTGATATTGTTTCAAAAATAATTCTGTTGGTGCAAAATCATCAGCTGTCACAACACCTAAAATAAATCCTCTATCCTTTAAACCTTGTAAAATCCTCGGTAAATCCGCCGTCATTTTCATATAGGAGCGGTGTTCATACATAAGAGAAAATAATTTTTCACTTACCCACTCATGCATTTCCTCTTCCTTAGATGACATAATATACTTACAAAGCCCCTTTGCAACATCAAGGCTTGTTCCTGCCGCTATTGCGCTATGAGGGTTCACAAATACCCCATTCACACCGATCTCTTTTAATAAATCTTGCTGCATTGACTTTGGAAGTTGATATAGATTTATACATTCCGCCACAAGTTCTTCAGCTACTTTTATCCAAATTGAATGAAAATCCATTAATGTCCCATCTTTATCAAATAGTATTGCTTTTACCTTCTCCATAGCACCCTACCTCTCGTTTCTTATCTCCTCCAGTGTATCAATAAAGTATGGATATAAAATAAACGAATTGTAAAAATACCATAAAAATCAAACTAACTTCCAATTTACAATTCCTCTATATAATAAAAAGGATGCCTTTACAGGGCATCCTCTTGTTGTTCAGGAACAAATAGTTCAAGACAATGATATATATTTTCGAATTCCATCGGTGCATCTCCACCGTATTCACCGTCTAAGTTAATCATTAGTTTATCTGGTGAATGCACTTTAATTCGATTTGCTTGTGTGTATAGCACTTTTGGGTTATTAATATGTTCACCACGCTGCGCTTGTGTTGCTGCTTTAATTAAGTCAGCAATAGAACCTTTTTTCAGTACTAATAAATCAAATAATCCATCGTTAATCGATGCATATGGTGCTACCTTTTCAAAGCCGCCCACTGAACGAGTATTCGTAATTAAAAACATCGTAATTTCTTCTTGTAGTAATTTCCCATCATACTCAATTTCAACATATGTTGGATGTAATGACGGTAACATTTCGATTCCTTTTAAATAGTAAGCAAGTTGGCCTAATACCGTCTTTAGCTTGCTTGGCACTTCATATGTTAATTCTGTAATACGGCCGCCACCAGCGATATTAATGAAATATGTATCATTCGCTCTACCAAGATCTAACGGAACTGTTTTCCCTTCACAAATAATATCCGCAGCCTCTTCAATAGCACGAGGTACACCGATCGCACGCGCAAAATCATTTGTCGTTCCAACTGGAATAATTCCAAACTTTGGACGATGTTCATGTCCTACTAAGCCGTTCACCACTTCATTTAATGTACCATCACCACCAGCTGCGATAACAACATCAAACTTACGATCCGCAGCTTGCCTCGCTGCCACAGTCGCATCTCCAGGACCAGTTGTCGCATGACAAGACGCTTCATATCCAGCTTGTTCTAATTTTTGTAATACTTCCGGTAAGCTCTTCTTAAATAGCTCGCGCCCAGAAGTAGGATTATAAATAATTCTTGCTCGCTTCATCATTTATTAGCACAGGAAATTTCTTTATATATTGAAAAAGAACATACCGAACTTCTATTCAGTATTCCCATGCCTACCTCCTCTCATCTTCCTATCCTTCTTTTATCTCGCTCAAACAGGCAGTAAGAACCCGATTCGTGTAGTCCATCAAAAGTAAATATTCATTTCAATGGTTTTGTTTTATTTGACAAAAAATTTATGTCCATCTATTTCCTCACAACAATTTACATATAACGAATAATAATTATCTATTATTTCATGAGATGAAAAAAACCTCTATGTCTAGATTTATCATTATTCCCACCTTTTTGCAACTATCATACCATAGTTGCTATACAAACATTTTTACACTTTTGACAGTTAATCAAACGTTTGTTTAAACGATCTTCTCTCATTTAAACAAACGTTTGATTAACCTAGAAAAACACCCATGTACGGGTGTTTTTCTGCTTAATCTTTACAAGTTACTATTATTATCGCTTATTAATCTCTTCAAGTAAGATTTTGTTAACAAGCGGCGGATTTGCTTGTCCTTTTGTAGCTTTCATAATTTGACCAACTAAGAAGCCAATTGCACGGTCTTTACCGTTTTTAAAGTCTTCGATAGATTGCTCATTATTATCAAGAATTTCTGTTACAACTTTACGAAGTGTACCCTCGTCAGAAATTTGAACAAGACCTTTTGCTTTAACGATTTCCTCTGGGTCTCCACCTTTTTCAATTAACTCGTTAAATACTTTCTTCGCGATTTTAGAAGAAATTGTACCTTTTTCAATTAATTGAACCATTTTAGATAAACCAGCAGGCGTTAATGCAACGTCTTTTAATTCTTTTTGTTGTTTGTTTAAGTATGCAAGCACTTCACCCATTAACCAGTTTGATGTTAGTTTCGCATCTGCTCCATCTTCAATTGCTGCTTCAAAGAAATCAGACATCTCTTTCGTTAATGTTAATACGTGTGCATCATAAGCTGGTAAGCCAATTTCTGCAACGTAGCGAGCTTTACGTGCATCTGGAAGTTCTGGAATCGAAGCACGAATTTCTTCTTTCCATTCATCATCGATGTAAAGTTCAACTAAGTCTGGCTCTGGGAAGTAACGGTAATCGTCAGATCCCTCTTTCACACGCATTAAGATTGTTTTCTTCGTTGCTTCATCATAACGACGTGTTTCTTGTTGGATGATACCACCAGATAACAATTCTTTCTCTTGGCGCACTTGCTCGTGCTCAAGACCTTTTTGTACGTAAGTGAATGAGTTTAAGTTTTTCAGTTCCGCTTTTGTACCGAACTTCTCTTGTCCAACTGGACGAAGGGAAATGTTCGCATCACAACGCAAGGAACCTTCTTCCATCTTACAATCAGATACGCCAGTGTATTGAATGATTGATTTTAACTTCTCTAAGTATGCATATGCTTCTTCTGGCGTACGCATATCTGGCTCAGATACGATCTCGATTAAAGGCATACCTTGACGATTGTAATCTACTAATGAACCATCAGCTGTATGCGTTGATTTACCAGCATCTTCTTCTAAATGAAGACGTGTAATACCGATACGTTTCTTTTTACCGTCTACTTCAATTTCAATCCAACCATTTTCACCAATTGGCTTATCGAATTGAGAAATTTGGTAAGCTTTCGGATTATCTGGGTAGAAATAGTTTTTACGGTCGAACTTCGTTTCCGTTGCGATTTCACAGTTTAATGCCATTGCAGCTTTCATTGCAAAGTTAACTGCTTCTTTATTTAAAGTAGGAAGTACCCCTGGGTATCCTAAGTCAATTACACTTGTTTGTGTATTTGGCTCCGCTCCGAATTCTGTTGGACTCGCAGAGAAAATTTTCGAATTTGTTTTTAACTCAACGTGAACCTCTAAACCAATAATTGTTTCTAAATTCATTTATTCTCGCCTCCTTACAGACTTGCTTTTTTTGTATGATAGTCTGTTGCTTGCTCAAACGCATGTGCAACGCGGTAAATTGTCGCTTCATCGAAGTGTTTACCAATGATTTGTAGACCAAGTGGCATGTTATTAGCACCGAATCCACATGGAACAGAAATCGCTGGAACACCCGCTAAGTTTACTGGGATTGTTAAAATGTCATTTGCATACATTGTCATTGGATCATCAACTTTTTCGCCCACTTTAAATGCCGGAGTTGGCGTTGTTGGTCCAATAATAACATCGTAGTTAGCAAATACATTTTCAAAGTCGTTTTTAATTAATGTACGTACTTGTTGTGCTTTCTTGTAGTATGCATCATAGTAACCAGAGCTAAGTGCAAATGTACCAAGCATAATACGACGTTTTACTTCATCACCAAAACCTTCGCTACGTGTGTTTTTGTAAAGGTCTAATAAATTATTTACATTATCAGAACGAACACCGTAACGTACGCCATCAAAGCGTGAAAGGTTAGCAGATGCTTCAGAAGAAGATAATAAGTAATACGTTGCTAGAGCGTATTTAGAGTGTGGAAGAGATACTTCCTCCCAAGTTGCGCCCATACCTTCTAATACTTTTAAAGCAGCTAGTACTGACTCACGAGCTTCTTCGCCAACACCTTCTCCTAAGTATTCTTTCGGTACAGCAATGCGTAAACCTTTAACGTCGCCTGTTAAACCAGCTAAGTAGTTTCCTACTTCAACGTTAGCAGAAGTTGCATCCATACGGTCAATACCTGAAATAGCTTGTAATAAGTATGCATTATCTTCTACTGTACGTGTAATCGGTCCGATTTGGTCAAGTGAAGATGCGAATGCTACTAATCCGTAACGAGATACGCGTCCGTAAGTTGGTTTTAAACCTACAACGCCGCAATATGCAGCTGGCTGACGGATAGAACCACCCGTATCAGAACCTAGAGAGAATAATACTTCTCCTGCTGCTACAGCTGCTGCAGAACCACCACTAGATCCGCCTGGAACGTAATCTAAGTTCCATGGATTTTTCGTAGCGTAGAAACCTGAGTTTTCATTTGAAGAACCCATTGCGAACTCGTCCATATTTAACTTACCGATTGTAACTGTGTCAGCAGCTTTTAGCTTTTGCACAACTGTTGCATCATAAATTGGATCAAAGTTTGCTAACATTTTGCTCGCACAAGTTGTACGAAGACCGTTAGTTACAATGTTATCTTTTACACCAATTGGCATACCGAATAATAAACCATTATCTTCAGCACCAATTTTCGTGTCTAATTCTTTCGCTTTCGCGCGTGCGTTTTCTTCATCTAATGTAAGAAAAGCTTTTACGTTATCTTCAACATCCGCAATACGTTTGTATGATTCTTCTACTAAATCCGTAACGGAAATTTCTTTGTTGTTTAACTTCTTATGTAACTCTGATACGGAATGATCAAATAATGACATCGAAATTCCCCTCCTCTATTCTAATACTGCTGGAACACGGATTTGATTATCTTTGTGATCCGGTGCATTTTTTAATACTTCTTCGACTGGTAAACCTTTTTCTGGTACATCTTCACGCATAACATTTTTCATAGTTAATACATGAGTTGTTGGTTTTACATCAGTTGTATCTAATTCATTTAACTGTTCTGCAAATGTAACAATTGCATCTAGTTGTTTTTGAAATTTTTCAGCTTCTTGATCAGTAATTGCAAGACGTGCTAAATGTGCTACGTGCTTTACATTCTCAACGGAAATTCTTGACACGGCTAGGCCACCTCCATAATATATCGTTCAATCTACAATACTATTGATGATACCAAATTTTCAGTACTTCAAGCAAGTCAACACACGGCACTTACTGCATTTTTACATAAAAAAAGAAAGGCGAATGCCTTTCTTTACGATTTACTCTTTATCTAACGGTTTATTTTTCGGAAATCTCTCGTTATCTTCTTCATTATCACGAATTGTTTTTTGTAATACAAAACAAGACATCGTTAAAAATAATGTTCCAATTAAATAATATCCTTTTACACTAAGCGTTTCATCTAACGTATAAATCCCAATTAGCATACCTGAAAGTGCACAAACAAATGAAGTCCATGCTAAAAACGTGAACGCTTGCGTATTACGTCTTCTCATCGTTCTCCCCCTCGTTAGCTATACATCCATTATAGATAAGTATATTTACCATGATGGATTTTTATGTAAGTTCTAGTTTTATATTTATACATCTATCATAAAAGAATACTATTTTAAAATACATTTTCTGACTAATCTAAAAAAACAATTAAAATTATTGACATTTATTTCAATTCTGTATAAAATAAAAACAAATATTACGAACCTCGAAATATACGGGAGTGGAAATAATTGTTGCAATATGAACATTTTTTAGACTTACTGCTAGATAACGCCAAGAAACTTTTTTATCCTGAAGAATGGGTAAGCCTAGATTTAACACTTTCTAAAACAGAAGTATTTTGTTTACTTTGGATGGAGCGAAATACAGATATTACAATGACAAAAATCGCTGACCTTCTTGATATACCGATGAGTACAACGACAGGTGTTGTAAATCGCCTCGTAAAAAAGGGATATATTGAAAGGTACCGTGATGAAAACGACCGACGCATTGTATTAATTCGTTTAACAGAAAACGGCGTAATGCTCGTTCAAGAAGTAAAACAAAATGCAGCCCATTACTTTAACCTAGTGACAGAAGCATTATCAGAAGAAGAAAAAGCATTCTTACTACAAATCTTCCAAAAGATCATGAATCACATTGCTACGTCACAGCAAAAAACAGAAGAAAAAGTTTCTACACCTAAAATGAAAAACATTCCGATTGAATAAAACCCTAGTTGGGTTTTTATTCAACATTTTATTTCGTTACTCGTAATATTCGACACTCGAAACAAAGGGGATAGAATAATGAGAATTATTTTGTATACAGGTAAAGGCGGCGTAGGAAAAACTAGCATTTCAGCAGCAACAGCACTTCAAAGCGCAAAACAAGGATTAAAAACATTAGTAATGAGTACAGATCCTGCTCATAGTTTAGGAGATTCATTTGGTATAAAGCTATCTTCTGAGCCATTAGCAATTCGTGAAAATTTGTGGGCACAAGAAATTAATACGATTTATGAGATGGAAAAAGGCTGGGGGAAATTACAGAAATATATTACGCTACTCTTCACCTCCAAAGCAGCTGATGATATTACAACAGAAGAATTAACGATGTTTCCTGGTATGGAAGATTTAATTAGCTTACTTCGCGTACTCGATTATTATAAACAAAACACATATGATGTTATTATCATTGATTGTGCTCCAACAGGAGAAACATTAGCAATGCTCAGCTTTCCAGACATGCTCGGCTGGTGGATGGAAAAATTATTTCCTATTAAAAGAAAAGTTTTAAAAGTTGTTCGTCCTGTAGCTCAACCACTTCTTGGTGTCCCCCTTCCAACCGATGATATTATGGACGAATTAACGAATACACTTGAACAACTTGGAGAAATGAGAAATATTTTATCAAACCGAGACATAACAAGTATCCGCATCGTTGTAAATCCTGAAAAGATGGTCATTAAAGAAGCTCAGCGTAGCTTTACGTATTTAAATTTATACGATTATAACGTGGATGCCATTATGATTAATCGCGTCATCCCTAACACTGTCACCGATCCTTATTTTCAAGCATGGAAAGATACTCAAAAGAAATATAAAACATTGATTCAAGATAGTTTTCAGCCGCTTCCTATTTACGAAGCTCCTATGTTTGAACAAGAGGTTGTCGGTTTGTCTATGTTAGAGCGTGTAGGAGATGCTTTATTTAAATCAGATTCTTCTCCTACGGAAGTGAAATTTAACGGTCGCACTCAATATGTAAAAAAAGATGGCGATGAGTATATTTTCGTTCTCTCCATTCCCTTCTCAAACAAAAGTGAACTTGCATTAAATCAAAAAGGTGATGAGCTTATCATTCGTGCTGGTTCTGTTAAACGGAACATCACATTACCAAAAACGTTAACACACCTTTCTATTCAAGGAGCAAAATTCGAAGATGATGTACTAAACATTCGATTTGGAGGTGTAGTGCATGCGTGAGGAACTACTAAGGAAGGTAATTCGTACAAAAATAAAAGTCGGTATGAATATATTAGAAGAGTTACCTGCCCCAATCCAGCAATCAGCTAAGCAAGCACTAAACATTTTGCAAGAGGAACTAGCTACTTATCCGAAAAAACAAGAGCATCATGAGGATAATTTAAAAAGTATCATAATTGAATAACTATCCCTGTATAGAGGGCCTTTTTTAGGCTTTCTATATTTTATTGGAGTGATGTAAGTTGATGAAAAAACATTCCACTATTATACTCTGGATCATTCCTTTATTATTTTTCGTTCATAACCTTGAAGAATCTTTTCAAATGCCACAATATCTTGCTAATCAATTTTCAATTTATTTTATAACAAGGCGACAATTTTTCATTGCGATTTTCGTATTAACAATCTTTGTCTTACTTATCGTCTTTCTATATCAACTAAACTTTTTGTCTTCTATATACTGGATTATTTTTATACAGGGGGCGATATTCTTCAACTCTGTTCAACATATTATTTTGTTTTTTATTTATCGTTCATATAATCCTGGCGTAATATCAGCCGTTTTCATTATGATTTTTTCTATTTTCTTTTTTTCATTCGAAAAACACCTCATTCATAAAAAACAATTCATAATTACACTCATTTTCAGCTTATTTGCTTACCCTTTTATAATTTGGATTACCTTACTATTCGCTAGCTACTTTCATTCATAAAAAAAGACCAGGAAAACTCCTGGTCCATCACTCTACTTAACAAACATTGGATTCTACGTTATACAGAATTGGAAGGTACAGAATTAGGGTTTTGTTTGTTAAGTAGATTATATGTTGAACGAGCTAACAGCGGAGGGGTTCCTACTGTTAATCGTTAAACCCGATAATTATTTTACGATTTTTTCAAGCTCCTCAAGTGAAAGATCTACTGAAATGGAACCATCATTTGTTTCTTTCTTAATTGCATCTGTTACTTCTTTTGAATGATATAGTTCAATTACTTTTTTCAGTGTTGGATCATCTTTATCTTTTGTACGAGCTGCGAAAATATTAATATATGGCTTCGCATTTTCATTCTTTGGATCTTCTAAGAAAATTGGATCCTTCGCTGGATCTAATCCAGCTTGACCAGCAACACCGTTATTAATAACTGAAGCTGCAACATCTTTTAATACACGAGGTGTTTGCTGTGCGATAACCGGTGTAATTTTTAACTTCTTCGGATTTTCAGCAATGCCACTTGGATCTCCGAATAAGCCAAAGTCTTTCTTAAGCTTTAATAATCCAGCTGCATCAAGAAGTTTTAATGCACGAGCTTGATTCGTTGGATCATTTGGAATCGCAATTTCTGAACCATCTGGAATTTCATTTGCCTTCTTATATTTTTCAGAGTATAAGCCCATTGGTGCAATTTGCGTTGTACCGACAGCTGTAATATCTAACTTATGCTCTTTTTTAAATTGCTCTAAGAAAGCAACGTGCTGGAATGAGTTTAGTTCAATATCTCCATCAGCTAACGCTTTATTTGGCGTTGTGTAATCAGAGAACTCCACCAGTTTAATTTTAATTCCCTCTTTTTCAGCTTTTTTCTTTAAAATTTCCCAAGCGTCTCCATCTGTTCCGGTTACGCCAACGCGAACTACTTTCTCTTTTGCTCCTGCCCCCGTGTCTCCACTTGAGCAGCCGCTTAACGCTGAAATTCCTACAATCGCTGATAATGCAAATGCTAAAATTTTCTTCATTTTCTTTTCCCCTCTTCCTTTTTATGATCTGCGTAAAAAGACTTTCGCAAAGTAGTTTCCTAAATTTTGAGCTACCTGTACGAGAATAATAAGTAAAACGACCGTTACGAACATAACTGATGTATCAAAACGTTGATAACCATATGTCATCGCTAAGTCACCAAGACCGCCACCACCGACAAGCCCAGCAACTGCAGAAAATTCAATTAAACCAACTGTCATAAACGTAACACCTAAAATTAATGGCGCTAACGCTTCTGGTACAAGAATTTCAAAAACAATTCTAAATGGTGAAGCACCCATCGCTTGAGCTGCTTCAATGACTCCCTTTGGAACTGAAACAAGATTTGTTTCAACCATTCTAGCAATACCAATTGACGCAACTAACGTCATTGGAAAGATTGCTGCCGCTGTTCCAATCGTCGTTCCGATAACACTTCTTGTTAGTGGGCTTAAAGCTACTAAGAAGATGATGAATGGAACCGGACGAATTGTATTAATAATGATATTAAGAATAGAAAAGACCCATTTATTTTCTAAAAAGTTCCCTTTTCTCGTTACATATAAAAGTAAACCTAGAGGTATACCGAGAATTGTAGCGGATATAAGGGTTACAATTACCATTAAGAGGGTATCCCCCGTCGCATCTACTATGCGGGGCCAAAATATACTCCAATCAACTCGCATGAGCTTCTACCTCCTTCAGCTGCACTTGCAGTCTTAGATGTTGTAATGCTTTTTGAATTTCTTTCTGCTCACCTTGCAGTTCTACAAGTAGATTTCCAAATAGCACATTTTGAAGTTCAATAATATTTCCGTACAGTACGTTTACATCGACGTTATAGTTTTTCGCGATATATGATAGTACCGGCTGCCCTGTCTCTTCCCCAGTAAATGTTAAGCGATAAATCTGTCCACCATTTTGAATTTTCCCTAGAACACTTTCCGGTAAATGATCATTAATAATGGAGCGTACAAAGTTTTGAGTTGTCTTTGTTTTTGGTTGTGTGAAAACATCAAACAGTTTTCCTTCTTCAATAACCTTTCCCTTCTCCATTACAGCTACACGGTGACAAATTTCTTTCACAACATGCATTTCATGTGTAATAAGAAGAATTGTTACATTGTATTCTCGATTTACTTTCTTTAATAAGTTCAAAATTTCTGTCGTTGTTTCTGGATCTAAAGCTGATGTTGCCTCATCACATATAAGAATGTCTGGCGATGTTGCAAGTGCTCTTGCAATGCCAACACGCTGCTTTTGTCCGCCTGATAGTTGCTCTGGATAATAGTTTGCTTTATCTTCTAATCCTACAAACTTCAGCAGTTCATTTACTCTTTCTTTTATCTCATTCTTTGGTACTTTCGCTAACCTTAATGGATAAGCAATATTCCCAAACACTGTTCTTGAATTAAATAAATTAAAACTTTGAAAAATCATCCCGATTCTTTGTCTTAGCTTCCGTAATTCTTTCGTCGATAAAGATGTAATATCTTTATCATCTATTGAAATCGTTCCTGCCGTTGGTCTCTCTAACATATTTACTAGGCGTAATAACGTACTCTTTCCAGCGCCACTAAAACCGATGATACCAAAAATTTCGCCCTTCTCAACTGATAATGTTACATCCTCCACCGCATGAACAGATTGCCCACCTGATTCATATACTTTACTTACGTTGTTAAAAGAAATCATTTTCTTCCCTCCTATATGCTGTAAAAACTTGAAGTAGAGCTTTTGAGGTAAAATAAAAAGTGCTCTCCTTCTTATCAACCGTAAAGATAAGAAGGAGAGCACTTATATGTACTCGTTCACATCTTCTCATCTTCCAAGCCTTTTATAAGGCTTGCTGGAGTTAGCACGGTATTAAAAAACCCGTTGCTGAGGTATCGTAGGGCCAGTCCCTCCACCTCTCTGGATAAGAATGTATCGATTTAATTGTCGTTTAATTAATTCTCATTATAGAACTCAGAATAATAAGAGTCAATACATTTTTCAGAAAAATATTAATCATTCCTCTATTAAAATTTTCAAATAAAAAATCACATACAATAATGATTTTTAGAGTTATGTTAAATTCTCCTCCTTCATATTTTTTAAAAGGAGAATCCTTTCTATAAATTGAATACCATTATTTGAATATGAAACCGGAGGAAGATAAATATATGAAAACAGCTCTTTTACTCGTTGATATTCAAAATGATTATTTTCCACATGGAAAGATGGAATTGCGTAATCCAGTAGAAGCAAGCCAATATGCTAGTCAGCTGCTACAACTCTTTAGAACAAAAAACGAACCTATTTTTCATATCCAACATGTAGCAATAAAAGATGATGCTACTTTTTTCCTACCCAATACAGAGGGTGTACATATTCATGAAAGCGTACGTCCACTTAGAGAAGAAACTGTTATACTCAAACATTATCCAAATAGTTTTCGCGAAACTGATCTTCTAGAACAATTACAACGTTTAGACATTGAGCACGTCGTCATATGTGGGATGATGACTCATATGTGTATTGATGCTACCGTAAGGGCTGCTTTTGATTTCGGCTTTCCATGTACCGTTATACATGATGCTTGTGCTACAAAAGATCTTTCCTTTAAGAATGCTACTATACCAGCCGTTTATATTCATAACACAATTTTGGCTAGTTTAAATGGAGTATATGCAACTGTAATGAGTACAGAGGAGTTTTTGGCTACAAAAAAACACTCCCTTCAGTGAGCAAAACCGAAAAGAGTGTTTCTTGTCAAACCATAGATTTTCTTTCAAATTGTATTATACAGGAAATCCTTAAAATGAATACTAAAAAATATGACTAATAAGTCAACTTTTCTCGTTGTTTTGTTTCTATTTACATGTTTATCCCGATATTAATAGGGTTTAGCTAGTTCTAAGTACCGAATAGTAATATATGGTACTTAGAACTGGTTTCTCCTATCAAAAACGTAACATATTATTTATCTGTTTATTTTTGCTTCTTTTTCAAATACTCCGCACGCAATTTTTCAATTTGCTGCTTTTTATCAAATTTGGCAGGCGTCTGTTTTTCATGAAACTTTGCCACGGCTACCTGACTTTTGTAATCCAATTGATATTTTCCCACTTTGTTCACCTACTTTTCTTGTCTTTAAAGAGAATCTATTCAACAAATATAGTATACCTTATTTACTGAAGTAAACCTTATTACATTATTAGTTTTTCTACTTATATCTATCTTAATCCATATATAGAAACTTTTTCAAAAAAAAAAAAAAAAAAAGAGATCTTCGCAGACTGCGAAGATCTCTTCTACTATTTCTTATAAAGTTTCAGAAGTAGTTTTTGCTTGCATGTGAAGTGCTAAGTAGTCAGGGCCACCAGCTTTAGAGTCTGTACCAGACATGTTAAAGCCACCGAATGGTTGGTAACCTACGATTGCACCAGTACATCCACGGTTGAAGTATAAGTTACCCACGTGGAATTCTTCACGTGCTTTTTCAATATGGTCACGGTTGTTAGTAACAACAGCACCTGTTAAACCGTATTCTGTATTGTTTGCAATTGCAAGTGCATGATCAAAGTCTTTTGCTTTACAGAATGCTACTACTGGTCCGAAGATTTCTTCTTTCATTAAGCGAGCATCTTCTGCAACGTCAGCAACGATTGTTGGTTGGATGAACCAGCCTTTAGAATCGTCTCCTTCGCCACCTGTTAAGATTCTACCTTCTTCTTTACCAATTGCAACATAGCTCATTACTTTATCGAATGCAGCTTGGTCATTAACAGGACCCATGTTTGTACCTAATACAGCTGGGTTAGCAACTGTTAATTCTTTCGTTAATTCAACAGCACGATTTAATACGTGGTCGTATACATCTTCATGGATTACTGCACGAGAACATGCAGAACATTTTTGTCCTGAGAATCCGAATGCTGATGCTACGATAGATTTAGCTGCTAATTCAAGATCTGCTTCTTTATCAACAACGATTGTATCTTTACCACCCATTTCAGCGATAACGCGTTTTAACCAAATTTGGCCTGGGTTTACTTTCGCTGCACGCTCATAAATACGGATACCTACATCACGAGATCCAGTGAAGCTCACGAAACGTGTACGAGGGTGATCTACTAAGTAGTCACCAACTTCAGAACCATTACCTGGAACGAAGTTTACTACGCCAGCTGGTAAGCCAGCTTCTTCTAATACTTCCATGAATTTTGCAGCTACTACAGGAGTTGTACTAGCTGGTTTTAGTAATACTGTGTTACCAGAAACTAAAGCAGCTGTTGTCATACCTGCCATAATTGCGAATGGGAAGTTCCAAGGAGAAATGATAACACCTACTCCTAATGGAATGTAAGAGAAACGATTATATTCAATTGGACGGCTTTCTACTGGAATTCCGTCTTTTAATTTTAACATTTGACGACCATAATATTCCATAAAGTCGATTGCTTCTGCTGTATCAGCATCTGCCTCATTCCATGGTTTACCTGCTTCTTTTACAAGAATAGCAGAGAATTCATGCTTTCTGCGACGAACGATTGCTGCAGCACGGAATAAAATGTCTGCACGCATTTCTGGCTTTGATTTTCTCCAAGTTTGGAATGTTTCATCCGCTACTTGCATTGCTTTTTCAGCTAACTCACGGCTTGCTTTTGAAACGCGACCAACAAGTTCCTCTTTATTTGCAGGGTTTACAGAAACAATTTTGTCTTCTGTAGTGATTTTTTCTCCCCCAATAATTAATGGATAGTCTTGTCCAAGATAAGATTCTACTTTCTTTAAACCTTCTTCAAACGCTAATTTGTTAGCCTCCACTGAAAAATCTGTAAATGGCTCATGTTTGTATGCTACTACCATTCTTTTTAGCCTCCCCTTAGAAAAACGTTTACATTTTACAACATTATTCTACACGATAATTTAGATTTATTCAAATATTCCTAGACTTATATTTTAAAAATTAATTAATTTTTAAAATATAATAAAAAAATAGAGTTATACATACGTATAACTCTACAAAATATGAGTATATTCCAAAATGTTTTTTCCAATCAATAAAATAGTTACTAACAAAAATAAAGTTCTTACATATCCAACACCTTTTTGAACTGCAAACTTCGATCCAAAATAAGCGCCAAAAATCATCGACAATCCCATAATAATACCGTATTCAAAATGAATTACGTCTAAAAATAAAAAAGTAATTAAAGATACGATATTACTAACAAAGTTCAAAAGTTTTCCAGATGCTGCCGCTTGAATAAAATCCAAACCAACTAATAAAAATGCAAAAATTAAAAAGGATCCTGTCCCTGGTCCAAAAAATCCATCGTAAAACCCTATCATTAAAATAACAAAGAAAAATATTAATGTTTTTCTTTTCGTCATCTTCTTATAGGTAGATACACTTCCCCAATCCTTTTTTGCAATAATATAAATGGCAATAAACACCAACATCACAAGCACTAACGGACGTAAAATATCCGGCGGAATAAACTTTACTACTAAAGCTCCTGCGACCGCTCCTATAACAGTTAACGGGATTAACTTTCCTACAATTTTAAAATCGACCTTTCCTGATCGAATAAAATAAACTGCACTCGTAAACGTCCCCATCGTTGCAGCTAATTTATTCGTTGCAATTGCCGAAGCTGGTGGTAAACCAACAAACATAAGTGCTGGAAGCGAAATTAATCCTCCACCGCCAACAACTGAATCAATAAAAGCTGCTAAAAAGCCGAATGCAATTAATAAAATAATGACTTGAAAACTTAATTCGTCCATGTGCTTTACCCCTTACCCCCCCATTATTTATAACATTTTAAATTATAACAAAATTCCTCAAGAAAAAAAGCCGTTCCATAAAGGAACAGCCCTCCTATTTAATCTAAAATTTTCACAAATGGTTCATCTTGCTTCGCTTCACGTATAATAATCGCTTCTGGACGTTCTACAGATTTAATCGTTACTTGTACTTTCATATAATTCGGGAAGTATTCCATAACAAGCCCAGCTACATATTGTGTAAAACCAATTATTTCTGCTTTCCCATTAAACTGGACAGGAATATCAAGCTTTATTTCTCTTAATTCATCATCTCTATACATACCAGTACCGATAACAGCTGTGTAGTCGCCTTGGAAATAATCGCTTAGTTTTGATTTAAAGTTCGATACTCTCGCCAGATCTTCACGTTTATTATCTGTTTTCGCTTGTTCAGATGGGAACAAATAATATTTCTCATTAATTTGTTTCCAATCCTCAACCGTTTCACTGCCTTTTTCAACATTCGCATAAGAAACAAAGTTACCTGGCACGAGTGAAGCCTTTGGAGCCTGACGATAAATTGCAAATGTTATCGGAAGGTTTTTTGTTTCAGGCTGTTTTTGATGCATAAATTTCAAGACTTCTTGCGCCATTTTTTTCCCTTCAGCTACCATTTTTTCTTGCTCAATTTTAGCCTCACGCGGATAACCATGCTCTTCCTCGTAATAATGAACCGAGTTCATCGCTAAACCAATTACAATGCCTTGGCGCTCATCTGATTCGCCTTTTTTCACATAATAATCATGCTCTAAAATATTTGAAATATATATTGGATTTTTTTTATTCTTTTCCTCTAATGATTCAGATCCTCCACCTAACGCTGGGTTTAACCCAATGTTTGGAAATTTAACTGCATCTTTTTTTAATTTGTCCTCTAGTTCCTTTTGTTCAGCATCTGTACGCTTTCTTTTAACAAGCATCTGCACATTTTGAGTATCTAGAGTACTTCCACCCTTAAAGAAATGATCTTTCGTACTAAAGGATTCTTTCGCAATACGCATTAATCCTGTTTCAAATTCATCTATATCAAGACGATTACTTACTCCTTGTACAACTAAACCACGTGCAGCTCCTGCTTGAAATGGAATAGTCGCCTTATAGTATTCATCCGAAATAGCGTACTTCGGAACGATTGCTTGCTCTTTTGCTTTCCCCGATTTCTCAACCACTTTTTCATCTTTATCGGCACCTGCACTACACCCACTTACGAGTAGGCCAAGGCTTAATACCGCTAATGCTATTTTTTTCATGGTAAGTTTGCACCTCTTACTTATTTAGCTCTTGTAAGAACCTCTCTTCATTCCAAACCTCAACATTATGCTTCTCTGCTTGTGCTAATTTCGAACCTGCTGCTTCACCTGCAACAACTAAATCCGTACTTTTACTAACACTTCCTGTTACTTTTCCACCTAATGCCTCAATCTTTTTCTTCGCTTCACTACGTCCCATAACTTCTAATTTCCCTGTTAAAACGACAGTTTTTCCTGCGAAGTACGACTCAATATTTTGTAAATCAGCAATTTTTATGCCTTTGTATGCCATATTCACGCCATACTCTTTAAATTGTTGTAATAGCTCTAATACGTCTTCATTATCAAAATACGTCACGACGGATTGAGCCATTTTTTCACCAATTTCATTAATTGCTTTTAGTTCTTCTTCCGTTGCTTTCACAAGCGCATCCATCGTTTCGAAATGCTCGGCAAATGTACGTGCTGCTTTTGCTCCGACATGGCGAATACCAAGACCAAATAATAATCGCTCTAATGAGTTGTCTTTAGAATTCTCAATTGCTTGTACTAAATTCGTTGCTGATTTTTCACCGAATCTTTCTAGCTGTAATAATTGCTCTTTCGTCAACGAATATAAATCAGCGAATGTACGAATGTAATCAGCATCAAAGAGTTGTGTAATGACACGTTCTCCAAGTCCATCAATATTCATTGCATTTCTTGAAACGAAATGGATTAATCCCTCTCGAATTTGAGCCGGACAAGTTGGATTTATACAGCGAAGTGCTACCTCTTCTTCTAAACGAACTAGTTCACTCTCACATGCCGGGCAATGCGTTGGCATATGATATTCTTCTTCCTCACCAGTACGCTTATCAAAAATAACGTTCACAACTTCTGGAATAATATCTCCGGCCTTCTTCACAACAACATAGTCACCAATTCGAATGTCTTTTTCACGAATTAAATCTTCGTTATGTAAAGAGGCACGACGAACGATAGTACCAGCCACTCGCACTGCCTCTAGCTCTGCAGTCGGTGTTACAACCCCTGTGCGACCAACACTTAATTCAATGCCTGTTAATCTTGTTACAACTTCTTCAGCCGGGAATTTATAAGCAATCGCCCATCTTGGACTCTTTGCTGTAGTTCCTAAACTTTCTTGAAGAGCAACATCATCTACTTTTATAACGATTCCATCGATCTCATAATCAAGATGCGGACGTTTTTCTTGCCATTCTTCTACATAAGCTATAACTTCTTCGATTGTTTCACATGTACGACGATTTGGATTTGTTTTGAATCCAAGTTCCCCTAAGAAATCAAGCGATTCACTATGTGATGGAATTGTTTTTTCCGCTACATTCGCAAGACCGTACACAAACATAGATAAGTTACGTTTCGCTGCAATTTTTGGATCAAGTTGGCGTATTGAACCAGCTGCCGCATTACGCGGATTCGCAAATACATCTTCACCATTTTGCTCTTTTTCTTCATTTAACTTAACGAATGAACGCTTCGGCATATAAGCTTCGCCTCGTGCTTCTAACGTTACTTCTTCATTTAAACGGAGCGGGATCGCTTTAATTGTTTTTAAATTTTGGGTAATATCTTCCCCTGTTACACCATCACCACGCGTTGCCCCTTGAATGAAGCGTCCTTTTTCATAATGAAGTGAAACAGCAAGTCCGTCAATTTTTAATTCGCATATATATCTTACATTCGCATCATCAATTCCTTGGCGTACTCGTCGGTCGAAATCACGTAAATCTCCTTCGTTAAATGCATTTCCTAAACTTAACATCGGTGACTTATGTGTTACTTTTTCAAATATATCAAGAACCGTTCCTCCAACGCGAATGGAGGGAGAGTCTTCACTCATAAACTCTGGATTCTCTGCTTCTAATTTTATAAGCTCCTGCATATTACGGTCATACTCCGCATCAGAAACAGAAGGATTGTCTAATACGTGATACTGATAGTTAAATGTATTTAACAAATCACGCAGTTCTTCTATACGTTGTTTTGCTATCTCTTTTGACATACCCTCATTCCTTTCCTATTGTTTCGTCACAGGTGCAAATTTTGCTAACAAACGTTTAACACCAATCGGGCTTGGGAACGCAATATCTAATTCTTTTGCATCACCTTCACCTTTTACACTGACAACTGTACCGACTCCCCATTTTTGGTGGGAAGCTTTATCGCCTACTGCCCAGCCAATTTGCTCGCCACCTGTCGTCTTAGCTGCAGGACGCGCGAAAGCTGAACGAGAGCGTGTTGTGGTTGTGGTTGTAGTTGTCATTCTACTTGTACTTGTCGTTCTTCCTTTTGCACCAAACGAAGTTTCACGCTTTGGCGCTGTTTCATTTAACGATTCTACTAGCTCTGCCGGAATTTCTGTAATAAATCGAGAGGCAGCGTTCATACTTGTTCTACCAAATAAAGTACGCATTTGTGCGTTAGATAAATATAACTCTTCTTCTGCACGAGTAATACCTACATAAGCAAGGCGACGCTCTTCCTGCATTTCATCTTCTTCCATTAGAGAACGAGTATGTGGGAATATTCCTTCCTCTAAACCAACAATAAAGACAACTGGGAATTCTAATCCTTTCGCTGAGTGCATCGTCATTAAAATAACTTCCTCACCAGCAGTTGGATCTTCATCGACACGATCAATATCAGCAACAAGCGCTAAGTCTGTTAAGAATGCAACAAGGCTCTTATCTTCGCTTTGAGATTCAAATGTTTGCGTAACAGATAAAAACTCATCTAAGTTCTCTAAACGACCTTCTGCTTCTAAAGTACGCTCGTTTTTCAACATATCGCGATAGCCTGTTTTTTCAATAACTTCTTCTACCAATTCTGTAACAGATAAATACTCTTGCATATTTACCCAGTTGTGTAATAAACCTGCGAATTCTTTTACTGCCTTTGTAATTTTTGCACTTACTCCAACATGCTCAATCTCATCGAATACAGCAGTTAATGAAATTCCATTTTGTACACCGTAATTAATAATTTTATCGATAGAAGTCGCACCAATTCCGCGCTTTGGCATGTTAATAATACGTGCGAAACTAATCTCATCATCTGGATTCCCAATTAAACGTAAATACGCCAAAATGTCTTTAATCTCTTTACGATCGTAGAACTTCGTACCGCCGACAATTTTGTAAGGAATATTAGATTTGAGGAAAATCTCCTCGACCATACGAGACTGCGCATTTGTACGATATAACACTGCAAAATCAGTATATTTTCGTTTTCCCATTTGAATATCGTCACGAATTTTTTTCGCAACAAAATATGCTTCGTCTTTTTCCGTCGCAGCACGGTAATATGAGATTTTGCTTCCAACTTGATTGTCTGTCCATAATTTTTTCGGTTTACGGTTTGAATTTTTTTCAATAACAGCATTCGCTGCATTTAAAATATTTTGTGACGAACGATAGTTTTGTTCTAACAGAATAACTTGCGCATTCTCATAGTCTTTTTCGAATGACAAAATGTTAGAAATGTCAGCCCCGCGCCAGCGGTAAATAGACTGATCTGAGTCACCTACAACACATAAATTTTTAAAACGTGCTGCTAAATGTTTTACAAGAAGGTACTGTGCTTTGTTCGTATCTTGATACTCATCCACGTGAATATATTGGAACTTACGCTGATAAAACTCTAGTACTTCTGGAACACGTTCAAATAGCTGAATCGTTGTCATAATTAAATCATCAAAGTCTAATGAGTTATTTTTCAGAAGACGTTTTTGATATTCTGTATATACATCGCTCGTTAATTTTTCATATGGATCAGCGATGGTAATTTTTTTCGCATATTTATCTGCAGATAACAATTCATTTTTCGCATTACTAATACCAGCTAAAATGGAGCGTGGCTCAAATTTCTTCGGATCAATATTACGCTCTTTCATAATTTTTTTGACTACAGTTAACTGATCGCCTGAATCTAAGATTGTAAAGTTACGATTAATACCAATACGATCGATATCACGTCGTAAAATACGTACACACATAGAGTGGAACGTAGAAATCCAAATATCTTCTGCTTCTGGTCCGACAAGTGTATCAATACGCTCGCGCATTTCACGCGCCGCTTTATTTGTAAAGGTAATAGCTAGTACATTCCATGGCGCTACACCTTTTTCACCAAGTAAATACGCAATACGATGTGTTAACACACGTGTTTTACCACTACCTGCACCTGCCATTAATAGAAGTGGTCCGTTCGTTGTTTGTACTGCTTTTTGTTGCTGCGGATTTAAACCATTTAATAACTTATCTGTCTTACTCATATACGCCTGCACCTACTCTCCTTTTACTGCTTTAACTGTTTTTAACGCGGATTTTATATCATCATAAATAATATTTCCAACAACTACTGTATCAGCGTATTGTGCCATTTCCTTCGCTTGTTCAGCATTAGAAATACCGCCGCCATAATATAACTTCGCTTGTTTTAATTCTGCTTTTACATTTTTAACAAGTTCAACGTCTCCATACGTACCGCTATATTCTAAATAAAATATCGGTAAACGTAATAGCTTGTCTGCTAAACGCGCGTATGCAATTACATCATCTTCTGTTACATCACATTTCGCATCTGTAAGCTGAGCTACTTTCGCTTCCGGATTTAAAACACAATACCCTTCCATGAAAATTTCATCCCAGTCCATAATATCCCCAAATTCTTTCAAAGCCTCATGATGAACACCTGTTACCCATTCTACCTTTCGGCTATTTAAAACGCTTGGGATATAATAAAAATCAAATCCTGGTGTAATTGCTTCCACATCAGAAACCTCTAACACACAAGGAACTGCATATCTACGAATGCTAACTAGCATGTGTAATACATTATCAATTGTAACTCCATCACTTCCGCCTACAATAACAGCATCTGTTCCAGACTCACAAATCATTTCTAAATGTTCGTCACTTAACTCCTTATTTGGATCAAGCTTAAATACATGTTTCCACCCGGAAATATCGTACATGAAAACACCCTTTCTTTTCTCTATTTATATATATTTCTGTTCAAAATAACAGTTTATTTTCATCAGGATTTTTTTAACTTCATCTTAAATATTTGTTTAAAACGGAGAATTAAGTTTGGAATTCCCTCTTCCATAGTTTTTCAAACGAGAGGATTTAACTTTGAACTTCCTTTTGTGCATTCTTTCATTATAACAAAAAAAGCTACTTACACACACGCACATTCCAACATCTTTTTCAACGTCAAATGTTGGATTACATATCCCAAAAATCACAAGGGATACTAATAAGAGAAATAGTATTATCTATTTCAACTTTCATAAAAAGGAGTGTTTTTCTAATGAAGCAAAACATCGGTACAATAAATGCCCTAATTCGAATTACGCTCGGACTTATCCTCTTCGGCTGTAGTAGCGCTAAACTTGTACGCAAGCCGTGGTGCACTTGGTCTAACGTCTTGCTATGGATTGGTGCAATGAAAATTGCAGAGGGAATTGTTCGTTTCTGCCCTGTTGTTGAAATGTGGAAATTCGGAAAATACATGAATATGGGGGCATTTAAAATGCCTAGCATGAATGTCGCTGAAAAGGGACATTCTAAAGAAGAAGTGAACCAAACTTCCAATCACGACAAACCAAAGTCAAATGGAAGTTATGACACTTCTGACAAAGAAATTGAGTCAGCGATTGAAGATATAATCCTGGCAAAACCGCTTTGAATCATTTGTCACGATGCAAGATGCTCTCAAAGGGACTTAGCTGCTGCAGTGGGCGGTTAAGTCTTCTTTATTTTACCATAAGACAGAACGTATATTCTCGTTTCAAACCTCAAAATATACATAAGAGATACTTAATCATTAATTTCAGAAAATTAGGTGTAAAGCCCTTGCATAAAATGATATAAAAGTGATATCATTTATATATCAGGAGGCGATCATATGAAAGAAAAACAAGTTTTTTATGTAAATGGTTTTCTCGGTATTATCGGGATTTTAATTTTAGCCGCTATCGGTGTATTTTTCCTTGTACAAGAAATTTTCATAGGAGCGGCATTAACTATTATTTTAGCCGCAGTTCTTGCTACAGGTATTGGTATTGTTCAACCAAACCAAGCAAAAGTCATTACGTTTTTCGGTAATTATTTAGGAACAATTCGTCAAAACGGTTTATTTTTAACAATTCCATTCGCATTCCGTCAAACTGTATCGTTACGTGTTGAAAACTTTAATAGTAAGAAGTTAAAAGTAAACGATATTGAGGGAAATCCAATTGAAATTGCAGCCGTTATCGTATATAAAGTTGTTGATTCTGCAAAAGCAATGTTCGGTGTTGAACATTACGATCGATTTGTAGAAATTCAAAGTGAAACAGCAATCCGCCACGTCGCAACAAAATATCCTTATGACAATTTCCAAGATGAAACTTGTATCACGTTACGCGGAAATACTGAAGAAATCTCTGAAGAATTAAAACGTGAGTTAGAAGCGCGCCTTGAAATCGCTGGCGTAGAAGTATTAGAAACTCGTTTAACACATTTAGCTTACGCAACAGAAATTGCCCATGCAATGCTACAACGTCAACAAGCAAAAGCAGTATTAGCTGCTAGAAAAGAGATTGTTGAAGGTGCTGTGAAGATGGCGAAAGATTCAATCCATATGTTAGATGAGGAAGGCGTACTTGAATTAGATGACGAGCGTAAAGCAAATATGGTGAACAACTTATTAGTTGCCATCGTTTCAGATAAAGGTGCGCAACCAGTTATTAATACAGGAAGCCTATATTAAAAGGTTGTAATCATTATGGCTAAAAAGAAAAGCTTTCCATTACGTATTGATCCTGAATTACACGCAGTCATCGAAAAATGGGCGAATGATGAGTTTCGTAGCGTCAATGCACACATCGAGTATTTACTTCGAGAAATGGCAAAGCAAAAAGGAAAATTGAAAAAAGATAAAGACGCATAAAAAATCCCGCTGAGAAATCAGCGGGATTTTTACATATTAGCTTCTCGTCATCTCATGACCAATTGCACGATATCCTATATCACTTCGATAAAATAGACCATCACTCTCAATTTTACCAATTGCTTTATACACCTTATCTTTCGCTGCTTGTAAACTGTCCGCCTTACAAGTAACAAATAGTACACGGCCACCATTTGTTACAAAGTCACCGTGCTTCATAGCTGTGCCTGAATGGAAAACAATTACATCTTGCAATGTGTCTAATCCGTTAATAATTTCACCTTTTTTATATGCTTCCGGATACCCTTTCGAAGCAAGTACAACACCAATTACCGCTTCCTCTGACCACTGTAACGTTAATTCACTTTCATCTAATACAGCGTTACATACATCAACTAAATCATTTTCTAAGCGAGGTAATACTACTTCCGTTTCAGGATCACCAAAGCGTGCATTAAATTCAATTACCTTTGGGCCATCATTTGTTAAAATAAGTCCCGCATATAAAATTCCTGTAAACGAACGGTTTTCTGCAATCATCGCCTTGGCAGTTGGATGTAATACCATTTTTATTGCCTCTTGAACTGCTGATCCTGGAATTTGTGGTACGGGAGAATACGCACCCATTCCGCCTGTATTTGGACCTTTATCACCATCAAAAGCTCGTTTATGATCTTGCGCAATTACCATCGGATGCACAGTTGTTCCATTTACAAATGCCATTAATGAAAATTCTTGTCCATCTAAAAACTCTTCAATAACGACCTTCTTGCTCGCTTCGCCGAACTTCACATCTTGTAGCATCTCTTTCACAGCTTGTAATGCCTCTTCAAGCGTCATTGCTACCGTTACACCTTTACCAGCAGCTAGGCCGTCAGCTTTAATAACGATTGGCGCACCAACTTTTTGAATATACTGTACTGCTTCTTCATAGTCTGTAAAAGTTTCATATGCCGCAGTTGGAATATCATATTTTTTCATCAATTCTTTCGTAAAAGCCTTACTACCTTCAATAACAGCAGCCGCCTTATTTGGGCCAAATACACGAAGTCCCTCTTCTTTAAAGCGATCAACAATTCCATTCATAAGCGGAATTTCTGGTCCAACGAAAGTTAATTCAACCTTATTCTCTTTAGCAAATAAAACTAATGCGTCAAAATCATTTTCATCAATATCAACTGGTGTTGCAACATCGCGCATACCTTCATTACCAGGTGCTACATATACCTTTTCCACCTTTTCAGATTGCACAAACTTCCAAGCTAAAGCATGCTCACGCCCACCGCGGCCAATTACTAAAACATTCATATTTCATCCCCCAATACTTAAATAAGTACAAACTAGAAGCTCTGCTCCTAGTTTGTTTTCATATCAATCAAAGTTTAAAAGGGAGGATCAAGAGAACCGAGCAGGTCGAGGCGCATTTGACTGGAGGACACGGAATGTAGCTTTCCTACATGAGTACCGCACTGGCAATGCAACGACGACATGCGACAGTTATCTTGACCGGACCTTTTAAACATCCTCTACTAGTGTTTGAAATGACGTACGCCAGTGAACACCATCGTAATCCCATACTTATCCGCCACTTTAATAGAATCTTCGTCACGGATTGATCCGCCTGGTTGAATGATTGCTGTAATCCCTGCTCTTGCTGCTTCTTCTACTGTATCTGGCATTGGGAAGAAAGCATCAGATGCAAGTGCGCTACCTTGTGCTTTTTCACCAGCTTGTGTAATTGCGATTTTTGCAGAACCTACACGGTTCATCTGTCCCGCGCCTACACCAACTGTCATGTTATCATTCGCTAAAACAATTGCGTTTGATTTCACATGTTTTACAACTTTCCAAGCTAGTTTTAAATCTTTCCACTCTTGCTCTGATGGTTCACGTTTTGTCGGAATTGAAATTGTACTTTCATCTAATGATAACGTATCTTCCTCTTGAACGAGAAGACCACCTTGTACAGAAGTTAGTTTTTTGCTTGCACTTGTCGCTTTTTCAATATTTACAGTTAGTAGACGTAAGTTTTTCTTACTTTGCAATACTTCTAAAGCTTCTTTTGAGAAAGAAGGTGCAATAATGATTTCTAAGAAAATTTCGTGTAACTTTTCTGCTGTAGCTTTATCAATTTCACGATTTGCTGCAATAATTCCACCAAAGATTGATACTGGGTCTGCTTCATAAGCGCGTGTGTATGCTTCATGAATATCAGTACCCACTCCAACACCACATGGATTCATATGTTTTACTGCTACTACTGCTGGCTCTGTAAATTCTTTTACAATACTAAGTGCTGCATCTGCATCGTTAATATTGTTGTAAGATAATTCTTTACCGTGTAATTGTTCTGCGTATGCAACAGAAGAAGTTACAGCGAATGGTGCTTTATAGAAGGTTGCTTTTTGATGTGGATTTTCTCCATAGCGTAAATCTTGTTTTTTCTCAAATGTCACTGTTAATGTTTCTGGGCTTTCTTCACCCATTTGCTCTGTTAAGTAGTTAGAGATTAACGCATCATATGCCGCTGTATGACGGAATACTTTCGCTGCTAATTTACGTTTTGTTTCTTCTTTTACTTCACCGTTCTCATTCAGTTCTGCTAATACAACATCGTAATCTACTGGATCTACAATTACCGATACAAATTTATGATTTTTCGCAGCAGAGCGAATCATTGTTGGACCACCGATATCAATATTTTCAATTGCATCAGCAAATGTTACATCAGGCTTAGCGATTGTTTCTTTGAATGGGTATAAGTTCACAACAACAAAATCAATTGGCTGCATACCTAATTCATTCATTTGCGCTACATGCGTTTCATTATCGCGAACTGCTAATAGACCACCATGAATGTTTGGATGTAATGTTTTTACGCGGCCATCCATAATTTCTGGGAACCCAGTTACTTCAGAAATACCGATTACTTGTAAGCCATTTTCTTCTAGTAATTTTTTCGTACCACCTGTTGAGATAACTTCGATCCCTTGTTCTAGTAAACCTTTAACAAATTCTACTACTCCTGTTTTATCTGAAACACTTACTAATGCACGCTTTTTCATTTATCCTTCACCCCTGGTTGTATGTTAGTTAACAGTTGGTTCTTTCACAGATTGAACAATTTGATTCACTGTATTTACGTATAATTTATGTTCAACTTGTTGAATTTTCTTTTGTAAGCTTTCCCTCGTATCCCCTTCAGAAACAACCACTGCTTCTTGCGCAATAATTGGACCTGTATCCATACCTGCATCTACATAATGAATTGTTACTCCAGTTACTTTCACACCTGCTTCTAACGCTTGACCGACAGCATCTTTACCAGGAAAACTCGGTAATAGTGACGGATGAATATTAATAATCTTCCCACCATACGCTCCTAATAAAGTCGGCCCAATTAAACGCATATATCCAGCTAAAATAACATAATCAATCTCATACTCTTCTAGCTTCTTTAATATTTCTTTTTCAAATGCTTCTTTTGACTCATATGCTTTCGCTGAAAAGGCGAAACACGGAATATGATGATAATGTGCCCGTCCAACAGCACGTGCTTCTGGTTTATCACATACTAATAAACTAATTTCTGCATCCAATCTTTTTTCTTCTACCGCATTAACGAGAGATTGAAAGTTAGAGCCGCTTCCAGAAGCAAAAACTGCTAATCTACTCATAGTGCCGTGCCCCCATTGAAGGTAACACCAGTTCCTTGTACAGTACGTCCAATAATACGAGCTGTTTCTCCTTGCTCTTCAAGAAGACGAACAATATCTTTTGCCTCTTCTTCCTTCACCGCTACTACCATACCAATACCCATGTTAAAAATATTGAACATTTCTTTCTCTTCTAGTTTTCCCACTTCTTGAAGTAAACTGAAGATCGGTTGAATTTTCCAAGATCCTAATTCAATTTCTGCACCGATTCCTTCTGGTAACATACGTGGAATATTTTCAATGAATCCGCCACCTGTAATATGCGCCATACCGTATACTTCATATTTCTTCAATAGTTCTAAAATAGGTTTGACATAAATTTTCGTTGGTTTTAATAATTCTTCACCAAGAGGTAGTTCTAAGCGTCCGTAAATTCGATCTAAAGATAGTTCTCCATCTTCTAGTAATACTTTTCGTACTAAAGAATAACCATTACTATGAATACCGCTAGATGCTAAGCCAATTAATACTTGACCAGCCTCAATTTTTTCACCTGTTACAATTTTCTTTTTATCAACAATTCCAACTGTAAAACCAGCTAAATCGTATTCTTCCATAGAATACATTCCTGGCATTTCAGCTGTTTCTCCACCAATTAATGCACAACCAGCTTGGCGACAGCCCTCTGATATACCTTTGACGATGTTTTCAATTTTACTAGGTTCAGCTTTACCACAAGCAATATAATCAAGGAAAAAAAGCGGCTCTGCTCCTTGGACAACAATATCATTTACACACATTGCTACTGCATCAATACCAATTGTGTCATGTTTATCTGCCATAAAAGCGAGCATCAATTTTGTTCCCACGCCATCTGTTCCAGATACTAATACAGGTTCTTCTAATGCAAATTTTGATAAATCAAACATACCTCCAAAACCGCCTAGACCGCCTAGTACTTCTTTTCTCATTGTTGTTTGTACGTGTTTTTTCATGCGAGATACCGCTTCATATCCAGCTTCAATATCTACTCCTGCTTGCTTATATGCATTCGCCATCGTTATCTACACCTCGTCTTTTAATTTCTCCCTATTCAGGGCCGGCCATTTTAAGAAAGAAGCTAGCTTCTACATCAAAAGAAGTAGAAGCTTTTTTCTTCTTATTTCATACTTTCTAAAAGCTCTTGCTCATAATCATAAAGAGCTGTTGGATAATCTCCATTGAAGTACGCCATACATAGACCACCGTATTTCCCTTCATATGGACGTCCAATTGCATCTACTAATCCATCTTCACTTAAAAACGTTAAAGAATCTGCTCCGATGATTTGACGGATTTCTTCTATTGAATTATTTGCTGCGATTAATTCTTTTCTCGTTTGAATATCAATGCCATAGAAACATGGATACTTAAGAGGTGGTGAAGCAATTCTTACATGGACTTCTGTCGCTCCAGCCTCGCGAAGCATACGAACAATTCGTTTACTCGTCGTTCCTCTTACGATAGAATCGTCAATCATCACAACTCGTTTTCCTTCAACTACGCCTCTTACTGCTGAAAGCTTCATCTTAACCCCTTGCTCACGCAGTTCTTGAGAAGGTTGAATAAACGTACGTCCAACGTAACGATTTTTAATTAATCCTAACTCATACGGAATTCCTGTCGCCTCCGCGTAACCAATTGCCGCTGAAATACTAGAGTCTGGTACACCAGTAACAACATCAGCTTCAATAGGAGCTTCTGCCGCCAAACGTTTTCCCATGTTTTTACGTGCTGCATGGACGTTAATACCTGCAATATTAGAATCCGGACGTGCAAAGTAAATGTACTCCATACTACAAATTGCATGATCTACTTCATTTGTAAAACGATCTACGTGAATTCCTTCATCATTGATGATTAGTAATTCACCTGGTTCTACATCACGAATATATGTTGCACCTACTACATCGAAAGCACATGTTTCTGATGCTACAACGTAAGCATCTCCCATCTTTCCAATTGAAAGAGGACGGAATCCATTCGGGTCTAGCGCAACGATCATTTCATTTCCAGTTAGTAAAAGATATGCAAACGCACCTTTCACTTTATTTAGAGCCTCTTTTACACTTTCAATTAAAGAATCTTTCGTACTACGTTTAATGAGATGTAAAAGTACCTCTGTATCTGAACTTGTTTGGAAAATACTTCCCTCTGCCTCTAATTCACGACGAAGCATCTTTGCATTAATTAAATTTCCGTTATGAGCTAATGCCATACTATGATCAGAAAAACGGAATAATAATGGTTGAACGTTAGCAACTTCACTTCCGCCAGCTGTCGCATATCGTACGTGTCCAATTGCTGATTTTCCGTTTAAGCCTTCTAGCTCACCTCTTGAAAATACTTCCGATATTAAACCTAACCCCTTGTGACCGACGATTTTCTCACCATTATTTACGACGATGCCTGCGCCCTCTTGTCCACGGTGCTGTAAACTATGCAATCCGTAGTACGAAACTTGTGCTGCATTTTCATGCCCCCAAATTCCGAAAACGCCACATTCTTCATTTAACCCCTTTATTTCAGCAAGCATGGGATTGCCCCTTTCCAAGCCTTTCTCATTTCATCTACATTTGCTGTAAGTAATACTTCATTTTCTTCATTATGAATTGTTACTTCATTTGTATTTGTCACTTCTCCAACTTGAATTGCTTCTACCGCCGTCTCAAACGCTTCTTTATTTTCACGTTTTACAGTTATAACGAAGCGAGATTGTGATTCAGCAAATAATGCCGCTGTTGCTTCTCCGTCTAATTTCACAGTAGCACCTAAACCATTTGCACCAATTGCACTCTCAGTAATTGCAACTGCTAAACCACCTTCTGCAACATCATGAGCAGATTGAACAAGGCCAGCTTGAATTGCTGCTAATACTTGTTTTTGACGTTTTAATTCTACGTCTAGATCGATGCTTGGTGATTGACCGAAAATTTTGCCGTGAATCATTTTCTGTAATTCACTTCCACCAAACTCAGCTTTCGTCTCTCCGATGATATAAACTAAATCGCCAGCTTGCTTAAACTCTTGTGTTGTTACATGTTTTAAATCGTGTACAAGTCCAACCATCCCAACTGTCGGTGTTGGGTATACAGCTTCACCACTACGTTCGTTATACATTGATACGTTTCCGCCGATAACTGGCGTTTGTAATGTGCGACAAGCTTCACTCATACCATCTACTGATTTCTCAATTTGCCAGAAGATTTCTGGTTTTTCTGGATTACCGAAGTTTAAGCAATCTGTAATTGCAAGTGGCTCTCCCCCAGAACATACGATATTACGTGCTGCCTCTGCTACTGCAATTTTACCGCCCACTTCTGGATCTAAATAAATGTAGCGAGAGTTACAATCTGTCGTCATTGCTAATCCTTTTTCTGTACCGCGTACACGTACAACTGCTGCATCTGAACCTGGTGTAACAACTGTGCTTGTGCGAACTTGATAATCATATTGATCATAAACCCACTCTTTACTTGCAATCGTCGGTTGTTGTAATAGAGCGAATAACGTTTCTTTATAATTTTCTACTTTTGGTGTTTCCATTTTCATTGCCTGGAATTCAGCAAAGTATGCTGCTTCTTTTGATGGCTTATGATAAATTGGTGCTTCTTCTGCAAGAGCATCTGCTGGAACTTCAGCTACCTTTTCACCTTTATGGAATAAGCGAAGCATTTTGTCTTCCGTTACTTTCCCCATCGTAACGGCTGCAAGACCATACTTCTCAAATAAATCTACTATTTCTTGCTCTCTACCCTTTTTCACAACGATTAGCATACGTTCTTGTGATTCAGATAGCATCATTTCATATGGTGTCATTCCTGTTTCACGCTGTGGTACATCATCTAAGTACATTTCAATACCCATACCTGCTTTACTTGCCATTTCTGCAGAAGATGATGTTAAACCAGCTGCACCCATATCTTGAATTCCAACAAGTGCATCCGACTGAATAAGTTCTAAGCAAGCTTCAATAAGAAGTTTCTCCATAAATGGATCTCCTACTTGAACTGCTGGACGCTTCGCTTCTGAGCTTTCAGATAACTCTTCAGATGCGAATGTTGCACCGTGAATACCGTCACGACCAGTTGATGCCCCTACGTACATTACTGTATTTCCAGCACCGTGCGCTTGCCCCTTTTTAATATCTTCATGATTAATTAAGCCTACGCACATTGCATTTACAAGTGGATTTCCTTCATAACATGGATCAAACTGTACTTCGCCGCCAACAGTCGGGATGCCGATACAGTTACCGTATCCTGCAATCCCTGCCACTACTTCTTCGAATAAATATTTCACACGTGGTGACTGTAATTCACCGAAGCGAAGTGAGTTTAATAGAGCTACCGGGCGTGCTCCCATAGAGAATACGTCACGGATAATACCACCAACGCCTGTTGCTGCTCCTTGATATGGTTCAATAGCAGAAGGATGGTTATGACTTTCCATTTTAAATACAACCGCTTGATTATCACCGATATCTACAATTCCAGCACCTTCCCCAGGTCCTTGCAGAACGCGCTCACCTGTTGTTGGAAATTTTCGAAGTACTGGTTTTGAATTTTTATAACTGCAATGTTCAGACCACATAACAGAGAATAATCCTGTTTCTGTATAATTTGGCAGACGGCCTAAAATCTTTTCAACCATGGCAAACTCTTCGTCTGTTAGCCCCATTTCCGCATATATGCGCTCTTCTTTAATTTGTGTTGGATTTGGTTCAAGCATTAACGACATATGTTTCCCTCCACTGTTTTAAGATAGATTGAAAGACTTTTAACCCTTCAGCACCGCCAAGTAATTCATCTACAGCACGCTCTGGGTGTGGCATCATACCAAGTACATTTCCTTTTTCATTTACAATACCAGCAATATCTGAAACGCTTCCATTCGGATTTTCTACGTAACGGAATGCGATTTGATTATTCTCTTCTAATTGTTTAAGAGTCTCTTCATCACAATAGTAATTCCCCTCACCATGCGCGATTGGAATATTGATTACTTCATCTTTTTCATATTGTGATGTAAACATCGTTTCATTATTTTCAACACGCAGCTGAACTGTTCGGCACATAAATTTTAAGTTTTCGTTTCTCATTAACGCTCCTGGTAGTAATCCTGATTCAACAAGAATCTGGAATCCATTACATACACCTAAAATCGGCTTTCCTTGCTCAGCAGCTTTTTGCACTGCTTTCATTGCATTCGCGAAGCGAGAAATAGCACCACAACGTAAATAGTCACCGTAAGAGAATCCACCAGGTAGTAAAATTGCATCATATTCATCTAAATTCTCTCTATCGTGCCAAACGTAATCTACTTCTTCACCAAGCTCATCTTTAATTGCATGGAACATATCGACATCACAGTTCGAACCTGGGAATACTATGACTGCAAATTTCACTGTGCGACAACCTCCTCAACTTCATAACGGAAGTCTTCCATTACAACGTTTGTTAATAGTTTTTCACACATCTCTTTTACCTTTGCGTCAAGGTCAGATACTGATTTATCAATTGTTAATTCCATATATTTTCCGATTCGAACGTCTTGTACTTCTGTGAACGAAAGACTATGAAGTGCCCCTTTTACTGCTGTTCCTTGTGGATCTAATACGCTTTCTCTTAACGTTACATATACCTTAACTTTATACATGTGAAATTCCCCCTAAACGTTTTAAAATCTCTTCATAAGCTTCTGTTAAATTTCCAAGGTCACGACGGAATACGTCTTTATCAAATTTTTCATTGCTCGTTTCATCCCATAAACGGCAAGTATCTGGTGAAATTTCATCTGCTAAAATGATTTCTCCTTCATCTGTTATACCAAACTCTAATTTGAAATCTACTAGTCTTACACGACAGCTTGCGAAATGATCAATCAACACTTGATTGATTTGTAGAGCCATATCTCGTAATACGCTTACTTGCTCTGGTGACGCAACGTTTAATACACGAATATGATCTTCCGTTACAAGCGGATCTCCTAAATCATCATCTTTGAAGTAAAATTCTACGATCGGTTCTGCAAGTACAGTTCCCTCTTCCATTCCTAATCGTTTTGAAAGACTTCCTGCAATTACATTTCTTGTGACAACTTCTAGAGGAATAATACTCACTTTTTTAACAAGTTGCTCTGTTTCAGATAACTTCTCTACAAAATGTGTTTTTATTCCTACTTCTTGTAACTTTCTGAACAATAAAGTTGTAATCTCATTGTTCAAACGACCTTTTCCTGTAATCGTCTCTTTTTTCTCCCCATTGAAAGCAGTCGCACTATCTTTGTACTCTACCCAAACCATATCTGCTGATTCTGTACGATAAATTCTTTTTGCCTTACCTTCATACAGCAATTCTAGCTTTTGCATTTCGCAAGCCCCCTGTAGTTTGAAAAATGTGAATAATGTTTTTATAAAGAATGGCACAGAATGACTCTATTCTGTGCCATATGAAATTTTACGCTTCGTTTAACCCAAGGCGTTCAAAGATTGTATCAACGTGTTGCATATGATGCTCATAGTTGAAGCATTCATTAATTTCTTCTTGTGATAACTTGCTCGTAATACGCTCATCAGCTTCTACAAGCTCTTTAAATTGTACTTGTGTTTCCCAAGCTTCCATCGCTTTAGGCTGTACGATATCATAAGCTTCTTCACGTACCATACCTTTGTCGATTAATGTAAGCATTACACGCTGAGAATAAATTAAGCCGTATGTTCTTGTCATATTGCGTTTCATATTCTCTGGGTATACAGTTAAGTTTTTAACGATATTACCGAAACGATTTAACATGTAATTTAATGCGATTGTAGCATCTGGTAAAATTACGCGTTCTGCCGAAGAGTGAGAAATATCACGCTCATGCCATAATGGAACATTCTCATACGCTGTCATCATATAACCGCGGATAACACGAGCTAAACCAGTCATATTTTCTGATCCGATTGGATTACGTTTATGTGGCATTGCAGAAGAGCCTTTTTGGCCTTTTGCAAAAGCCTCTTCAACTTCACGTGTTTCACTCTTTTGTAAACCACGAATCTCAACTGCCATCTTTTCGATAGATGTTGCGATTAGTGCAAGTGTTGACATGTAATGAGCATGGCGATCACGTTGCAATGTTTGTGTTGAAATTGGTGCTGCTTCTAAGCCTAAGTTTTCACAAACATACTTTTCTACGAATGGATCGATATTTGCGTATGTACCAACCGCACCAGATAATTTACCAACGCGAACTGTATCAGCAGCTTGTTTGAAACGCTCTACGTTACGTTTCATTTCTTCATACCAAAGACCAAGTTTTAAACCAAATGTTGTTGGTTCTGCATGAACACCGTGTGTTCTTCCCATCATGATCGTGTATTTATGCTCCTTCGCTTTGTTAGCTAAAATGCTTACAAAGTTTTCTAAGTCTTTTAATATGATTTCATTCGCTTGTTTTAAGATGTAAGATAGCGCTGTATCTACTACGTCTGTAGATGTTAAACCGTAATGAACCCATTTACGTTCCTCACCTAATGTTGGTGTTTCTGATACAGCACGAGTGAATGCAACTACGTCATGACGTGTCTCTTTTTCAATTTCATAAATACGATCAATATCAAATGATGCATGCTCACGGATTTTTTTAACATCTTCTTTTGGAATATCGCCAAGCTCAGCCCATGCTTCACAAGCTAAAATCTCAACTTCTAACCACGCTTTAAATTTGTTCTCTTCCGTCCAAATTGCACCCATTTCTGGGCGTGTATAACGACTAATCATCTTTTTCCCTCCAACAGTTGTTCTTGATGGTCCCAAATATGCAAACTCTTCGCTTTTTCTAGAGCGACTTCAATATTATCATTTAAAATATTAACATGCCCCATTTTTCGCTGCGCTTTTGCTTCTTCTTTTCCATACAAGTGTAAATAGCACCCGGTTAATCTATTCACTTGTCTTAGGACCCCTTCTATATGTTCGCCTAAAATGTTTACCATGACAACTGGTTTTAACAAATTTGTTTCTCCAAGAGGTAAATTACAGATTGCTCGAATATGTTGACCGAATTGACTCGTTTCACATGCATCCTGTGTATAGTGTCCTGAATTGTGAGGTCTTGGCGCTAATTCATTAATGTAAATCTCACCATCAGCTGTAGCAAACATCTCTACCGCTAGTGTTCCCACAAGTTCTAGTTCATCCGCGAGCACTTTTGCATAAGCAATTGCTTTTTGAGAAAGTTCTTCTGTAATGCGAGCTGGAACGATAGATTCATGCAAAATGTTATTTACATGAATATTTTCCGCTACCGGAAATACTTTCGTTTCACCACTTACACTACGAATCACAATAACTGATACTTCTTTTTCAAAAGGCACCCATTTCTCTAAAATACACTCTGCTGCATTCGCAAGCTCTCGCGCTTTATCAACGTCAGCCTCATTTCTTAAAACAACTTGACCTTTCCCATCATATCCGCCTGTCGTCGTTTTCAAGACGGAAGGATATGATAACTCAGTGATTGCCTCAGTGAGCTGATCTTGATTTTGAACTAATCTATACGTTGCTACTGGTAGCCCAGCTTTCTCAATCGCATTCTTTTCTGTAAAACGATTTTGTGTTTTACTTAACAACTGACTGCCTTGCGGTAAGTAAGCATGTTTTTCAAGCCATTGTAAACATCTATAATCAATATTCTCAAATTCATATGTGACAACATCACTAATCTCCGCTAAATGCTGAATTGCTTTTAAATCGTCATATGGTGCAACAATTTCAATATCAGCAACTTGTGCACATGGTGAATTTTTTGTTGGATCTAAAACAGCAATTTTATATCCCATCTCCTTAGCTGCCAATGCCATCATTCTTCCTAGCTGGCCGCCTCCAATAATGCCGATTGTTTTTCCAGGTAAAATGATTCTCGTCATACTAGCTCACTACCTTCGCGCACATCTTTTTTAATTGCTTCTCTTCTCAATTCTAATGCATCATGTATATCATCATGGAACGATCCAAGTATTTGTGCAGCAAGTAAACCAGCATTTGTTGAACCAGCCTTACCAATTGCAACAGTTGCAACTGGAACCCCTCCTGGCATTTGGACGATGGATAATAATGAATCTAAGCCGTTTAACGCTTTTGATTGAACTGGAACTCCGATTACAGGAAGATTCGTCTTCGCCGCAACCATCCCTGGTAAATGCGCTGCTCCACCAGCTCCAGCAATAATAACTTTCAACCCACGTTCACGAGCCGTCTCTGCATATTCAAACATATAATCCGGAGTCCGATGAGCAGATACAACTTTTTTCTCATACGGTATATTTAATTCATCTAAAATGTCACAAGCATATTTCATTGTTTCCCAGTCTGACGTGCTTCCCATTATGACTCCAACTAGTGATTTCATATTAGAATCCCCCCGATTCAAATAAAAAAAGCCTGAAATAGAACAGTTTCTCTTTTACTATGAGAGAAAGTGCTCTACTCAGGCATACGTATCCCTTGTGAATAGAAAAATACCGAGTGACTTTCCCTCATAGTCTAACGAATAACGGTCGTTAGGTAGAGACTTGCAGGCCATATCCCCGCGATTATATGAGGTCTTATATATTATTCTTTCTATGGCTATATTAACAATATTTCATAAACAATGTCAATAAATAATCGAATGTTTTTTTATTACTCACCAATAACGTTCGTGTTTTAGTTATATTCAAAAGAATAATTGTAACTATATGCAAGAAGGATAAGAAATTAGAATTTATATTTCTAGAGATCTATTGTACACATAACGGTTTGTATACTTATTCCGTATGCTTTAATATAAAGCATATCATTTATATTCATTTTATTTATTTTATTTATTTTATTTATAAGGAAGACAATAATGAAAAAACGAACTACACTTTTTTCGTATTTATTCCTTTTTATCGCAGTCTTTGCTGTAATGATTGAATACTTATTTATATCATCCTACTTTTTTGAATATATACTTGTGGTAGAAATAACGTTTCCTATCATAACGATTATTTTAGGAACACTCGGAAAACCTAGAAAACAAAAAATCATTGCTAGTACTTTAAACAGCCTCTATTCCATTCTTTTCACTTCTTTAGCGTCATTCAATTTATGGATTATGACATTTAATAAATAAAAATAAATACAAAAAAACCTAAGTCGAATCGACTTAGGTTTTTGCTTGGCGACGTCCTACTCTCACAGGGACAAGGTCCCAACTACCATCGGCGCTAGAGAGCTTAACTTCCGTGTTCGGTATGGGAACGGGTGTGACCTCTCTGCCATCATCACCAAACTATGAAGGCATATTCCTTCAAAACTAGATAACATTTGCTTCATATTATATGGTTAAGTCCTCGATCTATTAGTATTCGTCAGCTCCACATGTCACCATGCTTCCACCTCGA
>NZ_JBXAHR010000006.1:0-217212 GCF_058952315.1 Bacillus sp. GW823-FHT06B01 | reverse complement strand
GCGGAAGTAGTTCAGTGGTAGAATACAACCTTGCCAAGGTTGGGGTCGCGGGTTCGAATCCCGTCTTCCGCTCCAATAAAATTTAACATGGCGGCATAGCCAAGTGGTAAGGCAGAGGTCTGCAAAACCTTTACCACCGGTTCAAATCCGGTTGCCGCCTTTCTTTTGTGCCGATGTGGCGGAATTGGCAGACGCGCACGACTCAAAATCGTGTTCCTTCGGGAGTGTCGGTTCGACCCCGACCATCGGTATCATGAACGGCGTAAAAAACTCTATACAATTAGTATAGAGTTTTTTTGTATTTTCTTTTCATTACATGACAAAATAAGCACAAAAAGTGTACGGTGAGTAAACTGCGAAACATTAAAAGGATAAAAACAAACATTCATTTTTATCCTTTTAATTGTGATATTCTATAAAATTCCAGCAAAATATTGTATATACAATATTCCCTTCGAGCACTCTAGAGAGAATTTCTCCATCCCGGTGACATGAAGTTAAATCCGACAGCACCAGTAGATATTAGTACATTATCAACTGTTAACTTTGTAATTTCTAAAAACTTCTTTTCAAACTCTTCTCTGTTGTACTTGTACATAGTTGAGTGGCACGACCACATTGGCGTTGAAGTACTCAACCAGTCCCCTAATTCCTTTAATTCAGGAAACGACTCAAATTGAATTGGTTGATCTAATTTCATGAATCTCACTTGATAGATAGTTGGGTTTAACTTCTCTCCTATTCCTTTCAGACCATGTGCTTTTTTCTCGTGTTATACAACAATAGAAAGTAGTTATGGGAATATTATGGAAATATGTATCGGCGATATAAAAAGACTCTAACATTTCTGTTAGAGTCTTTTTTGTTAAATTATACTATGTGCTTCTAAAATTCGTAATAAATGTAGAAATTCATGTATAATATAACTTGTCGAAAGAACAAAATGATAGTAATTTATATTATGTCTGTAATATGAATCAAAAATGAACTTTTTATATTTCTTTTAAAAATGTGTTGAATACACATTATATTTCATATTAATATTTTTATGTAGATTTAAAACGGGAAAGAGAGTGGAAAGTATGGGTCGTAAGTGGAATAATATTAAAGAAAAAAAAGCATCAAAAGATGCAAATACAAGCCGTATATACGCGAAATTTGGACGTGAGATTTATGTGGCAGCAAAACAAGGCGAGCCAGATCCAGAATCAAACCAAGCGCTTAGAGTTGTATTAGAACGTGCGAAAACATACAACGTTCCAAGAACAATTATTGATCGTGCAGTTGAAAAGGCAAAAGGCGGCTCAGAAGAAAATTATGACGAGCTTCGTTATGAAGGATTCGGACCAAACGGATCTATGGTAATTGTAGATACACTTACAAATAACGTAAACCGTACTGCAGCAGATGTACGAGCTGCATTTAGCAAAAACAGTGGTAACATGGGTGTAAACGGTTCTGTAGCTTACATGTTTGATGCGACAGCTGTTATCGGTCTTGAAGGTAAAACATCAGATGAAGTTCTTGAAATTTTAATGGAAGCAGATGTGGATGCACGTGACATTCTAGAAGAAGAAGATTCTGTTATCGTGTATGCTGAACCAGATCAATTCCATGCAGTACAATCCGCACTTAAAGATGCTGGTGTTGAAGAATTCACAGTTGCAGAATTAACAATGCTTGCACAAAGTGATGTAGAACTTCCTGAAGATGCTCAAGTACAATTTGAAAAAATGGTTGATGCATTAGAAGATTTAGAAGATGTGCAACAAGTTTACCACAACGTAGACTTAGGAGAATAATACGATAGAAGCCCCTGTTCATTTAACGGATAGGGGCTTTTTTTCATGAAGTTAATTAAGAGGATGAATTAGTAAAGGTATTTTGTTTTAGACAGGGAATATGCTTATAGGGATATGTGAAATATTCATTATTGCTAGGAGGCTTAATATGGAACATGAAACACCAAAGCATATCGTTGCTGTAGCAGGTTATTTAACAAATGAAAAAGACGAAGTGTTATTGGCTAAAGTACATTGGCGATCGGATACGTGGGAGTTGCCAGGAGGACAGGTGGAAGAAGGAGAAGCGCTCGATCAAGCTGTTTGTAGGGAAATAAAAGAGGAAACAGGATTAACGGTGAAGCCTATCGGTATTACAGGAGTTTATTATAATGCTTCCATGCACATTCTAGCTGTTGTTTTTAAAGTGGCATACGTGAGTGGTGAAATACAAATTCAGCCTGAAGAAATACAAGAGGCTAAATTTGTTGCTTTAAATGAAGAGAATATAGATGAGTATATAACGCGTCCTCATATGAAATCCAGAACGCTTGATGCGATGAGAGCAACACATTGTATTCCGTACGAAACGTGGGAAGTGCAGCCGTATAATTTAATAGGTAGATTGTAAAGAAAAGAGTAGCCGGTTTGAGATACAATCAAATCACTACTCTTTTTTGTATACTGTTTAAGAAAAAGGTCAAAATAATAATAGTGCTAGTATTGATTTTTAGAACGTTTGTTCTGTATAATGTATGATATATTGTATACATTTAGATTACTAGATACTTACAAATATATATATTTGTAGATGATATAATGAAAATAGGGTGTTTTAATAGGGGAGTATAGGCTTAAGGTATACTCTGCTATTGGTTTAGCATAATCTATATTCAATATTTCAGATGAATAGTAGATAAAAAAAGACTGTGATACAATACTTTTTTATACCTTACAATGATGTAAGGTACGTGTAAGAGAAATCGATGGGATGTTTTTTTACAACAAGGTATTCTTAAAGTAAGAGTTATACGCTGTGTGGAAAAGAGGTGTTTAAGATGAAAGAACGAGTATTATCTAGGGTGAACTATCATCAAAAAGTTGCATTAAATCCAATGACTAAATTCTTTTATAAAGCCATTATTTTATTATTATTGTTAAGTTGTACGTTATTATTCATTGGAAATGTAATGATCGAGCAAAGTGATATTAGTAAATTACATGTACCGGCTAAGTTAGAGGTGCCAGAATCATTAACACATGCATTTATTGCGACAGAAGATAAAAGGTTTTATCATCATAACGGTTTAGATTATATAGCGATTGTCAGAGCGTCTGTTGAGAATATAAAGGCTGGTGGTGTTGTGCAAGGCGGAAGCACAATTACACAACAGTTATCCAAAAATGCTTTTTTAACGAATGAACGTACATTTTCTCGTAAGTGGAAAGAGATTTTCTATACGAAAAAAATTGAACGTACATTTACGAAGGATGAAATTTTAAAATTGTATGTAAGTAATATTTATTACGGAGAAGGAGCATGGGGAATTGAAAAAGCAGCAAACCTTTACTTCGGTAAAAAGGTGAGCCAATTAACGTTGGCTGAAAGTGCAATGATGGCTGCTGTAGTAAAGGCACCCGCTTATTACTCACCTGCACAAAATTATGATAAGGCCGTAGAGAGACGAAATGTCGTTTTGAGATTGATGGAGAAGGAAGGCTATATCAATCATGATGAGTATGTGCAAGCAGTTAGTGAGAAATTAGTAATTCGTCATGATATAAAAACAGAGCAGTCGATGTTAAATAATGCACGTGAAAAAGCAGTAAGCTAAGTGAAGTTCCTACATAGGAGCTTCTTTTTTTTGAATAAATTGTGACAAATTGTGACACAATATCGTCACAATTATTGTATTTTTGTAATTTATGTGAGCGTGTTCATTGCGTGACGTATATAAGTGTTGATATTATGTGTAGTGTGTACAATGCTGTATACAGAATATGAATTTAAAGAGGAATGTATATGAAATCAAATAAACTCATGGCTCTTGGTGTAGTTTTTTCTATCGCAGTATTGATTGTAATCGGAACAATTGCGTATAGCATCATAAATGACAAAAAAGATAAAGGGAATGAGATGTTTGCTTATTCCACACAACAATCTTTAGGGAAAGATGATGCACCAGTTAAGGTAGTTGAATTTGGAGACTTCAAATGTCCTGCGTGTCGTACTTGGGATGTAACAGTATTACCACGATTAAAAGAAGAGTATATTGATAAAGGTAAAGTGCAGTTATATTTTATTAACTTCCCGTTCATCGGAAAAGACTCTGATTTAGGCGCAGCAGCTGGTGAGGCAATTTATAAACAAGATCAAGATTCATTCTGGACTTTCTATGATGAGATTTATCAAAGTCAAAAGAAAGATACGGAAGAATGGATTACAGAAGAATTACTTCTTAACATTGTGAAAGAGAAGCTTCCGAAAGTTGATGTAGAACAATTTAAGAAAGATTTACACAGTAAAGAAATAAAAGAAAAAGTACGTAAAGATTCAGATCGTGCTCAAAAATTAAAAGTTCAAGGTGCTCCTTCAGTATACATAAACGGAAATCTTGCAAACCCTGATTTCGATAGTATGAAGAAGGCGATTGATAAAGAATTGAAAAAGTGATGAGCTACTCATCACTTTTTCGACTTTTTTCGATAAAATTCTTGCTTCCGTTTTTTTTACATGCTATACTACCTTACATAAGTTATTCTAATATCTTATATTTATTTCATATTTGCGGGTGTAGTTTAGTGGTAAAACAAGAGCCTTCCAAGCTCTGGTCGAGAGTTCGATTCTCTTCACCCGCTCCAAATTTTATTAAATGTTTTTCTATAAATTGTTATCAACGCAGTGTTTCGTTTCTAAGATAAACGAGGCATTGCGTTTTTTAATGTTTGAAAAGCATAATTGTATGCGAAAATAGAAGTAAAGAATAGTATTCCAAAAGTGAATTGCTAACCAATATAGTCGTTACATAAGAGATGGATTCATCTGAGGAGGCGATTAAGAATGGATTTTGAACAATTAAAGCAAGATGTCATTGCGTATAGTAAAACAATTGGTATAGATAAAATAGGCTTTGCTAGTGCTTCACCATTTGAGGAATTAAAGCAGAGGTTAATCCAGCAACAACAATTAAATTATCAATCGGGATTTGAAGAGTCTGATATAGAAAAAAGAACGAACCCACAGCTTCTACTACCTGGTGCAAAATCAATTATTGCGATTGCATTAGCGTATCCTTCAAAATTAAAAAATGCACCATTAAGTAGGCGTGGAGAACGCCGGGGGATTTTTTGTCGTGCCTCTTGGGGACAAGATTATCATCTTGTTTTACGAGATCGTTTGCAAAAATTAGAAGCATACTTAATCGAAAAACTTCCCGAGATAGAAGTTAAGTCAATGGTTGATACGGGTGAATTAAGTGATCGAGCTGTTTCGGAGCGTGCCGGCATTGGATGGAGCGGTAAGAATTGCGCTATTATTACACCTGAATTTGGTTCGTATGTATATTTAGGAGAAATCATTACAAACGTTCCGTTCCCACCAGACCAGCCAATAGAAGATCAATGTGGAAGTTGTACAAAATGTATTGATATTTGTCCTACAGGTGCTTTAATACAAGGAGGACAGTTAGACTCGAAGAAATGTATTGCATTTTTAACACAGACGAAAGGGTTCCTACCGGAAGAATATCGCGAAAAAATAGGTAATCGTATTTATGGATGTGATACATGTCAGACTGTTTGTCCGAAAAATAAAGGAATGGATTTTCATAACCACCCTGAGATGGAACCAGATCCTGAGTTAGTTAAGCCCTTATTAACACCACTTTTAACAATTAGTAATCGTGATTTTAAAGAGAAATATGGAATTATGTCTGGTTCATGGAGAGGTAAAAAGCCGTTGCAACGAAATGCAATTTTGGCACTTGCGCATTTTAAAGAGGCATCAGCAATTCCTGATTTAATTGGTGTTATGAAAGACGATCCAAGACCGGTACTTCGCGGAACAGCAGCATGGGCACTTGGGAAAATTGGTGGAGATGGCGTGGGCGAAGCTATTGAAAAAGCGATGCAACGTGAGAAAGATGAAGAGGTTCTTCATGAAATGAATCGCGGCCTTGAATTGTTAGCGCAGAAAAAAGAGTAGATAATATCTCCCTTTTTCATATTGTAATATGGGAGGGAGACGAAATGGTTGTAAAAATAAATATTGAAAAGCAAGTACAACAATTTTTAGCATATGTAACAGAGAAACGAACAAATGTAGATGGTATTGCTGAAGATTTATTACAAATAGCACAGAGAAAGAAACAATTGTTTCAAAAGCGTAATGCAGATATAGTGAAAGCAACTGCGGATGTTTCTTTCATGAGACAATTAAATAATAGCAATCATCAAGAAATTGATTATCAAATACATTTTAAATATTTAATTAAGCATAAAGAATTATTTTATATCGAAGAGGAACAACTAAAGCGAAGAGTTTGTTTAAATAATAGCCGGGTAATAGGTGATTATGCTATTGAAGTACCAGAAGCAGTTGGAATGAGTGAGACGTTAGAAAGAGAAGTTACAAAAGAGAAGTATGGTTCTTATCAGTATAACCGTTTAGAGGCAGTTAAATATGCAGAGCGTTGGTGGGATGATAGAAACCCTGTATATCGTAATTTCCCTGATAATTGTACGAATTTTATTTCTCAATGTCTTCATACTGGAGAAGTACCAATGAATGGATACCCTAATATTCGTAAAGGATGGTGGCAAAGGGAGAATCAGTGGAGTTGGAGCTGGGCTGTCGCACACTCTTTTTATTGGTATTTGTCAGGTGCTACAGCTGGGCTTCGAGCAGAAGCAGTAGAAAGACCAGAGGACCTTATTCTTGGTGATGTCATTGCTTATGATTTCGAGGATGATGGTAGGTGGAATCATACGACGATTGTAGTAGCCAAAGACGCAGATGGTATGCCACTTGTGAATGCACATTCAGCGAATAGCCGTCGGCGTTATTGGAACTATGAAGATTCTAGTAAATATACACCACAAATGAAATATAAATTCTTTCATATTATTAATGGGTAGAGATTTTTCGCTCAAGTGGTATAATACGTAGTAGACAAAAAACAGAGGTGAATATCGCGTGGGAGTACATGTTGTTTTATATCAACCAGAAATTCCAGCAAATACAGGGAATATTGCTCGTACTTGTGCAGCAACTGGAACAGAATTACATTTGATTAGACCGCTTGGATTTTCAACGGATGATAAAATGTTAAAGCGTGCAGGATTAGATTATTGGCAGCACGTGAAAGTTACGTATTATGATTCAATTGAAGAATTTTATGAGAAAAATAAAGACGGTGAATTCTTCTATTTAACAAAGTATGGCGAGAAAGCTCATACAGCATTTGATTATAGCAAACGTGAGAAGGATTATTATTTTGTATTTGGAAGAGAAACAAACGGCTTACCAGCTAATGTAATTGAAGAAAATTTCGATCATTGTTTACGTATTCCAATGACTGATAAAGTGCGCTCATTAAATTTATCTAATACAGCAGCTATTTTAATTTATGAAGCATTCCGTCAACAAAATTATCCGGGATTAGATTTAGAAATTGTTTATTAAAAGTCGCCATATGGCGACTTTTTTTCTAAAAATAAAAATAATATGTAATCATACATTTAAAAAAGGGTACATATTCATATAGAATGGGATATATGAATAAAAATAGATTAGACGGGTTGAGATAAATATGAAGGAACAATATAATAATCAAAATACCTTTTTAAGTATGATAGATATGGATTTAATAAGAAGAGGACTATTACATGCCATTCAAGATTTAGTATTTATTGTGAAAGTTATGGATGAGGAAACCTTTACATATATTTATGTAAATAAGATAGGTATGGATTATGCGAAGCTAGGCGCAGAATGTTATGGAAAAACGTTTGCTGAAGTATTATCAGAAGATACGGCGGAAATATTGCAAGTGCAATATGCAAAAGTAGCGAGCGAAGCGAAAGCACATACCTTTTGTGATGTAGTTAGTTTACCAAAGGGTGAGTTACATTATGAATCTTCACTTAATCCTGTATTCGACGAAGAAGGAGTATGTCAGTTTATTATTTGTATTACGAGGGATATCACAGCTCAGATTGAAGAAAAGGCAGAGATAGAGGAAAAACAAATGTTGTTTAAGTCGTTATTAGAATATAATAATGACTCCATTATATCTATGGATTCTATAGGTAGAATTACATATGCAAATCCAGCAACGTATGAAATATTTGGATATCGATATGAAGAATTACATAATAAATTTATTTTTGAATTTATTAATAAAGAATATGAAAAAGATTTTCAAATTATATTTAAAGGAGCCCTGCAAGGAAGGGCAAAACAAATTGTTTCAAAGAAATATGTTCATAAAGAAGGGTACGAGCTCTATATTTCTTTGAGAACAATTCCGATTATTGTGAACACCGAAATTGTTGGGGTATATATTGTTACGAGGGATGTTACAAGACAAGTATTGAATGAAATGCGAACAGAATATTTAGCTTATTATGACCAATTAACAGGATTAATGAATAGAATTTCATGTGCAAATAAGTTAAATGTTTTTTTAAATGATAATACAGAGTTTGCGCTTGTTTTTATAGATTTAGATGAATTTCACCTTATTAATGATACTTTTGGTCATAAAGAAGGAGATAAAGTATTACAAAAAGTTACAGAATGTTTAAGCAGTTTTCCAATAGACGGTATGCACTTATTTAGAGAACACGATGATCAATTTGTTATGTTGATAGAAAATATAACGAAAGAACGTGTAGAGATAGTTGCAAAAAGCATACTAAAAAAGATTAGTGAACATTTTGTAATCGAAGAAGAGGACGTCTATTTAAGTGCGTCAATCGGAATTGTAATGGCTCCAACAGATGGAGAGGATGAAAAAATATTATTCCAAAGAGTTGATGCTGCTTTGGAAAAAGCAAAAGAAAAAGGAAAAGGGCATTATCAGTTTTATTGCAGTGGATTAGATTGTGAGCGTGAACAAAGATTTATAATAGAAAACCAATTGCATCGTGCTATAGAAAAAAATGAATTCTGCTTGTATTATCAGCCACAAATGAATATTGAAACGAAAAAAATAGCGAGTATGGAAGCTTTAATAAGGTGGGAGAATAAAGAATTGGGATTTGTCTCTCCCAATCAATTTATTCCGCTAGCAGAAAGAACAGGATTTATTATTAAGCTTGATGAATGGGTAGTAAATGAAGTGTGTCGGCAAATACGTGAATGGTTAAATAAAGGATATGAAGTTGTCCCGATTGCAGTTAATATTTCAGCCAGGCACTTTCGCTCGATTATATTAATAGAGATGATTACACGGGCGTTACATAAGTACAATGTACCAGCTCATCTATTAGCGATAGAGGTTACAGAAGGAGCCCTTATGCATAAAGACATATCGAAAAGGGTATTGCTACAATTAAAAGAACAAAATTTAAAGATTCATTTAGATGATTTTGGGACGGGATATTCATCTTTAAGTTATTTAAAAACGTACCCAATTGATACGTTGAAAATCGATCGTTCTTTTATGGAAGGTATACATGTGGATGAACGTGATACGAATATTACAGCTGCAATTATTCATTTAGCTCATACTTTGGAATTGAATGTAATTGCAGAAGGAGTAGAAAAAGCGGAACAAATACAATTTTTGAAGGAAAAGAATGTGAAGTTTGTGCAAGGTTATTATTATAGCCGACCTTTATCAAAATATGATGTGGAAAATGTGTATTATAAATGATTGATAAAAAAAGTGATGTGCTAAGAAGCACATCACTTTTTTTGTGTACCAGGTTTATCATTGTAACCAGATGTGAAAATAGCTGTAAGAAATGTGAGTGATACACCTAAAATTAATAATAATTTCATACTAATATCCCTCCTATTTTTCAGTTTACGAATCTTAAATATGAATCAAAATGTATGTAAGGTTCTTGGAAGAAAAGAATTTATTTAAAACGAATAGAGGTGTAAAAACTTTAATACCTATATTATACAGAATTTTCTTTGAATTTTGGAGAGAATTTTATAGCACTACTGTATATTTCATTTTGATTTAAAGAATGTTTAAGGACATCCTAGCATACCTTTTATAATAATCCGATTGAACAAGGAGATGGGGGAGGAGCTATAATGGATATTCTAAAAAAGATTGAACAGCATCGAGCAGCAGAAGAACGGTTACAATGGGAAGGTACGTTTGCGGAGTATTTAGAGCTTGTGAAGGAAAGACCATGGGTGGCTCAAACAGCACACTCTCGCATTTACAATATGATAAAAGATGCTGGAATCGAAGAAGTAGATGGTAGAAGAAAGTATAACTTCTTTAGTAATCAGCTATTTGGATTAGAGGATGCTTTAGAACGTCTTGTGGAGGAATATTTTCATCCATCTGCAAAACGATTAGATGTTAGAAAACGTATTTTATTATTAATGGGTCCTGTTAGTGGAGGGAAATCAACATTAGTTACGATGTTGAAACGGGGATTAGAAACATATTCACGAACAGATCGAGGAGCAATTTTTGCAATTAAAGGCTGCCCAATGCATGAAGATCCACTTCATTTAATTCCGCATCATTTACGGGATGATTTCTTTGGTGAGTATGGAGTTAGAATTGAAGGGAATTTATCGCCACTAAACGTAATGCGTCTAGAGCAAGAATATGGTTCAAGAATTGAGGATGTAGTTGTAGAGCGTATTTTCTTCTCGGAAGATCGCCGTACAGGGATTGGTACATTTAGCCCGTCTGATCCTAAATCACAAGATATCGCCGATTTAACAGGTAGTCTGGACTTTTCAACAATCGCAGAATATGGTTCAGAATCAGATCCACGAGCGTATCGCTTCGATGGAGAATTGAATAAGGCAAACCGTGGGATGATGGAATTCCAAGAGATGCTAAAATGCGACGAGAAGTTTTTATGGCATTTATTATCGCTTACGCAAGAAGGGAATTTCAAAGCGGGAAGATTTGCGCTTATTTCAGCAGATGAATTAATTGTAGCGCATACGAATGAAACAGAGTATCGCTCATTTATAGCAAACAAGAAAAATGAAGCATTGCACTCAAGAATTATTGTAATGCCAGTTCCATACAATTTACGAGTGAGTGAAGAAGAACATATTTATGAAAAAATGATTCGTGAAAGTGATGTATCCAATGTGCATATTGCACCGCACACACTTCGCGTTGCAGCAATGTTTACGATTTTAACTCGTTTAAAAGATCCGAAGCGTCCAGATATTGATTTAATTAAAAAGATGCGTTTATATGATGGAGAAACGGTAGAAGGTTATAATGCGATTGATGTAGAGGAACTGCAACGTGAATATCAAGATGAAGGTATGAGAGGTATTGACCCTCGTTATGTTATTAACCGAATTTCCTCTACAATTATTCGAAAAGAGGTACCATCTATTAACGCATTAGATGTACTTAGATCGCTCAAAGACGGGTTGGATCAGCATCCGTCAATTAGTAATGAAGATCGAGAGCGTTATATGAATTTCATCTCATTAGCGAGAAAAGAATATGATGAAATTGCGAAGAAAGAAGTACAAAAAGCATTCGTGTATTCATATGAAGAATCAGCGAAGACACTTATGGATAATTACTTAGATAACGTTGAAGCATATTGCAATAAGTCGAAATTACGTGATCCATTAACAGGTGAAGAAATGAGTCCAGATGAAAAGCTAATGCGCTCAATTGAAGAGCAAATTGGAATTTCAGAAAATGCTAAGAAAGCATTCCGTGAAGAAATTTTAATTCGCATTTCTGCTTATGCGCGTAAAGGAAAACGCTTTGATTATAATTCACATGAGCGTCTTCGTGAAGCGATTCAGAAAAAATTATTTGCTGATTTAAAAGATATAGTGAAAATTACAACATCCACGAAAACGCCAGACGAAAATCAGCTTAAGAAAATCAATGATGTTGTTGCACGCTTAATTGATGAGCACGGCTATAATTCTTCATCTGCGAATGAATTATTACGCTATGTAGGTAGTCTGCTAAACCGATAGTTTGATAACAAAACGCTGTCTCTTGTATTTTGCGGGACAGCGTTTTATTATCCATTTATATGTGTAAAGTGTCATACCTTGTCCAAATGTAATAAATTAAGATGCAATTTCATGAATTTATTGTCAATTATTTTTACAATATGCATATGATAGAGTAACCAACCATTCATACGAAAAAAGCCAACACAATACAATATGTTGCAAAGTGTAAATGTGTGCAACTATGCATTGTGTTTCTTTCTTATCAACGGCTGAATATTTCTTTCTAGTATGTGAGTGGTAAAATTTTGTTTAGGATGCTCGGAGTATTATATGAAAAATGTTATATATGTTTATGGGATGAATTTCGATGGGCAGTTATCTTTCATTCTAGCTTGCACAGTATAAAACAAAATTTCTAGCTTACTGTTCATAGGGGAAGACAATTACAGTAAGGAGGGAAAGAAATGGGTGAAGAAAACCAACCAAATTATACGATTTCACAGGAAAACTGGTCCCTCCATCGCAAAGGATATGACGACCAACAACGCCATCAAGAAAAAGTACAAGAGGCAATTAAGAATAATTTACCCGATCTTGTAACAGAAGAAAGCATAGTTATGTCTAATGGTAAGGATGTTGTAAAAATACCGATTCGTTCTTTAGATGAATATAAGATTAGGTACAATTATGATAAAAACAAACACGTTGGGCAAGGAAATGGTGACAGCAAAGTTGGTGATGTCGTTGCGAGAGATGGATCAGGTGGTCAAAAGCAAAAAGGACCAGGAAAAGGGCAAGGAGCAGGGGACGCGGCTGGAGAAGATTATTATGAAGCTGAAGTCTCTATTTTAGAATTAGAGCAAGCATTTTTCAAAGAGTTAGAGCTGCCTAATTTAAAGAGAAAAGAAATAGATGAAAACCGGATTGAACATGTTGAATTTAATGACATTAGAAAGACTGGATTATGGGGAAATATCGATAAGAAACGAACGATGATATCCGCATATAAACGAAATGCGATGCGTGGTAAAGCCTCTTTTCATCCGATTCACCAAGAAGATTTAAAGTTCCGTACTTGGAATGAAGTATTAAAGCCAGATTCAAAAGCTGTTGTATTAGCGATGATGGATACGAGTGGATCGATGGGAATATGGGAAAAATATATGGCACGTAGCTTCTTTTTCTGGATGACGCGATTTCTACGAACGAAGTATGAAACAGTAGATATTGAGTTTATTGCCCATCATACGGAGGCAAAAGTAGTTCCAGAGGAAGAGTTTTTCTCAAAAGGAGAAAGTGGCGGAACGATATGTTCTTCTGTATATAAAAAAGCACTCGAGCTAATTGATAATAAATACTCACCAGACCGCTATAATATTTATCCATTCCATTTTTCAGACGGTGATAATTTAACATCAGATAATGCTAGATGTGTAAAGCTTGTCGAAGAGTTAATGAAGAAGTGTAATATGTTTGGATATGGGGAAGTGAACCAGTACAACCGCCATAGTACCCTCATGTCAGCCTATAAAAATATTAAGGATGAGAATTTTAGATATTATATTTTAAAGCAAAAAGCAGACGTATTCCATGCGATGAAGAGCTTTTTTAAAGAAGAAACCGGAGAAAAAATGGCATAACCCCCTTAAAAAGGGGTTATTTTTTTGTTAACTTTTTATTTTTTTAGTTGACAATGATAATGAAAATCATTATCATTTATTCGAGATATGATTACATTAAGATTTATATATTTTGGAGGAGATGTAAAGTTGAAAAAAAATAAAAGAAAACATATAAATGCGATGATTATCGCTGCGGCGTTATCACTTCCAATTGCTACGTATTCAACGCCTGCTTTAGCGGCAGTAGCAATTGAGGCTAATAAAAAGGGATATGCTTTAGAAGATGGTACATATGATGCTGTTATGAAAGCATATAAAGATAAAACGAATGAGGAGTCCATGGCAGCTGTTTATATAAAGGATCCTAAGTTAACGATTGAGAATGGAAAGAAAATTGTAACGGCAACGTTAAGTGATAGTGATTTCTTCAAATACTTGAAAACAGAAGATATTCATACTCCTGGTGTGTTTCATGATGTAACAGTAATATCAGAAGATAAAAAGAAAAATGGAACGAAAGTGATTCAGTTTGAAGTAGGAGAATTAGGAAAAAGATATAATATGCAAATGCATATTTATATTCCGACAATGGCCTATGATAATAAATATCAAGTGCAGTTTGAAGTAAATGCTTTAAATTTAGAAAATAATGTTCCAGAAAAGAAGAAGGAAAATAATGAAGAGCAAAAGGAAGATACGAAAAATATAATAGCCGATAACCAATTGAAGCAATACATTAATAAAAATATTTTAGGGCGTAAAGATATTAATGCGTCAATAACGAAAGTTGATGCACTACAAATTAAAGAACTAGCGGTATATGCTGGGAAAGGTATTAATAATTTAGCTGGTTTAGAGCATATGGTAAATTTGGAAACCTTTAGATTGCATGAATCTGAAGTGAGTGATTTATCGCCAATTGCTAATTTGAATAATTTGAAGTCTTTAGATCTTTTCTCTAATCGAATTGGAAATATTGAGCCAATTGCTGGGCTGAATAAAATTCAATCTCTTTCTTTAAGAGATAATAAAATTATTGATTTAAATCCATTAAGTAACTTGAAAAAAGTTAGAACATTAGATTTAGTCGGTAATAAGATTGAAGATATTAAACCATTATTTACAATGGGGTCTCTAGGTAAGTTGTATTTAGCTAATAATAATATTAGCGATTTAACAGGAATTGAACAGTTAAATAAAGTAAAAGAATTATGGATTGGAAATAATAACATTACTAATCTTGAATCTATTAGTAAAATGGAGAGCCTTACTCAGCTTGCAGTGAGAGATGCAGAAATTAAAGATATTACACCGCTAGCTAAAATGAAAAACTTACAATCACTTGATTTAGAAGAGAATTATATTTCTGATGTGTCACCACTTAGTGAACTAACTAATTTATATGAACTTAATTTAAGTGCAAATGAAATTTCTGATGTAAGACCTATTCAAGAGTTTGGAAAGCGTTTTGTAGTTAAAGTTCATAGACAAAAAGTATTTTTAAATGAAGGAGTAATAAATGAAAACATTAAGATTCCTGTATATGATTTAAACGGCGAACCACTCCAAAATATTAGATGGATAAGTGAGGGGGGAACACATAATAATGGTTTTGTAAAATGGGAAAATTCTGGAGAGAAAGTATACGAGTTCAATTTAGAAACAGGTTCTTCTAAGAATAAAGTACATTTTAATGGAACAGTTATTCAAAAAATAAGTGCTAAGCAAGCAGATGTAAGTGTTATTACAGATAAAAAACTAAGAGAGTATATTAATAAACATAGTTTAGGTAGAACAGACTTGAATACTCCTATCACGAAAGAAGATTTATTAAGGGTTAAAACATTAAAGATAATGGATGGACAGAACAATGGAATAAAAGATTTATCTGGATTAGAGTATATGGAAAATTTAGAAGATCTGACATTGGAAAAGTTTGAGTTGAAAAACATAGAATTTATCTCGAATTTGAAAAACTTGAAGTCAGTGGATTTATCAAATAATAAAATAGAAAATTTAGAGCCGTTAGCTAAGTTGGAAAAGCTTGTAGTATTAAATATAAGCAACAATAACAACCAAAATATAAAACCATTATTTACATTAAATTCATTGAAGAAGTTAAATGTTTCAGCCAATAAAATTAATAATGAATCTCTTCAAGGTATACAGGAATTCAAAAATTTAGGGATACTAATAATAAACAATAATGACATTAGTAGCTTGGAAGAAATTAGTGGGATAACTAAAATGGACGAATTAGAAATTAAAGGTAATAAAATAGTGGATGTAACTCCATTAACTAAAGCTAAAGAATTAAGATTTTTAGATTTGTCAGATAATAAAATTAAAGATATAACAGTTTTTAGTTCTATGTTAGATCTTTTTAAATTAAAACTGGCTGGAAATGAAATTCGTGATATAAAACCAATTATTCAATTATCTCAGTGGATTACAATTGATCTTAGAAGACAAAAAATTATGCTAGAAGATGCTCAAGTGAATCAAGAAGTGAAAATTCCTGTTTCTGATGTGGAAGATAATCCTCTTGAGGATATTACACTGAAAAGTGAAGGCGGAACATTCAATGAAGAAGAAGGGACAATTGTGTGGAGTACCCCAGGAGAGAAAAAATATGAGTTTGCTTTTGATGGAACGAGTTATTATGGGCTTGGCATATGGTTCAGCGGTGAAGTAACTCAAAATATTGTAGAAAAAATTGAGTCGCCGGAAACAGAAGTAGAAAAGCCGAAAGAAGAAACAAGTAAACCAGAAACAGAGGTAGAAAAGCCGAAAGAAGAAACAAGTAAACCAGAAACAGAAGTAGAAAAGCCAAAAGAAGAAACAAGTAAACCAGAAACAGAAGTAGAAAAGCCGAAAGAAGAAACAAGTAAGCCAGAGGCAGAAGTAGAGAAGCCGAAAGAAGAAACAAGTAAACCAGAAACAGAAGTAGAAAAGCCGAAAGAAGAAACAAGTAAACCAGAAACAGAAGTAGAAAAGCCGAAAGAAGAAACAAGTAAGCCAGAAGCGGAAGTAGAAAAGCCGAAAGAAGAAGTAAGCGAACCTATAACAGAAGGTGAAAATGTAAACGAGCCAGAAGCCAATGTTGAGAAACAAACAGAAGGCTCAAATGAACTAGAAACAGCTACTGTTCAGAAAAATAAAGCGGTACAAGAACCTGCACAAGCACAAGAAGTAGTGAATCAACTAGCGAAAGAAAATGTGTCAAATAAACAAGTTCATAGTAAAAAAGAAGAAAGTAAGAAATCTTTAGCAGCAACAGGTGGCCAAGAAAGTAATGTATCTCTATTTGGTGGCTTAGCATTAGTTTTATCTGCACTGAGTATGTTTGTGTTTAGAAAAAATATATTTAAAAAATAAATAACGTTTTATTTTATTATATGATTTTTTAGAAGGTGTTATCATAGCGATTTCATTTTGAAATGTGCTTATGATAATGCCTTTTTATGGTAGAAGGATATGAATGGAAAAAGTGTAAATATATTAGAGAAGGAGGAGAGGGTATGCATATTAGTTCTATGTTAAAAATTGAAGAGATTGCATTATTTATTGCAAGTATGAATAAGGATGCTATTCATCATGTTGGTTATTGTGGAGATGAGAAAAAGGAGGTGTTACATACGATTCTTCATGATTTTTCTGATATAGGATGGGAAAGATCTTTTGTTGTTACTTATGAGGACAATAAAATAATTGGTGTATTGGGATTTGATGTGGATGAAGTAAAGAAATGTGCAGAAATATGGGGACCGTTTATTAAAGCAGAGAATTGGGAAGAAGTTGCTTTACATATGTGGAAGGAACTTATAGAAAAGGTACCGTTTCATATTGGAAAATTTTATGGTTTTTATCACGTGGAAAATAATAATTGTACTCGTTTAATGAAGGATTTACATGCTAAAGAACAAGAGCGACATAGTATTTTTAGGCTAAGTAATAGTGGTGTGAAACAACATACTATATGTAATGTGGAAGAAGCTTTACCAAAAGTATTTGAGCAGTTTATCTCTTTACACAATCATATTTTTCCTAATACATATTATGAAGGGTATGAAATTATTGAACGTTTAAGCAATACGAATAAATTATTTGTAAGTATGAAGAATGACAGGTTAGAAGGTTATGTATATGTTGAAGTAAATCCGGAGTTTCACGAAGCGAATATTGAATTTATTGCAACCGCTGAAAATAGTAGAAGAAAAGGTGTCGGAGAGCGGTTATTACAAGGGGTAATTCAGTATATTTTCTCCTTCCAAGAGATGAAAGAGATAGAACTATGTTTGAATACGAATAATGATCGTGCGATGAAGTTGTACAAGAAAGTAGGTTTTGAGGAGAAGGCATGTTTACAACACTATATAATAGAGTAAAAAACCGATTCATATGAAAATGATATTTCATATGAATCGGTTTTATTAATCTACTTTTTCCTCATTCATCACGGATTTAGAAAAAATTTGAGGTGCTAATCGTTACATAACCTTCTTTATTTTTTGCGGAACTTCTTTTGCTTGTAAATTAACATCTTCTTTTCGAAGCTCCTTAAAGAGCGAAATGACCATAAGAACAACTACGATAGAAAATGGTAGCGCAGCAATTATAGCTGCTATTTGCAGCGCATTTAATCCTCCAGCTTGTAATAAAATAGCAGCAATTATTGCGATTGTTAATCCCCATATAAGTTTTAAACTATTTTTCGGTGATAAGCTTCCGTTACTCGTTTGCATTGAAACAACAAATGTTGCCGAGTCAGCAGAAGTAACGAAAAATGTGGCTACTAAAATTAACCCGATAATTGTTAAAAATGTAGAGAACGGTAGGTGTGAAATAACAGCAAATAATCCAATCTCTGTACCATTTTTTGCGATTTCATCAGCTATACCAAGCGATTGGAACATTTCCATATGGATAGCGGTACCGCCAAATACTGCAAACCAAAATGTACAGATAAGAGTTGGGACTAATACAACTCCAATAATAAATTCTTTTATTGTGCGCCCTTTAGAAATACGAGCGATGAATGTACCGACGAATGGAGACCAAGAGATCCACCATCCCCAATAGAAAATAGTCCAGTTTTCAATCCAAGAAGAAGATTTTTCATTAAATGCTCCTAAATTTAATCCCATACTAGGTAAAGCTCCGATATAAGAACCGAGTGTAGATGTGAAATATTTCATAATAAATACAGTTGGTCCTAAAAGTAAAAAGGAGACGAGTAATATACCTGCAAGAGAGAAATTTAAGTTACTCAAATATTTAATCCCACGATCTAAGCCTGTTTGTGCACTTGTTAAATATAAAACAGCGAAGATGGCGATAAGTACGAGTTGTGTAAGTACAGTGTTATGAATAGAAGGGAATAAATAGCTTAATCCTCCGGCGATTTGTTGAGAACCAATCCCAACAGATGGCACAATACCGAATACTGTGGCTAAAACAGCCAAAATATCGACTGTTTTTCCGATAGGAGAATTTTTCGATCGATTAAATAATGGAGTAACTGTAGCTCCAATTGTGCTACCTTTTTGTTTGCGGAATGTGAAATATGCAATTGTTAAAGCAACCATCGCGTATAGTGACCACGGAAAGAGTCCCCAGTGGAAAAATGAATATTGCATAGCGAGTTTGGCGCTTTCCTCTGTACCTGCTTTTCCTGTTAATGGATCTGTAAAATGTGAAATCGGTTCAGTGATTCCATAAAAGAGCAGTCCAATTCCCATTCCTGCTCCAAACAACATGGATAGCCAAGATGGATAACTATACTGTGGTTTTTCTCCATCTTTACCAAGACGAATAGAACCGTACTTAGAAAATGCTAAATAAGTGGCTAAAATAATCATTGCGGTCATAAGTAGAGAGTAAAACCATCCAAATTTATTGAGGATAAATGAGTTTAAGGAAGATGTAACACTTTGCAAATCATAGCCTTGTATCCAACTTGCCGGGGTAATTCCCCATATGATGAATAATGTTGTTAGCAAGATGGAGATATAAAATACACTGTTTTCTTTTTTTATCATAGAATCCCACCTTTGTTTAATAAAGTTAACAATTATATTAACTATAACAATTAAAAGATTAATTGTCAAAAAATTCGATTTTTATCTTGTGTAAAAGGACAGTTTAATCGCTATGGATTCATAATTATTGGAGGTTAGATAAAGGTAAGTCTGTTCACGATATGTACAAAATATAGGAAGAAATAATATGAAATATTGCATTTTATATTGTTGTATCTAGATTTTATGTTAAATTCTTCAAGGGAATATATAAATAGGGGGCAATGATATGAACAAGAAATCAAAGATTAATAAAGTGATGCTTAGTATTAGTACAATGGCGCTATCGTTAGGAGCAATTCAAACGAATGTATCAGCAGAAGAAAAGGTGCCATACAATGTATTGCATTCGAAACCAGTTGGGATTGAAAAACCAGTAGATGAGATTGGACATGTTTCTAAAGCAGAGGAAACATTATCGTTTCAAGAACGGTTAAAAGTAGGAGACTTTTCGCAGCGACCAGCATCTATTATGAAGAGCTCAGAAATAAAGCAAATGAAAGAAAGCTATTCAATGGCTGATTTAAACAAAATGAATAATCAAGAATTAGTTGAAACGCTAGGAAGTATTAAATGGAATCAAATTACAGACTTATTCCAGTTCAATGAAGATGCAAAGGCTTTTTATAAAGATAAAGGGAAAATGCAAGCAGTTATAGACGAATTAGCTCATCGAGGTAGTACGTTTACGAAAGATGATTCAAAAGGAATTCAAACGTTTACGGAAGTGTTACGTTCAGCTTTTTATCTTGCATTTTACAATAATGAATTAAGCGATTTAAATGAGAGAAGCTTCCAGGATAAATGTTTACCTGCTTTAAAAGCAATTGCAACCAATCCAAACTTTAAGCTTGGTACATATGAGCAAGATGCAGTCGTATCTGCATACGGTAAATTAATTAGTAATGCTTCAAGTGATGTGGAAACAGTTCAATACGCATCGAATATTTTAAAACAATACAATGATAATCTTCATACGTATGTAGACGATCGTATGAAAGGGCAAGCTGTATACGATATGATGCAAGGTATTGATTATGATATGCAATCTTATTTATTTGAAACTCGTAAAGAGGCAAAAGATACAATGTGGTACGGGAAAGTAGATGGATTTATTAATGAAATAAATCGTATCGCTCTTCTAAATGAAGTAACACCAGAAAATAAGTGGCTCGTTAATAATGGAATTTATTTTGCTAGTCGTTTAGGGAAGTTTCATAGTAATCCAAATAAAGGTTTAGAGGTTGTTACACAAGCAATGCATATGTACCCGCGTTTAAGTGAGCCGTATTTTGTTGCAGTAGAACAAATTACAACAAATTATAACGGAAAAGATTATAGCGGTAATACGGTAGATTTAGAGACGATACGTAAAGAAGGAAAAGAACAGTACTTACCAAAAACGTATACATTCGACGATGGATCTATCGTATTTAAAACAGGAGATAAAGTATCAGAAGAAAAAATTAAGAGACTATACTGGGCTGCAAAGGAAGTAAAAGCACAGTATCATCGTGTAATTGGGAATGACAAAGCATTAGAGCCAGGTAATGCAGACGACGTATTAACGATAGTAATCTATAATACTCCAGACGAATATCAGTTAAACAGACAATTGTATGGGTATGAAACAAACAACGGTGGCATTTATATAGAAGAAACAGGTACATTCTTTACATATGAGCGTACGCCAGAACAAAGTATTTATAGTTTAGAAGAGTTATTCCGTCATGAGTTTACTCATTATCTTCAAGGGAGATTTGAAGTGCCAGGTTTATTTGGAAGAGGAGATATGTATCAAAATGAGAGATTAACTTGGTTCCAAGAAGGAAATGCAGAATTTTTCGCAGGATCTACTCGTACAAATAATGTAGTGCCGAGAAAGAGCATCATTAGTGGATTATCATCTGATCCTGCAAGCCGTTATACAGCAGAGCGCACATTATTTGCTAAATATGGTTCTTGGGATTTCTATAATTACTCGTTCGCATTGCAATCTTATTTATATACACATCAATTTGAAACATTTGATAAAATTCAAGATTTAATTCGTGCAAATGACGTGAAAAATTATGATGCCTATCGTGAGAATTTAAGTAAAGATTCTAAACTAAATAAAGAGTATCAAGAGTATATGCAACAGCTAATTGATAATCAAGATAAATATAATGTACCGGAAGTAGCAGAGGATTATTTAGCTGAACATGCACCAAAATCGTTAAGAGCAGTAGAGAAAGAAATTAGTGATACGTTGCCGATGAAAGAGGCAAAAATGACAAAACATAGCTCCCAATTCTTTAATACATTTACATTAGAAGGTACATTTACAGGTAGTGTAACGAAAGGTGAGTCAGAAGACTGGAATGAAATGAGTAAACGAGTAAATGAGGCACTAGAACAACTGGCGCAAAAAGAATGGAGTGGCTACAAAACTGTTACAGCATACTTCGTCAATTATCGTGTGAATAGTTCAAATGAATTTGAATATGATGTAGTCTTCCATGGTATCGCAAAAGATGATGGAGAAAATAAAGCTCCAACGGTTAATATAAATGGACCTTATAATGGGCTTGTAAAAGAAGGAATTCAATTTAAAAGTGATGGCTCAAATGATGAAGATGGAAAAATTGTTTCTTATTTATGGGAATTTGGAGATGGTAGCACAAGTGCAGAAGTTAATCCAATACATGCATATGAAAGAGAAGGAATTTATAAAGTAGCGTTAAGAGTAAAAGATGATAAAGGCAAAGAGAGCAGAAACGAAACCACTGTTACGATTAAAGATGGAAGTTTAACAGAATTAGAACCAAATAATCGTCCAGAGGAAGCGAATCGTATTGGGCTAAACACTACTATAAAAGGTAGCCTTATCGGTGGAGATCATACCGATGTTTATACATTTAATGTAGCATCAACGAAAAATATCGATATTTCCGTTTTAAATGAGTATGGAATCGGGATGACATGGGTGCTTCACCATGAATCAGATATGCAAAATTATGCCGCTTACGGTCAAGCTAATGGAAATCATATAGAGGCAAAATTTAATGCAAAACCAGGTAAGTATTATTTGTATGTATATAAATATGATAATGGCGATGGAACGTACGAATTATCAGTAAAATAAGTGCTTTCCAATGTATGTTTAACTTTACTTTTTGTGGAAAATAGTATATTATATAGATATATAATATATCGGTTATTTACTAGGAGGAGCCTGTCACAATAGGTTTCTCCTGTTCTTTTTTATGGGCCTGTCTTACAGGCTTTTCTTTAAAGGGTAAATAACTGAAAATTAAGAACTATAATCTTTGAAAGAGGTGGGGCATACACATAACAAAAAAGGGATTGTTTAAGAGAGGGGGATAAGAAATGGCTTTGTTTGGTTATCCACTTGAAACAATTTATTTATACGGGTTTATTATTGCTACTATACTCACTGTTATTTATATCTTTTTTGGAGATATATTTGAATCCATATTTAGTTTTGGAGGCGGATCTGTATCCGTTGTTACTTTATTACTTAGTTTTTTCGCCATGTTATGTGGACTTAGTTATATAGGAGAATATTTATTTTCCTTTAATAGCATTCTTATTTTCGGGTCTGCATTTGCTATATCCTTTATTGGTGTTTTCATAATGAAAATATTAATTTTAAAGCCGATTGCAGAAGCAGAACAAAACACCGTGCAGCGCATGGATGAATTTATTGGTTGTAAGGGAGAGGTCATTACAACAATTCCTACAGAAGGATTTGGAGAAGTATTAATCTCCTCCCAATTTGGAAGTAATGCAATTCCAGCTAAAACAATTGGGAAAAAAGATATTTCACAAGGAACTGAAGTTATTATCGAGGGAGTCCAAGATGGTGTTCTGCTTGTACAGAACATCGCTTATTCTTTAAAGAAACCAAAATTATAAGGGGGAATTTACATGACGATTCCATTAATTATCGGTGGAGTATTACTCGCAATTTTAATTCTACTCATTTTAGTATTCATTACAAAGTATCGAACAGTTGGACCAGATGAAGCATTAATTGTTACTGGAAACTGGCTTGGTGGCGGGAAAAATGTAGTTACTACTGATGATGGAAAGAAGATTAAGATTATTCGTGGCGGCGGTACTTTCGTAGTTCCGATTATGCAAAGAGCAGAGCCTTTAAGTCTATTAAACTACAAATTAGAAGTGGGAACACGTGATACGTATACGAAACAAGGTGTACCGATTACAGTAAATGGTGTTTCTATTATTAAAGTAGGGTCTACCATTGAAGAAGTTTCTACAGCAGCTGAACAATATTTAGGAAAAGAAACAGAAGAGTTGAAAATAGAAGCAAAAGAAGTTTTAGAAGGGCATCTACGTGCTATTTTATCTTCTATGACAGTAGAAGATGCCTATAGTAATAGAGAGCAATTTGCTCAAAAGGTACATGAAGTAGCTTCTACAGATTTAAAGAAGATGGGACTTCGCATCGTTTCCTTTACAATTAAAGAAATCATGGATAAGAATGGTTACTTAGATGCACTTGGTCAGCCACAAATTGCGATGGTTAAGCGTGATGCAACAGTTGCAAATGCAGAGCGTGAAAAAGAGGCGCGAATTGAAAAAGCTCGTGCTGAGAAAGAAGCGAAAGAAGCTGAGTATCAACGTGATGCACAAATCGCTGAAGCTGAAAAACATAAAGAGTTAAAAGTACAATCTTATAAGAGAGACCAAGAACAAGCTCGCGCAGATGCAGATCTTTCCTATGAATTACAACAAGCAAAAGCGCAACAAGGTGTTACAGAAGAGCAAATGCGCGTTAAAATCATTGAGCGTGAAAAGCAAATTGAATTAGAAGAAAAGGAGATTGCGCGTCGTGAAAAGCAATATGATGCAGAAGTAAAGAAAAAGGCAGATGCAGATCGCTATGCTGTTGAACAATCAGCAGAAGCAGAAAAAGTAAAACAAATGAAAAAAGCAGATGCAGATCAATATAAAATTGAAGCGGAAGCAAGAGCACGTGCAGAAGAAGTTCGTGTAGAAGGTTTAGCGAAGGCGGAAATCGAAAAAGCGCAAGGTCAAGCAAAAGCAGAAGTACAAAAAGCACAAGGTACAGCGGAAGCAGATGTTATCAGATTAAAAGGTTTAGCAGAAGCGGAAGCGAAACAAAAAATTGCAGAGGCATTTGAGCTATATGGTCAAGCGGCAATTATGGATATGGTTCTTAAAATGCTTCCAAGTTATGCGAAGGAAATTGCAAGCCCGCTTAGCAACATTGATAAGATTACAGTTGTCGATACAGGCGGTGGTGGTAAAAATAGCGGCGCCGGAAAAGTTGCAGGTTATGCGACTGATTTAATGGCAACGATGCAAGAAACATTAAAAGCGTCTTCTGGCATTGATTTAAAAGAGCTATTAGAAGGATTTGCAGGAAAAGGAGCGGTACAACAATTATCAAACGATAAACCTGTTGTATCCGTAGTAGAAGACGAGAAAAAAGAAGTAGAAAAAGATAAAGAATAGTAAAGTGGAAGGAACCTCTAGTAAGTAAGATACTAGAGGTTCTTCTGTGAATTGTAATATTTCGAATAATATACATTTTTATATATTGTTTTAATTATTTAATTTATATAGAATGAAAAAGGTATGTATCAACTCTTCAATAGAGAAAGAGATAGAGAGTCACATTGATACATTTGAATCGTATGATTTATATAAAGAAATTAAATGTAAAACAATTACATTTAAAACGGTATGGAGGGGTAGAAATATGTTTCAAGGAAAATTAAGAAGTAGTAGTTTAAAAGCAAAGTTACTTGTGTCATTTGTTATCATTTTAATTCTTCCAAGTATTGTAATTGGTTGGACGTCTTATCAGCAAGCGAAGACAAACTTTAATGAGACGATTTCACAATCGGCGAAAGATAATATAAAAATTTTGGATAATGTAATTAATAAGGAATTGGATAGTAAAAAAGTAGATGCAGTTTATTTTACAAAATTATTTACACAATCAAGTTACCAAACGGATCAAATACAAAATATCCAAAATAAACTAGAAGAATATAATAAGTTACATCCAGAACTGGAAGCCATCTATACTGGATCCAGCAATGGGCAATTTATTCAATCACCGTCTATTCAAATGCCAGAAGGATATAATCCTACAGAAAGAGATTGGTATAAAGAGGCAGTGAAAAAAAGTGGAGAAGTAATTATTACAGCTCCATATAAATCAAAAACGACAGGAAATATTGTTATTACAATAGCAAAACAAAATGAGGATAAGAGCGGTGTTCTCGGTATTGATTTAATTATTAATGATATCGTAAATACTTCAAAGATGGTTAATATCGGTAAAAAGGGATATGTAGCAATTTTTGATCAAGATAAAAATGTGGTAGCGCATCCAACGATGAAGCCAGGGGATAAGGTAGAAGAGAAGCTCGAAAAAGAGTTGTACAAACAAGAAACAGGTGATTTTAATTTCACATTAGATGGTGAAGATCGTCATATCACTTTTAAAACAAATAAGATAACTGGATGGAAAATAGCAGGAATTATGCCTTCAAACGAAATTATTGAAGCAGCTGAACCTATTTTCTATAAAACGATAACTGTTATTGGTATTTCATTAATAATTGGCGGAATTTTAATTTACTTCATAATTGCTTCTATTATTAAACCGTTAAAACAACTTGTTATATCATCGAAAAAGATTAGTGAAGGCGATTTAACAGAATCAATTACAGTTCATTCTAAAGATGAAATTGGACAGCTAGGAGAAAGCTTTAACGAGATGGCAGCATCATTACAGAATGTCATTTCCAATATAAATACTTCAGCAGGTCATGTAGCGGCATCTTCAGAAGAATTAACAGCTAGTATGAAGCAGACGAGTGAAGCAACGGAACAAATTACACAAGCGATAGAGCAAGTGTCGAGTGGAGCGGAAATACAAACGAAAGAAGTCGAAGAAGGCGCAACATTATTAGAAGAAGTTACAGAAGGAATTCAACGTGTGGCAGACAGTTCTTCATTAGTATCCACAGCATCTATGTATACGAAGAAAAAGGCTGAAGATGGTGGGAAGTTAGTTGAACAAACGGTGAATCAAATGCAATTAATCCATGAGTCTGTTTCAAAATCAGATAAAGTGATTGTGTTGTTAGATGATAAATCGAAACAAATTGGAGCAATCCTTGAGGTAATTCAACATATTGCAGAGCAGACAAATTTATTAGCATTAAATGCTGCAATTGAGGCTGCGAGAGCTGGAGAACAAGGAAGAGGATTTGCAATTGTAGCAGATGAAGTACGAAAATTAGCTGAGCAATCAGGACAGTCTTCTACGGAAATTGGAAAACTAGTGAAAGAGATCCAATTTGATATAAAGGAAACGGTAAGTTCTATGAAGCGAGTTGGGACAGAAGTACAATCAGGGCTTGTAGTTGCAAATGAAACGAAGCAAAGCTTTGCTGAAATATTGAAGTCTACAGATGATACAGTTGTACAAATTGATAGTATGGTAGAAGTAGCAAAGCAAATGACAGTAGATGCAAAACAAGTTAGTGCATCTATTAATGAAATTGCAGCTACAATTGAAGAAAATGCAGCAAGCGTTCAAAATATTGCTGGTTCTTCAGAAGAACAATTAGCTTCAGTAGATGAAATCAATGCAGCAGCAGTTCATTTATCGCAAATGGCAGAAGAATTACAAGAGATGATTGGGAAATTTAAAGTATAATAAAAAAGAAACGAGGTAGTAATTGTACCTCGTTTCTTTTTTTATCCCACTATTTGTGGGTTGATTAAAGTTTCAGTTTATGAAGATAAAAATAAAGAAATATAGAGTAACCGTGTTATGATTAGGTAAAATTATAAAAGACTGTATTTTCGTTAAATTCTATCTTTAATTATGTTAGGGGAATGGTTTTGAGGCTTAAAAAATTAAAACTACAACCAAGAATTACATTAACAATTAGTACACTTATTCTAGTTGTACTTCTGTTAACGAGTTATTTATTTTATTATATATTGTCTGAAACGGTAGAAGAGCAAATTGGGAAACGGGCTTTGCATGTTGCAAAAACAGTTGCTGCTATACCTGAAATAACGGAAGCTTTTCAAAAAGAAAATCCAGCTTCTATTATTCAGCCAATTGCAGAAAAAATTCGAATTGATACAGATGCTGATTTTATTGTAGTTGGAAACAAAGAGGGGATTCGATATGCACATCCTAAGCGAGATAAAATAGGAGAAGCAATGGTTGGTGGAGATAATAAAGGAGTTCTATTAGAAGGAAAATCTTATATTTCGAAAGCAACTGGATCATTAGGTCCTTCATTACGCGGCAAAGTTCCAATCCGTAATCAGGAAAATGAAATTATAGGCGTGGTGTCTGTTGGATTCTCAATGAATGATATTCATGGAGCGGTAGAAGTATATGGAAAGCGTGTATTTTGGATTACAGTAATAGGTCTTTTAATCGGGATAATTGGTTCTATATATTTAGCCGGAAGTATAAAAAGAATGATGTTTGGGATGGAGCCAGAAGAAATTTCATCTTTATATGAAGAGCATAGTACAGTGATTCAATCTGTACGTGAAGGGATTATTGTCATTGATCACAATGGCATGATTAGTTTAGTCAATCAAGCGGCTTATGATATTCTTTCGTTAGATGAACAGCGTAATATTATTGGAGAATTTATTTTAAATGTAATTCCTAATTCAACGATACTAGATGTACTTCAAACTGGTGAAGAACAGTTTGATCGTCAATTAAATATAAAAGGGCAGGCTGTTATTGCGAACCGTCTACCTATTAAAGTGAAAAATAAAGTAACTGGCGTTGTATCGAGCTTACGTTTGAAATCTGAAATGGATCAGTTAACAGCAGAGTTATCTCAGACGAAGCAATATACAGAGGCATTACGAGCGCAAACGCATGAATATAACAATTTGTTGTATACGCTTTCAGGTCTTATCCAGTTAGAATCATATGAAGATGCTTTAGAGCTTATTCATAAGGAAACAGCGGTATATCAAGATTTTGTTCAATTTATTATGAAGCGAATTCAAAATCCATGGTTAGGTGGAATTTTAATTGGATTCTATAATAGAGCGCGAGAGTTAAAGATTGATTTTATGCTAGATCGAGAAAGTAGCTTAGATAAATTAAGCCCGCATATTGAGAGTAATTACGTCGTTTCTATTTTAGGAAATTTAATTACGAATGCATTTGAAGCAATTGAAAGAAATGAAGAGAATGATAAGAAGGTAAGGATGTTTGTAACTGATATTGGAGCAGAAATAGTAATTGAAGTGGAAGATTCAGGACAAGGGATTCATGATGAAGTCATTACTAGCATATTTTATAAAGGCTTCTCTACGAAAGAAGGCGGGAAACGAGGATATGGATTAGCAAAAGTGAAAGAGTTAGTAGAAGATTTAAATGGAAGTATTGCAATCGAAAAAGGGGATTTAGGTGGTGCATTATTTATTATTGCATTACCAAAAGAGAGAGGCGAATTGTAATGGGTGAGGAGATTGAAGTATTGATTGTAGAAGATGATATTCGAATTGCGGACATTCATCGTCGTTTTACTGAAAAGATTGAGGGATTTAAAGTAATTGGAACAGCAACGACTGGAGAACAAGCGAAAGAATGGCTAGAGTTTGTGAAGCCACAACTCGTTTTATTAGACGTGTACTTACCTGATATGCAAGGAACGGAACTTGTCACATATATTAGGCATAATTTGCATGATACAGATATTATTATGATTACAGCTGCATCGGAAACAGATGTGGTGAGGCACGCTCTACGAGGCGGAGTAACAGATTATATCGTAAAGCCACTTATGTTTGATCGATTTAGGGCGAGTTTGGAAAGTTACCAAAAAAAGATTGTGCAGTTAAAGAAAACTAATCAATTATCTATAGAGCAAATTGAACATTTATGGTCTCAAAGAGGCGTAAAGGGAAATGAAATAGAATATGCCCCGAAAGGGATCGATCCTTTAACTTTAGCAAAAATAAAAAAGCATATGTTAACAGTTGATGAAGAAGGTATTACGGCAGAAGTGTTAAGCTCAATGGTTGGGGTAAGCCGATCAACAGCGAGGCGCTATTTAGAGTATTTAATATCTGGAAAGAAAGTTCATGCGGAGCTTATATATGGGAGTGTAGGGAGACCAGAAAGAAGGTATTTTCTTGTTTCTTCATAACAAAAAAAACAGTAGAGAATTACATTTCTTCTACTGTTTTTTACGTCTTATATTGGAATAATTCCGATTACAATTCCCGTAATTAACATCACCATTGTCGTTCCAACAGCCCAAAGTAACGTAAAGCGTTGATGTTCACCAAAATCAACTTTGGCCATTCCGACTAATAAATAAGTGGAAGCGACGAGAGGACTTAATAAGTGAACAGGTTGCCCGAGTAATGAAGCGCGTCCCATTTCAGCTGCACTAATTCCGTAAGCAGCCGCAGCTTTCGTTAAAATAGGTAGTACCCCGAAGTAAAATGCATCATTGGACATGAAAAATGTGAACGGCATACTAAGAAGAGCTGTAATAATCGGTAGTTGTGGCCCAAGAGCGTCAGGTATAAGAGTAACTACACTTTGAGCCATTGCATCTACCATTTTTGTTCCTGATAAAATACCAGTGAAAATTCCAGCGGCAAATACGAGAGAAACAACCGCTAATACGTTTCCTGCGTGAGAAGCAATACGTTCTTTCTGTTGTTCTAAGTTCGGATAGTTAAGCATAACAGCAATAGCGAAAGCGATTGTAAATAAAACAGGTAACGGCATAACTTCTAGTATGAGACAAACAAGTAAGGTAACAGTTAATAAAAAGTTAATCCATAGAAGTTTAGGGCGTTTATGAACGGCAGCTTCTACTGTTGCAGCTTGCTCATCCATCGTTTGCATTTGTTTTAAATATTGTACATCCATAATTCCTAATCGTTTTCTTTCCTTTTTTCCAAGATAGTAAGCAACGAAAACGACCCAAATTGCACCAGCAATCATTCCTGGTATAAGTGGTGTAAAGAGCTCTGATGCGTCTAGTCCAAGAGCACTCATAACCCGAGCTGTCGGTCCGCCCCATGGTGTAAGATTTGTCACTCCTGCTCCTAACATAACAACCCCAGCTAATATAAGTGGATTCATTCCAAGGCGTTTATATAATGGGTACATTGCGGAAACCGTAATCATATACGTTGTTGTTCCATCCCCATCTAATGAAACGATAATAGTAAGAATCGCTGTACCAACAACAATTTTTAAAGGATCTCCTTTTACAAATTTTAAAATCCTACTAATGACAGGATCGAATAAACCGCTATCAATCATAATTCCAAAATACAAAATAGCAAACATAAGCATAATACCAGTAGGTGCTAGTTTTTGAATTCCTTCTAACATCATAGGTCCCATATTTGCATAAAAACCACCAATTAATGCGAAAGTAATTGGAATTAATATTAATGCTACTAGTGCCGACATACGTTTCGTCATAATTAAAAACATAAAGACAAATACCATCGCAAATCCAAGTAGTGCTAACATGTAATCTCCCCCTCAAAAATGATTGCGCTTTCAAAATGTAATGAAAATTCAGAAAAAAGTGTTTTTTATTTATCATAAAAGCATTCATTCAAATGGTAAATAATTTGAAAAATAACATCATTAGAAGCATAATTTTTATTTTGGTCATTTTGTTCACGGTAGTTAATTTGAATTTTTAAAAAGTAAGCTGCTCTCCGTAAGAATGGTAGAATAAGATGAAAATATTGAAGTGTGAAATAGGGAGTAGATTTTATATGAAAACGAGAATTGAAGAGATTTATAGTTCTTATGAAGGAAAAGTAGAAGAGATTTTTGTTAATGAATCTTCTTACGTATATGAGTGGGAAAATTTAATGATGATCCGAAAAAATAACGGTGAGCTTGAAAAAGTTGCGGTCGGTATTAGTGGAAATATAAGATTAGTAAATGTAGTTGTTGGGCAACAAATTAATACAGATATATTATTAGTTAAGTTAGAAGATGATTTATTAATTACAGGTTGTGAATGATGAGAGATGTGTAGAAATGACTGCACATCTTTTTTGTTCCATATATTACAAAAAGTACATTGTTTTTTCACAAATCTCACACAAGTTTTTGATATTCTCTTTGTGGAAGATGCGGTTAGGGAGGAAATAAAATGAGAACAAAGTATGTGATGTTTGCTATATGCTTATTCTTTGTCTTTACAATAGTAGGATGTGGTAAGAAACAAGCAGAGGCTGTAGCAATTGATGAGAAACATGATAAGTGTGATATTTGCCAAATTGGGGTAATGGATAATCAATTTGCAACAGAAGTCATTTTAGAAAATGGAAAAGCGTTAAAGTTTGATGATATCGGTTGTATGTATAAATGGATGGAGATTAATCCAGGTGAAAAGACGAAAGAAAAATTTGTTCGAGATTATGATTCGAAAGAGTGGATTTCATTAGAAGATGCGACTTACGTATATGATAAAACAATAACGACACCGATGGCTTATAATGTTATTTCATTTGAAAATAAAAAGGATGCAGAAAACTTTGTGTCTAACTATAAAGGGAAAGTTCTTTCATATAAAGAGCTAGCAGAGCATAAATGGGAAATGAATAAAGAGATGATGGGGAACCCGAAAAAGGGAAATCACGGTGGTCATCATTAATACTAAAAAAGACAACTACATAAGTTGTCTTTTTTAGTATTACCCAGGTGCAAATATAGAAAAGGTGTAAAAATTTTAGAAGAACGGTTACAATGGAATATAGTAACCTAAAGCAATCATTTATCACGCATTAACGGGCAGTAAGACCCCCGTCTCAAAATTCAGTGAAAGCAAAGAAGTTAGGTGGGGATCAACTGCTCGTAAAAGCCCGATTGGTTCAACTAATAATTAGTGGTGGATGAACAACCCCCCCCACTAATTAAAGTTTCACTTTATGTACTTTTTAGAAATGTATACAAATGCGGTAAAATCGTGCTAAACTAATTGCTTCATAATGTTAATGATGAGGCCATCAGGCACATCATTCCAATAGGTTGAGAAACATAGTATAGGTTTTAAGATAATCCGATTAAAGAAGGAATATAAAGGGCTTATGGATAAATGTACTCAAGAAGAGTTATTGTATGTGATGGAGGAATGGTTAAGAAAACATTATCTTTCATAGGAGCTGTAGTTGTGAGAAAACAAAAAATTTTATTATGTATGTTATTAGGACTTTTAATGACGGTAGTGGCTTGCGATAAGCAAGAGGAGCCAGAATCGAAACCGGTTCATGTGAAAAACGAAAAGAAAAAAGAAAAGCATAAAGAACAGGAAGAACCTAAAGAAGAAAAAAGTATAAATTTAATGGACAAACAATTGCTACTTTCTGCGACTCTTGGAGACACGGAAACAGCTATGAAGCTGATTCAAGATGGAGCCAATATAAACGTAGAAGGTGACAACGGAGAAACTCCTATCCTTGCAGCAACGTATCAAAATCATGTAGAGACAGTTAAAGCGTTAATTGATGCAGGTGCTAATATTGAAAGGAAAGATGAGAAACAAAGTAATCCATTTCTTTATGCAAGTAGAGAAGGATATACAGACATTGTAAAGCTACTAATTAATGCAGGGGTTAATACGAAAGAAACTACTAAATCAGGTGGAACAGCACTCATTTCTGCATCTGAACGTGGCCATGTAGAGGTCGTAAAAGAGTTATTAGAGCATACAGATATTGATGTGAACTATAGAAATGATCGTGGTGGAACAGCTGTAGTAGAAGCAATCGTATTAGGAAATGGTAGTGAAAATCATAAGAAAGTAATTCAAATGCTTATTGACCACGGGGCAGATGTAAATATGGCCAATAAGGAAAATATTACGCCACTGCAATATGCTGAAAAAAGAGGTTTTAAAGATATTGCAAATATGTTGAGGCTAGCTGGAGCGAATGAAGTCGTACAGCCACAACCACAACCGGTGGAATAACAAGATAAAGAAATAAAAAGTACGAAATAATCTCATTTAGATAGACAGAATGAAGAAGTCATTTAGTATGATGGATTCAGTAATGTGTATTTGAATGGGATTTTTGTTTTGTGTATGAAAAATAGATTATGAATGGTATATGGAGTAACTAAGGAGGATATAAATGAGGCTCTCAGAACTTGATTTAATAGCAATTCAGGTAGAGGTTTTATTTGTTCATAATCAAGTAGGGAAAATGAAATATGTAAATGAACAAGGAAATCCGAAAGCACCCCGCTTTTTTCTTGGCAGCACTCGTGAAGGGAGTATAACGAGATATCATTATGATCTGGATGATGAAAAGGTAGGTAAGATTGAGAAATTAATTCGAGAACCTTCAAATCATATAGAGATAGCAAAGATCATTGATGTATTAAATGAAGAAAAAACAGTGAAAAATATTTGGATGGGCCCTGCTTTCATGTTCTTTAATAATTTACATAAGCCAACTAGAACAATACAGATAACAGAGAAGAATAAAGAGCTTTTGCGAGAAAATTTTCCTAATTTAATAGAACAGATGGAATGGAGGCAACCTTACTTTGCAATTGTAAAAAATGAAAAGGTAGTTTCTATATGTTGCAGTGCTAGGAGTACGCCTGTAGCTGCTGAGGCGAGTGTGGAAACTTTAGCGGAGTTTCAAGGGAATGGATATGGTACTGATGTTGTTACAGCCTGGGCGATATCAATACAAGAAGAAAAACGCATTCCACTTTATAGTACTTCTTGGGATAATTATGCTTCACAAGCAGTTGCGAGAAAACTAAAACTGATTAACTATGGAATGAATTTACATATCACTTAAATTTTAAAAATAGTTGTTTGCTGTTGGGGTTCATTCGTATATTTAGATTATTGTTAAAAAAATATGGTGAATATTAACATTCGATTAACATCTAATTAACAATCTATCAAAACTGACTTAATAAATGCGTAATATAGTAAAGGTAATAGAATAACTAGGGTAGAGAACATTTGAGAACACCCGCTTACATATAACGTGCCACTTTCTTAGGTGTGCTCTATTTCCTAGAGTTCAAATAAGGAGAAAGGTGTTCTATGTAAGTAGGTGTTTTTAGTTTGGATAAAAATAGAAAAGCTAGGTGGAATAAATGTTTAAAGAACCTTATATTGCGATGATAAAAGATTGGAAAGGGTACAAAACATACAAAAAATTACCGAAAACAGTTTTTCTTATGACTGGTTCAATGCTGGATTTACCAGAGCGTGTATATGAATGACAGAAGCATGGACATGATGTATTTCTTCATTGTGATTTTATACAAGGTTTAAATACAAATACAGAGGAAGCTCTTTTGTATATTCAAGATGTTATCGGGGCGCAGGGTATTATTTCAACAAAAGGTTCGACAATTCGAAATGCTAATAAAATTGGATTAAAAACGATTCAACGCATTTTTATTGTTGATACTTTATCTCTTACAAAATCAATTGAGAATTGTAAAACGACTAAACCGAATGCGGTAGAGATTATGCCTGGTATTATGCCTTCCATTATTAAGCAGTTAGCAGAGGAAATAGAATTTCCTATTATTGCAGGCGGACTGATTCAAACACGAGAAGATGCGGAAATTGCTATTCGTGCAGGAGCAAGTGCAATTTCAACGAGTCATTATGAAGTATGGATACAAGAAGAAAAAAGGAGTGCAATCTTGTGATTGAATTGAAAAATGTTTCAAAGGTGTATAAAAATGCGGAAGAGACAGCGGTTAAAGGTGTATCGGTTCACATTAAAAAGGGCGAGTTTTTTGTTTTAGTTGGACCTTCAGGATGTGGGAAAAGTACACTATTACGAATGATTGCTGGCTTAGAAGAGATTTCTTCGGGGGATTTAATTATTAATGAACATGTTGCAAATGATTTAGAGCCGAAAGACCGTAATCTATCAATGGTATTTCAAAATTATGCATTATATCCACACTTATCTGTAGAAGAAAACATTTTATTTGGGCTTAAGGTAAGAAAAGTACAAAAAGAAGAGCGACAAAAGCGATTAATGGAAGCTATTGAAATGGTAGGACTGAAAGAGTATGTGAAAATGAAGCCAGGTCAATTATCAGGCGGACAAAGGCAACGTGTTGCGCTTGCCAGGGCGATCGTAAGTCAAGCGCCGATCTGTTTAATGGATGAACCACTTTCAAATTTAGATGCGAAATTACGTGCGCAAATGAGGATTGAAATTAGAGAAATTCAGCAACGTCTAGGAATTACAATGATTTATGTTACTCACGATCAAATAGAAGCGATGACTATGGGAGATCGTATCATGGTCTTAAATAAAGGAAGCATACAGCAAGTTGGAACACCGCTTGATATATATAATGAACCAGCGAATGAATTTGTTGCAAGCTTTATAGGGTCTCCTTCGATGAATATAAATGATGGAGAAGTGGACAAAGAAAAAGGCGTAGTACATATAGGGCAATTGCAAATTCCGTTATCTATTGGACTGTTAAAGCAATTACCAGAAGGAACAATTCGAATAGGCATGCGTCCTGAACATATTGAACTGTCTGAGGAAGGGCAAGAAGTCACGTTACAATCTGTAGAAGTATTAGGGAACGAATCTATATTAAATTTCGAGGTAAATGGAATAACTTGGAGTGCAAAAGTCATTGGACAGCTACTCCTGAACAAAGGTGACAAAGTAAAATTATTATTCTCGCAAGATAAGTTATGCTTCTTTCATCAAAATACGAATGAACGATTAAAAGTGGTAGCTGAAGAAGAGTTGAAAGTGGTGGCAAAATAATGATTGAGGTAGGCAAGTTACCAGCACAAGCAAAAGTGTCAAAAAAGAAGAGTTTATGGAGTAAAACGAAAGATTTAAGAATAGGATTATCATTTTTGGCGCCATCTATTTTACTATTTTCGATTTTTCTTTTTTATCCATTATTTAGGACGATTTACTATAGCTTTTATTTAACAGATATACATGGAGAAGCTAATCTTTTTGTTGGCTTAGAAAATTATCAATACTTATTTTCTGATCCTGCTTTCTACAAAAGCATAAAGTCAACTTTATTATTTGTTGTATATACAGTGCCTACGAGTATTATATTCGCTTTATTTCTTGCATTGATTGCAAATGGAAAAGTAAGAGGTATTGGGTTATTCCGTGTGTTATTTTCTTCCACTATGGGAATATCAGTAGCTGCTAGTGCGGTGATTTGGCTATTTTTATTTCATCCAAGTGTCGGGCTATTTAATAATATATTAGCCTCTATGAATCTACCTGCAATCGCATGGTTAACGAGTCCAGATTGGGCATTGTTCTCTGTATCGGTTACAACAGTTTGGGTGAATACAGGATTTGCATTTTTAGTTATATTAGGTGGTTTACAAAATATTGATACGTCTTTATATGAGAGTGCATCTATAGATGGTGCTAGCTATTTATATAAGCTTCGCCGTGTTACATTACCGATGCTATCACCAACTTTATTTTTTATCGTGACAGTAACGTTAATTAGTGCGTTCCAAAGCTTTGGACAAATTGATATTTTAACGCACGGTGGACCAAATGATGCAACGAATTTAATTGTGTACTCGATTTATAAAGAGGCGTTTGTGAATCATCAATTTGGAACAGCAAGTGCACAAGCGATGATATTATTCGTTTTCATTTTTATTGCTACATTGATTCAATTCAAGTTTGCTGAGAGAAAGGTGCATTATAAATGATCGTTAAACAGTGGAAACAAAATTTCCTATTATACATGCTGCTCATTATTAGTGCAGTAATGGTGTTTTTTCCTGTACTGTATGCATTTTTAATAAGCTTTATGACACCAGATGATATTCAAATGAGAAGGCTATTTCCGACCCAATTTACTTTCGATAATTTTATTAATATTTTTCAAAAAGTACCGCTTTTTACATACTTGTACAACAGTTTAATTGTATCGACGATTGTTATGATTGGACAACTTATCGTATCCAGTTTAGCAGCTTATGCTTTTGTTTTTCTTCAGTTTAAAGGGAGAAACGTAATTTTCTTCCTGTTTATTTCAACGATGCTTATTCCGTGGGAAGCAACGATGGTACCGAACTTTTTAACGATTCAAAACTTCGGTTGGATCAATAGCTTTGCTGGGATGACAGTGCCGTTTTTTGCAACAGCTTTCGGTATTTTCTTACTACGTCAACATTTTATGACACTTCCGAATGAACTGAAGGAAGCAGCTTTTATTGAAGGGATTGGAAATGTAAGGTTTTTATTCAGCGTTGTAATTCCATATTGTAAAACGAGTTTTATTACGCTTGGAGTATATAGTTTTTTAACAACATGGAATATGTACTTATGGCCACTCTTAGTGACCACTGATGAAAAAGTAAGAACAGTTCAAATTGGTGTAAAGCAGCTTCAGTCTCAAGAAGTTGCAACTGATTGGGGAAGCGTAATGGCCGGTGTTACGGTTATTGTCATTCCAACACTGATTTTACTATTTGTAGGGCAAAAGCAATTACAACAAGGATTAACAAAAGGTGCAATTAAATAACTAAGAGAAGGTGAGATTAAAATGAGTTTAGTAAAAAAAGGTGCTGCTCTATTAATGGCAGCAACAATGGCATTATCTAGTGCCGCTTGTTCAAGTAGTAAAACGGAGGGGAAATCTGAAGCGCAGGCAAAAGTAGCACCAGTTGAAAAAAATGGTGATAAGACTGTAATTCATTTTTGGCATGCGATGGGTGGAAAAACACAAGGCGTACTAGATGGGCTTGTTGCAGACTATAATAAATCACAGAATAAATACGAGATAAAGGCAGAGTTCCAAGGGACATATGAAGAGTCTTTAACGAAATTTAGAACGATGTCTGCTACGAAAGAAGCGCCAGCTCTTGTTCAGTCGAGTGAAATTACAACAAAATATATGATTGATAGCAAAAAGATTACACCAATTGATAGTTGGATAAAAAAAGATAAGTATGATACTTCAAAGCTGGAAAAAGCAATTACAAATTATTATTCAGTTGATGGAAAAATGTATTCTATGCCATTTAATTCATCTACACCAGTATTAATTTATAATAAAGATGCTTTTGCAAAGGCGGGATTAGATCCAGAGAAAGCCCCACAAACATATGCGGAATTACAAGAAGCAGCGAAAAAGTTAACGATTAAAGAAGGCGGAAATGTAAAACAGTATGGATTCTCCATGCTGAATTATGGTTGGTTCTTTGAAGAATTGTTAGCGACACAAGGTGCTTTATATGTCGATAGCGAAAACGGCCGCAAAGATGCTGCAAAGAAGGCGGTATTTAACGGTAAAGAAGGACAGAAAGTATTTGGAATGTTAGATGATTTAAATAAAGCTGGCGCACTTGGAAAGTATGGAGCAAGTTGGGATGATATTCGTGCCGCGTTCCAATCTGGACAAGTTGCTATGTATTTAGATTCTTCAGCTGGTGTTCGCGACTTAATTGATGCATCTAAGTTTAATGTAGGGGTGTCATACATTCCATATCCAGAGGATTCGAAACAAAATGGTGTTGTTATTGGCGGAGCATCATTATGGATGACGAATATGGTTTCAGAAGAAACGCAACAAGGTGCTTGGGACTTTATGAAATATTTAACGAAGCCAGACGTACAAGCAAAATGGCATACTGCAACAGGTTATTTCTCTATTAATCCAGATGCATACAATGAACCATTGGTAAAAGAGCAATATGAAAAATATCCACAGCTAAAAGTAACAGTGGAACAATTACAAGCGACGAAGCAATCTCCAGCAACTCAAGGGGCTTTAATTAGTGTATTCCCAGAATCACGAGATGCAGTTGTAAAAGCATTAGAAGCAATGTATGACGGGAAGAATAGTAAAGAAGCGTTAGATGAAGCTGCCAAAGCAACTGATAGAGCAATTAGTATTTCAGCTCGTACGAGTCAAAAATAAGAAAAAGCCGTATCCGAAAAAGGATACGGCTTTTTCAAGGAGATAAGGGATCAAAAAAATGAAGAAGTCTTATCTCTTTTATATGAGTAAAGGGTCTAGAATGAATCTTGTCCTTTTCATTATTTGTTTAACTCCATTGAAACTTGTTTGCCATTTACGAAAACCTCTGCCACCGCTACTACAACTTCCATCACTTTTTTCATGTCTCATCTCTCCTTGTTTTTTGTTTCATTTCTTACTTTTAGTATAAGGAAATATAGCACTTGCAACTATCGAATTGGATGACAAGAGACTTACATTGTTGTAAGGACAATCGTTTTATTTGTAATAAATGTGATTTTGAATATGGATTCAGAAATTTCTGTTGTTTTGAACTATAATTAGAAAGAGAGTGGTTTAGAAAGAAGGGGGATAATATGAAAAGAATTCTTGTTATTAGTGATATTCATGGAGAAATAGAAAAGTTCGAACAGTTATTAGAAGAAGCTCAATATGATGCAAGACAGGATCAATTGATTTTATTAGGGGATTATGTAGATCGTGGTCCCAATGCGCGTGCTGTAATTGAAAAGGTAAAAGCGTTAAAAGAAGAGGGAGCCCTCGTTCTAAAGGGTAATCATGAAGATATGATGATTAAAGCGTTAACGACTGATGAAGAACGTTCATGGAACCATTGGGTAAAAAGGAATGGTGGAGATAAGACTTTATACAGCTATGGCTTTGTAGATGAAGATATTGTAGTTAATGAAGAAGCCTTCCAAAAACCAATTTTACAATCGCATGTTTTAGAGGAACATGTAAAATTTATTCAAGAATTAGATCATTACATTGAAACAGAAGAGTATATATTTGTACATGCCGGTGTTGAGCCATTGAAGCGAGTTTCGGAATGTGAACCATATACGTTAATGTGGATACGTAATGAGTTTCATAGTGGGTATAGTGGTGAAAAGGTTGTTGTATTTGGTCATACGGAAACAAGAACGTTTCATGGTAGTGAGAATTGTGGCGTGTATTTTGGGAGTAATCGTATTATAGGGATTGATGGCGGTGCTGTATATGGTGGCCAGTTAAATTGTTTAGAATTGCCGAGTAAAAAGGTGTACGTAGTAAAAAGTTGAAAGAGATAAGGGGAATCTTATTTCTTTCAATTTTTTATTAAGAAAAATTTAAGGAAGAATTTTTATAATAAATCTTTCAAATTTTATATTGAGAAAAACGTTAAAATATAATTATAAATAGGATTGAACGATATGGTGGAAGGTGAGAATATGCGCTTACTCGTAGTAGAAGATAATGCTTCTTTATTAGAGTCTATTGTCCAAATATTACGCGATGAATTTGAAGTAGATACAGCATTGAATGGAGAAGATGGATTATTTCTAGCATTACAAAATATATATGACGCCATTTTGCTTGATGTGATGATGCCAGAAATGGACGGTTTTGAAGTAATTCAAAAAATACGTGATGAAAAGATTGAAACACCAGTCCTATTTTTGACAGCGAGAGATTCTTTAGAAGATCGCGTGAAAGGCTTGGACTTTGGTGGGGATGACTATATCGTTAAGCCATTTCAGGCTCCAGAGTTAAAAGCGAGAATTCGTGCTTTATTACGACGAAGCGGTAGTTTAACCACAAAGCAGACTATTCGTTATAAAGGGATTGAACTGTTAGGAAAAGATAAAGACGTTCAAGTAGATGGACAAAGCATGAAGTTAACATTAAAACAATATGAGCTTCTAGAGTACCTTGTTCAAAATAGCGGAAAGATTTTAATGCGTGAACAAATTTTTGATCGTGTTTGGGGATTTGATTCAGATACGACAGTAGCAATTGTAGAAGTGTATGTACATCATTTACGTAAAAAATTAGAGCCATTCGGTTATCAGAAAGATATTCAAACTGTTCGAGGTATTGGATATATATTAAAAGAACAATGAAAAAGGGAAGCATGTTTCAGAAAACACGCATTCGATTGACTATATTGAATTCATTAGTATTTATTATCTTGATAGGTGTATTAGGCAGTATCATTTATTCATACACATATAATCGTATTTATAATGAAGTGGATCAATCTATAAAAATGAAGGCTCAGTTTGGAAAAAAATTTGATGCTAAAATATTACCAAGAAAACGTATGGAGAACATTAAAATTGGAGATCCCCGGATAACTAAAATAACTTGGAATGGGAAAGTAGTAGAGATAGAGGGAGATAACCATAAATTTCGTTCTAGCTTTGAAGGGAATTTGGATCAGTTTTTCCCAAAGAAGTTAGGGGATTTGCAAGATATTGAAGTGCAAGGACGATATTTTAGAACCTTTGCGTTTAAAGAAGATGGGAAAATAGTTCAAATTGTACGCGATACAACAGCTGAAGAAGAGATGCTAAATACTTTATTTTTAATTCTTGTTATAGGTTGTAGCGTAGGAAGTTTATGTGCAATAGGAATTGGCTTTTTCTTAGCTGGCAGGGCACTCATACCCATTCAAAATTCATGGGAAAAACAGCAGCAATTCGTTTCGGATGCATCACATGAATTAAGGACACCACTTGCAGTTATTCAATCAAAAACGGATGTGTTATTTCAGTCACCATCTGCGACAATAGAAGAAAAAGCGATGGATATTTCTACGATTTCAAAGGAGTGTAGACGGTTATCTAAGCTTGTAACTAATTTATTATTGTTAGCACGTTCGGATTCTAATCAAATTGAGATGGATAAGAAAACATTTGAAATGGATAAATTGTTAGAAGAAATAGTAGATCCATATAAGGAAATTGCTTCATATCAAGAAAAAGAGATGATATTGAAAGTAGAACATGACATATCATTTATGGGTGATAGAGAGAGAATTCATCAAATGATGGTCATATTGTTAGATAATGCGATGAAGTATACAAATGGGGGCGGGCATATTCAAATCGATTGTACGCAAACGAGCAGCTCAATTCGTATACGGGTGAAAGATGACGGGATAGGGGTTAAAGATGAGGACATCCCAAAATTATTTGATCGTTTTTATCAAGGTGATAAAGCGAGAAGTGCGTCAGAAGGAGCGGGATTAGGCCTTTCAATCGCAAATTGGATTGTAGAAAAGCATTATGGGAAAATATTAGTAGATAGCAAATGGGGAGAGGGTACTTGTTTTGAAGTGAATTTCCCTAAAAACCAAAGAATATAAGTGAGAAGACGATCTTGTTTTTACAAGGTCGTCTTTTTTTAAGGGAAAGTTAAGAAACTATTTATAACATGTATGATATACACAAAGTTCGCCCTATGAAGAAGCGATTATAAAAAGGTATTTGAGCAGATTATATCGATCATAATGTTATTTCGATTATGTATAGGGAATGATGGAAAAGAAAGTGTAAGAGGGAGGAATTAATTTTGAAAAAGAAAATGATGACGGTATTCACTATTGGAGTAATGAGCTTAAGCATATTAGGGGGTGCCTCTCCTTCTGAAATATCACAAGGAAAGACAAATTACACGCAGCGCAGTAAAGAACAATTAAATAATGGGAAGATACATGCGGTGCATACAGAAGAAAAGGCGGAGAATCTAGGTATTGAAACGGAAGGGAAAGAACAAATTACGCTAGAAAAAGAAATTCATGAGACGGAAGTAGGAAGAGAAGCTGAACAGTTAGGAATTTCGATTGAAAGAAAAGACGTTGGAACTCTTTCAGAAGAAATCTATGAAACAAAAGTGAAGCAAGAAGCGTTAAAGCTAGGCATATCTATAGAGAATACAACGATTGTAAATTTAATTACTCAAATTAATACGATTAAAATTAGCGATGAAGCGGATAAATTAGGCATTTCGACAAATGGAAAAGAAATAGAGGACATTGCGGAAGAAATCTATGGAACGAAAGTAAGAGAGGAAGCAGGGAAGTTAGGTATTTCACAAAAAGGAAAAGAGATAGAAGCGTTAGCGCAAGAAGTGTACGAACAAAAAGTGCAGGAAGAAGCAAGAAAATATCATATTGATTTGTATGGTAAAGATATATATCAAGTATTAAGCGAAATTAATGAACAAAAAGTGTTACAAATGGCAGATGAGCTTAATATGGATAAAACGAATATGAACGTTCAAGAATTAGCAGAAAAAATTAAAAAAGATCAGCCTGAAAAAGGAAAAGAGCTAAATTTTGTACCGGTGATTCGCACGGATGCTGACGCGTTTTATTCTTATTTAACGAACTAAAAAGGGCGTGAGAGTGATACGGAGATGGAAGTGGTATATATGTATGGCTTTACTAGCTATAGCAGTATGGAATGTATATACAAATGGCATTACAAAGTATGTGGAGAAGTTAACATTCTTCAATATACAAAGCGGAAAAGAAGCAGATTTTAGTAATAATGATGAAAAGGTCATCTTATCGAATGTACCTTTAATTCAGCAATTACCAGAGCTAGATAGAGGCTGTGAAGTGACTAGCTTAGCGATGATGTTACAATATGCAGGCATTACAGTGGATAAGATGAAATTAGCAAATGAAATAAAGAAAGTTGATTTTATGAACGATGGTGTACGTGGGAATCCGAATGAAGGATTTGTAGGAAATATTTATACCTTTTCTGAATCTGGATATGGTGTATATCACGGACCACTTTTTCAATTAGCGAAAAAGTATTTACCTAATAAAGCTGTGGACTTAACAGGGAAGAGTATAGAAGAACTTTATAAGAGTGTAAAATCAGGACAACCGGTAGTTATGATTACGAATGCAACATTTGCGCCATTAGATGAAGATGAATTTACTACATGGGAAACAAATAGCGGAGATGTTTCTATTACGTATAATGAACATTGTGTTGTAATGATTGGATACGATGAAGAATTTGTATATATTCGGGATCCTCTCGATGATAGCCTAGATGTAAAAGTGCCGAGAGAAAACTTTGAAAAGGCATGGATGCAAATGGGGAGTCAGGCAATTAGTTATGTGAAAAGCTCTAAATGAATTAGTAAGGAAATAGATGTAAGGAACTGTAAGAGGAGTTTTTGTGGGTGTTTTTTGTTAAGAAATAAGAGAACTTCAGCTTATTATATAAGCTGAGGTTCTCTTATTTTTTATGATTAAATCTTTAGAAGTAGTGAATATGTAAAAATGCATAATTGACAAAAAAATTACATGTTATCATTATATATTGTTTTACACATGTTAATTGTATAAAATTACACAAGTATTCACATTACATAAAGGAGGCTTATTATGCAAAAAATATTTAACTGGGTTAAATGTATGAGTATCAAGAAAAAATTAATCATTTCATTTTTTCTTATTTTAACTATACCAGGACTTATTATCGGTGGTGTTTCATATCAAACTGCCAAAACAAATTTTGAACAACAAATTACAGGTAAGGCAAAGGAGAATATTTCAGTTTTAAATACTGTTATTTCTCAAAATATAGAAGAGAAATTTGTTGATGCGGCGTACTTTGCAGATATTTTAACAGAGGATACATATCCAAACGGACAAGAAGAAATAGTAAGAACGAAGTTAACGCAATATATAAAACTTCATCCAGAAGTAGAAGGTATTTATATTGGAACACAGGCAGGAAAGTTTATAAGAGAACCATTTATCCAAATGGCTGATGGGTATAATCCAACAGATAGATCTTGGTATAAAGAAGCACATGAAAATAAAGGGAAAGTAATTGTTACTGCACCATATCAATCAGCATCTACTAAAAATATGGTAGTGACAATTGCTAAAGAAGTAAAAGATGGTAAAGGTGTTATAGGAATTAACTTAAATTTAGATAACATCTTAAAAATTTCCAAAATGATTAACATTGGTGAAAAAGGTTATGCAGTTATTCTAGATCAAAATAAGCAAATTGTTAGTCATCCATCTAGAAAACCAGGTGCAAAAGTTACTGATCCGTGGATTAAACCAATTTATGAAGAAAAACAAGGAAATGTGTCTTATACAGAACAAGGTGATAAAAAGAATTTAATCTTTGCAACAAATGAGAAAACAGGATGGAAAGTAGTCGGGGTTATGTTCGACGAAGAAATTACCGAAGCTGCGAATCCAGTGTTTTATAAGACTTTGATTGTCATTGCTATAGCTATTGTATTTGGTAGTGTATTAATTTATTTCATTACAAAGTCTATTACAAGACCATTAAGAAAAATAGCTGACTCGGCACATAAAATTAGTAAGGGAGATTTGACAGAGAAAATTACAATCCATTCCAAGGATGATATAGGGAAATTAGGGAATTCATTTAATGAAATGTCTGCCTCTTTACAAGATGTGATTACTCAAATTAGTTTTTCAGCAGAACATGTCGCTGCATCGGCTGAAGAGTTAACAGCGAGCGTACAGCAAGCAAATGATGCGACAGATCAAATTACAATTGCAATGGAGCAAGTATCAGGTGGAGCTGAATCACAAAGTCAAGGTGTTGAAGAAGGTGCGGCTACATTACAACAAGTAAATACAGCAATTCAAGATGTAACTGGAAGCGCGGAATCAATTTCTATCTCCTCATTACATGCGAGAGAAAGAGCTGAAGAAGGGGAAGAATTGGTTGAACAAACAGCAAAACAAATGCAGTCTATTTCTAAATCGGTATCCGAGTCAGATGCTATTATTAAACTTCTTGATGAGAAATCAAAGCAGGTAGGAGCTATTTCTGAAGCGATTCAAAACATCGCTACTCAAACGAACTTATTAGCTTTAAATGCGGCTATTGAAGCGGCTAGAGCAGGTGAACAGGGCCGAGGGTTTGCTATTGTAGCTGATGAGGTTAGAAAATTAGCGGAGCAATCAGGAGAATCATCTGGAGAGATTGCAAATTTAATTGCAGAAATTAAGGCGGATATTGAACATACTGTTAAGGCGATGGATAATGTGAATGGAGAGGTCCAACAAGGCCTTGATGTTGTAACAAAAACGAAAGCAAGTTTTACGGAAATTTTAAGTTCTACTACACATATTGTTTCTCAAGTTAATCAAATGGTAGAAACAACGAAGAGAATTGCTGGAGATGCAAATGAAGTGACAAATGCTATTGATGAAATTGCAGCGGCTGCAGAAGAAAATACAGCTAGTATGCAAAGTGTTGCTGCTTCAACAGAAGAACAAGTGAATTCAATGGAAGAAATTAGTTCAGCTTCGCAAAACTTAGCTGGGATGGCCGAAGAACTACAAGCGATGACTAGTAAATTTAAAGTATAATAACAGCAGATAAGTAAGGTGATATTATTTTCACCTTACTTATTTTTCTATTCAGCAATTAGGGGAGTCATTAACGGGATGAAAAAAAGAAAAAGACTATGGAATTTATGGAAAACGATTACATTGTTAGTTTGTACAGTTGTAATTTTTTCTTTACTTGTGACAGATATATTAATTAGTCATAATGTAGAACGGACGACGGAGGATAGCCAAGCAGAGAAAGCAAAAACAATTGCACACATTGTGGCGAATGATTCAATTGTAATCGATGGTTTGATTGGGAAGGCAGATACTTCTGCAATCCAAACGTATACAAATAGAATATTAAAAAACACAGGTGTTCAATTCATTGTAGTTATGGACATGAATGGAATAAGAAAATCACATCCAAATCCTCAAAAAATAGGCTATCACTTTATTGGGGGAGATGAAGGGCCTGCATTGAAAGGAAAGGAACATGTATCGCTGGCAGAAGGAACTTTAGGTATTTCAATGCGAGTGTTTGTACCTATATTTTCTGAAACAGGTGAACAACTTGGAGCGGTGGCCGTTGGTATTTCAGCAGATAATGTAAAAGAGAGAGTTAAGGAAAGTAGACATATCATTTATATTGGTGTCGGAGTAGGAGTACTAGTCGGAATTATAGGAGCAATATTGCTAGCTAGACATATAAAGAAAAGTTTATTCGGTCTTGAACCTCACAGGATAGCAAAAATTCTTGAAGAAAGAAATACGATGCTACAATCTGTAAGGGAAGGTATTATTGCTGTAGATAAAGAAGCCAATGTAACTTTAATAAATAATGAGGCAAAACGATTGTTTAAGAAAAGTGGACTTGAAGAAGATTTTATCGGTAAAGATGTTGAGTTGTATATGCCTAATTCACGTATAAAAGAAGTATTACAAACGGGAGAGGTACAATTAAACGAAGAACAAAATATTTATGGAATTACGATTGTGACGAATCGTGTCCCTTTATATGTAAAAGGAGAAATAGTTGGTGCAATTGCAACATTTCGTGATAAAACAGAGATTAGAAAATTAGCAGAAGAATTAACTGGTATTAGACTATATGCGGAAGCATTACGGGCACAATCGCATGAGTTTATGAATAAAATGCATGTCGTATTAGGGCTTACACACATGAAGCAGTATGAAGAATTACAGAAGTATATAAGCGGTATGGTATCAGAGCATCAATATGAAATTGGTGGGGTTATGAAAAGAATAAAAAGTCCAGTATTTGCTGGTTTTTTACTTGGGAAACTTAGCTATGCTAGAGAGAAAAATATAAAATTAATTATAAGTGAAGATTCTTACATGCCGGAAATGGATGATGAAAGTATTACTCATGAACTGATTACGATTGTCGGAAATTTAATTGATAATGCATTAGAGGCAGTGACGAATTGTGAAAAGAAGCAAGTTGAAGTTGAGATACAATATGGGGATACATTAACCATTACAGTACAAGATACGGGAAAAGGTATACCAGAAGAAGAAATAGGGGCATTATTTACGAAAGGTTATTCCACAAAGGGAGATAACCGTGGTTATGGTTTGTATCTTGTAAAAGAAAGTATACAGCGAATAAATGGGGAAATTCATATGCATTCATTAGTAGGAAAGGGAACAACGATAACAATTGAAATACCTAAAGGTAGGGATGAGAGGTAAATATGATTAAAGTTTTAATTGTAGAAGATGACCCGATGGTAGCAATGTTAAATACGCATTATTTAGAGCAAGTAGGAGGGTTTGAACTTGTTCAAGCAGTTAACTCCGTTAAAGAAGCGATAGAAGTATTAGAGGAATCACGAGTAGATTTAGTATTACTTGATATTTTTATGCCAGAAGAAACTGGATTTGAGCTTTTAATGTATATTCGGAACCAAGAAAAAGAAATCGATATTATGATGATTTCAGCTGTACATGATATGGGGAGTATTAAAAAAGCATTACAATATGGTGTAGTAGATTATTTAATTAAACCATTTACATTTGAACGATTTAAAAAGGCGTTAACTATATATCGAGAAAAGCTTACTTTCATGAAAGAACAACAAAAAATTAGTCAATCGGAATTAGATTCGTTAATTTTGCAAAAAGAAAAAAGAGAGCCTACTGTCACTAAAGAGCTTCCGAAAGGATTAACGAAGCAAACGATGCAATTAATTTGGCAGAAGATCGAGTCGCTGAATGGACGAGCGTTTACAACAGATGAAATGGCGCAATTAGTTGGAGTTTCAAGAGTTTCTATTCGAAAGTATGTAATGTTTTTGACTGAAATTGGAGTATTAGAAAACGAAATGGTGTATCAACATGTAGGAAGACCAGTGAGTAAATTAAGATGTATTGACAAAAATAAAATAGAGTTTTACGTATAAGCGACTTATTATAAGTCGCTTATACTTTTTTTAATTACAAAATCAATTACAAAACTTACAAAAACTATTTTTACTATTGAAAGCGTTTTAATATTGTTATTAAGAAAACAAGGAGGTGCCATATGGGAATTCAAAAGAATGTGGAAGCGGTATCATTTTCTGGAGGAAATGAAGTACAAAGAGAATCTTTCGCTTCTAAAATTATGAATGTAAAAATCGGTGTTATACCTTTACCGTTATATGTAGTATTGGCTGCTATTATTTATGGGGCATCTGTATATAATAAATTGCCAGCAGATATGATTGGTGGATTTGCAGTTATTATGATTATGGGTATTTTCTTAGGTGACATTGGAATGAGAATTCCAATTTTAAAAAATATCGGCGGTCCGGCAATACTTTCATTATTTATTCCATCATTACTTGTATTTTTTAACTGGATGAATCCAGCTTCAATGGAAGCTGCGACTATGTTAATGAAAAAATCGAACTTTTTATATTTATATATTTCTTGTTTAGTAGTCGGAAGTATTTTAGGAATGAATCGTAAAGTGTTAGTACAAGGTTTCGTTCGTATGTTTATACCTTTAGTAGTAGGGACGTTAGCTTCGGTAGCAGTAGGATTATTAGTCGGTTCACTATTTGGATTTGAAATGAAGCAAACATTCTTCTTTATCATCGTACCAATTGTGAGTGGTGGTATTGGGGAAGGGATTTTACCATTGTCGCTAGCTTATAGTGATATTTTAAATGAATCATCAGCAACGTTTGTATCACAACTTATTCCAGCGGCTATTATTGGAAATATGTTCGCAATCGTGAGTGCAGGGTATATGAAGCGTTTAGGTGAGAAGAAACCGGAGCTTAGTGGTAACGGTGTATTAGTGAAAACAGACAATCAAGCAGAGCTATTAAAAGAACAAAATACAGAGAAGCCAATTGACTTCTCATTAATGGGAGCAGGTTTATTAATTGCGTGTACGTTCTTCATCTTCGGAGGATTTGCTTCTAAGTTCATCGGTATTCCTGGGGCAATCATTATGATTTTCTCAGCAGCACTTGTGAAATACTTTAAATTAATGCCGGCAAAAATGGAGCAAGGAGCATTCCATTTATATAAATTCATTTCGAAGAATTTAACTTGGCCGTTAATGGTTGGACTAGGATTGCTATATATTCCGTTAAAAGACGTAGCAGCAGTTCTTTCAGTAGGATATGTTGTTGTGTGCGCATCAGTTGTTCTTACAATGGTAGCATCAGGTTTTCTTGTAGGGAAAGTGATGAAAATGTATCCAGTTGAATCAGCAATTGTAACGGGATGTCATAGTGGTTTAGGTGGAACTGGAGATGTTGCTATTTTATCAGCTTCAAATCGTATGGAATTAATGCCGTTTGCTCAAATTTCAACACGTTTAGGCGGGGCAGCAATGGTTGTAACAGCGACAATTTTATTGAAAATGTTTTCATGATCAAACAAGCTAGCTATATTCATATAGCTAGCTTGTCAATTTAAGGGGAGATTATAAGTATGTTAGATAATCAAATTAATGAAAGATCATTGTTACTGCATAAAGAATTAGTAGGGAAAATTGAAATTACAAGTAAAGTAGAAGTAAATTCAGCGGATGATTTAAGCCTGACATATACACCAGGTGTAGCGGAGTCTTGCAAAGCAATTGCGGCGGATGAAGAAACAGTGTATGACTATACGGCACGCGGTAATATGGTGGCAGTTATCTCAGATGGAACAGCGGTACTTGGTTTAGGGAATATTGGACCGAAAGCAGCTATGCCTGTTATGGAAGGGAAGAGTATTTTATTTAAGAAATTTGCGAATGTAGATGCTTTCCCGTTATGTTTAGGTACGACTGATGTGGATGAAATCGTTACTCTTGTGAAAAATTTAGAGCCTACGTTTGCAGGAATTAACTTAGAAGATATTGCGGCACCACGTTGTTTTGAAATTGAAAAGCGATTAAAAGCAGAAACAAATATTCCTGTATTCCATGATGATCAACATGGGACCGCTATTGTCGTCTTAGCAGCTGTTATTAATGCATTAAAAGTTGTTAGCAAACAAATGGATAATGTGAAAATTGTTATTAACGGTGCGGGTTCGGCAGGAATTGCAATTGGAAAATTATTATTAAAAGCTGGTGCAAAGCGCATTACGTTAGTTAGCTTAGAAGGTATTGTTTGTGAAGGTGAATCATGGATGAACGAAGCACAAATTGAAGTTTCCAAAAAGACAAATCGAGAATATGTGCGTGGAACGTTAAAAGAAGCGATTCATCAAGCTGATATTTTTATTGGCGTATCTGCTCCTAACGTATTAACGAAAGAACTTGTACAAACGATGAATGAGAAAGCAATTGTGTTTGCTATGGCGAATCCAATTCCAGAAATCTTCCCAGAGGATGCATTAGAGGCTGGGGCAGCTGTAGTAGGAACCGGACGCTCGGATTATGCGAATCAAGTAAATAATGTATTGGCGTTCCCAGGGATATTCCGTGGTGCGTTAGATGTGCGCGCGACTGATATTACAGAAGAGATGAAATTAGCGGCAGCATATGGGATCGCTAACATCATTACGGACGAAGAACGTAATGCGAATTATGTAATCCCGAATCCGTTAGATAAAAGAGTTGTTCCAAGTGTTGCGGAAGCTGTAGCGAAAGCGGCCATTGATTCAGGTGTGGCGCAAATTATGAAAATACCAAGTTATTAATAGCTAAAAGCAGTGCCTAAAAAGGCACTGCTTTTTTGAGATAAGAAATCAAAATAATGAAGAAGTGTAAAATTATTTATTTGTGTGTCTTCACTATTTATTTAATTCCATTGCAACTTGTTTACCATTTACTAAAACCTCAGTTACTGCTACGATTACTTCTATCATTTTTTTCATCTCTCATCTCTCCTCGTGTCATTTCTTACTTTAAGTATAAGAGAAGAGAGATACTTCAACTATCGAAGTACATGACGTAGAAATTACATTGTTGTAAGAAAGTGTTTTAGTTTTGTCACTTTACTCAGCGGTAATTAAAAACTGATCATAATATTTTTCATTCACATATATATTTAATACCCATAATCCAGATGAAGGTAGTGACATAGTGAGAGGGAGTTCGTTTGTAGTAGAATCAATTGTATTTGAAGTAGTCCAAGTTGGTTTGGAAGTTTCTTGTTGAAAGAGTACGGGTGTTGGAGTTATTGATCCTTGTTTTAGTGCAATAATAGATAGTTTTCCAGTTGGCATTTCAGGATCTAAAAAGTACCACATTATTTCATTTTTTTCATTTGCGATAATAGGACTATCAGCCATTGCGATTTTTTCTTCGATGCCTTTTAAAGGTATTTTTTCTTGTATGAAGGAGGGTGTTTCTTCCCAATTTACATCTTTTAAAACGCTAAGATGAAAGAAGGAAGGTGCATTAACTTGAGTGGATGACGTTGCGATGGCTTCTTTTTTAGGTGCTTCTGAATCAGGTTGCGCTTGTGTGCATCCAGCGATGAGAAAAGAGAAAAGTAGCATAGTTCCGATTTTTTTCATGGTGTCACACTCCTAAATTTTATTGTTAGTGTAATTGTATTTGCTAGAAAGCGGGACAATTCCTTTAAAGTATAAAAAGAGGTCGTAAGTTTTGTACGACCTCTTTTGACATTTTCTATATTTGTTCAGTTGAAAAGGTAGGTTCATTCTCTTTTTGTGGCATCGTTAAGAAAATAACAGAAAAAATGATACATACGCCGCCTAATAATTGATATGCTCCAAAGGATTCATTTAGCCAAGCGATTGAAACGATGGCAGCTACAAGTGGTTCAATGCTAGATAAAATGCTCGTTTCTGTTGCTGCTAAATATTTCAGACTACCGATATAAAGGAGGAAAGAAAGAGTGCCACTTATGATGATAAGAATAAGCATAGAAAAAGTTCTTGATGTAAAAGTTTGTGAAAGCTGATTCCATTCAAACGAGCGATTACAAATAAGCAGGGCAATACCGCCAATTAACATTCCCCAGCCGATTACTACAGTTGTTCCGCATTCTTTAATAAGAGAGGCTGGATGGAGGGTATAAAATGCAAATCCAATTGCTGTTAATAGACCAAAAATAATGGCTTCTTTTGATAAAACAATATTTTCAATTGAACCATTTGTAATAATAAAGTATGTCCCCGTTAGTGCTGTTATAATTGCGAGCAGTTGCATAGACGCTGGGAATTTTTTTTGTCCAAATGCGACATAAATGGTAATAAAAACAGGGCCAAGAAATTGAAATAATGTCGCTGTAACGGCGTTACTAATATGAACTGTTTCAATAAAGGCGTATTGCGCACCAAGCATGCCGAGAATAGAGAAAATAATAAGTTGTATAGAATATCTAGGGTGTTTCCAAATTTGAAATATGTTTTGTTTCTTTATAAGTAAGAAAGACAAAATAAATATTCCTGCAAGCAACAAGCGAATTGTTAAAAAATCAATTGAGGATACATTAGTATGCTGAAATAGCCACTGAATCATTGGACCAGATAATCCCCATAATGTAGCCCCTATAATAATCATAATGAGTCCGATACGTCTACCATTGTTCATTATCATGTTTCTCCTCTCCGGTATTTGATTTTTTATGTGTGACATGATAAAAGGAATTATATATAAAATCTGATACTGTAAAAAGTATCAGATTTTAGTTTTATTAAGGGGTCAGATATTATGTTAGAATTAACGCCTAATTTAAATGTGAATAGTAAAAGAGCATTGTACATGCAATTGTATGAGTATATAAAAAAAGAGATTAAAGATGGAACGATTCCGGCTTTAACAAAATTACCTGCAAAAAGAAAGCTGGCAAGCTATTTAAAAGTGAGTAAGAATACAGTAGAAGCGGCTTACGAGCAATTACTTGCAGAAGGTTATATTGAGTCAGCATCGAGAAAAGGTTATTTTGTATGTAAAATTGAACGAATGATTTATGTAGAAGGAAGTGAAGCGAAAGTAGAAGAAGTACCGTTTCGGGAGGAGAACTATACATTTGATTTCACCCAAACAGGGGTTGATACGAATACGTTTCCATTCACTACGTACCGCAAGCTTATAAATGATGTATGGCAACCACATAATAATGAGTTGCTTTTTCTTGGACACCCTCAAGGGGAATTGAGCTTAAGGGAGGAAATTGCGAACTATTTGTATGAATCTAGAGGTGTACGTTGCTCAGCTAGTCAAATTGTATTAGGGGCGGGAACACAAATATTAGTGAAGTTACTTTTTCAATTGTTGAAGGGAAGTAATTATGCTGTTGAAAATCCAGGTTATCATAGGAAAATGGTCGTTTTTGAACAGGGAGAAAAGAAGGTTCAAATATTGTCTTTAGATAGGGACGGAATTTGTATGGCAGATTTAGAAAATAGTGATGCAAATGTTGTATTTGTAACTCCTTCTCATCAGTTCCCATATGGAATGATTATGCCTATTACGAGAAGGACGCAGCTTTTACAATGGGCAAAGAAAGAAGAAGACAGATATATTATTGAAGATGATTACGATAGTGAATTTCGTTATTCAGGAAAGCCAATTCCGGCACTACAAGGGTTAGATACAGATGGGAAAGTTATTTATATGGGGACACTATCAAAAGCTTTGTTGCCCTCATTACGGATGAGTTATATAGTATTACCGAAGAATGTAATTGAAAAATATCAAAAGGAATATTTGTTTTATACACAAAGTGTTTCAAGAATGGACCAAGAAGTGATTAGAAAGTTTTTAAATGAAGGCTATTGGGAAAAACATATTCATAAAATGCGCGTCGTCTACCGGAAAAAGAGGGATCGACTTGTTTTTGAAATAGAGAAGTATTTCTCTAATCGTGTTGAAGTGATAGGAGAAGATTCTGGATTACACATTTTATTAAAAGTGCATAATGGAATGCGAGAAGAAGAACTAATTAAAGAAGCTGCAAAATATAGTATTAAAATATATCCTGTTTCTACGTACTATAAAGACGGTACTGCGCCTGAAAATGTAGTTTTACTTGGGTTTGCAATTTTATCAGAAGACGAAATTGCGAAAGCGGTTCAATTATTACATAAGGCATGGTATACAAGAAAGTAAAAAACATCCTCCAGGCATGAGGATGTTTTTTATTATTTATTTTCATCTAAGAATAAGACCATATGCTCTTCGTCCCAATATTGTCCGTTATATTTTAATGAACGCTCTTGTACACCGAATGTTTTAAATCCTAATGATTCATAAAGTTTTTTTGCTCCATCGTTGCCAACAACAACATCAAGCATAACTTGTTCTACTTCTAAAGATTTAGCAAGTTCAAGACATTCTTTAATAAGTGCTTTTCCTGCTCCAAGTCCGCGTGCTTTTGGAGACACATATACAGAACCGATTTTAGCTTTATGTTCTTGTTTTACATATGGTTTCGTTTCCAGTGTTGCAACCCCGATTAATTGTCCATCTTTAAATGCACCTAGCGTATAGTTTTCATCTTGTGCTAATTTTTGTGCTTTATATTCAATCGCACACTCTTTATTAATAATATCTTCATAAGAAGAGCTGAAAGCTTCAGGATTTTGCTTTAATCCTTCTACACGAAGTTCTAAGTAAATTTCAGCTTCGTCTTTTGTTAATACATGGATATCCAATTGTATCACCCTCCAAATCTTTGCAAATGTACCTTTATTTTATATTGAAATAAGAATAATTTCAAAAGCTTAGCTTATATGAGCTGATTTTATGAACAAAATAACACCAGTAGTGTTTACTACTACTGGTGTTTTCACACGCATCTTATTCAAAAGGTAGCTCGATTATAAAGTTTGTTCCTACTCCTAATTGGCTTGTTACTAGGATGGAACCGTTATGCAATTCTACAATTTCTTTTGCAACAGCTAGCCCGATGCCTTTTCCACCAGTAGCTCTCGTTCTGGATTTATCAACACGATAAAAACGATCAAAAATATGCGGGATATCTTCTTCAGGAATACCTTCGCCTTCATCGGCTACACTTATTATAAAAGAATCTGTTTCTGTGAGCACGCGTATCGTAATAGTTGTGTTTTCTGGCGAATGTTGATAAGCATTGTGTAATAAATTTAACATAACTTGTTCCATACGTCTTTCGTCTATGCAAACTTCTAAATCATCTTTGCAATATACATGGAGTTGCATTTGTTTATTTGTTAATGTTGTTTTTGTTTTTTCAACCATTCGTTCTAAAAATGGTTGAAGAATCACTTTTTGTTTTTTTATAACAAACTGGTGTTGTTCTAATTGCACTAACATAAATAAATCTTGGACGAGATCGGTTACACTATCTGTTTCATCCTCAATGATTTGTAAGTATTCTTCACGCTCTTCTTTCGTTAAAGAGTCTCTCTTTGCAACCTTCGCATAACCTTTCATATAGGTCAATGGAGTTAATAGTTCATGGGCAACACTAGCGAGAAATTCATTACGTTCTTTTTTCATATAAGTCAGTTCACTGGATAAATCTTCAATCGTTTTTGCTAAGCTTCCAAGTTCATCATTCCGTTTAATACCTAATTGAATTGGTGTATTTAATTTTGATATTTTTTCTGTCGCCCTCTTCATTTTTATAAGTGGTTCTGTAATAACGCGCGAAAAAACAAAGACAGAAATAGTAGTCAAAATAATTGTCAAAACACCAATGATAAGAAATTGTTTCATGAGTTTAAGTAACATATTCTCTAAGAAGGATGTTTTTAATAACATATATAACTTCCCTTGAAACTCTGCTGTGTTAAGTGGGCTTACCGTTGTGATGAATTTTGATTTTTTCCAGTTCTTTTCGACGATCAATCCGCCTTTTGGAATAGGTTCTGTCTTGCAAATAAGTTGTTTTTGCATTGCCTTTGTTACGGGTTCTGAAGTGGAAATAATTTTGCCATTATTGTCTGTTAGTATGATAGCTATATCAGAGTTAGCAATTAATTCTGATTCTACTAAGTGTGCAGCTGCATCCGCGATATCGAAATCTGGATACATAGGACGGTTAGGGTTTTTATTGTATTCAGCGCGTTCGGGATGTTGCTTTTCTTTAGCAATTGCATTCCACTTTGTGCGGCTTGTAATTTTTTTACTATAGCGATTACCTTTTTCTAAAAGAGCAAGTGTTTCTTCCTCAATCCGCATTGTTGAAATGCTTTTGTAAAAAGATACAAAAGCAATTGTTTCAATACATAAAGCTAATATTAAAAAGTATGTCCCAATTTTAAGTGAAAGTTTACTCATTTTCTCACCATACCTTATTTCATATAAAGGGTCAGTGGTATACTATTGTCCACTGACCGAAGTAATTATTCACTTTTCCATTTATATCCGACTTTATAAACAGTTTCTAAGTAATTTTCAACTGGAAATCCTTTTTTGCGTAATTTATCACGGATATTGCGAATATGTGAATCGATTGTTCTATATTCAATGTCTGTTTCATAACCCCAAATTTTTTCGATTAAATCATCTCGGCTATAAGCACGGTTTGTATTTTGTAAAAATAGTCCAAGTAAAGAAAATTCGATAGGAGTTAGTGGAATTTTTTCATCATATACTGTGACAGTATGTTTCGTTTTATCCCACTCAATACCATTGAAGCTAACGAAGCCATCTTTCTTTGTACGGCGTAATATAGCTTCGATTCTTGCAACTAATACATGCTCATCAAATGGTTTTGTAATATAGTCATCCGCGCCCATAGTAAGGCCTTTCACCATATCGTAATTTTGATTGCGAGCTGTTAGCATAATAATTGGAACGTTGGAAATTTGACGGATTTGATAGCAAGTATCCCATCCATCCATATTCGGCATCATAACATCTAACAAAATAATATCGAAGTCTTTTTGTTCTATTAACTTTAGTGCTTCAAGGCCAGAGGTAGCTTTCATACAAAAATAGCCACGAGGACTTAAGAACAGATCTAATAATCTTAACATGCGTTCTTCATCGTCTACTAATAAAATTTTAACCATAATATTGTGCACCCCAAACTGTTCATTCTACTTGTATAGTTTACATGAAAATGATAAAAAACTCTTTTTATGTGATTGAGTGGAAGAGTGATTTCTCGCTCAGAGTAATTGACATAAAAAATGCACTAGTTTTGCACAACTATTTTTTATAATAGAAAACGTAGCGACACAAAATACCCTATGTTGCGACATAACGTCATGTCATTTTATTTATAAAATGACAATTCCATTCTATTGTGTATGTGAGATAGAGAGGGTTTTCGTATTCACCTCGCATCGGATAAGAAAAAATTCCTATCTCACACTTTTTTTAAAAGGAGATCATACACATGAATCCAAAAGAAGAAATTTCAAAAAAAGAAAAGCAAGATCGTAATACGGTTGTCATGTGCATTGCCGTATCTATGGTTATTATTATAAGTTGTGTAAATAAAATTTTGGGGATTTTATAATATAGAAAAAGCTTATTGCTTCTTAAGAAGCAATAAGCTTTTTTTCGTTATTAGGGGAATAGTTTTATATAATAAACCAAGGTAAAATTGCTAACCCAGAAGTTACAATTGCTGTAGTAAATATTAAAAGCATAGCTCGTTTGTTTTGTTTCATGTCACATTCTCCTCTATCTATCAATTGAATGCTATACGCTCATTTCATAATTGGTGCCTTACTTTATACTTTTAGTATAATGAATGGAAAGGTTTGGTACGATCGATAAAGGTGACATGAAGATTACATTGTTGTAATGAAAAAAGCACCTTCCTTAATAAGAAGATGCTTTTAAAAAACTATATTGAAGTATTAATCATTTAAGAACAGAACCATATGTTCCTCGTCCCAATATTGCCCGTTATGTTTTAATGAACGCTCTTGTACGCCGTAAGTTTGGAAGCCTAATGACTCATATAATTTTTTTGCTGCATCGTTACCAACTACAACATCGAGCATAAGTTGTTCTACATGTAATTTATCGGCATTTTCGATAATTGCTTTAATTAGAGCTCTTCCTGCTCCAAGGCCACGCGCTTTTGGGGAAACAAAAACGGAACCGATTTTTGCTTTATGTTCTTGTTTAATGAAAGGCTTTGTTTCTAAAGTAGAAATGCCGATTAAATCGTTATCTTTGAAGACCCCTAGAGTATACTTATCCGGATTGCTTAATCGTTTTGCCATAGCAGCTACAGGATCCTCATGTTTAAGAACATCTTCATAAGAAGAGCTAAAAGCTTCCGGGTTCTTCGTTAAACCTTCCATACAAACTTTTAAATATATTTCTGCGTCCTCTGTCGTTAATAAGCGAATTTCCATAGTTATAACCTCCTTGGTCGATTTCAAATAAAATAAATCCATTACTTCTATAAGATTGTGTATGTGTTTTGTTAACAGTCTCTTTTAATTTGTAAAAGAATGAAAAGATATATGCTACAATGTTTTGTTTTTAATATGTAATGAAATTATATATTAACTTCATTAACTATTCAAGTCTTTAATATATTACATTTTTATAACTAAAATAACTCCTCAACCGAGGAGTTATTTTAGTTATTCGATTGATAACCATCAATTCGATTTGGATGTGTGTAAATATTGCAAGATTCATTTCTAATAAATCCTACGACTGTAATGCCTAAATCATGAGCGAGTTGTAATGCTAATTTTGTTGGAGCGGATTTAGATAGAACCATTTCACATCCGATTTTTGAAACTTTGAGTAAAATTTCGGATGAAATACGCCCACTAAATGCGATGATTTTTCCTTTAACGGATATATCGTTGCGTAAACAATGGCCATATATTTTATCTAATGCATTATGTCTTCCGATATCCATTCTTGATAGGAGGATATTGTTTCGATCACATAGCGCGGTATTGTGAACCCCACCGGTTTGGCGAAAGGTAGTGGAAGATTGTTGTAAAGTATTCATTAAGTAAAAGCATTCTTCAGGAGTAATTTTTACATGTATATCATGTAAATCTTTTGCTTTTGCTGCATCGTTAACGAAAATAAAACCTTGTCTACCTTTTCCGCAGCAAGAAGTGATGTATCGTTTATTATATAAAGTTTGATAGAGTGGATTTACTTTTGATGATGTTACATGGACAATTCCGTTATCTTTTTGCACCCATAGTTCTTCAACATCTTTATAGGAAGCAATAATTCCTTCAGAAATTAAAAAACCAATTACCATATCTTCAATATAATTTGGTGTGCATACAACTGTTACATATTCTTCACCATTTAATTTAATTGTAATAGGAGATTCTGTAACAATCTCATCCAGTTGTTTTGAAAATGTACCAGATTGATAGCGTACAATTGTATAAGTCTCTTGCGTAGGCCCCATATTTAATTCCCCTTTTATATGTATTTCTCTCCCATATTTATCATAAAACAATGGGGAAATAAAAACACCTATTAGCAAGGAAATCACAGATTATTTTGGTTATTATTGTATATGTACGATATAATAGAACTGTAGAATAGTGATATTTTCAAGCTTTCGTAGTTATACCTTATAACATCTAGAATCGACTTCATAAGAAAAGTATTCGGACAGAGCGTTCAAAAATATGTACAGTAATGCGATTTTGAAAACGGATTCATAATTGTGTTGTACAGTTGGTTGTAAGGAGAGGGGAAACTATGGCAGAACAGACAGTCCATGTAACCGTGGATGGTAAAGAATTTTCCACATCGGGTGAAAAGACGATACTACAATTATTTAACGAGAGTAATTTGGAACATCCTCAAATTTGTCATGTACCAGAAGTAGATCCAATTCAAACTTGTGATACGTGTATTGTAGAAGTAAATGGGAAGTTATTACGTGCTTGTTCAACAAAATTAGAGAACGGTATGCATATTGAAAGACAGTCCCAGCGTGCAAAAGAGGCACAGACTGAGGCAATGGATCGAATATTAGAGAATCATTTATTGTATTGTACCGTTTGTGATAACAATAATGGTAACTGTAAAGTCCATAACACAGTACATATGATGGGAATTGAAGAACAGAAATATCCGTATGAGCCGAAAGTAAGTGCTTGTGAAGTGGATATGTCACATCCGTTTTATCGGTATGATCCAAATCAATGTATTGCTTGTGGACAGTGTGTAGAAGTATGTCAAAACTTACAGGTTAATGAAACTATATCGATAGACTGGAACTTAGATCGTCCACGTGTTATATGGGATCATGGTGTAAGCATAAATGACTCATCTTGTGTAAGTTGTGGGCAGTGTGTAACAGTATGTCCATGTAATGCGTTAATGGAAAAAACAATGCTAGGTGAAGCGGGGTTCATGACTGGATTAAAACCAGATGTGTTAGATCCAATGATTGATTTTGTAAAGGATGTAGAGCCTGGATATAGTAGTATTTTAGCGGTTTCAGAAGTAGAGGCTGCGATGCGTAAGACGAAAGTTAATAAAACAAAAACAGTTTGTACATTTTGTGGTGTCGGTTGTTCCTTTGAAGTATGGACAAAAGATCGCCATATATTAAAAGTGCAACCTGTTTCAGATGCACCTGTTAATGGTATTTCCACATGTGTAAAAGGTAAATTTGGATGGGACTTTGTAAATAGTGAAGATCGAATTACGAAGCCATTAATTCGCCAAGGAGATATGTTTGTTGAAGCTTCATGGGAAGAAGCATTAGAAGTTGTTGCTTCTAACATGCAGCATATTAAATCTCAATATGGCAGCGACGCATTTGGATTCATTTCTTCATCGAAAGTAACGAATGAAGAAAATTACCTTATGCAAAAACTAGCCCGACAAATATATGGAACGAATAATGTGGACAACTGTTCTCGTTATTGTCAATCTCCAGCGACAGACGGTTTATTTAAAACTGTCGGTATGGGCGGGGATGCTGGAACAGTGAAAGATATAGCTGAAGCAGGCCTTGTTATTATCGTTGGTGCGAATCCAACAGAAGGACATCCTGTACTTGCTACGAGAGTAAAACGTGCTCATAAATTACACGAGCAAAAACTGATTGTAGCAGACCTTCGTAAACATGAAATGGCAGAGCGTGCGGATCTATTTATTCATCCGCGTCAAGGAACGGATTACGTATGGCTTGCAGGTATTACGAAATATATCATTGATCAAGATTGGCACGATAAAAAGTTTTTAGCTGAAAATGTGAAGAACTTTGATGAATATAGCAAAATGTTAGAAAAGTATACGCTTGATTACACAGAAGAAATTACGGGGATTTCTAAAGCTCAGTTAAAAGAAATGGCCCGTATGGTATATGAAGCAGATGGTACTTGTATACTTTGGGGAATGGGTGTAACTCAAAATACAGGAGGAAGTACGACATCAGCAGCAATTTCAAATTTACTACTTGTTACGGGTAACTATCGTCGTCCTGGTGCAGGTGCATACCCATTAAGAGGGCATAATAACGTACAAGGTGCTTGTGATATGGCAACATTACCAAACTGGCTTCCTGGTTATCAAGCAGTATCAGATGATACGCTTCGTGCGAAATTTGAAAAAGCATACGGTACAACTATTCCGAAAGCACCAGGATTAAATAATATTGCAATGTTACTTGCAGCGGAAGAAGGAAAACTACGCGGTATGTATGTCATGGGTGAAGAAATGGCTTTAGTCGATTCAAATGCGAACCATGTGCAACATATTTTATCAAATTTAGACTTCCTCGTTGTTCAAGATATGTTCTTATCAAAAACAGCTCGTTTTGCTGATGTTATTTTACCGGCAGCACCAAGCTTAGAAAAAGAAGGAACGTTTACGAATACAGAGCGCCGTATTCAAAGATTATATGAAGTATTGAAACCGCTTGGTGATTCCAAACCAGACTGGTGGATTTTGCAAAAAGTTGCTCGTGCACTGGGCGGAGATTGGAATTACGAAAGTCCAAGTGAAATTATGGACGAAATTGCATCACTTGCACCGTTATACTCTCAAGCGACGTATGACCGTCTAGAAGGATGGAATAGTTTATGTTGGGGTAGTCATGATGGTAGCGATACACCGCTATTATATGTAGATGGATTTAACTTCCCAGATAAATTTGCTCGTTTATCATTAGATGAATGGGTACCACCGGTTGTAGCGCCAGATGAGTATGATTTACTTTTAAATAATGGTCGTATGTTAGAACATTTCCATGAAGGGAATATGACGAATAAGTCGGCTGGTATTTTATCTAAAGTATCTGAAGTATTCGTTGAAATTTCACCTGAACTCGCTATAGAGCGCAATGTAAAAGATGGTGGTCTTGTAGAATTAGCATCACCATTTGGGAAAATTAAAGTACAAGCGCTTATTACTGATCGTGTAACGGGGAAAGAGCTATATTTACCAATGCATGCAACAGTAAATGAAGAGGCAATCAATATTTTAACTGGGACGGCAACAGACCTTTATACGTGTACACCAGCATATAAACAAACGATGGTGAAAATGCGTGTGTTACGTGAAAAAGGAAATCGTCCGTTACCATCTTCAAACCCGCGAGATAAAAAGCGTAATCCGCAAAATGGTGTTGAAATCGAGCAAAAGTGGCAAAGAAAACAATACGTATCACTTGTGGACTAGGGGGCGGAGATAGTGGCGAAAGAAATTACGTTAATTAAAAAGAAAGTTGTAACAGAGGAAGAACAGAAACAGCAATTAGCAGATGAACTTCTACATGAGCTATCTAATAATCGTGAAGCAGTAGAAGAAACGATGCAGCTTTTAGCACAGTTGCAGAAGGCTGGGATATTAGATGCAGCGATTAGTTTACTTGCTGCGAAGGAAGATGTTTCAAAAATCGCTGTGGAGCAATTAAATCGTGAACCCGTTAAAAATGCACTCAACAATATGATGGGAGCGGGGGAAGCGCTATCTGCAGTTGACCCAGAAGTAACGAAGCAAATCACATCGAGTTTAGTTACTGGATTGCAATTTGCAACAGATGAATTAAATAGTGGTAAAAAAACAAAAGTGATGGATTTCTTTAAAGTGTTAAAAGATCCAGATATCAATAGAGCCATTACATTCGGTTTTAGCTTCTTGAAAGCATTTGGGCAAGGATTAGAGAAAAAATAGAGTAAATGAAAAAGTGATGGGACGTAGCCATCACTTTTTTCATTGTATGTATAAGAGTGTTCATGTTAAGCGGAATATATTATTATTAAAAAGATGGATTGGAAATGGAAGTATGGAATCCATCTCAAATATCGTTTTAGAATGTGGAGGAATATATGCAACACCGTAAAAGACTATCTATACCAGGGGTAATGGGACATTCCTTTCAAACAGTTAGATTTGCTTTTTGGAATGTATTAACCTTTCAACTTGCTTATAAATTATTAGCAGCAATTGTATTTGTCCCGCTATTTGGGATTATTTTTAATAAGTTATTGTATTTTGGTGGTTATGCAAATGCGACGAATGATGAATTATTAGCGTTTTTAAAGACACCATACGGCATTTTGGCAATCGTAATTTTATCATTGTTAGCACTGTTTCTTATCTTTACGGAATTTGCGGTACTTATTATTATTTCGTACTTCGCTCATAAAAGACAAAAGGTGAAATTACGTCCGATTTTATATAAAACTGTAACGTATTTACCTACTCTGTTCACATATTGCTTACCAGGATTTATTTTATATGCTGTCGTATTGTTACCTCTTTTAAATATTGGATATGAAACGGCATTAATTCCGCAAATTCAAATTCCTAACTTTATTACAGGGGAACTATTTAAGACAACGATGGGACAAGTTGGCTATTACACATTTTTTGCTGTAGTTGCGTATTTGAATCTTCGCTGGATTTTTGTTCTACCTATTGTTGTTTTAGAGCAAAAGCCGTTTCGCACAGCAGCACGTAAAAGTGCAACGTTAGTAAAAGAAAGTTTTTTAAAAGTACTATTCTTTTTAGTAGGATTTTTTATTTCAATAGGGATTGTGTACGGTGTATTTTTTGGAATATATTTATTGTGTCTATGGGGCATGTACGAATTTACAAATCCACAGGGAACATTTGCATTATTAGCGGAATCAACAATGTCTGTATTTTTAACGAGTACATTGTATTTATTTAGTTTTATCGTGACGCCATTTTATATTATGGCAATAACAAGATTATATTTACAAAAGGTTCCGGTTGAAGATGTTTTATTAGAAGAAGGATTAGATTATTCAAAGACGAAAGCAGATAAATGTTTCTTCCAAAAACATCGTTGGAAATTTATTGGCGTATATATTGTAGGAATTATTACTGCGGGAATGGTTGTGGCTTTCATTGTTACCTTTATTACAAACACATATAAAGAACCAATTATTATGGCTCATCGTGGTTATATTTCAAAAGGCGTAGAGAATACGAAAGAAGCTGTGCAGGGGGCTATTGATGCGAAAGCAGATTATGCTGAAATTGATGTACTGCAAACGAAAGACGGTGAACTAGCAGTTATACATGATTTGAAGCTAAAACGTCTTGCTAATGCTAATGTTCATGTGTCAGATTTAACGATGGATGAGTTAAGGCAGCTTACTCTTAGTCAAGACGGATTGTCAGGACAAATCAGTACACTTGATGAGATCATTAAGCTGTCAAAGAACAAAATCAAACTTAATATTGAAGTGAAGCTTCATGGTGGCGAAAAAGATTTCGTAAACAAAGTATTAAAAGTGATTAAAGATAATGAATTTGAGAAACAATGTGTCATTCAAACGCTACACTATCCGCTTATTAAAGAGTTTAAACGTGCAAATCCAAATATAAAAGTAGGATATATACTGTATGCAAGTAGAGCCAACTTAAAGAATGTGAAGGCTGATTTTTATGTAGCAGAAGAATACATGTTAAATAAGAAATTAGTAAAAGAAGCAAGAAAGTTAAACAAGCCGATTTACGTATGGACGGTAAATGATATGGAAAGTTTAAAGGGATATTATAAATTAAACGTAGATGGTATCATTACCGATTATCCTGAAGATGCACGTGAAACAATTAAGATGTTAAAAGAGCAAGAAGCGGAAGAAAGTGATCTGTTTGATAAAATTAGTGAAACAACAGATGATTTATTTTCCAAGTTATTTATAAGTTACCCAGCTGCTGGCTAAATGCCTGCAGCTGTTTTTTTTAGGAAAAGAATATATCTCTAAAGTATTGTGTACAGTAATAAGTGTATATGTATACGTCGATACTTAGGTTTCTTACATTGTTACATTATTGTCGAATAATAAGTGAATACTGCTTATTTTTAGGGAGTATAATAAAAATAGAGTGATAGATAATGAAATGGAGCGAAGATGCTAATAGAATCAATGTTTCTTATATTTACACTATTCTAAATATATAAACTTTTAAAAAATGATATGTTAGCGTTTTCATAACTTTTAAGTTATGCTAGAATAAGGACATAAGTTATTAATTATTACAAAAAGAAAAAAGACTTTCTTTTTTCTGTTAATTATAAGGGGGCATTTCATTATGCGTATTGGGGTACCAGCAGAAATTAAAAACAACGAAAACCGTGTGGCAATGACACCAGCAGGTGTTGTACATTTAATTCGTAACAATCACGAAGTATTCATTCAAAAGGGTGCAGGTCTAGGATCTGGTTTCACAGATGCTCAGTATGTTGAAGCGGGAGCAAAAATTGTTGATACGGCTGAAGAAGCATGGAACATGGAAATGGTTATGAAAGTTAAGGAACCAGTTGAAAGCGAATACAAACACTTCAGCGAAGGTTTAATCTTATTCACATACTTACACTTAGCTCCAGAACCAGAATTAACAAAAGCATTAATCGAAAAGAAAGTTGTTTCTATTGCATATGAAACAGTACAATTAGAAAACCGTTCTCTACCATTACTTGCACCTATGAGTGAAGTAGCTGGTCGTATGGCTGCACAAATTGGTGCACAATTCCTTGAGAAAAACAAAGGCGGTAAAGGTATCTTACTTGCAGGTGTTCCAGGGGTTAAACGTGGTAAAGTAACAATCATCGGTGGTGGACAAGCTGGTACAAATGCTGCTAAAATTGCAGTTGGACTAGGTGCGGATGTAACAATCATCGACTTAAGTGCAGAACGTCTTCGTCAATTAGATGACATTTTCGGAAACCAAGTAAAAACTTTAATGTCTAATCCTTACAATATTGCAGAAGCTGTAAAAGAGTCTGATCTTGTAATCGGTGCAGTATTAATCCCAGGTGCAAAAGCGCCAAAACTTGTAACAGAAGAAATGATTAAATCAATGGAACCAGGTTCTGTTGTTGTAGATATCGCGATTGACCAAGGTGGTATTTTCGAAACAACTGACCGTATTACAACTCATGATAACCCAACTTACGAAAAACACGGCGTTGTTCATTATGCAGTTGCAAACATGCCAGGTGCGGTTCCACGTACATCAACTCTTGCATTAACAAACGTAACAGTACCATATGCAGTACAAATTGCTAACAAAGGCTACAAAGAAGCTTGCCTAGGGAACGCTGCATTACTAAAAGGTATTAACACATTAGACGGCTATGTAACATTCGAAGCAGTTGCAGAAGCTCACGGTGTAGAGTACAAAGGTGCTAAAGAATTATTAGAAGCAGAAACAGTATCTTGCTAATAGAAGCATTATACAAAACAAAATCGAACAATATATAAAACAACATGAGAAGAGCTAAGAGTGAAGATCTCTTAGCTCTTCTTGGCAAAAGGGGGCATACATCGTGGCCAACCTATTTAAAAAGAAATCCGTTACGCAATTGTTAGGGGAAAGTAAAAGTAAAACTTTAACGAAAACGCTAGGGGCATTCGACCTAACAATGCTAGGGATTGGTGCGATAATCGGTACAGGAGTTCTAGTATTAACAGGATTAGTAGCAGCAAGAGATGCTGGTCCAGCAGTTATTTTTTCATTCATGATTGCAGCAATTGTTTGTGGATTTGCAGCTTTATGTTACGCAGAAGTTGCATCTACACTTCCTGTTTCAGGTAGTGTGTACACATATTCGTATGCAACAATTGGTGAGTTTGTTGCCCATTTAATGGGATGGACATTGTTATCCGTATATGTCGTAACGACTGCCGCAGTAGCTGGCGGATGGACGGGTTATTTCCATAACTTAGTGAGTGGATTGGGACTTGAAATTCCAAAAGCATTGCTAACGATTCCATCGCAAGGTGGCATGGTAAACTTACCAGCAGTTATCGTTACGTTAGTGATAACTTGGTTATTATCACGAGGTACAAAAGAAAGTAAGCGCGTGAATAACATAATGGTATTAATTAAAATTGGTATTGTTGTTTTATTCATTGCAGTTGGTGTATTCTACGTGAAACCAGAAAACTGGATACCATTTGCACCTTACGGTTTAAGTGGAGTGTTCGCAGGGGGAGCAGCAGTATTCTTTGCTTTCTTAGGATTCGATGCATTAGCAACTTCTGCTGAAGAAGTAAAAAATCCACAACGTGATCTACCAATTGGTATCATTGCTTCGCTAGTTATTTGTACAATCATTTATGTTGTAGTTTGTCTCGTTATGACAGGTATGGTTTCTTATAAGGAATTAGATGTACCTGAAGCTATGGCATATGTGTTAGAAGTTGTAGGACAAGATAAAGTGGCTGGTGTAATTGCTATTGGAGCTGTAATCGGAATTATGGCTGTAATTTTCGCTTACATTTATGCAACAACTCGTGTATTCTTCGCAATGAGCCGTGACGGTTTATTGCCAAAATCTTTTGCGAAAATTAACAAGAAGACTGAAGCTCCAACATTTTCAGTTTGGTTAACAGGAATTGGTAGTGCTTTAATTGCTGGATTTATCGATTTAAAAGAATTGTCGAATTTAGCGAATATTGGAGCGTTATTAACATTCGCCATGGTTGGTGTAACTGTTATCATTCTTCGTAAAACGCATCCGAAATTACAACGTGGATTTATGGTACCACTTGTACCGATCTTACCGATTATTTCAGTTGCATGTTGTCTATTCTTAATGGTAAATTTACCATTAAAAACATGGATATACTTCGGTGTTTGGTTAGCAATCGGAGTAGTTGTATACTTTGTTTATTCGAAAAAACATAGTCATTTAAAAGACGATGGAAGTTCGCAGGATAATTTAGAACAAGCTAATTAAAAGGGATATAAGTATAGTAAGCCTTGTGCGTCTAGGGAGCGCGCAAGGCTTTTTTCTTTTGTGCAAAATGTACATCCTTTTTTGTATGAGAATGTAATGGATGTGGAAAATATGTGTAAGCCTTATTAAAATATGAACAAAATGTTCGGAAAAATATATGAGATTTCATTGACACATATGAATGGACGCTCATATAATAAGAGTATAAGATATATGAATGATTGTTCATATGTTCAAATGAAGAGGTGAGCTATAATGGCTGTAAATAAAGTAGAAACACCACAAGAGACATGTTCTCAAACGATAATTCATGAAGAAGTTGTTGATCAAGTAAAACAAACAATTCCAACTGACGAAAGTTTAAGTAAAGTAGCAGAACTATTTAAAGTATTAGGTGATCGTACACGTACGAGAATATTACATGCGTTATTTGAAGCAGAAATGTGTGTGTGTGATTTAGCGTATTTATTAGGAATGACACAATCATCTATTTCACATCAGCTTCGTGTGTTAAAGCAAGCGAAACTTGTAAAGAATCGTAAAGAAGGAAAGGTCGTTTATTATTCGTTAGCTGACCAGCACGTAATTCATATCTTCGAGCAAGCGTTTGAACACGTAAACGAGGAAGAATAAAAAGAACGCGAGGAGGGAGAACGATGGCTGAAGCATTAGTGAAAAAGAAACTGGTGTTAGAAGGTTTAGATTGTGCGAACTGTGCAATGAAAATTGAAAAAGGCGTTGGGAATATAGAAGGAGTAAATTCTTGCTCTGTAAATTTCGCGACAAAAACAATGGTTTTAGAAACAGTACAAAATAAAGAAAGCGAAGTTGTTACAGAAGCAAAACAACTCGTTACAAAATTAGAACCGCACATTAAAGTACAAGAAGAAAACAACACAAAAGTAGCGAAAGAAGTATTTATATTAGAAGGTTTAGATTGCGCAAACTGTGCGATGAAGATTGAAAATAAAGTGAAAGAAATGCCCACTGTTTCAGCAGCAACTGTTGATTTCGTATCAAAGAAATTAAGAGTTGAAGTAGCGAATAAAAGAGAATTAGAAGCGACTATAGCAAATATAACAAATGTCGTTCAAAAGTTAGAACCAGATGTAAAAGTTATTCGTGAAGAAAAAGGTGGTCATGACCACGGACATAGTCACGACCATGGTGAAGCAAATGTGAAAAAGATGGTAGGACGATTAGTGGTCGGCGGAATTTTGACAGCAATTGCTGCATTAGCTGGCTTACCACAAATGATAACAATTCCGTTATTCGTCCTTGCGTATTTATTAATAGGCGGAGATATCGTTTGGAGAGCGGTAAGAAACATAACTCGCGGCCAAGTGTTCGATGAGAACTTCTTAATGGCAATTGCAACACTAGGAGCTTTTGCGATTCAACAATATTCAGAAGCTGTTGCGGTAATGCTATTCTATCAAGTAGGGGAACTATTCCAAAGTATTGCGGTCAATCGCTCCCGAAAGTCAATTACTTCATTAATGGATATCCGTCCTGATTATGCGAATGTGAAGGTTGGAAATGAAACGAAACAAGTATCACCAGAAGATGTACAAATCGGCGATTATATTATCGTGAAGCCTGGTGAGAAAGTACCATTAGACGGAAAAGTAGTTGAAGGAACATCAATGGTAGATACTTCAGCATTGACTGGTGAATCTGTACCACGTGAAGTCGAAGTTGGAAATGATGTATTAAGTGGTTTTGTGAACCAAAATGGCGTATTAACAATTGAAGTTACAAAAGAATTTGGTGAATCAACTGTATCAAAAATTTTAGATTTAGTTCAAAATGCAAGCAGTAAAAAAGCGCCAACAGAAAACTTTATTACGAAGTTCGCGCGTTACTACACTCCGGTTGTAGTTATTACAGCAGCGATCATGGCGTTTATTCCACCACTTATTTTAGAAGGAGCTACATTCTCAGAATGGATTTATAGAGCTTTAGTGTTCTTAGTAATCTCTTGTCCATGTGCGTTAGTTGTATCTATTCCTCTTGGATTCTTTGGAGGAATTGGTGGTGCATCTAAAAGTGGTGTGTTAATAAAAGGAAGTAACTATTTAGAAGCTTTAAATGATGTGAAATATATTGTTTTTGATAAAACAGGAACATTAACAAAAGGTGTCTTCAAAGTTACAAAAATGGAACCAAGCGAAGGTATTACAAATGAAGAATTATTAGAGTATGCAACATTTGCTGAAGTGTATTCTAATCATCCAATTGCACAATCTATTCGAAAGGCATACGGAAAATCAATTGATGAAAAAATAATCGATGAGTATAGCGAAATTTCTGGTCACGGTACAGTCGTAAAAGTACAAGGAAAAGAAATTTTTGCAGGTAATGCTAAATTAATGAAAAAAGAAAACATTACATTTAAGCAACCAGAAACGGTAGGTACATTAGTTCACGTTGCTGTAGATGGGGAATATGCAGGTTATATCGTTATCTCTGATGAGGTAAAAGAAGATTCAAAACAAGCAATTCAAAAATTAAAAGAACTAGGTATTAAGAAGACAGTCATGTTAACGGGTGATGCAAAATCCGTTGGTGAAGCTGTTGGTAAAGAATTAGGTTTAGATGAAGTTCACGCAGAACTATTACCGCAACAAAAAGTCGAAGAGATTGAAAAAATTGATGCGGCGAAGAACGGAAAAGAAAAAGTTGCTTTCGTTGGTGATGGTATTAATGACACACCGGTATTAGCAAGAGCAGATGTTGGTATTGCGATGGGTGGTTTAGGATCAGATGCAGCGATTGAGGCGGCAGACATTGTTATTATGACTGATGAGCCTTCAAAAATTGCAACAGCCTTAAATATTGCAAAACGCACACGACGCATTGTATGGCAGAATATCATCTTTGCATTAGGGGTAAAAGGATTAGTTTTATTACTTGGTGCTTTTGGTATTGCAACAATGTGGGAAGCTGTCTTCTCAGATGTTGGTGTGACACTACTTGCAGTGTTAAATGCAATGCGTGTACTACGAGTGAAAGATTTATAAAAAAGAGGACGCAACCTGCGTCCTCTTTTTTAGGTTATTTTGTTGAAATTGACTCAATAAAATAATAACAAATATTATTTTGTAAATAAATAACGTAATATTAAAATTTACAAATAAAAAATATTTGTCGTACTATTTTAATATATTTTCCACAAAGATACATATCGTATTGAAAAAACAGAGAAGGAAAAGCTTCTCTGTTTTATTTTTGTATATTTTTTTCAACTTGTTCTCGAACAGTTTGAATGTAATTCATTTTATGATCCCAACATTCTTGACTTAAATCGACAGGGTACTCTTCGGGATTTAAAGTTCGCATATATTCTTCCCAAAATAGTGCGAGACTCTGTTCATTATATTTTTGAATATCTAATATACCTGGTAGTTCATATGTTCTTTCGCCGTTAATGAAAATGTCTTTATGCAGTTCGCGTGCTTCAAAGTTTGTTACAAATTTACTTATATACGTGTGTACAGGATGAAACATTTTTAAACGTTCTTCTTTTCCTGGCTCTTCAGAATCTAATGCAATATAATCGCCTTCTGCATGATCGTTAACTCGATTGATAATGCGATAAATTCGTTTCAGTCCTGGAGTGGTAATTTTTTCAGGGTTAGATGAAATTTTAATTGTATCATTTAACTTTCCATCAGTATCTTCAATCGCAACTAGTTTATAGACAGCCCCTAACGCTGGTTGCTCAAAGGACGTAATTAATTTTGTTCCAACGCCCCATACATCAATTTTTGCGCCTTGAGATTTCAAATGCATAATTGTGTATTCATCTAAATCGCTAGAAGCAATAATTTTTGTATTTGTAAACCCAGCTTCATCTAGTAGTTTTCTTGCCTTTTTAGATAAATAAGCCATATCACCACTATCAAGGCGAATGCCGTAAAAATCGATACGATCTCCAAACTCCTTCGCAACGCGAATTGCATTTGGAACACCTGATTTTAAAGTGTCGTATGTATCAACGAGAAAGACACATTTTTTATGAGTTTCAGCGTATTTCTTAAACGCGACATATTCATCGCGATACGCTTGAACGAAAGAGTGAGCGTGTGTGCCTGCTACAGGTATTCCGAAGCGTTTCCCAGCTCGTACGTTACTCGTAGATGAGAAACCACCAATAAAGGCAGCGCGTGTGCCCCAAAGAGCTGCATCAAACTCGTGGGCACGTCTTGTACCAAATTCTAAAAGTTCATCATTATTTGCAGCGTGCTTCATACGAGCAGCTTTTGTTGCAATTAATGTTTGGTAATTCACAATGTTTAACAGGGCAGTTTCAATAATTTGTGCTTCACCGAGCGGTGCATCAACACGTAATAAAGGCTCGTTATTAAATACAACTTCACCTTCTTGCATACTTCGAACGGTCCCAGTGAATTTCATATTTTGTAAATAATGAAGGAATTCTTCTTCAAATTGTAATTCTGCTAAATAAGCGATATCGCTTTCGGTAAAGCTGAAGTTTTCTATGTACTCTACAATCTTTTCAAGGCCAGCAAAAACAGCATAGCCGTTCTCGAATGGAAGCTTTCGAAAGTATAAATCAAACACCGAGCGGCGATTATGAATACCATCTTTCCAATATGTATAAGCCATATTAATTTGATATAAATCTGTATGTAAGGCATAGCTATCGTCTTTATAATAAGTCATCGCGAAAACACCTCCATAATTTGGTTATAGTATACCAATTTTTCACCGCTCGTAGCAAAGAATGGATATGAAAGTATAGTCAAGAGGGAAAAAAATGAAATAATGCATATTTTTTAGAAAATTAACATTTATCAATTTATATTTCTCAAGATTTTATGTATTATTAGAGTAATGGGGGTAATGAGAATGGAGGAGGACAATGCAACAAACATTAGAAAAAATAGGCAAACAAGTCTTTTATAAACGGCTACAGCAAAAAATGACACAAGAAGAATTATGTCAGGGCATTTGTTCTGTCTCATACTTAAGTAAAATCGAAAATGGAAAGATCGAGGCATCAGAAGAAATTCTACAATTGCTCTGCACAAGGTTAGAAATTGCCGTGACGGATTTGAGAGATGTAGAAGAAGATGTGAAGGGGAAGCTAGATGAATGGTTGAATGCACTAGTTCATTTGGACAAGCCACAAGTAGAACGCATATATGAAGAGTTGCAAGGTGAAATGAAGCATGTTTTGGATTTTGAAATTATAAATTATTATAAACTGCTGTATACGCGGTATTTAATTATGAAACGAGATTTTCTGGCTGTTGAAGAAGAATTAGAGAGATTAAAAAAGATGTACAAAAAGTATTCGCCATTTCAGAAATTATTATATACGTATAGTAAAGGTCTATATTATTTTTTACAGCATAAATATAAAACGGCCTTAGATTATTTAGTTCAAACTGAAGTGATGGCGAAAGAACAAGGCTATTATGAAACTGGGATCTATTATAATTTAGCTCTTGTTTATAATGAATTAGAAATAGAACATATGGCTTTACATTTTGCTCATTTAGCTATGGAAGGCTTTAAGAATGAATATAAATTTCGTCATGTGATTAATTGCCAGTTATTGATAGGGTTAAGTTATATACAGAAAAAACAATATAACGAAGCTTTAGGGATTTATAGAAATATTTTAAGAGAGGCTAATTCTTTTGCGGATAAAGATAACATAACAGCGATTGCTCTAAATAACATGGGGTATTTACATTACCATTTAAAGGATTATGCAAAAGCGAAAGAGTATTATTTACAATGTTTACAATACAAGAAGGAAGAAGATTTAGATTACATTGATGCTGTATATGAGATTGCATTGCAATGTATTGAATTGAAGGAATTTGAAGAAGTAAAAGAGTGGATTAATAAAGGGATAGAAGTTGCGAAAAGAGATGAGAAGTATAAAAGTATGTTATATACACTTTTAATACTTCAATATAAATATTTTGAAGAAAAGGGGGTGTATAAAAAGTTTTTAGAAACAGAAGCTTTAACATTTTTTAGGCAAGAGGAAAATAAAAAAGATTTGAAAAAGGTATATTTAGAATTAGCAAAATATCATGAAGAAGTATTAGAATTCCAAGAAAGTAATCGGTATTATAGACTAACTATTAATTTATTAGAAGAAAAGGGAGGAAGATGAATATGAAGAAAATGATTTTTGGTGCACTAGCATTAGTGGCTATATTAGTAGTGTTAGAACCTCAATATGCTTGGACTGGAGATATGTATGGTCAAGCTAAAGAAGTAATAGAAGTAATAAATTCTTAATAAAAACCCCTTTCCAATCGGAAAGGGGTTTTTCAATATTTGTTCCTCAAAATTCTACAAAACTTGAGAAAAAAATTATTTGAATTTTTAGTATATTAATAGTGGAAACATAGTGCTACGATAAAACTACTCTTTTTCAAAAAATAATTTATTAGGGGGAAGATTCATGAAAAAGAAAAGTTTAGCGTTAGTGTTAGCGGCAGGAATGGCAGTTACAACGTTTGGAGGGACAGGCTCTGCATTTGCGGATTCTAAAAATGTGCTCTCTACGAAGAAGTACAATGAAACGGTGCAATCACCTGAGTTTATTTCTGGTGATCTAACTGGAGCGACTGGTAAGAAAGCAGAATCTGTTGTGTTTGATTACTTAAACGCAGCAAAAGGTGATTATAAGTTAGGGGAAAAGAGTGCGCAAGATTCTTTCAAAGTAAAACAAGTGAAAAAAGATGCTGTAACTGATTCAACAGTAGTACGTATGCAACAAGTATACGAAGGAGTACCTGTATGGGGTTCTACTCAAGTAGCTCATGTAAGTAAAGATGGTTCTTTAAAAGTATTGTCTGGAACAGTTGCACCTGATTTAGACAAAAAAGAAAAGTTGAAGAATAAAAATAAGATCGAGGGCGCAAAAGCAATTGAAATTGCGCAAAAAGATTTAGGTGTTACACCTAAGTATGAGGTAGAACCAAAAGCGGACTTATATGTATATCAAAATGGTGAAGAAACAACATATGCATACGTTGTAAATCTAAACTTCTTAGATCCAAGCCCAGGAAACTACTACTATTTCATTGAAGCAGAAAGCGGTAAAGTATTAAATAAGTTTAATACAATCGATCATGTGACGAATGATGATAAGTCACCAGTTAAACAAGAGGCTCCTAAGCAAGATGCAAAAGCAGTTGTAAAGCCTGTAACAGGAACAAATAAAGTAGGTACTGGTAAAGGGGTATTAGGAGATACGAAGTCGCTTAATACAACGTTATCTGGATCATCTTACTACTTACAAGATAATACACGCGGGGCAACGATTTTCACATATGATGCGAAAAATCGTTCAACATTACCAGGAACATTATGGGCAGATGCAGATAATGTTTTCAATGCAGCGTATGATGCAGCAGCGGTAGATGCTCATTACTATGCAGGTAAAACATATGATTACTATAAAGCTACATTTAACAGAAATTCTATTAATGATGCAGGAGCGCCGTTAAAATCAACAGTTCATTACGGAAGCAATTATAATAATGCATTCTGGAACGGATCACAAATGGTATACGGAGACGGTGATGGTGTAACGTTTACTTCATTATCTGGTGGAATTGATGTAATTGGTCATGAATTAACGCATGCGGTTACGGAAAATAGCTCGAATTTAATTTATCAAAATGAATCAGGAGCATTAAATGAAGCAATTTCTGATATCTTTGGTACATTAGTAGAGTTCTATGATAACCGTAATCCAGATTGGGAGATTGGTGAAGATATTTACACGCCTGGTAAAGCAGGAGACGCACTTCGCTCTATGAGTGATCCAACGAAATATGGTGATCCAGATCATTATTCTAAGCGTTACACTGGTTCAAGTGATAACGGTGGAGTTCATACGAACAGTGGTATCATTAACAAACAAGCTTATTTATTAGCAAATGGTGGTACACATTCTGGTGTAACTGTAACTGGTATTGGTAAAGATAAGTTAGGTGCAATTTATTACCGTGCAAATACACAATATTTCACGCAATCTACTACATTTAGCCAAGCTCGTGCTGGTGCAGTACAAGCTGCAGCTGATTTATATGGTGCGACTTCTGCGGAAGTAGCAGCAGTTAAGCAATCATTTAGTGCTGTTGGTGTAAACTAAGGGTTTAAGAGAGTATTATTAATAAAATACTTCAAAAATAAAGAAGGAGCATAGGCTCCTTCTTTATTTTTTTCTCCATTTTTTCCACAAATAAAACAATCCAACACAACCCGCTATTGTTACAATCCACTTCGCTTCATTCGTTCCATTCATGACATGATAGGCAGAATATACTTCGATTAACAAAGCCGGTATTTTACCTATTGTGCTGGCAATACTGAAAGAGAGTAATGACATTTTGCCTAGAGCGGCAAATAAAGTAACGATACTTGATGGGATGAAAGGTATGAATCGAAACGATAGAACGAGTAGAAAGGCCTCTCTACCTTCTACATAAAGTAGGCGTTCTACCTTTGGATACTTATTTACTTTGTTGTGAGTGAATTTCTGAAGGCCTATACGATAAATATAAAACGAGATAATAGCCCCTAATGCCTCACCTGCGATCGAAATAATGGTTCCGTTTGTTACACCAAAGAGCTGTATGTTAATAGCGGTCAAAAAAATACTAGGGATAAAACCTAAAAGACTGATGATGACGTTAATTAAGATACTAAGTGGAATTGCGATTGAATAATAGTCTGTTAAGAAGTTTTGAATTGTTTCAGCCATTGTTTAAAATCCTTTATCTTTTTTTGCATTACACCATATTTCTATTGTGTAGGCAAGTACAAATTTACATAATGTAGAAAACGTTGATAAAACACCATCAATATACCTTATATAGGTATTGGGTATATTGAATTGGGGGTATATTTTATTTTTAGAAAATCACCAAAAAACTCTGTTTTTAAAGGGAATATTTAGCTTTTTTAGGGGTGATTTAATCCGGGAAATAATTATAAAAACATAGGGGTATATTTCAGAGGGGGTCCAAAATAGTAGTTTGATGAAATTAGGGTGGTAATATGGCAAAATTGATGATGAATTTTAAAAATGTATATGTTTTTTCGTTGTGAAATTGACTTTTAGTGAAGTTACGATAATAATCATGGAAGAGGTGATATGATGAAACGAATAAGTAGTCTTTTCTTGAGTAGTTTATTGGCATTAATGCTGATCTTAAGTGGATGTGCAGGAAAAGAACAAAAAACAGAGAAACAAACAGGGAATCAATCGACATCAGTAGAAAAAATTAGTGATAATATTTTAGATGAAATGGAAGGGCCACCTAAAAATGGTCATACGATTGAAAGACATGTAGGAAAATCAGAAGAGGATTTGAAGAATCGCTTGAAGACAGATAAAGTATCAGCGGCAAGTACATACTATGATAAGGAAACAGCGACGAAAGCTGTAAAAGATAGTTTGAAGCAGCATGATAAGGAAATTCAAGATTGGTTAAAAAATTCTAAAGAGGCTCGTCTCGTATTAAATACAACTCATTCATTCCCGGTTGGAAAAACGGTAATAAAGAAAAATATGAATGTAAAAGACAAGCTAGTAAAAACTGTTACTGTTTTGGCGAGAGATAAGTCAGGAGATTTAGGATATAAGATCATTACTTCTTATCCATCTGACAAATAAGAAGGGGGAGTACATATGTATACGACATTACAATACTTTCTTAAATCGTACTGTACGTTAAGTGTTCATGAAGATGAAATAGTAGGCGTGATGGAAGAGTTTATAGAGCAAGAAGATGAAGAAATTGTTTTGAAATTACGCGATGAATTATTATATATGAAGAAAAAGGATACTTGGGAAGAGGCGTGCGTATTAGCTGCGAAGCAAGGAAATCGCATGTGGTCTTTAGAGGAAACGAAAGACCATCTGGAAGCTTTTTTACTATTATTGCAAAAGAAAAAGGCGTGAATAGATCACGCCTTTTTTGTTTGCCAATTTGATGGTGTCTCATTGTGTTGGGGCACTTTTATATACGCTTTTGGAAATTTGTCCATTTGATACTACTTCACCGTTTTGTGTTACTTTTTTATACGTAACCGCTGTTATTTTATCACCAGTTCTACTAACTACTTGAGAAGAAACTTCAACATTTTTACCAGTATTTGTACCAAAAATGCGAGTAGTAATACTACCGCCGTTTGAAAATGCTTGAATATAAATATGATTGCCTGTATTGTTTTTAAATTTTAAATCCGGACCATAATCTGCCACTGCTGCATCTTGCCCAAGTGGTAAATAATTTACGGGCATAGAATGATTACTTCGAGAAACAATTCCTAAATCTGCTCTTAAAGCTGCGCTATATAAAGTACTACTAACTTGGCAAACGCCTCCGCCTGCACTTTGTATAACTTTACCTTCTGAAAATACTGCTGCGGATTTATAACCATGTGCAGCATCCGTTACGCCAACGCGGCCATTAAAACTAAACGTTTCATCAGGTGCGACAATAACTCCACTTAAAGTATTAGCTGACTTATTTACGTTATAGGATTGGTTTCCATTACGACCAGCCATTGGAGTTGAATATTCAGCAATTACTTCTTTAATCCCCATTTTTTGTATATCTTCTGTAGAACGCTCAGGTTTTAAGAGTGTAACTGGTAACGTAACGTCTGATGTGCCAGAAGTAATGGCCTGTTTCGTTAAATCAGTTAACTTTCCTTTATCAATTTTTTCTCCATTTTGACTTTGGCTAATATTTACTGTAGAGCCTTCAACACTTAATTCTGCATTAACAGGATTTTTTAATGTGTCATTATATTTATCCTTCATAAAGCTTTCATAGGCAGTTGTATTTAATTGAGCTGTTAATTTATAATCACGTTTTAATTCACCGTTTTCAGCCTGCTTCCGCATTTTGTAACGATTCATTGCATTTCCTTCTTGTTCTGTAAAGATTTTGTCGATAATATCTTTTTCCTTATAATTTACCCCTAAATCTTTCCATGTGTACGTTTGTTTATCATTTTGGAATATGTACGTAAGAGATTTTTGATCTAATTCAGTTACCTTTTGATTAATAATTGCTTGAATATCTTTTTTGTTTTTTCCATCGAGAGAAATACCTTCAAATGTAGTATTCGGTAATGCAGTAGTATTTAATTGATTATTTAGTTTGGATACATATTGATATCCACCCACACCGCCTACACAAAGTAATATGCCCCCAGTAATTGCAGAACCGATTAGTATTTTACTTAGCTTCATTTATTTCCCCCCAGAAATTTTTGTATAAATATATGTATTACATTTTTTGTATAAAAATGATGAAAATAACATTATGTACGTACTAGTATACTATTATTTTCACTATGCGTGTAATGTTTTTATAAAAAATGTTACACTGGTGTAATAATTGTCTCTTTTTGTCACAATATGTACGAGAAATATGTTGGAAATTATAATAAAAAGGCTGTCTAGAAAGATCTAGCAGCCTTTTTATTATAATTTTTTATGTTCATTTTTATTCGTAACACCGAGATGTTCTTGTAGTTTTGTCGAAATGTTATTGACGCTTTTTTCGTTTGGAACGTAATAATAAATACCACCAATATATTTATCTGTACCTTCTACTTGCATTTTGTCCATTTTCAAATTGGAATCCATTGAATTTTTTGCAATTGTCATCATATCATCAAAAGTTAAATTTGTTTTTAAGTCTTTATCAACAGCGTCTAATAGACCACCAATCTTATTAATGGAATTAAGTGATAGTGCTTTTTGAGCAATAGCTTCTAAAACAAGCTGTTGTCGTTGACCGCGCATATAATCACTATCGATATGACGAGTTCTAGCTAGTGCTAATGCCTCTTCTCCATTTAAATGTTGACGTCCTTTTTTCAAATGAATTGCATCTGGTTCGTCTTTACTATTTTGTTCTGTGAATTCAACAGGAACATCGACAGTAATACCACCAAGGGAGTCGACAATTTTAATAAATGATTTAAAGTTGAATTTTACATAGTAATCAACTGGAACATCTAAAAAGTTCTCTACGGTATCAATCGTGCTGTCTACACCACCGAATACGTGCGCGTGTGTAATTTTATCGTATTTATCACGTGATTTAATGAAGACACGTGAGTCACGTGGAATACTGACAAGTTTAACAGATTTGTCGTTTTTATTAATTGTTGCAAGTAATAGCGCATCCGTACGAGTTGCTTTTCCATAACTCTTATCCCTAATATCACTTTCATCAACACCCATAATAAGTACGGAAATGTTGTCAGTCATAGGTTTCACGGCTTTTTCACGTTTGCTGGATTTGTCCCCGCGGCCCAGTTCAGAATAAGCATTATTTAATACAGACTTTGCTTTACTGTATATATGGAAGGAATAGCCTCCTGCTCCAAGTGCTATAATCAGTAATGGAATAAGAAGGAACCAAAGGAGGCGTTTTTTCTTTGAGCGTCCTTTTTTGGCTCGAGTATCTTTGTTCATATCGGATTTCATCATTTTTTCTCCTTTAAAGCTATCAAAGTGTATACATCTAGAAGCGCATTCAAACACATAAAAAATATTGTACGCTAAATAAAAGCGATTGTACATGTATAAAAAATAGATGTCTTGATTATTTATAAAGACATCTATTCGTTATTGTATACAAAAGATAGGGATAAGAAAATGATAAAATTTTACCTGATTACAACATAATGCTTACGATAATTGCAGATAAAATGCTAACGAGAGTAGCTCCATATAGTAATTTAAGGCCAAATCTGGCAACGACGTTTCCTTGTTCTTCGTTTAACCCTTTTACTGCACCTGAAATAATGCCGATAGAAGAAAAATTGGCAAAAGAAACGAGAAAAACAGAAATAATCCCCACTGTACGGGGAGAAAGGCTATTAGAAATTTTACTAAGGTTCATCATTGCTACAAATTCATTCGTTACAAGCTTCGTTGCCATAATGCTACCAGCTGTGACAATTTCAGAACTTGGTACACCGATAAGGAATGCAACAGGCGCAAATACGTAGCCGATTAATTGCTGGAAAGTAATGCCGAATATAATGAGGAATAGGTCATTAATGCAGCTCATTAATGCGACGAATCCGATGAGCATAGCGCCGACAACGATGGCTACGCGAAAGCCATCTAGAATATATTCTCCAAGCATTTCAAAAAAGCTTTGCTTTTCGCCTTTAATTTCTAAAATATCTTCGTCATCTTTAACGTCGTAAGGATTGATGATGAGTACGATAATAAAACCACTAAATAAATTGAGAACGAGTGCGGTTACTACATATTTAGGCTCGATCATTGTCATGTAGGCACCTACGATAGACATAGATACGGTTGACATGGCAGAAGCACAAAGTGTATAAAGACGGTGTTTTGGAATTTGAGCTAATTGCTTTTTAACTGTAATAAAAACTTCTGATTGGCCGACAATGGCAGAGGCGATAGCGTTGTAAGATTCCAATTTCCCAAGACCATTTATTTTGCTAAGGAAGTAACCGATCCAATGAATAAAAAATGGTAGTATTTTGAAATGTTGTAGTATACCAATTAAGACGGAAATGAAGACAATTGGTAATAATACAGTAAGGAAAAATGACATTTCACCTTTATTGGCAAGACCGCCAAATACAAAGTTTATACCATCAGCAGCATACTCGAGCAGCTTTGTAAACAGACTGGAAATGACCCGAATAAGTATGAGGCCGATTTCTGTATTTAATAATAAATAGGTTAAAATCAACTGTATAATAAGCATGATGAAAATTGGTTTAAATTTAATATGTTTCTTATTGTTGCTAGCAATATAAGCAAGGAAGAAAACAACGATAAGTCCCACGAAAAAAGTAATAAATTTCATAGTAAGCCCCCTAAAAGAGATATTCTGCTATATATGTTTTTCATTTCAAGGGAGAATATGCATCTTTGGTAAAGAAAGGAATAGAGAGAGCATGAATATATGTAAAGTGCACCACGTTGCAATTATTTGTTCGAATTATGAACTGTCAAAGGATTTTTATACTCGGATATTAGGTTTAAAAGTGATAAATGAAGTATATAGAAAAGAACGAGATTCTTATAAGTTAGATTTATGTGTAGGGGAAGAGTATCAAATTGAATTATTTTCATTTCCTAGTCCACCTGAGCGCCCCAGTTTTCCAGAAGCAGCTGGACTTAGACATTTAGCATTTGCTGTTACAAATATAGAAGAAGCTGTAAACCATTTAAAACAATGCGGTGTGGAGACTGAAGCGATACGTATGGATGAAATTACGGATAAAAAATTTGTCTTTTTCCAAGATCCTGATGGCTTGCCTTTAGAATTGTATGAGGCTTGAAATTGGTGAATTTTATACAGGGTTGCTTTCAAATAAATGAAGAAACTAAAGTGAAACTTCTTTTTTAAAGGAGGTGTAACTTTAGCTAAGAAAGCTAAAGGACATATGTGGATATTTTAAAATTATTGATGGTAGTTATCCTTATTGCGTTAACAGCATTTTTTGTAGCTGTTGAGTTTGCAATTATTAAGGTACGTAGCAGTCGTATTGATCAACTCGTTAGTGAGAAACGACGAGGAGCATTGGCAGCTAAAAAAGTAACGTCGAATTTAGATGAGTATTTATCAGCATGTCAGTTAGGTATTACAATTACTGCTTTAGGGCTTGGGTGGTTAGGAGAGCCCACTATAAAACATATACTCGAGCCGTTGTTTTTAAAACTACACCTATCTCCTGCAATTGCAAGTACAGTTTCATTTATTATTGCCTTTGCAGTGATTACATTTTTACATGTTGTCATTGGTGAACTTGCTCCGAAGACGCTCGCTATACAAAGAGCAGAGCAAGTTAGCTTATTATTATCGAAGCCAATTATTTATTTTTACCGAGTAATGTATCCGTTTATTTGGGCTTTAAATGGTTCAGCAAGGCTTGTAACAGGGCTATTCGGATTACATCCAGCCTCTGAACATGAAGTAGCTCATTCGGAGGAAGAATTGCGATTAATCTTATCCGAGAGTTATGAGAGCGGAGAGATTAATCAAAGGGAATTTAAATATGTAAATAATATTTTTGAATTTGATAATAGAGTCGCAAAGGAAATTATGGTACCTCGTACGGAAGTTGTAGGTTTATATGAGGACGAACCATTTGAAACACATATTAAAATAATCGCACAAGAAAAATATACGAGGTATCCCGTATTTGGTGAAGATAAAGATGAAATTATTGGGATGGTTAATGTAAAGGATTTATTTATTCGTTATATGGATGGTAACCGAGATGAGGAGTGCTCGATTACACCGTATACAAGGCCAGTTATTGAAGTACTAGAAAATATTCCTATACATGATTTGCTATTACAAATGCAAAGAAAACGAATCCCATTAGCTGTACTATATGATGAATATGGTGGTACAGCGGGGATTGTTACATTAGAAGATATTTTAGAAGAAATTGTTGGAGAAATCCGAGATGAATACGATGAAGACGAGCACCCGCCTATAGAGCATATAAGTGAAGGGTGTAAAATCGTAGAGGGAAAAGTGCTTATTAGTGAAGTAAATGATTTATTTGGCATACACTTAATCGCTGATGATGTAGATACAATTGGTGGCTGGATTATGGTACAAAAGCAAATCGTTGCTGAAGGAGATGTTATTGAAAAACACGGCTTTTCTTTTAAAGTTCTCGAAAAGGATATGCATCAAATTAAACGAGTGGAAATAAAGAAGGTAGAAGAATGATTTTCTATAAATTGTTATCCCGCTATTTGTGGGCAGTAAGACCCCTACTTCAAAATTCAGCGAAAGCGAAGAAGTTAGGTGGGGGATCAACAAAACCCTCACTGATTAAAGTTTCACTTTATAAAAGGTATATATAGAAAAATAAATGTTTGCGCTTTCAAAAAAGGTGCTATATAGTGAAGGTGGATACTGAAAAATTCTTCTGAATGATACTCGTTTTTTTTAGAGGCGAATTTTTTAGATAAGGATTTAGAATGAAAAGTATAGGTGATGAAAATGATAGCAACGAAGGATATACGTATAGAGAAAGATTTTTTAGGTGAAAAGGAAGTACCGAGTGTAGCTTATTATGGGGTACAAACATTACGTGCTGTAGAAAACTTCCCGATTACAGGATATCGCATTCATCCGTCACTCATTACGGCAATGGCAATTGTGAAAAAAGCGGCGGCACTTGCAAATATGGATACTGGTTACTTAGCTAAAGACATTGGATATGAAATTGCAGAGGCAGCGCAAGAAATTGTTGATGGGAAATTCCATGATCAATTTATCGTGGATCCAATCCAAGGCGGTGCTGGAACTTCTATTAATATGAATACAAATGAAGTAATTGCTAATCGAGCTTTAGAACGTATGGGATGTGAAAAAGGCGAGTATGTGAAAATTAGCCCAAACACGCATGTGAACATGGCTCAATCAACAAATGATGCGTTTCCAACGGGAATTCATATTGCAACTCTTATGATGTTAGAAGAACTTCTTATTACAATGGAAGAACTTCATGCTGCTTTCCGTGCAAAAGCAAAAGAGTTCGACCACGTCATTAAAATGGGACGTACACATTTACAAGATGCTGTTCCGATTCGTCTTGGACAAGAATTTGAAGCGTATAGCCGAGTGCTTGAACGTGATATAAAAAGAATTAAACAGTCTCGCCAACATTTATATGAAGTGAACATGGGGGCGACAGCTGTTGGTACGGGATTAAATGCAAACCCTACGTACATTGAACAAGTGGTTAAACACTTGCGAACATTTAGCGGATTCCCACTTGTTGGTGCAGAGCATTTAGTTGATGCAACGCAAAACACAGATGCATACACAGAAGTATCTGCGGCATTAAAAGTATGTATGATGAATATGTCTAAAATTGCAAATGATCTTCGTATTATGGCATCTGGTCCACGTGTTGGATTGGCGGAAATTCAATTACCAGCTCGCCAACCAGGTTCATCTATTATGCCAGGTAAAGTAAATCCTGTTATGGCAGAAGTAATTAATCAAGTTGCTTTCCAAGTAATTGGTAATGATCATACAATTTGCTTAGCATCAGAAGCAGGACAATTAGAGTTAAACGTAATGGAGCCTGTACTCGTATTTAATTTAATTCAATCTATTAGTATTATGAATAACGGATTCCGTGTATTCCGTGAATATTGTATTAAAGGAATTACAGCAAATGAAGAATTGCTGAAGCAATATGTAGAGAAAAGTGTTGGAATTATTACAGCAGTTAACCCTCATATTGGTTATGAAGCAGCATCTCGTATTGCACGTGAAGCAATTGAAACAGGAAAATCTGTTAGGGAGCTATGTTTAGAACATGGTGTACTGACAGAAGAAGAATTGGATATTATTCTAGATCCGTTCGAAATGACGCATCCTGAAATTGCTGGAGCTTCTTTATTAAAGAATAAGAAGATGTAATATGAATAAAACACCGATCCATTTGGATCGGTGTTTTATTTTTAAAAGATATTAAATACAGCGTTTAATTGAAGTAAGCTAATAATAGCTAAGAAGATTAAACTGTATTTCATCGCTGTTTTAAATAGGGCAGACTCTTTACCAACTAGTCCAACTGCTGCACAAGCAACGGCTACAGATTGTGGTGAAACCATTTTTGCCATTGTACCACCTACTACGTTTAATGCAACAAGAGTAGAAGGAACGATATTTAATTGATCTGCAGTTACTGCTTGAAGCGGTGCGAATAATGAACCACTTGATACTACTGAACCTGTAATGAATACGCCAATCCATCCTAAGATTGGAGAAAGAACTGGGAATGCATTACCAGTAGAAGAGAATGCCAGTCCAAGTGTAGATGACATACCAGAGTAGTTCTCTACGTAAGCTAAAGCGATAACGCTACAGATTGTATATACTGGAGCTTTTAGTTCTTTCATTGTTTCTACTATTAATTCTTTAACCATTTTACCTTTTACGCGGTAAACGATAAGTGAAACAATAATTGCTAATACGATTGCAGTAGTTGTAGATGAGAATACATCAAACTTGAAAACAGCCGCGAAAGGTGTATCAGCTTTTGTAATTGGTGTAGTTTTCATAACAGCATTATGAAGACCAGGGAACTGAATGTTAAATACTAAGTTTGCTAGTGCGCCATCCGGAGCAAATAAAGCTTTAATTGGTTTTAAATTAAAGATTGTTACGAATGCAGTTAAGAATACGAATGGAGACCAAGCATATAAAATTTGATTGAATGTATGAGGTTCTTGTTCTTCTTGTTTTTCTTCTGTAGAAGAAGATTTTGGTTGCCAAACACGTAAGAATAATGCTAGAGAAACCATACTTACAACGGCTGCGAAAATATTAGTAAGTTCTGCACCTAAGAAGTAAGTCACAAGGAACTGAGTTATAGCGAAAGAAAAACCACTTACAAGAATACCTTGCCAAGTTTCTTTAATACCTTTAATTCCATCAACCATTGAAACAAGTAAGAAAGGTAAAACAATACTAATGAATGGTAAAATAAGAACAGTTTGACGACCGATAGTTAATGCGTCTAGCTCAGTTAATTGTGCTGGTACTGTAACTGGGATACCCATAGCACCCATAGCACCACCAGCGATGTTAGCTACTAAACAAATACCTGCTGCTTTTAATGGATTAAAGCCCATACCCACAAGTAATGCAGCTGTAATAGCAACTGGAACCCCTAAACCAGCTGCGCCTTCTAAGAAAGCACCGAAAGAATAAGCGATTAATAATACTTGTAAACGTTGATCATTTGTAATGCTTGAAATACTATCACGAATGATGTTGAATTGCTCTGTTTTAACAGTTAATTTGTAAAGGAAAATTGCTGCGATAACGATAGTACAAATTGGATAAAATCCAGATAAAACACCGAATCCGGCAGATGCTACAGCTACGGTTGCTGGCATTTTATAAACGAATATAGCAAGAATAATAGCGACAATCACACTGTAAAGACCAGCCATGTAACTTTTCATTTTCAGTCCCATTAAACAAATGATGAAGCAGAAAATTGGAAGTGCTGCGATTAGTGCAGATAACCAAATATTGTTTAATGGGTCATAAATTTGTGTCCAAGTACTCATAATAATGACAACTCCTATCTATTTTATGTGAAGAAATTCACATTATTTGTGAAACAATTCACAATCAACTTACATGCTTAGTATATTCTCCTTCAACACTATTGTCAACGTAAAAAAGTATAATTATTCCATAATAGTATTAAAAGAAATGCTTTGTTCATAAAGTAGACAAAAAGCAAACTCAAATAGATTTGAGTTTGCTTTTTGAAGTTATTTCTATATTGTTTTATTTGTTCGTATATCATTAATCTTATATGTTAGATGACGTCTTTGCATTAAGTATATAGGATGTTGAAATTTGATAGGTGTCACATGCTGGTCTGAGTTGATCTAGTAAGAAAGAGAAACCAAATGCATTTAATAGGAAGTTTTGAATAACAGTCTGAGCAAGTACAATACGAATTAAAACAACAATAAGTCAATTTTTAATATTACATTATCTTTTTTTACTGAAAATTCCTTTTAGCATAACAAAGAGGTTAAATATAACCCAAATACGTTACGATAGGTTATCAATTATAGACGGTATTTTACAATATCGTTACTGTAAGTTGCAGTGAGGTGAAAATATAACAAAAAGCTTGATAAAACAACGTTTGTAAGCAAAGTATTCATAGCCCTTACTTTTGCTTTTTCATTATATCATATAGTATAATATTCAAAATCAGCAAGGAATTTTTCCTGAATTCTTTCCTGATAAAGGTGGAAAAAATTTTCAGCATTATAGGTTGATAAAGTTATGTCGTAACAGGAAATATAAGAACAGATATATAAATAAATAAAAAGAAAATAAAAACGAAAATGAGGGGAACTTTATGAGCCAAAATCAATTCGAATGTCGTATTTCAGAAGAAGATGTACAAATGTTAAGAGCGTTAGCGCATCCGTTACGTTTACGCCTAGTAATGGAACTAATGCAACGTGGAACTTGTAATGTAACACAATTACAGGAAGTGTTAGAAATTCCACAATCAACGGTTTCACAACATTTAACGAAATTAAAACAAAATAAAGTAGTGCGCTTTGAAAGACGAGGACTAGAAGTGTATTATCAAATTCATAATGATAAAGTAAGTGAAGTTGTAAAAACATTATTTTCTTAAAATTTGAATATTATGGAAAAAGACGTGTGGGATATACGTCTTTTTTTATTTGTCAGAAAGGTGATATGAGAGTAAATGTTAGCATGTAAGGAAGAAAAGGTTATCAATTAACATGTTGTTATATGGAATATATTCTAAAGGGAAAAGAAAAGATAGAAAGGAGTGTAGTAAGGAAAAGGAGGAATAGTAGTATGGATGTAAAACGTGTGAAACAAATCTTATCTTCTTCAAGTAGCATTGACGTTACATATGAGGGCGTACCAGTATGGATTGAGAGCTGTGACGAGCAGAGTGGAGTTGCTCAAGTGTATGATGTATCTAATCCTGGAGAAAGCGTTCACGTGAACGTGACGGCTTTAGAGGAGAAGTAATAGAAAAGACGCTTCTAATTTTAGAAGCGTCTTTTTTATTATTCCATCATATGTGCAATTTTCTTAGAGAACATAAGAAGTACTAATCCTAGTACGATTACGATAACACCGATGCTTGCGAATACTTCTAAATATCCTAAAGATTGAGTGAAAGCAGCTAATTGTCCTGCTAAGAAGTTTGCACATCCAGTACCAGCTAACCATACACCCATTAATAAAGAAGCTAATTTAACAGGAGCGATTGCACTAACCATAGATAATCCGATTGGTGATAAGAATAATTCACCGATTGTGTGGAACATGTAAGTGAATACAATGAATAGTAAGTTTGCCTTCATTGTAATGTTACCTTCATCACTACCAGTTTTTAAAACAGCTAAAGTTAGAACTAAGTATCCAATACCTAGTAAAATCATACCTAGTGCCATTTTTGTTGGAATTTTTAAATCACCATTTTTTGTTTTTGAAAGCTTAATCCATAAAGCTGAAACAGGTAATGCTAGTAAGATAATGAATAGTGGGTTTACAGATTGGAACCAAGGTGTTGGAATTGTAAATCCACCAATTGTACGATCTACGAACTTATCTGTGTAAAGTGTTAAAGAACTACCAGCTTGTTCAAAGCCTGCCCAGAAGAATACAACGAAACAAGTTAAAATTAAAATTGCAGCTGTACGTTTTTTCTCTTGTGATGTTAAAGGTTTTTTCTCAATTACTTTTGCAGTTTTTTCTTTAGACTTTTTACCTACAACAGTTGTACCAATTGTTCCTAAGTAACGAGGTGCTAAGAAATTAAAAGCAACCTGTCCAATGATCATACCGATACAAGCTGTTAAGAATCCATATTTGTAATCTGTGAAGTAACCGCAAATGAATGGAGCGATAAGAGCTCCTAAGTTAATTCCCATGTAGAAGATAGTGAAAGCACTATCACGACGAGAATCGTTGTCGCTATATAATTGACCTAGTAAAGTCGAAATATTTGGTTTGAAGAATCCGTTACCAATAACTAATAATCCTAATCCTAAAAATAGTCCAGTTTTCGTATTCATTGAAAATAGTACAAAGTTACCAATTGCCATGATGATACCACCAATAGTAATGGCGTGTCGCTTCGTAATGAAATGGTCAGTTAACCAACCACCAATAATCGGAGTGAAGTATACTAACATTGTGAAAATACCGTATATTTGTACAGCAACTGCTTTATCAAATCCTAAACCGCCGCTTACTAAGCTCGTTGTTAAATAAAGAACTAATAAGCCACGCATTCCGTAATAACTAAATCTTTCCCATGCCTCTGTAAAGAACAACAAATATAATCCTGGTGGATGTTTTTTTGGTGATTGTTGCTCTCCAGCTTTGTCTAATTTTAAAGCTGCATCCATGTTTGTTTCCCCCTAATCCTGTATAACGGATATTTATGTAATTATTTTAATTCACAAAATATTTAGAAGTCAATAGAATTATATGGAAATAGAAAGAAAATTTCTAAAAAAATCTATTTCTCTTCAACCGTTACTGTATTTTTCCCTGAAAACTAGATAATAAGCGTTTTCAAATGTAATAATTGAATTCTAAAAGAATATAAAATAGTGATTAATCAGAAAATTTAGATTAAAATATTTATTCTGATATAGAGAAAATATATTCTATTTACTTTTATAATATAACATATTGGGAATAAAAATACAAAATGAAATAATGTGACATTTAAGTGAATCAAAAAATAACCAGCTCCATAGAAGGGAGCTGGTTAGGGAAATATTATTTAACAAAGCGTTTTTCGATATCATCTAATAGTAGGTTAGCAGCCATTACACCACCGGCTGTATTCCAAATAACGTCGTCAACTTTGTATGCTTTACCGTTTTTCACTGCATTTAAATTTTTAAATAGAGGATCATTGATATATTCTTTTTCTAATTCAGAACCTTTTTTCTCGTTTCCTTTATCGAATGTGAAGTAGAATAATACATCGCCGTCCATTGTTGAAATACGTTCTTTAGATACGTTACGCTCTGCAAAGTCATCTTTATTTTGATCTCCAGGACGTTTAAATCCAAGTTCTTTTAAAATAACACCAGAGAATGTATCACCGTGATAAATACGAACATCACCAGGCATAAAGCGAACCATAGAGATTTCTTGATTTACTTTATCGCCTAGTTTAGTTTTTAAATCTTTCATACGTTTATCGTAATCAGCTAAAACCTTTTGACCTTCTTTTTCTTTATTTAATGCTTTTGCATAAAATTTGAAGTTATCTTTCCATTCACCACGTAGCGTTTCCGAGAACACAGTAGGTGCAATTGCCTTTAGTTGCTCGTACACTTTTTCGTGACGCATTTTGTTACCGATAATTAAGTCTGGTTTTAAGGAAGCGATTGTTTCCACGTTCACTTGCCCTTCATCACCAACAACCTTTACATCTTTCATTTTATCTTTAATATGTGGATACCATGGATCACCAGTCCAAGATTTCACAGCCCCAACTGGTTTTACACCTAACTCGAGTAAAGCTTCAGTGCCTTCATTTGTTAAAATAACTACACGTTTTGGACTAGCGGGAACTTCTGTTTTACCCATTGCATGTTCTACAGTAATCATTTCTTTTTTCGTATCTTCTTTTGATTCTTCTTTCGTATTTGATTTTCCACAAGCACTTAAAAGTAGTGAAAAGGCTAGTAAAAATACAAATACTGTAAACGATTTCTTTTGCACGAATTTCATTATGTACCCCCTACATACTGAGAAGTTTTTTCAATAGCAAGCATGATATTAAGCTTTTATCTTTTGATTGTCAATACATATCAATGAAAATAGTTCTCATTATCGTTGACAATGAGAATTAAGTTGAAATACACTTACAACGTATCATTATACATTGAAGGGGAAACGCTGCATGTTATTAAAAACAAATCAAGCAAAATGGATTGGGTTATTTGTTGGAATCATTGCAGTCATTATTTGTATTTGGGGAAGTATTATTTTCGGATATACAAATACGAGTTGGAAATTAGCGTTAGATGCTTTTTTCCATTTTAATGGTTCCAATGAACATATTATTATTCAAAATGTGCGTCTACCAAGGGCACTAATTGCAGCTAGTGTTGGTGCTAGTTTAGCCATTGCTGGTTGTCTTATGCAAACTTTAACGAAGAATCCACTTGCTTCTCCAGATTTTATTGGATTAAATTCAGGCGCTGCGTTTTTCATAGTTGTAGCAATTGTGGTTTTTTCTGTTACATCATTGTCAGCTTTTACTTGGATTGCCTTTTTAGGGGCAGCAGTTGCTGCAATCCTTGTATTCGCTTCTAGTTCTTTAGGAAAAGAAGGGACGACGCCTCTTAAGTTAACATTAGCAGGGGTCGCAATTAGTGCGTTATTTTCATCATTAACACAAGGATTACTTGTGTTAAATGAAAAAGCGCTTGAAGAAGTACTGTTTTGGCTTGCCGGATCTGTGCAAGGAAGAAAGTTAGAAATTTTACAATCTGTATTCCCATATTTATTAGTAGGCTGGATCGCATCGCTTATGATGGCAGGGAAAGTAAATACATTGATGATGGGGGAAGACGTCGCGAAGGGGCTTGGACAACGAACAATTTTAATGAAATCATTCGTGTTACTTATTATTGTCCTGTTGTCTGGTGGTTCAGTTGCAGTCGCTGGTCCGATTGGATTTATCGGAATCATTATCCCACATTTCGCCAGATTTCTTATTGGAGTAGATCACAGATGGAGAGTACCGTATAGCGGCTTGTTAGGTGCAATACTACTAATCTTGGCTGATATAGCAGCGAGATATGTCATTATGCCACAAGAAGTACCAGTAGGGGTTATGACAGCATTTATCGGGGCACCATTCTTTATTTATATTGCACGTAAGAGAGGGCTTAGCAAATGAAGAAGTATATTCCGTTTCGTATAGGAAAAGGCGGGCTCTCGTTTTTAATGTATAAACGAGCGTGTCTCGTCTTATTCAGTTTACTAGTTGTTTTAATAGGATTATTTTTTGCGAGTGCAGGTATGGGAGACATGAAAATTGCTCCTTATGATGTATGGCAAGCAATCACTGGAAATGGCGATGCGATGTCTAATATGGTTGTAAATAAGTTTCGTATGCCGCGTATTTTAATTGCCATCCTTGTAGGAATCGCACTTGCAGTAGCAGGATGTATTTTACAGGGGCTCGTTCGAAATCCACTGGCTTCTCCTGATATCATTGGGATTACAGGTGGTGCAAGTGTTGCAGTTGTATTATTTTTAGCTATATTTAGTGATAAAAATAATGCGCTAACTGTAAGCATTCATTATATGCCGTTAGCAGCCTTCGCTGGGGCAACGATTGTAGCGCTTTTTGTATATTTATTTGCATGGAGAAATGACGGATTATCACCGATTAGTCTTGTTTTAATTGGTGTTGGTTTTTGGGCATTAACGAAAGCGGCAACGACTTTGTTTATGCTGTTAGCGCCAATTTATCAAGCGAGTCAAGCGAATGTATGGATTACAGGTACTGTTTACGGTTCTTCATGGCAAAACGTTATGGTGCTTGCGCCGTGGGTTCTCATTTTAACGGTAATATCATTTATAGCTGCTAGGCATTTAAATGCGCAAGAGCTAGGGGATGATATTGCGGTAGGACTCGGTGTTCCTTTAACGAAGTCACGCGTATTCATGTTATTACTGAGTACAGCTTTAATTGGTGGCGCAGTTGCCTTCGCCGGAGGAATTGGGTTTGTCGGTTTAATGGCACCTCATATTTCACGAAGACTAGTTGGTTCTTTATACGGTGCATTACTCCCAGTTGCGGCTATTGTTGGTGCAATTTTAGTACTTGCTGCAGATTTAATCGGGCGTACAGTTTTCACACCACTTGAAATTCCAGCAGGGGTATTTACATCAGCAATTGGTGCACCTTATTTTATTTATTTACTTTATAAAAGTCGGAATTCATAAAGGGAGATGAATATGCAAAAAGCATTGGAGACGAAACGTTTGACGCTGTCTTATGGTGAAGCAATTATTATTGATGAGTTGAATTTAGAAATTCCAAAAGGCGAAATTACAATCTTTATCGGTTCTAACGGTTGTGGAAAATCAACTTTATTACGTTCACTAGCTAGATTATTAAAGCCAACAACTGGTGACATTTTGCTAGATAATCAAGCCATTCAAAGTATGCAAACGAAGCAAATCGCTCGTCAAATGGCAATTTTACCGCAAGGACCGCAAGCTCCAGAAGGGCTTACAGTATTGCAACTTGTAAAGCAAGGGCGTTATCCATATCAAACGTGGCTGAAGCAATGGTCAGAAAAAGATGAGGAAATGGTACAAAAAGCACTCGCAGCAACAGGTATGACAGAATTTGCTGAGCGTGATGTGCATGCTCTTTCAGGTGGACAACGTCAACGTGCTTGGATTGCAATGACGCTTGCACAAGATACAGATATTATTTTACTGGATGAGCCAACTACATATTTAGATATGACTCACCAAATTGAAGTGCTAGATTTATTGTTCGAATTAAATGAAACAGAACAAAGAACAATTGTTATGGTATTACACGATTTAAATTTAGCATGCCGCTATGCAGACAATATTGTAGCCATTCAAGATAAACAAATATATGCACAAGGTAAGCCGGAAGAAGTAGTAGATGAGAAGCTAGTACGTGATGTATTCCGAATGGAGTGTCAAATCAGTACGGATCCATTGTTTGGGACGCCACTTTGTATTCCGCATGGAAAAGGAAGACGTGTACGTAAAGAGGTTGCTCAGGCAATGAGTTAATGAAAAAAGACGATGAGGATTCATCGTCTTTTTTATTTTCTACAAGAAAATAAGAGGAAGAGGGGAATTCGTAAACGTCGTTCATATTCTTCTTCGCTCTGAAAATAAGTTTGATTTGGTGTAGCTTCTTTTATATTTGTAATCGTAAATCCAGCTTGTTGTAATAATGTAAAATATTCTTCCGTTGTACGATGATATTTAATAACTTCTTGATCAATCCAAGGTTCAACGCGTTTTCCCATTTTAAAATAATCATCGACGAGCCAGCTTGTTCTTTCTCCGCTCGTTTGCAAGCTTTCAAATGAAGAAGTAATAACAGGGTGTTGAACACTAAAAGTAAAGGTTCCATTTGTTTTTAAAGCTTCGTACACATTTTGAAAAATGATAGGAAGATGTTCAATATAATGTAAGGCGAGTCTAGATGTTACTAAATCAAAAGTAGCGGGAGGGTATGTGTAGTCTTTGAGGTTTAAAAAATGGACGGTCCCATTTTTATTTTCTAGTTGTTTTTTAGCTTTTTCATACATAAGTTCGGAGCCTTCAATACCAGTGTAAGAGTGGCAGTCTTTTTCTAATAATTCCTCGCCGAATTTAGCATCACCGCAGCCTAGATCGAGGATTTGCTTTCCTTTCACATCACCAATGAGTTGAAAGAAGGCTGGTTTTTCAAGTGACTCATTTGGGCTATTTTCTCGGTATCTTCGTTTCATATATTGTTCAAAAAATGCTTCGTGATTATATACATCAGATTCAGTAAATGCCATGATTGAAGCCCCCTTAAATATTTTTTTAATTCTACCAAATATGAAAAGTAAATGATAGATTTCTTGTAATGAATCATTTATAATCTAGAATTGTAAGCGGTTACTTTAAACTATTTTTCTATAATAAATTCTGAAAACGTGTTAAGCTAGTAGAGGGATTATTAGAACTATTAAGACAATAATTCGCTTACATGAACGATGGGAGGCTTCACAATGTCTAGTAAAACACTTGCGAAATTTTTAGAAGAAAATTTAGAGGATTTAAAATCAAAGGGGCTTTATAACGTAATTGATCCGCTTGAGAGTTCAAATGGACCGATCATTACAATTGGCGGAAAAGAATATATTAACTTATCTTCAAACAACTATCTTGGATTAGCAACAGATAGCCGTTTGCAAGAAGCAGCAATTGGTGCAATTCATAAGTACGGCGTTGGAGCAGGAGCTGTTCGTACAATTAACGGTACTTTAGATTTGCATATTAAATTAGAAGAGACAATTGCAAAGTTTAAACATACAGAAGCAGCAATTGCTTACCAATCAGGATTTAACTGTAATATGGCAGCGATTTCAGCCGTTATGGATAAAAATGATGCGATTCTTTCAGACGAATTAAACCATGCTTCTATTATTGATGGTAGTCGTTTATCAAAAGCAAAAATTATTGTTTATAAACATTCTGATATGGAAGATTTACGCCAAAAAGCAATCGCGGCGAAAGAATCAGGTCTTTACAATAAATTAATGGTAATTACAGATGGTGTCTTCTCAATGGATGGAGATGTTGCAAAATTACCAGAGATTGTTGAGATTGCAGAAGAATTAGATTTAATGACATATGTAGACGATGCACACGGTTCAGGTGTACTTGGAAAAGGTGCAGGAACTGTAAAGCATTTCGGTCTATCTGATAAAGTTGATTTCCAAATTGGTACATTATCAAAAGCAATTGGGGTAATTGGTGGATATGTAGCAGGGAAACAAAACTTAATTGACTGGTTAAAAGTTCGTTCACGTCCATTCTTATTCTCTACAGCATTAACACCAGCTGATGCAGCTGCATGTATGCGATCAATTGAAATTTTAATGGAAAGCACAGAGTTACATGATCGTTTATGGGAAAATGGCCGCTATTTAAAACAAGGGTTAAAAGAACTTGGCTTTAACATTGGAGAAAGTGAAACGCCAATTACACCTTGTATTATTGGTGACGAAGTATTAACACAAGAATTTAGTAAACGTCTAAATGAAGAAGGCGTATATGCAAAATCTATCGTGTTCCCAACTGTAGCTAAAGGAACAGGACGCGTTCGTAATATGCCTACAGCAGCTCATACGAAAGAAATGTTAGATGAAGCAATTCGTAAGTATGAAAAAGTAGGGAAAGAAATGGGCATCATTTAAGTAACGACATCTTTTGAATAGCTTGCAAATGAGGAGTGGGGAAAATGAAAAAAATTCTAGTAACCGGTTCTTTAGGGCAAATTGGTTCTGAACTAGTAATGAAACTTCGTGATGTATACGGTGCATCAAATGTTATTGCAACAGATATTCGTGAAACAGATAGTGAAGTAGTAACGTCTGGTCCATTTGAAACGTTAGATGTAACAGATGGACAAAAACTACATGATATCGCAAAGCGTAATGAAGTAGATACAATTATTCATTTAGCAGCTTTACTTTCAGCAACAGCAGAAAAAAATCCGTTATTTGCTTGGAATTTAAATATGGGCGGACTTGTAAATGCGTTAGAAGCAGCTCGTGAATTAAACTGTAAGTTTTTCACGCCAAGTTCTATCGGTGCATTTGGTCCATCAACGCCGAAAGATAATACGCCACAAGATACAATTCAACGTCCTACTACGATGTATGGGGTAAACAAAGTAGCAGGAGAATTACTATGTGATTATTATCATCAAAAGTTTGGCGTTGATACGCGCGGTGTACGTTTCCCTGGTTTAATTTCTTATGTAGCTCCTCCAGGAGGCGGAACAACTGATTATGCAGTTGAAATTTATTATGAGGCGATTAAAAAAGGCACATACACCTCATACATTGCAGAAGGAACATACATGGATATGATGTACATGCCAGATGCTTTACAAGCGATCATTTCATTAATGGAAGCTGATCCAAGTAAACTTGTGCATAGAAACGCATTTAATATTACAGCGATGAGCTTTGAGCCAGAGCAAATCGCAGCATCCATTCGTAAACACATCCCGACGTTTACAATGGATTACGCTGTAGATCCTGCTCGTCAAACAATCGCTGATAGCTGGCCGAACTCTATTGATGCAACAGCAGCAATGAACGAGTGGGGCTTTAAAGCAGAATACGATTTAGACAAAATGACAACGGACATGTTGGCTAAGTTAAAAAAAAAGTTCACAGCTGAGTTAGTGATGAATTAACAGGAAGGGTCGATTCTTAGGAATCGACCCTTTTATTTGTATTTTAGGAATATACAAATAATTACAAGTGTGATAGAATGAGTTAATTTGTGAATAAAGGGGAGAGATACAATGGAGAAATGGGAGTTAGCAAAGGAAATTTACAATACGTCACGTTTAACGGGAACATTTAAGCTTCGATCAGGGCAAGTATCAAATCAATACTTTGATAAGTACTTATTTGAATCTAATCCAGTACTGTTATTAGAAATTGCTAAACAATTGAAAGAGCTCATTCCTCCTGAGACAGAAGTACTCACAGGTTTAGAAATGGGAGGAATTCCAGTAGCAACAGCATTATCTTTACAAACAGGTATACCTGTTGTATTTGTAAGAAAAGAAGCGAAGAAGTACGGTACATGTAAGTTAGCAGAAGGCGTTAATATTGCTGGGAAAAATGTTTGTGTTGTTGAGGATGTTATTACGACAGGTGGTCAAATATTATTAAGCACGAAAGATTTAAGAGAACTAGGTGCGAAAGTACATCATGTTCTAGGTGTAATTGAACGAACGAAAGAGGGAAAAGACAACTTATTAGAAGATGGCTTACAACTACATTCTTTATTTACAATGGATGAGTTAATTGAAGGAGAAAAGCAACATGCAAAGAGTTGACGTCGTATATGCACTAATACATGATGAAGAAACAGATAAAATATTAATGGTACATAATATAGAACAAAACGTTTGGTCACTGCCGGGTGGGGCTGTTGAAAAAGGTGAAATATTAGAGGAAGCACTAATAAGAGAAGTAAAAGAAGAGACAGGTTTAACTGCTGTGGCAGGTGGACTTGTTGCGATCAATGAAAAATTCTTTGAAGCATCAGGGAATCATGCGATACTATTTACATTCCGAGCAAATGTAGTAAAGGGTGAACTGATTGCGGAAGATGAAGAAGAAATTTCTGCAATAGAGTGGGTGGACCGAGCAATTGCAAATGAACGATTCCCATTCTACGATGGCGGATTCGAGGCATTATTAGAAGTAGCTATTCCATACAAGTTTCAACCAGAAACAAAGTGATTGAGTAGAAAAAAACAGGAGCGACAACGCTCCTGTTTTTCTATTCAATCGTCTTCAGTAATAACTTTTTCAATAGTGGTTTAATCTTCAGACGTAAATCTTCAGCATGATTTGCAACTAAGAAGTGATGGTTATAAATGTTCTTCATTAATTGATAAGTTGCTTCTTTTGCTTCGCCTTCTTCGATGAAGATTCCGATTACTTCCATACCACTTTTACGAGCAAGTTTGACAGCTTCATGCGTATCTAAAATACCGTCTTGTTGATAGTCTAGCGCAGAAGGCTCACCGTCTGTAAAGACAAGTAAGAATTTATGTTTTTCTGTTCTTTTTGCAAGTTTTTCAGAAACGATACGAATAATATATCCGTCGCGGTTATCTTCTTCTTCGCGAAGCTGCATAATTTCTGGACCGACGTTTGGTAACGTTGAGTTTTTATACGTTACAACTTCATGGATAACGTTTGGCTTATCCTCAGGCTTAGCACTAGAAGCATCTTCCCAAAATCCACTAATGGCGTGCGGGATTTTTAAAGATTTCAATGCTTCATGGAATAGGACCACACTCTTTTTCGTTTCTTCCATTTTGTTATACATAGAACCAGAGCAGTCCACTAGTAGTTGGAATGCAACGTCAAGTTCTTGTGATTCTTGTCCTTTTTTATAAAACATGCGCGGCTGCTTTTCAGTATAAATACGAAGGAATTTCTTACGAAGTCTTCCGTAATATTTATCACTATTTGCATTCGTTTTATTTTCAATCGTTTTTTCGATAATTTTCTTTAATTCTTTTACATCTTTATTAACGACTGATTTGATAGCTTGGTAATCCTTTTTTTCATCAGGATTTGATTTGCGAGCTTCTTTAAATATATGAGAAGCACCAACGTTATACTTACCGTATGCACCCTCGTTTTGGCTAGAAGCGTGTGAAGCTCTTGCTTCTTCTGTATCAGCGCCATCAAAGTTGGATTGTGTACTCTTTTGAGAAGTACCTTGTACAGAACCAAGTGCTTGGTCGCCATCTTCTGATTCACGAGCAGTATCGCCCATCATGTTTGTTTTTGTTCCACTTTCTAATTCAAAGCGTAAAAAATTCTCGTTTTCGTTATTTTTATTTTCACGATGCCATGTGGAGAAACTTTCATCCATTTTGTTTTTATTTTCATCGTCATCTATGAGCTGCGTATCATCATTTGCTAAATCTTCGACGCGACAGTTCTTTTCGTCTGCAATGACAGATAAATAAAGCGGAGCATGTCCGAAATAATTATTAAGCATATCACTTTCAAGAAGTCCTTCTACACGATAGCGAATTTTTTCAACGATATACATAATGTCTTCTGTATTACGAGCTTGGAATGTTTCATGCAAAATTGCTTCAATTTGCTCGAAATATTCATTATTAAACATTTCATATTTATCGCTCGTTAATGAAAGATAGCAGAGACAAAATAGACGATCACCGTGATAGTTACGAACACGATTGATTTCATTTTGTGAACCAAAGTAATTGCGATACATTTCTTTTCTTCTTTTAAAAACATGCTTTGTGCCAGGGCGTAAGTCTTTTACGATTTCCTCAACACGTAAATCTTCTAATAGAACAAATAATTGTGTTAAAAACTTTTTTAAGGGTGATTCTTGTAATTCAATCGCATAAGAACGAATTAAAGTCATGTCCGAGTAATGTTTATTACCAAGTGCTTTTAAAAACACTTCGCTTTTTAATCCGATTACTGTATCCTCTTCTTTTCGATCATCCCAAAAGTGACTAATGACAACCTTTTTTTCAATTTCGTCGTAGTATGCTTTATAGCCATACTCAAGGTAGGCATCGTCTTCTTTTAGAAGAGCATACATTAAGTTTTCCATTTGTAGAAACAGCGACGCATCAATTTTTTTGTCACTAAAAATTTGTCTCATGAATTATCCCTCAAAGAAATAACTTTCTGCTAATTCACGGACAGTCATTTGTTCTGTTTCATCGTTTAATTTTGCGATAATACTACGTTCAATTGCACGCATAACAGGAATATATACACCTAAATCACATGCGTCGATAATGCCACGAATACTTGCTGCTTCTTCACTTACACGTCCATCACGAGCTAAAGGCATAAGGTCGCTTGCAAATGCAACGAACTTTTCAATTGTTGCAACATCATTTAATTTTGATTCAGATAGTAATAGTTCTTTTAATGTGTCACCTTGAATGTATGGAACTTCAATAATAACGAAACGGTTTTTTAATGCTTCGTTTAGTTCGCTTGTTCCAACGTAACCTTCATTAATTGCTGCAATTACACGATACTCGTCATCGCCATACACAACCTCTTGTGTAAATGGATTTGTAATCATTTTACGGTAATCTAATGCACCGTGAAGAAGTGGTAACGTTTCAGGTTTTGCCATATTGATTTCATCAATATATAGGAAATGACCGTTCTTCATTGCTTTCATAAGAGGGCCGTTAACAAATGTAACTTCAGATGCGCCATCTTTCGTTTGTAGTGTGTTGTATCCTAAAATACCTTCTACATCTAGGTCAACAGAACAGTTAATGCTATGCATTGGTTTTTGGAATAAAGAAGAAAGAGTTTCAGCTAGTACTGTTTTACCACTACCAGTCGGCCCTTTTAATAGAATGTTTTTGCCAAGAAGAAGCGCTGTAATAGCATCTTCAATAATGCTGTTATCAGATGCTTTATATATTTTCTTTCCAATTAAATGTGCGTTTTCACCAGCTTCTTGTTTATTTTTTTCGTGAATGGTTGAGAGCTGTTGTTTTAAATCAGCATGTATATGAAATTGTTCTAACATGTATTTCCCACCTAACATTATTTTCATAAAGTAATACATCTTATGATAACTTGTTTTAATATGGTATGCAAAGAAAAGGAGAGAGGGGAAATGGAAAAGAAAAAGCAATCAATAGTACATTGATTGCTTACAGTAAAGGAGAAATGAGTCGCATGAAAGACTCTAATATTCGTTTTTTGATACTTCTTTTTTGGAATGCGTTCCATTTAATTTCAGTGGAATGCTTAAAGTCGTCTTCAAAATCATGTTTAATATCATGAACGGTTTCTGATTCATATAGTACGCTAATAAGTTCATAATTTAATTCGAAGCTGCGTACGTCCATATTTGCCGTTCCAATTGTCGCGATCTTATCATCAACGAGTACAATCTTTGCATGCATAAAACCATCTTTATAACTATAAATGGAAGCACCAGCTTTTAAAAGCGGAGTGAAGTAGGACTGAGATGCCTGATCACTAATAATACTATCACTTTTACCAGGATATAAAATGCGTACATCTATGCCAGATATTGCACTTAAACGTAATAATGTTAAAGTTTCTTGATCTGGAATAAAGTAAGGTGTAGCGATCCAAATCGATTTTTTTGCAGATCCCATAACAGCTAATAATGTATTGCGAATGCTTTTATCATCTGAGCTAGGCCCGCTGGCTACAATTTGCACAGCACCTTCTGCACTTGAAATTTCTTTACCTGGGAAGTATTGTCTATTCATAAATTGATCCCAAGAATAAGTATTCAATCCACTAGAGGCATAGAGCCAATCTTCTAGAAAAATTGCTTGTAATTTATATAACGCTTTTCCTTCTACTTTTAAATGACTATCACGCCAAACGGGAAATTTTTTTGAACGGCCAAGATATTCATCACCGACGTTGAGTCCACCAGTAAAACCGATTTCTCCATCTACAATAACGATTTTTCGATGGTTACGATAATTGACAGTTTCAAGTAACCAAGCTGAAAAAATAGGGTCAAATTCTACAATTTCAATACCAGCTTCTTTCATAGGTTTTAAAAAGCGCCTTCTTAACGTATTACTTCCGAGTCCATCATAAAGAAAGCGTACAATAACACCAGATTTTGCTTTTTTTATTAAAGCATCTCGAACTTTCGTACCAATCTCATCAGATTTATAAATATAGTATTGAATATGTATGTGATGTTTTGCTTGCTCGATAGCTTGCAAAATTTCTGAGAATGTTTGATCTCCGTTTGTTAAAAGCTTTGTAGTTGTTCTATCTGCGGCAGGCCCGCCTCCAAATTTTTGTACGACTTCTGTTAAATGGGCAGAGCGTTCACTTAATGGGACTTTGAGTGATAACTCTACTCGTCTTCCTTCTAATATTTCACGGAATAATTTTCTTTGCTCTTCTGAACGATGGAGATGTTTTTTTCTTCTCCAACGGCTACGACCGAAAATAGAGTATAAAAGCACCCCTATAACGGGAAGAAGTGCTAATACTAAAAACCACGCTAAGGTGCTTTGAGGAGATCTATTTTCGATGAAAATAACGAATGAAATTCCTACGATTGTAATAGACCATAGGGCACCGACAAATGTATATAAAGAAATAAACGATGTATTTAATAGGAAAAGAACGATAGATATAATTGTAAATATTAATAGTAATTGAACGATAGGCTTCTTCATTTCTATAAAATTCCTCTAATCTTTCTTAAATATAGACTTCTTATATAAAAGGTATAATCCGACATTCTTATTATAAAGTGTTTTGTTTTTTTTACAAAATATAGACATTTTCCCCATGCTTTCCGCATTTGTCCTACATACAGTATATTGTTACGTTATTATCCTGCTATTTGCTGGTTAATAAACAGTGTAGGGGGGACAAAACATTTGTCCGTTATATAGGAACAGGGATAACCATATCATGGATTTGTAACAGGTGCATGATGAAGCGAAGGATATGGTTATTCGTATTATACAGATTCTTCTTATTATATAGGTTACTAACAAGGTCCGTACTATTCATACAATACCTATTAAGATAAGAAAATGGAAAAGGAGAGGGGAATAATGAATTATATAGAAAATAACGGATTGTATTATCGTCATAATCATGGAGGTCACCATCATAATGGCGGACATAACCATCATGGAGAGCACAATCACTATGATCATCACCACCATCACGGAGGTGGATGGGGCTGGGGTGGCGGCTCATGGGGCGGTGGATTTTTCCCAGGAAGTTTTGCTGGAGGCGTGTTAGGTGGACTTACAGCTGGCGCATTAACGGGTGCAGCAAGTGGAGGCTACTATCCAGCAACGTACCCAGTAACTTATCCAGCGCCATACCCAGCACCATATCCAGGGTATCAGCAAATACCATATCCGTATTAAACTAAAAAAGAGGCTTGCCTCTTTTTTAGTTTAATAAAGTATTTATAAAATATTTCCAAAATAAAGGTGAAAATATGTTAATATTTTGTTATTGTAATTCAAAAACATATATACTAATTTTAACTTTTATATTAGTATCCGTGAATAGTTGTATAGTGTGCTCGGAATTCTATTTCGCTAGTAAAGTAAAGAGGGTTAAATGTGAGCGGGATTATTAGGAAACAATGGTCGTATAGAGCTAGTTATAAAGGAACGTAAGAGAATGAATAAGGTATAATAAAATAAGATCATTATAGTGATAAGAAACTACTATTTATAATGGAAACGGCATTATATTGCTTTTTATTATAAATAATATTATGTTATTTTAATCGGCATATTTCAAAATGTGATGAATGCAAATAGCTATTATTAAGAAATGAAATATCTCTATTTCTATGAAGAGAAACAAGTTGTGTTTTAGTCAGATAGGAAGCAAGGAGAGATGCGCATGCTAGAACAAAGAGGTCATGCATTATATGACTCTTCATTGCGAGATTTAAAGTTAGCATTAGATGAGTCTTCAATTGTTGCGATTACAGACCGAAATGGTCTTATTACATATGTAAATGATAAGTTTTGTGAAATCTCCAAATATACACGAGAAGAGTTAATAGGAAAAGATCATCGTATTTTAAATTCAGGATATCACCCGAAAACATTTTTTCAAATTCTATGGAAGCGTATTTTGAACGGAAAAGTATGGAGAGGTGAGATTCGAAATCAAGCAAAAGATGGGACGTATTATTGGGTTAAAACAACAATTGTTCCGTTTTTAAATGAAAAAGGAGAGCCGTATCAATTTATCGCGATCCGAAATGATATTAGTAGTAGGAAAGAAGCAGAGCAGAGGTTGCGGTTAAGTGAAAGTCGTTATAGGGAGCTTGCGTATCATGATGCTTTAACGAGTTTACCGAACCGATTGCAGCTAATAACGACTGTAAACGAGATGATTGCAGGAAAAAAAGAATTTGGTATGATTTACTTTGATTTGGATCGTTTTAAATTAGTAAACGATACGCTAGGTCATATGATAGGGGATTTACTTTTAAGCGAAGTTGCTTCACGGTTGCATTACGTGCTAGGAGAGAAAGACGTTCTGGCTAGGCTGGGTGGCGACGAATTTGTGCTGTTAACAAAAAATCATAAACAAGATGAAATGAGGCAGTTAGCGACATCTGTGTTGTCATGTTTTCAGGCACCATTTATGCTTGAAGGTCATGAAGTATACATTTCAGCTAGTCTAGGACTGTGCGCATATCCGCAAGACGGACAAGATGTAGAAACTCTATTGAAAAATTCGGATTTAGCCATGTATAGTGCGAAAGAACAAGGCAGAAATGCCGCGTGTTTCTTTACAGATGAGTTACGTGCGAAAATAAATCGTAGAATGAAAATTGAATTCGCTTTGCAAAAGGCAATTCGTGATGAAGAATTAGATGTGGTACTGCAGCCTATTATTGATTTGAAAACGAAGAAATATACCGGTATTGAGGCTTTAGCGCGTTGTTCGACAGAAGAAGGGCCTATTTCGCCAGGCGAATTTATTCCAGTAGCTGAAGAATCTGGACTTATTATAAAATTAGGAGACTGGGTATTAGAAAAGTCATGTCGCTTGTTTAAAACATTGCCAGATTACGAAGAAGGACTAAAGTTATCTGTTAATTTATCCATACAACAATTAATGCAAAAGCGTTTTATTATATCTGTACGTAGCATTTTAAGGAGAACTGGCTTTCCACCGAATCGTTTAATTTTGGAAGTAACGGAAAGTATCGCTGTTCGCCATTTTGATTATATTATTGCTACATTACAAGAATTAAGAAATATGGGTATTTTAATTGCTTTAGATGACTTCGGAACGGGCTATTCTTCCTTATATTATTTAAAACAACTGCCACTGGATATAGTAAAAATTGATCGTAACTTTATTCGTGAATTTCATTATGATCATGCACAGCCAGAGCGAACGATTGTAAAATCTGTTATTGAAATTGCTCATAGCTTAAATTTAGCAGTAGTTGCTGAAGGGGTAGAAACAGTAGAGCAAGAAAGTTTATTACAATCTATGGGCTGTGATTACGTACAAGGATTTTATTATGCGAAGCCTTTATCTGTAGGGGAGTTAAAAGAAAAGTTAATTATAGATTTTTAATAAAAAAGAGAAGCTGGTAGCTTCTCTTTTTTTAATTTATTTTTTGTGAGTTTTTCATTAGTACTGGATAAAGAATAAGACCTAATACAAACAATCCAATTCCTAAGAAGAACGTTTTTAAATCAGCAGTTCCTGTTTTAATAACCCAAATAGAGTAGACAAATGCTAATGTAGTAATGATCCCATCTTTTATTCGAGAGCCAGGCATTATATCATACGTTTCTCCTGTAATAACCAATTTGAATTGGTACAGCGTAGAAACAAGGTATGGAATTAAATAAGCTAATGTTGCTACAACGATAGCGAAATTATAAGCTTCTGATACGGTACCAGAAATCGTTGAGAATAAGAAAATTTGCGTCATCACATTTGTAATAAATAATGATTTTGAAGGACTACCTTTTTTATTTGTTTTCGCAAAAAACTTAGGGAAAAGTCCATTCTTTGCTGCCTGGTAAGGTACTTCTGAACTAACAACGATCCAGCCAACTGTAGATCCAAATAAAGATACAAGTGCAAGTAAAGCCATTATATATGCGCCTTTATTGCCAATTGCTAAATTTAATGCGTCTACTAATGGTTTTTGAGATTCTTTTAAAGCATCTTGCGAGAGAGCTCCCATTGTAAGTAAAGTAATTGACATGTAAATAAGAAGAGCGATAATCAACCCGAAAATGGTAGCTTTTTTTACATCGCGCTGAGATTTTGCGCGGTTAGAAAGCATTACAGCAGATTCAATACCGATAAATGCCCAAAGTGTTGCGATAGCAGCTGAATTGATTTGTCCACCTAACGAAATTGATTGTCCTGCTTCATTCATAAATGTTTGACCGTCTCCGAAATTAGAGGCATTGAAAATGAATAATGTGATTACAATAAACATTGTAAATCCAATAATTTTTGCAATGGTAGCAAGAAGATTCATATTTCCAGCTCGGTCAATATTTTGAGAAAGAATATATTGAATTCCCCATAACATAAGGCTACATACGAGGAAAGTTAGTCCTTTTCCGAGTTCTAGTGAAAATCCGTTCGTTGAAAAAAGAATTTGCTTACTTTGTAACACTGGAAAGAATGTTGATAAATATCCAGCAAAGGAAATAATAACAGATGCGGTTGCAGCCCAGTTCGCAGCCCAATAGCCCCATGCCATACTATATCCTGCAACTTTACCCGCTTTTTTTGAAGGGAACATCGCTTGAGCATAACTTTGTGGTCCAGCTTTTAATTCTGGTTTTCGGATTGCTAAATTTCCAAATACGAGTGCAATCATAAATACGCCAAGGCCTGTAATACTCCATGCGAGTGTAGAACCCATTGGACCTGATACGTGTGCTAAATTTGCTGGGAGCATAAATACGCCACCGCCAACCATATTTCCGATTACAAAAGCTGTTAAAATCCATAATCCCCATTTTTTCGTTTCCATTTTTGTTAACTCCTTTGTAGTAAGTTTTGCTTAAACATCATTTTTTACTAGCTTTTTGGCAATAAAAAAAGAGCCATGTAGATAAAAAATACCTACATGGCTCTTCGCCTAACGTAGGTACAACGGGAATAACCCTTGTACCTACGCGTAATTTTTCCGCTAGGTTTCAAGGGTTACGTATGATGATGATGTTTTTGTGCAAATGTAACTACAATTGTTGTATAAGTAAGCATAGTTCTTTGCTCCCTTTCTCCTCTGATTTTGAAGTTAGTATACTACATGTTTTTTTGAATGAAAAGAAAAATATAAAAATTTTTATAAAAATACGTTTTAGAGATTAAATATTTACCTGTATTTTTCCTATACTGGAAAATAAGTGAGAGATTGGCAGAAGAGTGTAGCATGGTATAATACATATAGAATTAGAAGGTGACAAGGGGCTATTGTAGATGATGAGTAAGTATGAACAAATTTATACAGCAATCAGTAAGTCTATTGATAATAAGCAATTAAAAGAGGGATGCAAAATCCCATCCGAAACTGAATTAATGAAGCAGTATGAAGCAAGCCGCGGTACGGTAAGAAAAGCTGTAGATTTATTACAAGAGCGTGGATATGTTCAAAAAATACATGGAAAAGGTGTTTTTGTTTTAAAGCGAAAAAACATTGAATTCAACTTTGGTGGTATTGTAAGTTTCCAAGAAGAAAATGAACGTTTAGGACGCCATTGTATTACAGAAGTCGTGGAAATGGAGAAAGTAAAAGCGACAAAAGAAGTTGCAAAGCTATTAAATGTGAAAGAGAAAACAGAAATAGATCATATTAAACGAGTACGAAATATTGATGGAGAAAAAGTAATTTTGGATATTAATCATTTTGTATCGGAATATATTCCTGGATTAACGAGTGAAATTGCAGCAAAGTCCATTTATAAATACATTGAGAAAGAATTAGGTCTTCATATTAGTTACTCACAGAGGGTAATTGAAGTGCAGCCATGTACAGAGGACGATAGAGAGTATTTAGATTTAAATGGAACAGACTATGTTGTCGTTGTGAAAAACTTTACGCATTTTTATGATGGAAGTCAGTTCGAATATACAGAATCACGCCATCGTTTAGATATTTTTCATTTTTCGGATGTGGCGCGGAGAAAATAAGGAGATGGAACGAAATAACGTTTCATCTCTTTTTTTATAAAAAAATCACAAACTCGTATATACGAGTGTTGACTAACTTATATATACGAGTTAATATGTAATTGTAAACGGTATCAAAAAAAGAAAAGAGGGACGGGAATATGGGGAAAGACTATCGTCAAACAGCAGAGGAAGTGTTGCAGTATATTGGTGGGAAAGACAATATTGAACAAGCTGCGCACTGTGTAACGAGGCTCCGTATCGCTTTAAAAGATGAAAGTAAAATAGATAATGATAAATTACAGTCTGTTTCATTAGTGAAAGGAGCGTTTCATAACGCTGGGATATTTCAAATTGTAATTGGCCCAGGGGACGTAGATCGTGTATACGCTGAATTGATAACGCTTGCAGGTATGAAGGAAGCGACAGTAGCTGACGTGAAAGACTCTGGAAACCAAAAGTTAAATCCAGCTCAAAAGTTTGTAAAAGTATTTTCAGATGTATTTATGCCGATATTACCAGCGATCGTAACAGCTGGTTTACTAATGGGGATTAATAATCTATTGGGGGCAAAGGACTTATTTTTTGAAGGTAAAAATTTATTAGATGTGTATCCAAACTTAGGCGGGCTTTGGGATTTAATTAATATGATGGCGAATACAGCATTCGTATTCTTACCAGCACTTGTCGGTTGGTCAGCGACGAAGCGTTTTGGTGGTAGTCCGATATTAGGGATCGTTATGGGATTAATGCTCGTTCATCCGGCCTTATTAAACGCGTGGGATTATGGAAAAGCAGCGACTGGTTTAGAGGGACAAAAGATTGAGTACTTCGATATTTTAGGATTATTTCAAATTGAAAAGGTAGGGTATCAAGGTCAAATCTTACCGGTTTTAGTAGCAGCATTTGTATTAAGTAAAGTGGAAATTTTCTTGAAGAAACATGTACCAAATGCAATTCAATTATTAGTTGTACCAATTACAACGATTGTCGTAACAGGTGTGTTAGCATTAGGAATTATTGGTCCAGTTACACGTCATATTGGAGATTTATTAACAGCTGGATTAGTAGGTGTATATGAAACAGTACCAGTAGTTGGAGCAGTATTGTTTGGAGCATTATATGCACCGCTTGTAATTACAGGTATGCATCATATGTTTATTGCCATCGACTTACAATTAATTGCACAGCACGGTGGTACATTCATTTGGCCAATGATTGCTCTTTCTAACATTGCGCAAGGTAGTGCGGCACTTGCGATGTTCTGGATTTCTAAAAATCAAAATGATAAAAGCATGGCATCTACATCAGCAATCTCAGCATATTTCGGTATTACAGAGCCAGCTATGTTTGGTGTAAACTTACGAAATAAATTCCCGTTCTATGCAGCGATTATAGGATCGGCTATTGCAGCTATATTTATTACGTTAAATGGTGTATTAGCACCTGCTATCGGAATTGGCGGATTACCAGCATTTATTTCTATCATTCCGAAATCGATTCCAATGTTTATTGTAGGAATGGTTATCGCAGTTGTAATCCCATTTACGTTAACATGGTTATTTGCAAAACGAGTAAAACAGAAGTAGGAGGAAGTTAAACATGAAGGATTGGCATAAAAGTGTAGTTTATCAAATTTATCCGAAGAGCTTTAATAGCTATTACAATAAAGAAACCGGTGATATAAAAGGAGTTACAGAGAAACTAGATTATTTAAAGGAACTCGGAGTAGATTATATTTGGCTAACACCGATATACCAATCACCACAAAATGATAATGGATACGATGTAAGTGATTACTACAGTATTGATCCATCTTACGGAACGATGGAAGAGTTTGAAGAGCTTTTAGAAGAAGCAAAGGCACGTAACATTGAAATTATGCTCGACATTGTTGTAAATCATAGTTCTACGGAGCATAAGTGGTTTAAGGAAGCGAAGGAAGATAAAAATAGTCCATATCGTAATTACTATATTTGGCGTGATGAAAAAAATAATTGGCAATCTAAGTTTGGTGGGTCTGCTTGGAAATATGATGAGAAGACAGAGCAATATTTTTTACATCTATTTGATGAGACACAAGCTGATTTAAATTGGGAAAATAAAAAACTTCGTGAAGAAGTATATGATATGATGCGTTTTTGGCTTGATAAAGGGGTAACTGGATTCCGATTAGATGTTATTAATTTAATTTCAAAAGATCAACAGTTCTTAAATGATGACGGAAGTACGGCGACAAGCGATGGGCGTAAATATTATACAGATGGCCCGCGCGTTCATGAATATTTACAAGAGATGAACCGAAATGTTTTTGAAGGGAAAGATGTAATTACAGTTGGAGAAATGTCATCTACGACAATTGATAATTGTATTAAATATTCAAACCCTGAGCGTAATGAATTAAGTATGACGTTTAGTTTCCATCATTTAAAAGTAGATTATCCGAATGGAGATAAGTGGACGCAAGCTGATTTTGATTTCATTAAATTAAAAGAGATTATGTCTAATTGGCAAATTGAAATGCAAAAGGGCGCAGGATGGAATGCGTTGTTCTGGTGTAATCATGACCAACCTCGCATAGTGTCACGCTTCGGTGATGATAGAAAGTACCGAAATGAATCTGCGAAAATGTTAGCGACAGCTATGCATATGTTGCAAGGAACACCTTACATTTATCAAGGCGAAGAAATCGGTATGACGAATCCTAAATTCGAGTCCATCGAGCAATATCGCGATGTGGAATCGTTAAATATACACGATATAAAGCTAGAAGAAGGATTATCAAAAGAAGAGATTATCGGGATTTTAAAACAAAAATCTCGTGACAACTCTCGTACTCCGATGCAGTGGAATGAAAAGGTGAACAGTGGTTTTACAACAAGTACACCTTGGATTTCAGTGGCTGAAAACTTTACAGAAATAAACGTAGAAAAAGCATTAGAAGATAAAGAGTCTGTATTTTATCATTATAAAAAGTTAATAGAACTTAGAAAAACGTATGATGTAATTACAGAAGGGGAATATGCTATTTTAGATGAAAAACATGCAAAGGTTTGGGCATATACTCGTACCTTAGAGAATGAAGTACTACTTGTTATCAATAACTTCTACGGAGAAGAAATAACGTATGCTGTACCAGCTCATGTTCCATTAGATGGAATGAAACAAGAAATACTACTGTCGAATTATAAAGATTTCAGCAAGGATATTACAAAACTTAACTTAAGACCATATGAATCAATTGTATATCGATATACGAAATAAAAAGGTTGTATGCCCGCGTGGCATACAACCTTTTATTTTAAGACACCACTATACAAAATGTTTACTTCTACTTCAGGTTTGAATTTTACTTTTGCATAATCTTTATTCCAATTTTTTTTCTTCCATAACTCAGGGTGATATGCGATAAGGTGTCTGCCGACACCGAAAGCATCACAATTTGCTTTTTGTAACCTGTTCGTTATTTGTTTTGCTTCTTTTGTAAGTTGTTTAGATAATTTTTCATTTAATTTTTTTCTTTCTTCCATTTTGTAAATATTATCTCTTGGAGCCTCAAGGGCTATAACTTTTAGTTGAAGCTTAATGTGAGCATATACATTTCCTTTTTTATCTGTTGTTATTTTTAAGTCTCGCTTTAACTTTCGATTGCTAATTTCCATTGTTAAATAATCAGATGTCTTCTCTGATTCATCGCTAGTAAGTTTTTGGGTTATACGGGCACTTGTTCCCATTTTTCCGGTTAATAATACGAATAAAACAGATTGTTTCAAAGGTAAATGCCCAGTTAATTTATCATTATTAAATAAAGCTAACCCGTTTGTAATTACTTCTTTTCCTTTTATTTTTATAGACGGGAGGGTGAAATCTTTACCGGGATCTAACATTTTTGTAGCAGCTGTTTCTAAAGTTTCTTTTGGAAATACACTCATATCTTCTAAGCTTTTCACTTTTTTCTTTAGAAAATCTCCAATTAGTAAATTTCCTATTTTCTTTTTTTCGAGTATCTCGGACGTTTCACCATCTACTGCAATAAGTTTTACTAAAGCAGTTGGGTTTGTTGGGTCACGAAAGCTGACATCTAAATACGGTAGTATACCTTTTTTTAGAATTTTGGTTCCTAGTAATTGAACACCATATTTGAAATAGCGAATATTCCCAGTCACATTTTTTTTTAGGGCATCGCTTGTATCCCTTATGTTATGCCCGGTTGCTGAATGTATTTCATTTTCGAATGAAGATTGCTCTCCGCTTGAACTTTTTACGAGTTCAAGCGTTTGCTGAAGTTTATTTTGTTCCGTAATATCATATCCAATGCTATAAGCTAATCTCGCTTCTCTTAATGGTTCTTGATCCCAACAGCCAGAAAGGAATGCACTAGTACATAATATAAAAAGTAATTTAACTCTTTTTTGGAACATACTGTTCTCCTTTCTTATTCCTTATTACTGAATAAAGTAGAAATAAAAGAGGGAGGACAACTATGAAAATATACGTGAACTTATCAGTAAAAGTTGCAATTACTTTTAATTCTTCAGGTGTATCTATAAATAGGGCTACACTAAAAGCAATAATACCAACGATTGGAACAGCCTTTTTATGATTAGCCAGATTGAAGATATGTCCAATTCCTATAGAAGCAGCACAGTAATAACTAGCAATAGAAGCTACAACAGTTATCATCCATATTGGGATGAATAGTAAATCGGTTCGGTCTATAATCCCAATATGTAGAGAACGCAATAAGTAAGCAACTGGCTCTGGAATAAGTTCAACTTGTTTTGGACTAAATACGATAAAGCAAATCCAAACAGTAAAAGTATAAAAAAGAGTTACAAATCCATTAGCGATAGAAATTGCTTTCAGTTTTGCCACAGAATTCCCATTTACTTTTGGGAAAGCGATAAGAATAATCTCAAAACCATACATAGCTGTAATGGTTTCTTTTGATGCTTGAATAATATTCCACCATCCGGCTTCTGTAATTGGAAAAATGTAAGAAAAATCAGCTCGTGTAAGCCCTAGGGCAATTAAAAGAGCCATTGGTAAAATGAGAATAGAAGCCATGACGTAAAACCGTACGATGACTTTGAACGTATTATAAGCTATGTAACAACAAGCTATTGTAAATAGCATGAGGGTGGCATACCAAGGAGTTGCTTGTAATATCCAAACTTTAATGACATTACAAGCATTTAACATAACCGTCATACCGATAAGGGTAAAATAAAAAACATAAGCAAAACCTAATAGTTTTCCAAGCTTATTCCCAAATAGCATACAAACACTTTCATACATATCTGCATCAGGAAATCGTTTTAAGAAAAGCCACATAAGTAAAATAATAAGTTGAATTGCAAGACCAGCGATGAGAGCAGAAATCCATCCGCCACCTTTCGCTATTGGGTGAAGACGGTTTGGTAGAGAAAGTATACCAACTCCGATTTGGCATTGAATAACGAAAAAGGTAAATTGAACAAGTGAAATTTTACTTTGCGTGTTTGTCACCGTTCTCATCCTCTCTCGTTACATGTTGTCGTTGCATTTCTTTCGGTTTTGAATCATGTGGTCGTTCCCAAAACGACCAAATTGGTAGTCGTACAAAAGAGTCTTTCATATCTTTTATCCGCATCGGAGCAACAGGAGAAAGATATGGGGTATGAAATGAATGTAACTGGCATAAATGAACGAAAGTTATAATGAGACCGAATGATATTCCTACATAGCCGAATATGGCAGCAAGGAGCATTAATGGAAAGCGAAGAATCCGAACTGCGGAACTCATATCATTTGATGGAACAAGAAAAGATGAGATTGCAGTTAAAGCTACAACGATAATCATTGTATAAGAAACGAGACCGGCTTTTACAATTGCATCACCAATTACTAAACCACCTACAATACCGATTGTTTGTCCAACTCGGCTTGGCAAGCGAATACCAGCTTCCCGTAATAATTCAAAGATTAATTCCATTAAGAGAGCTTCAAAAATAGGAGGAAGTGGCACTTTTTCTAATGAAGCTTTAATCGTATAAACAAGTTCGAGCGGCAACACATCAGGATGAAAAGCAACTGTTGCGATATATATAGCGGGCAAGAGAAAGGCAATCAAGAAACTGACTAAGCGAATCATTCGGATGAAAGAACCGACAATCCAGCGGTTATTATAATCATCTGGAGATTGATAAAAGGCAAATAATGTGACGGGTACAATAAGTGCTGTTGGATCCCCATCAGAAAAAATGGCGACTCGTCCCTCCATTAGATTCGCCGCGACTCTATCTGGACGTTCTGTATTTAATTGTTGTGGAAAGGGTGAGAAAGAGGTATCTTCTATGAATTCTTGTATGTATCCTGGAGGCATTAATGCATCCGTTTGAATCGTTTCTAACCTTCTTTTTACTTCTGTAACTAGATCGTCATTCGCTATATTTTGCATATAAGCAATTGCCACTTTCGTATGCATTTCTTCACCGAGTGTGAAATATTTAACGACGACATGTGGACTTTTTATGAGTTTACGAATAGAAGCTAAATTGGTTGCTAAATCTTCTACTAAACCAGTATGCGGTCCACGGACAATCCCTTCATTATCAGGTTCTGTTATATCTCTCTTTAAAGATAGAGCTGTTTCGAAAATACAAAAACTGTCGACGTGTTCATGAAAATATAAAGATTTACCTTGTAATAAAAGCTGCACACCATAATTTAAATTTGTTTCTTTTTTCATATTTAATGTGGCAAAAGCTTTATCTAAAGACAGATCCGATCGAGTTAATAATGGTTCAAGAGCTAATTGATGAATTAAATTTGGGTCTGCTAAAGATTCGATATATATAATTGTTCCTTTTCCATTTTGAAAAGGGATATCTAATTTTTTTATATCGTCTGAATGGGAAAGTTTGTTTTCAATGTAATTAATGTTCTCCGGAAGTGATGGAAACATATGCTTTTGATTTTTACTCTCTTGTTGTTCTTTAGGCTCTGTCATAATTTCCACCTCTTTTAGAATAAAGTCACTTCAGTTAATTTTTGTTGTTTGTGAGAAATTTATGCTTGGATTATTCGGGTGAGAGATTGAAAATTCTGCTTTTTTATCTTCTATACTTAAAGAAAATGAAAATTAGGAGAATGGGAAGAAAGCGTATATTAGATTGGCAATATTAATATATATCTTTTGTACTATAGGAGGGTAAACCTAGCGGCACATATAATTACATCATTCGATGAATAGGAAATTTAAGAAAAGCGATTTATAATAATAGTATTGTGTCTTGCCTTTTTAGGGGCAGTACACAGCCGGTGATTGGCTAGTGGAGGTTCTTCCATTTTGCCAGTGCCGGTTTTTTATTGGATAATAGAGAAAATGAAGTTTTATAAAGAAAGAAGGGGTTGTTTTGAAGGATGTAAATTCTATCTTTATGAGAGAAAAGATTGCTAGTTCTTATCTTTATTTTATTTCTTTTCTTGGTTTGATTACTATAACTATATCTTTACTTGAAATTAAAATCCCTTCTCATTTAACAATACTAATATTGTTATTAATATTTATGGGGATTGCAGAGTATTTTCCTGTACGATTTTGGAGAGGAACGAGCTCGCTTACCTTTCCCATAATTTACGCTATGAGTTGGCAGTTTGGAATCCATATAACTATTATTGCTATTGTACTCGTAACGTTAATTATTCACCTGCATCGTCGTTCACCAATACAAAGAATGTTATTTAATAGTACTCAGCATGCGCTTAGTTTGATCTTGGCCGAATGGTTTTCAAATAAATGTATGCACTTATTAATTAACAATATAGATATGTCAGTTCTGTATGAAAATTTAATATCTTTGTTATTATTTTGCGTGTTTTTTTGTTTTTTCAACAACCGCTTTTACGATTTGTTAATGATACTCCTTCCACAGCCATATTCAATCTATCAGTGGTATAAAAAAACTGTAACGGTATTCCTTTGCGAAACTTTTGGTTTCTCTTATGCGGCCTTGATGCATGTATTAATTAGTACATATAGTGTGGAAGTAAATGAGATTACAGTACTTTTTTTCTTTTTTCCACTTGTAGCAATTTCAGTTATTAGCTCTTTTTCTGTACGGATAAGGATGGAGAAGGAACGATTATATGAGCTGTTTCTTATTACGACAGAAATTAGTCGTGGACTAACCGGAGGGAACCTGAAACATATTAAACGAGCACTTAAAGGTTTTTTTGGCATACAAGCATATGGAATATGGACAAAAGATGATGGAAACTGGAATCTTCTATTAAAAGATGGGAAAGTCCGTCTTGATATTTCTGATCATTCGGAAAAGTTTGAGGGAATCTCTAAAAATCTTGTGTTTAATGATTGGAAAACTGGTACGGCTCCTGGAGATGAAATATTTGATAGTGTCATACGCTCCCTTGTATATTTTCCTCTTATTGTAAATGATGAACTAGTCGGAATGTTTGTTGCAGGGAAAAGTAGAACTGCGGGTTTTTTCCCGGAAGATGTACAGTCTTTAGCTACGTTTTCTAATCAATTAGCTAACGTAGTTAAAACAAGGATATTGATTTCTGAACAGGAAAAAAGAATGATTTTAGAAGAAAGAAATAGAATCGCACGCGAAATTCACGATGGTATTGCGCAAACATTGGCAGGGGTGATATATCAACTAGAATCCGCACAGAAAAAATATCGTGATAAACCAATAGATATGCAACAAATAGTAGAGAAAAGTATAAAAGATTTAAGAGGAAGCTTAGGAGAAGTTCGCTATTCTATTTATGCTTTAAAACCATATCCGACACAACAATTAGGGCTAAAGCAGGCGATAGCAAGTAAAATAAAGTCTTTAAAACAAGAATATGAACTAGATATTACATATCATGAAAGAGGTCATGCACGTGCGCTTAGCTTTTCAAAAGAAAGAGCTATTTTTGATACATTACAAGAGAGTTTGCAAAACATTGTAAAACATGCACAAGCAGACAAGACTGATGTTTTACTTAGCTATCAAAGTGAGCACGTGCTTTTAAGGGTTAAGGATAATGGAGTTGGGTTTTCACTATTTGAGTCTATGGTTAAAACGAAGAATGAGCCACATTATGGTATATTACATATGAATGAACAAGCTGAACAATTAGGGGCTACTTTACAGATTGATAGTTCTGTAGGGAAAGGGACAGAAATTACACTATTAATTCCAGATTCACAAACAAGGGGTGCGTAAAATGATTAAAATATTAGTAGTGGATGATCATGCTTTTTTACGAGACGCAATTCGGAGCATACTAGAGGATGAATCTGATATGAACGTGGTTGGAGAAGCTAGCTCTGGGGACGGAGTATTGGAAAAAGTAGAAGAATGCAGACCAGATTGTATTTTGATGGATATTAATCTTCCTGGGAAAAATGGTATTGAAGCTACAGAGTTGGTGAAAAAAAATTATCCGAATTGCCGAGTACTTGTGTTTACAATGTATGAGCATGATGAGTATTTAATGGATGCACTTCAAGCTGGTGCTGATGGGTATTTATTGAAAGATTCATCATCGGAGCAGGTAGTAGCAGCAATTCGGATGTTATATCGAGGCGATTCAGTTATTCATCCGCGTATGACTAAAAAATTAATTACATATCATCAGCAAAAAATGAAAGTAGAATCAAATGAAAATGAACTGACGGAACGTGAAAAGGAAATTCTCTTTGAATTAGTAAAAGGATTTAGTAATAAAGAAATTGCTGAAGCTCTGTATATTAGTGATAAAACAGTTAAAATTCACATCAATAAAATTTTTAAAAAACTAAATGTGAAAAGTCGGTCGCAAGCGGTGATTTATGCTGTTCGAAATCAATTGGTTCCGTTGGATTAAATAAGAGATGTTTAAAAGAACTATCGTGTTTCTTTATTCTATATTACAAAGAATAAAGAGCAAGATAGTTCTTTTGTACTATGTAGACATAGAATCATTAGAAAAAAGATACGCCTTTCGTTTAATTTTCAGAAAAGTTAGAATGTGGAATAATAAAAATAGAACTATTGCTTAAAGCTACTAATAATTCATGTTGTAAATCATTGTAGTTGGAAACAATTTATGGGGGCTTTTATAGAAAGAAGATTAGAAGTGTGGGGATGGCGGTAGTAGTGTTGGAGATTTTTGATCCTTTTAAATAGATCCAAGGTTGATAGAATTGCCAATGCTACATAGGAGCTCAGAAGATTTATTTTAGAAAAAATAATTTTAATAATAAGGAGATGCGCTATGAAGAAGGGGAAATTCGGAAGAATACTTATCGGAACGCTAACTGTTGGCATGTTAATGTCTCAAGGAATTCCATATAACGTATTGGCAGAAGAAGTAAATACATCTACTTTAACTGGAATTGATGATGCAAGTTCTATATTGAAAGGACTTACAAAGGAACAACGTAATGCTTTAAAAACATTAGATACAAAACCTGGTTTTGTTATTTCACCAGGCATTAATACAGCAAGTCCTGATAATGTGAATGTGATTGTAGAATTTAAGCAAGCACCTAGCAAAATCGAGATGTTAAAACAAGCAGCTAAAGGGAAAAAAATAGCTCTTTCAACTGCAGAACAAAAGGTGGAAGCATCGCATAAAGGATTTAAAACTGAGCTTGAACAGCTTCAAAAAAAGAAAGATAAGGGGCCGGATTTTAAAACTGCCAAAATAACAAGAGAATATAAGAATGCTTTTAATGGTGTGGCAATGTCGTTACCTGCGAATATGATCGAAGATTTAGTTCGCACTGGTATTGTTAAGCGTGTATGGGAAGATCGTGAGGTCAAAATTGATTTACCGAAAGAAACAGCTAAGACGGCTGCCGAACCCAAAATGGCAGATAGTGTACCACAAATTGGTGTGGACAAGCTGCATGATGAAAAAATAACAGGAAAAGGAATTAAGGTAGGTGTACTGGACACAGGTATTGATTATAACCACCCTGATTTAAAAGATGCTTATAAAGGGTATCGTGCAAAGCAAGGTGAAGATCCAAGCAAAATAGATCCGAACTCAATAAAAGGATGGGATTTTGTTAATAATGATGCTGATCCAATGGAGACAACGTATAAGGATTGGCAAAATTCTGGAGGATATCCTGAAATTTATGATGGAAGTGCATACTATACATCCCATGGGACTCATGTAGCTGGGACAATTGCTGCAGACAAAAAGAATAGTGTGGATTATGCAGTTACGGGAGTCGCTCCGGATGTAGATTTATATTCATATCGTGTATTAGGTCCATATGGAAGTGGACAAACAAGCGGTATTCTTGCTGCGATTGATAAAGCAGTGAAAGACGATATGGACGTTATCAATTTATCATTAGGTGCGTCTATTAATGATCCTTTATATCCTACTTCTATTGCAGTAAACAATGCGATGTTAGCTGGTGTTGTTACAGTAGTAGCGGCAGGTAATAGTGGTCCAGAAGAAGGTACCCTTGGATCACCTAGTGCAGCAGCACTTCCAATTACAGTTGGAGCAAGTGACGCTGCGATGACTATCCCGACATTTTCCACCGATGCAGCTGATTTACATGTGGATAAAATGATGCTACTTGGAAAAAGCTTTACTGATAAGATTGAAGATTTGAAAGGTCAATCCTTATCGCTTATATATGCAGGACTTGGGAAATCAGGTGATTTTACAGGGAAAGATGTAAAAGGGAAGTTAGCTCTTATCCAACGCGGTGAGATTACATTTGATGAAAAAATTAAAAATGCTAAGGAAGCAGGTGCAAAGGCGGTAATTGTATATAACAATGTAGATGGTGAAATTACAAGTTATCTTGGAGAAAGTACTTCATCTATTCCATCGTTCCGCTTAACAAAGGCAGATGGTGAGAAATTGCAAGCAAAAGCTGTCCAAGGAGATGTCTCTTTAACATTTGGAGAACTGAGTAACACAAAAACAGAGGGAGATCACTTAGCCGATTTCAGCTCTCGCGGTCCTGCAAGTAAAACAGATGATATTAAGCCGGATATTGTAGCGCCAGGTGTGTCTATTTTCTCTACTGTTCCTGAATATATTAATGATCCAAAGGATGGAGAAAATTATCCGGTAGCGTATGGACGTATGTCAGGTACATCTATGGCAACTCCTCATACAGCGGGGGTGGCAGCACTCATTTTGCAAGAAAATCCAAACTACAGTCCGTTTGAAGTAAAAGAAGCGCTTATGAATACTGCAGTTGACTTAAAAGAGGCACGCTCTGTATTTGAGGTGGGATCAGGCCGAATTGATGCGTATCGTGCAGTTCATGCAGATACAGCTATCGAGGTTATCGATAAAACATCAAACGTTGTAAATGATGAAGAAGTAGAAATTGAAGAAAAAACAGGGTCTATTGCATTCGGATATAAAAATCAATTGGGAAATGGACCTATTAAAGATAGTCGAAAAGTCTTAATTAAGAATAGCAATAAAACAGACGAGAAAGAGTTTAAATTAGAAGTAGAGTTTTCACCAACAAGTGTAGGTGTGCAAGATGCAGCGAAGAATGGTGTGAAGCTGAACGTACAAGATTCTATTAAAGTAGCTCCTAGTACATCAGGGGAAATTAGCCCTGAAATTATCATTCCAGAAAACGCTGAATTTGGTAGATATGAGGGATATATTCATATTTCAAATAAAAAAAATGAAAAAGAAGTATATCAAGTGCCATTTGCAGTTAAATTCACAGAAAAAGGAATTGAATCTGTAGATTTGCTGAGAGATGCAATGGCAACAGATACATCTAACTTCCATCCATTTATGGAAAGGCCGAGTTCACCGCTGACATTTAAATTGAACAGTCCACTTGAAACTATCGATGCAGTGGTGAAGGATCGAAAAACAGGAAAGGCATTAGGAATTGTGGGGACAATTAATGCTAGCAGTCTAACACCAAATATTGAATATATCATGTTCGATGGTATGGGTGGCTATGTATTCCCGTTTACAGGAGATCCAAATCATCCAATTGGAGACAAGCGAGTTACGTTGCCTGATGGAGATTACCAACTTGATTTCATTGGATATGACAAAGAAGGGAAACCTTATACAAAAGGAGATAGCGTAATTATTGATAATATCAAACCTGAAATGAAATTTACCGATGTAAAACCTGGCGTTCATGAGGTAAATGAATCTATGTTCAAAGAAGAAGATGGTCAGCGTGCATTATGGGTACATGGTAACATATATGATTCTACGATAGATGTATTAAAGGCAAAAGGCCTTCAGTATGACCAAAAAACTAATGAAATTGTATATTACCAAAACTCTGCTTTTCCGTCAGGTTGGTTGAATACAATTCAAGCCAATGGTGATTTTAAATTTGGTGTACTTCCAGAGGAAATCAATGAACCGCTTAATTTAAGGTTATTTGGATATGATCTTGCAACTGCATCAAATATGGTAAATGGATTTAAAGATTATGTCTTTGTTAAAGAGGGAACGGAATACGCTGTCCCAAGCTATGACAAGGATAAAGTTAAACTAGGAGAAAAAATTACATTAACTTTAAATCTTAATAATGTGAAACAACTTATGTCAGGTACATTTGAGATTCCTTATAGTAAACAGTTGTTTAAATTTGTAGATGTTAAACCAAATCCAGCACTTGCAGAATATGCAAAACAACATGGATTAAATATTAAATTAGAAGATCCAGTGATAAATGAAGAAGGAAACTGGGAAAACAAGGTGAAAGTTGGTGCATCTTTAGAAGGAACAGAATTTAAAGGTCTAGATGGAGACGCACCATTTGTAGATGTTACATTCGAGATGACGAGTGACGAGTATTTTAATAATTTAACAGCATTTGGAGTAGATAAATTCTCTTATACAAAAACAGGTGCATCAGAAGGCGTTGAGATTCCTGTGTTTAAAGATAAATCCTTTTCTATTATTTCGAAACATGCAATGGTTACAGGATATATTGGACCAGAAGCTTTCTTAACTGAAGAGGGGTATTTAGGTAAGAATGACTACACAAAACTAGGAGCAAAAGTGTATGCAGTTGGTAAGGATGGAAAGAAATATACAGGAACGGTTGATGATAATGGGCAATTTGAAATTCATAGTGTTCCAGTAAGTGATACAGAATATAATATTTTCGTAGAAATGCCAGGTCATTTAAATAGTAAATTAACTACAAAAATAGGGAAAATGCAGGATGGAGAATTAGTGGGACAAAACTTTAGAGCTGATATGGATGACAGCCTTGCAGGTGATGTAAACGGCGATAAAATGGTAGATATTCAAGATGCTAGAATAGCAGCTCTTTCATATGAAAAAGGAAAAGTGGCTGTAAAAGATGGAGATGTCAATCAAGATGGTGTTGTAAATGAAACAGATATTCGTTTTATTGAGAAGAATTTCATGAAAAAGGGTCCAGATGCCAAAGAAAATCAGAAACCGAAAGAAAATGTAGGGCCAGTGACGTTAGATAAAATCTTACGTTCCATTGGATTAGAGCCAAAAAAATAAGTGGGCACAATTCTAGAGTAAACTAAGTGATAAAACAATGAGTATAGAATTAAATAGGATTTACTAACAATGGACCGGTAATGATTCGATGTAACATTACCGGTTATTCTTAAAGTGATAGTTATTTGTAAACATGAAGTAAATAATTTAACGTTGGTTAGGTTTCGTTATGGGGAATATTATTTGTTTAATTAGTATTGTTTGTGGGATGGAAATAAGGTTTGGAGTTTGAACTTTAAAAATAGGGGGACTTGTGAAATGAGTATTAAGAAAAAACTTGGTATGGGTGTTGTAACTGCAGGGCTTGGTTTATCTTTAATTGGCGGGGGGACATATGCGTATTTTAGTGATAAGGAAGTATCACAAAACACGTTTGCAGCGGGTACTTTAGATTTGAGTGTTAATCCTGAAGTTGTTATTAATGTCGACAATATTAAACCAGGTGATGAAATGGAACGCGGTTTTCAATTAGTTAACAAAGGAACTTTAGCGATAGGAGACGTGAAACTTCTTACAGATTATAGTGTAATCGATGCTAAAGGAGATAATGGAAGTGCTGATTTTGGTGATCATATCCGTGTCGATTTCTTATGGAATTTGGATAAAAATGAGGTTCCAATTTGGTCTACTACATTATCTGAATTAAAGGTAGCTACGCAAAACGGAAGTATTCCTGATCTTGTACAAAAAGGTGTTGTAGACCGAGAAGGAAATGGACTTGCTCCTGGTGATGATGATACTTTCTATGTAATGTTCACATTTGTAGATAGCAATGAAGAGCAAAATGTATTTCAAGGAGATTCATTAAAATTAAATTGGACTTTCAATTCAATGCAGACAAAAGGTGAAGAGAGATAAAGATAAATGTTATATATAAGAATAAATTGATGAAGAATTGAGAAATAAAATTTTTAATAGTGTAAGGGTTGATTTAGTGAATCAACCTTTTTTGTGTTTTGAGAGAAAATTATGCTTGGATTATTTGAAAAAAAATAAGCTTGAAAGTTACGTTACGTCATCTTTTATACTTAAGGAAACAAGGAGTAGAGGGATGGTGTATATAATTTTGAAAAGTATGTGGGGATGGAAAGAAATTTTATATTTATTTGTGTTTGTATTTATTATTGTTCCAGTAATTGTTGAATCTCTTTTTTATGACTATGCTTTAAAAATAATAGGGAACTCATTATATGCTGGAGTATTAATGGGATTTATAATGGCAGTGATATTTACTACTGTAGTTTATCTTTTTTGTATAAAAAGATATAAGCTCTCGTGGAGAGATATTGGAATTCGGAAGCTTTCATGAAAAGATTTCTTATGGACATTTGGAGCGGTTATTTTCTTAATTGTAGTTAGTATTGCTGTATTAATGATAATGGAGAAAATGGGTATTTCTTTTGAAAATAGTAAAACGGAAACGGTCCAAAATGATAAATCAATATATTCATTCTGTATCGCGGTAATCGGAGCAGCAGTTATATCACCAATCTATGAAGAGATTTTGTATCGAGGGGTTTTTTATACGTTTTTTCGTGATAAATATGGTATATGGGGCGGAGTGCTTATAAGTTCCATAATATTTACCGTTGTTCATATTCCAACATATAACACATTACCAGTGAATTTTTTTAGTGGAGTAGTATTTGCGTGGTTATATGAGAAAACAAATTCTATTTTATCAGCTATGATTGCCCACGCATTATTCAATTTTATAGCAGTACTTCTCACATTTATGTCGAATTAAGAAGATATATAGGAGGGATACATATGGAAATAGCTGTAGAACGTGTTTTTACAAAAGAGGTTTTAGCAAGAGCAGCAAAGGCATTTCATGTAACAGTGGAAGAAAAGCCACTTGGAGATTTTGAAAATTATATTTTTAAGGCAAAGGGTGATCGTGGTGAAGATTACGTATTACGTTTAACACACTCTTCTCATCGTTCTAAAAAAGAAGTTGAAGCTGAACTAGATTTTTTACGATATGTTGCGGAGCATGGGGCAAAGGTAGCAGGACCTCTTTATTCAAAGTCTCAAAATCTTGTAGAAGGGATCAGAGCAGAGGATGAAACTTTCTTTTTCGCTTCTTTATTTACATATGCAAAAGGTGAACAAGTAAAAGGAAAAGAATCGCCTTATTGGGGAGATGCTTATTTTGAAGCATGGGGAAAAGCGATTGGTCAACTGCACCGCTTAACAATGAACTACCCTAAAACAGATTATCGTGATACGTGGGAAGAAGACGAAAGTGGGATTGTTAATGAATTAGAAGATGATCAAGTGAAAAAGATTGCAGCGGTATTAATGGATGAAATAAAGGCTCTTCCAATTGAAAGAGAAACGTTCGGCCTTATGCACGGTGATATCCATCCCGGTAATTTTCATTATGATGGTAAAGAGCTAACAATCTTTGATTTTGATGATGCGGCTTATAATTACTTTATACATGATTTAGCAATGGTTCTCTATTACTCTGTTCTATTTACACCGTGGACAGCGGAAGAGAAGACAGACTTTGCTCGTAAACAGCTACAAGTGTTACGAAAAGGCTATGAGTATGAGCACAGACTAGCGGATAGTTGGTATGAATCGTTACCGTTGTTCTTACGTCTACGTGATGTTGGTTTATACGGTACACTTCAAAAGAAGTTTAAGGAGAAAGATATGCCAGATAACTTCCGAGAATTATCAGAAGAGCTATATGAAAGAATTATAAAAAGAGAAGCAATTGTGAATATATAATACATTTTTGTGAAAACAAAGTATACAGAATAAATGTATGCTTTGTTTTTTTATACAAAAATATGTTTGTTTTATTAAAATAATATTGTTATAGATTCGGTATACACTTATAATTTTATATATATTCTGAATATTCTTTATAAAGAAGGAGGGGGAATGTTGGAAGCTTTCGTAAATTGGTTAAATAATATTGTTTGGAGTCCAGCACTTGTTTATTTATGTTTAGGAGTAGGTTTATATTTTTCCATTCGAACGAGGTTTTTACAAGTAAGGCATGTAGGCGAAATGGTGAAGCTGACATTTCAAGGTGAAAAATCAGAGGCTGGTGTTTCTTCATTCCAAGCGTTAGCACTTTCGTTATCAGGGCGCGTTGGGACAGGGAATATAGCTGGGGTAGCAACAGCGGTTGCATTCGGTGGACCAGGAGCTGTATTTTGGATGTGGGCAGTGGCCTTTTTAGGAGCAGGATCAGCTTATGTAGAATCTACATTAGCACAAATATATAAGACGAAACATCAAGGGCAGTTTCGTGGTGGACCTGCTTATTACATTGAAAAAGGTTTAGGTGTGAAATGGTATGCATTAGTATTCGTTGCAGCGACAATTCTTGCAACGGGGCTTTTACTACCAGGTGTGCAAGCAAATAGTATTGCTGTAAGTTTAGAAACAGCTTTTGGAATTAACACTACCGTATCAGGGGCTTTATTAGTTGTTATATTAGCTCTTATCATCTTCGGTGGAGTAAAGCGAATTGTTAACGTGGCACAAGTTGTCGTACCGTTTATGGCAGTTGGTTATATTTTAGTAGCTTGCGTTATTGTTGCTATGAATATTGAAAAGTTGCCAGAAGCATTTATGTTAATTATAAGAAGTGCTTTTGCATTAGAGGCGGCTTTCGGTGGTATTATCGGTTTAGCAATTTCTTGGGGAGTAAAACGTGGTATTTATTCCAATGAAGCAGGGCAAGGAACTGGACCACATGCAGCAGCTGCTGCGGAAGTATCACATCCAGCTAAGCAAGGTTTAGTGCAAGCATTTTCCGTTTACATTGATACATTATTTGTTTGTTCAGCAACAGCATTTATGATGATTATTACAGGCATGTATAACGTATTTGATGCAAGCGGAAAAAACTTTATCGTAAATAAATTAAATGGTGCTCAGCCAGGACCGGGATATACACAGGCAGCGGTAGAATCTGTTTTCCCTGGATTTGGAAACGGTTTCGTTGCAATTTCGTTACTATTCTTTGCATTTACAACAATTATGGCGTATTACTACATTGCAGAAACGAATATCGCGTACTTAAATCGTGATAAAGACCGCCCTTGGTTGTCTATGGTACTAAAGTTTGTATTTTTAGGAGCTGTATTCTACGGCTGTATAAAAACAGCAGCAACAGCTTGGGCTTTAGGTGATATCGGTGTAGGAATTATGGCATGGGTAAATATCATTGCGATTTTACTATTACAAAAACCTGCATTAGTTGCATTAAAGGATTATGAAAAGCAGAAAAAAGAAGGAAAAGATCCGGTATTCAATCCAGGGCCATTAGGAATTAAAAATGCTGATTTCTGGGAGCATGAATACGGGAAAGATAAGAAAGAAGAAGTATCTTAATCGAATAGAAATGGAGAAGCAAAGGGAAATCCCTTTGCTTTTTTTATGGGCAAAAATGAAGGGAGAAGTTATTTTTGGGACTGTTTTTGAATATAAAAAGAATGTACATGCTTTGTTAGGGGAAGGAGGGGGAGAGTATGTTGATAGAGTTTCGTAATGTAAATAAATATTATGGCAACTTTCAAGTTTTAAAAGATATTAATGTGCAAGTGAAAAAAGGGGAAGTGGTAGTAGTTGTTGGTCCTTCAGGATCAGGAAAAAGCACGTTGCTTCGGTGTATAAATCAGCTAGAGACAATTACAGATGGAGAGTTACTTGTACAAAATACGGAGGTACACAATACAAAAACAGATATGAATGAATTACGCCGGAATATTGGGATGGTCTTTCAACATTTTTATTTATATCCACATAAAACGGTTCTTCAAAATATTACACTAGCACCGATTAAAGTAAATAAAGTTTCAAAAGAGGAAGCTGAGCAAACAGCGATGTTTTATTTAGAGAAAGTAGGAATTCCGGAGAAGGCTAGTGTATACCCGCATCAATTATCCGGAGGACAACAGCAAAGGGTAGCGATTGCTAGGGGATTGGCAATGCAGCCGGAAATTATGCTATTTGATGAGCCTACGTCTGCTCTTGATCCGGAGATGATTGGGGAAGTACTTGATGTTATGAAAACACTAGCTAAAGAAGGAATGACAATGGTCGTTGTCACGCATGAGATGGGATTTGCGCGAGAAGTAGCAGATCGGATCTTATTTATGGATGATGGTCAAATTATTGAAGATACGACACCAACACAATTTTTTGCAAATCCTGAACAGGAAAGAGCTCGTCTATTTTTAAGCCGAGTGTTAAATCATTAAAGGAGGAATTTCATGCTTAAAATGAAAAAGCTGTTTACCTTAATCGTATTCTCATGTTTATTCGTACTTGTCGTTGCCGGATGCGGAAGTAAAAAAGATGAGGCGAAAGAAACGAATACGAAGCAAGGTGGGGCTGTTGAGCAAATTAAAAAGCGCGGGAAACTAGTAGTTGGGGTGAAGAATGATACGAACTTATTTGGATTAAAAAATCCTTCCACTGGGCAGGTAGAAGGATTTGATGTTGATGTCGCGAAAGCACTTGCGAAAAAAATTCTCGGAGATGAAAAGAAACTAGAATTAAAAGAAGTAACATCTAAAACGCGTATTCCACTATTGAAAAACGGTGATATTGATGCAATTATCGCAACAATGACAATTACAGAAGAACGTAAAAAAGAAGTGGATTTTTCAGATGTATATTTTAAAGCGGGGCAATCGTTACTTGTGAAAAAAGGGAGCGATATTAAAAGTATTGATGATGTGAAAAAGGGTGTGAAAGTGTTAGCTGTAAAAGGTTCAACGTCTACAAATAATATTCGTCAAAAGTCACCAGAAGCGACTGTATTAGAATTTGAAAATTACAGTGAGGCATTTACGGCGTTAAAAGCGGGGAAAGGCGATGTTTTAACGACAGATAATGCAATTCTTTACGGCATGGCAAAACAAGATTCAAATTATGAAGTTGTAGGGAAAATTTTTACGGATGAACCGTACGGAATTGCAGTGCAAAAAGGTGCAGATGATTTGACGAAAGAGATTAATAGCTTACTAAAAGATATGAAAGCGAATGGGGAATACGATAAATTGTATGAAAAATGGATTGGACAAAAACAAGAGAAGTAAAGTGAAACTTTAATTAGTGGGGCTTTATTTCTAGTGAATAGTAACAGTGAGAGGATGAGGGATGCTCATCCTCTTCTTGTAAAGAAAGAGGGGAGAATATGTGCCTGATTTTTCTATATTAACGAATAACATTGATATGTATTTAGAAGGCTTTAAGTATACAGTTATGTCTAGTGTAATTGCATTAATAGGAAGCTTTATTTTAGGAGTAATTTTGGCTGTAATGCGTATTGCACCTATTCGTATTTTAAATTGGATAGGATCAGCTTTTGTGGAGTTTGTAAGAAATATTCCACTTGTATTAATTGCATTTATATTCTATTTTGCTTTACCTGTAATAGGAATTACTTTAAATGGTTTTGTAGCAGGAACAGTTACGCTTACCGTATATACGGCAGCGTTTATTGCGGAAGTTATTCGCGCTGGTATTTTATCAGTGGCAAAAGGCCAAATGGAAGCAGCACGTTCCTCAGGATTGACTTATACGCAAGCAATGTACCATATCGTTTTACCCCAAGCGATGAAAATCGTAATTCCTCCTCTAGGAAATCAATTTCTCAATTTAGTAAAAAACTCTTCCATACTCGGAATTATCGCTGGTACGGATTTAATGTATCAAGGAGACTTAATTTCAACGAAGACATTGGTTACGTTCGACGTCTATATATTTGTCGGGATGTTTTATTTAATATTAACAATTCCGCTCAGTATGCTAGTGCGTTATTTAGAAAAACGCTTAGCAAAGGAGGCGGTGTAAATGGATTTTAAGGGAGCAATTACAGGAGATCATATTCTGTTTTTATTAAAAGGATTACTTATAACGCTAGAGGTAGCGCTCGTAGCGATTGTACTTAGCTTTATTATTGGTAGTGTAATAGGGATATTGCGGTATATGAAAATACCTATGGTCTCACAAGTATTAGGAATTATCGTTGAAGTAATTCGAAATTTACCACTACTTTTAATTATATTTTTCACGTATTTTGCACTTCCAGAAGCAGGCTTGAAATTAGAAATTATAACAGCTACAATTGTTGCTTTAACAATATTTGAAGCAGCAATGATATCTGAAATTGTTCGAAGTGGTTTATTATCTATTGAAAAAGGACAGATTGAGGCTGCAAGATCTTCAGGATTAACGTATGTTCAAGCGCTTTGGCACATTATTTTACCACAAGCATTAAGAAGAATGGTCCCGCCGCTTGTTAGTCAGTTTATTTCATTGCTGAAAGATACATCATTAGCAGTTGTTATATCACTGCCAGAGCTTATGCATAATGCTCAAATTATTAGCGGACAGAATGTGAATTATATGATTCCAACGTTTATAGTAGTAGCTTGTATGTACTTTATCATAAATTATAGTTTATCAATTTTATCGAGAAGATTAGAAATTCGTTAACCTTTACAATATATGTAAAGGTTTTTCCTTGTTTCTCCTTATTTTCCTTTAATTATAATCTAAATCTCGCGATAATTCGATTTTTTATATTGTTTTATCAGAAAAGTTTTAATTTTATATAGAAATTGTAATCGCTTTCGTGTATATTTTTATTATCAGAAAATTTTAACAAGATATAGGGGTATCGGTAGGGGGAGGATTTAGATGCAGCAATCAACGAATGAGAAATTACATCGTACGATGAAGAGTAGACATTTATTTATGATCGCACTAGGTGGTGTAATCGGGACTGGTTTTTTCTTAGGTTCAGGTTATACCATTAATCAGGCTGGACCAGGGGGAGCCATCCTTTCATATTTAGTGGGCGGATTTATTATGTATTTAACAATGCTTTGTCTTGGAGAGTTAACGGTAGCAATGCCGGTTTCAGGTTCTTTCCAAAAGTATGCGACGAAGTTTATTGGGCCAGGAACGGGCTTTATGATTGGCTGGCTATATTGGCTTGGCTGGGCAGTGACAGTAGGACTAGAATTAACGTCAATCGGTTTAATGATGAAAAGATGGTTTCCGAATGTTGATGTTTGGGTATGGTGTCTCGTATTCGGCGTTATTCTATATGCGTCAAACGCAATTTCGGCGAAAAGTTATGCTGAATTAGAATTTTGGTTCTCTAGTATTAAAGTAGTGACAATTCTTGCGTTTGTTGTTCTTGGTGGTGGTGCATTATTAGGGTTTATATCATATGACGGAAAAGAAGCAGCACCTCTTTTCTCTAACTTTGTAAGCGATGGTGGATTATTCCCGAATGGACTAGCTGCCGTATTACTTACAATGATTACGGTTAACTTCTCATTCCAAGGAACAGAGTTAATCGGGATTGCAGCGGGAGAAAGTGAAAATCCAGAAAAAACAATTCCACGTGCAATTCGTAATACAGTATGGCGCATTATGTTATTCTTCATTTTAACAATGACGATTTTAGTAGGATTAATTTCTTGGAAAGAAGCAGGGGTAATTGAAAGTCCATTCGTAGTCGTATTTGATAAAATCGGTATTCCATACGCAGCTGATATTATGAACTTCGTTATTATTACAGCGTTACTATCTGTAGCGAATTCAGGATTATATGCGGCAACTCGTATATTATGGTCACTTGCAAATGAAGGAATGGCACCAACATCTTTCAAGAAAGTAAATAAACGAGGTATTCCAATTACAGCGCTAGTCGTAACAATTGCGGTAGCAGGGCTATCTTTATTCACAAGCTTCCTTGCAGAAGATACAGTATACATGTACTTATTATCTATAGCTGGTTTATCAGCTGTTTCAAGTTGGATCATTATTGCTTTATCGCAACTTCGCTTTAGAAGTCAGTATATAAAAGGCGGAGGAAAGTTAGAGGACTTAAAGTATAGAACGCCGTTATATCCAATTGTTCCTATTTTAGCTTTAATTACAAATAGCATCGTTGTTATTAGTTTAGCGTTTATTCCAGAACAAAGAATGGCGTTATACTGTGGTATTCCATTTATCATTTTCTGCTATATATATTATTATATGAATAAGAAACGGAAGAAGCCGATGAAAGTGGAGATGGAAGCGAAGTATGAAAATAAAAATTAAGCATGATGGTATAGAGGCAGATTTATCGTATGGTCCATTAGCGATTGGAAAAGAAAATGGGTATTCACCGTTACAATTACTCGTTTCTTCTATCGCAGGATGTAGTGCAATTGTCTTTCAAACAATTTTAGAAAAGAAACGTATTACATACGATACGTTTACAATTGAAACTGAAATTGGTAGAAGTGAAGCTTTATCCAAACCAGTTGAAAGTGTTCATTTGCACTATAAAATTAAAGCCCAAAACATTACAGAAGAGCAGTTGGACAAGGCGCTGCAACTTGCAGTGAAAAATTGTACGATTGTTCAATCGGTAAAAGATAGTATAAAAGTTACGGAAACAATTGAACTAATAAAGTGAAACATAAAAACGTGAGAATACGGCTCTCACGTTTTTATGTTTTAGAGAGAGGAGAAAGTGTAATGGAATGTTTAGGATGTAAATTAGCCAACGAAGAAGAAATTATATATAGAATATATGAAGATGACTATGTAACATGTTTTTTAGATCATGAACCTTTTTATCCAGGTCATACTTTAATTGTGCCAAAGCAGCATGTTGTAGAAGTGGACGAATTAGATGATATTGTAGCAAAATCCATTATGGATGCTTCTAAACTGATTGCAAAAGCGATTAAGCTATTATATAAACCAGATAGCGTTACAATTTGTCAAAATGGTGGAATCTTTAATGAGTTAACGCATTATCATATGCATGTCGTACCGAGATATAAAGAGCGCTCGTTTGCCGAGTTTTATACGGTAGAATTAGGAGAAAAGAAGAATTATAACTTGGAAGAGACAAAGTATTTGTTACAAGAAGCGATAGAGCAAATGCTGTTTACTGAAAAGGCGTAAGAGGGGTTTTCTTAAGGGAACAATCAGGGAAATTCTAATAAACAAAAGCCCAATTTCTCAGTTAAAATAGAGAAATTGGGCTTTTGTTTATTCTATTATTAAATTTTATATATAAAGGGATTTTGTAGTGTCACAAAGTATATCGCCCATTCGTTATATAGAGTGAGAGGAGGAATTATATGAAAGTCACAAACAACGATTATGAAAAGATGGAAGAGCTATACGAGTTGTACGAACAAAAAATTTATTATGTAGCGTATTCTATTTTAAATAATATTCAGCAGGCTGAAGATGCGGTTCAAGAGACGTTTATTACTCTTTATAAAAACTTGGAAAAGCTCCATAGCTTGGCTACTCAAGAGCTTAAACGCTACATTTTGAGGATCGCGAAAAACAAGGCGATTGATAGTTACAGGAAAAATAAACGACATGAAACATTTTTAGAAGAATATGAAAGAGAATCAATCGAAGCAGTAGACGAAAATATTGAAGAGTGGGAAAAACGTAAAATGTCTGAGGTTCAAATTGATACATTGCTAACAGAATTAAGTGAATCTAACAGACAGGTGTTTAAGTATAAAGTCTTCTATAACTTAACGTATCAAGAGATTTCAAGTGTTATGGGAATAACCGAGGGTAATGCCCGCAAGCAGTTTGAACGCGCTCGAAAACGAGTCCAAAATATGATAGGAGGTATACAACATGACGAATTCAAAGAACTCCAAAGAAATATATGAACTTGCTGAAAAAATTGCTTTAGATGATTTTGATAAACTCGAAGAACAACATGAATTTTCACATACATATACGCGCAAAAAGAAATTGTTTATGGAGGAAATGAAGTTGAAAGATGGACAACCGCAGAAAAAGCGTAAAAAACATCGTATGTTAATCGCTGCTGCTTGCTTATTGATTGGTATGCCGACAACCGTTTTTGGTGCAGTGAAAGTCTATAATATGATTGTTCAAAAACAAAATTATGAAGTAAATGTTTCGGTAACAAATAAGGACTCGAAAAAGGCTGATAAGTGGTATAAGTTGAAACTGGGTAAATTACCAGAAAATATGGAAGCAATCGATGAAACTGCTATGAAATATTCCTTTAAAGATAACTACGCAAAGGGTGGATTTTCATTCATTCTTTGGAGAGTAGGAAAAGATTCGAACTTTAAAACGCTGTACTCAAAAAGCTACGAAGAGAAAGAGATAAATGGCAAGAAAGCAGTGATTGTCAATAAAGAAAATGGAAACCACAATTTAGCGTTTAACAGAGAGGTCTTTCTCTTTTTTGAGAAAGAAGGGATTATGTTAGAAAGTTATATTGGATCCGATGTAAATGAAGAACAAATGATGGATGTGTTAGGGAGTATTTCACTTGAGCCTACGTCAAAAGAAAAGGCATCAGATATAACAGATTATGATAAAAAGTATTTTAGCCAAGCAGATGAACCGAAAAAAACTAAAGTGATTCCTTTGAAAAAAGATAGTAAACGACTATTTCATATAGGGCAAAAGGTTCCAGTAACGATATCTATGGATAACAGCCAAATTGAATATGTGATAGAAAAAGTTGAAGTCTTTGATTCAATTAAAGATTTTAAACAAGAGAACTTTAATGAACTTGGCCTAGAGATATTAAGCAAGAATAAGGCTTTAGATCAGACGGGAAAATTACTATCGTACAGACGAGATGAATATAAATTAGGGAATGGTAAAGATTCAATTGATACATTAGTAGATTCGAAATTAGTTAATGTTAAATTTGTCTACTTAACAACAACAGTGAAAAATATTGGTAAAAAGCCGACAGAAGAAATCTATATGCATCCATCCATAAAACAGCTTAAATTTGAAGGGAATGCATGGAAATACGCTAAAGAAGAGGGAATGGACGCAACGCGTATTATGACAGGTGAAGTTGATTATTTAGAACCTCACGGAGATGGAAAAAGTTTTTACAATATTGGCAGTATCCGACCAGGACAAACGATGAAAGTAAACTTAGGTTATTTTGTAGATGAGGATAAACTAGATTCAATCTTCCTTGATGCTTTCCATTACAGAGGGAATGGTGGCACTGAAAATATGAATGCGGAATATCGTTGGTGGATTGATATTCGTCAATAGTAACAAAGAGACTAACAAGCTGCTTATATTTAGCAGCTTTTTTCGTCTTCATACATATGTAAAATTTCTTTCGCACGTATACGTAAACCATGTATCAATTCTTTCGGTTCTAACACTTTTGCATCTTTTCCAAGTCTATAAAATAAAGGCGTAATAAAATTAATTTCACCTTTATCAATTGTTGAATGTATATATCCTGTCCCGTCTTCGTTTGCTACAACGAATTCTTCAAGGTAAGGCACGCTTTTACATTGGCGTACACCTTCTGTCGTCAGTAAAACATGTAACTGAGTAGGACTATGTATTACGTTAGAGTTAGAGGCAAACCACTCTTCTAAATTCATGAATGTATCTTCAGTTTTTTCTGTTGATAATATAGAAAGAATACGATCAACGCGATACAGTAATACTTTTTTTCTACTGAAGTCATAGGATGGTAAGTACCATAGCCCATCATGAGCGTATACACCGATAGGATGAACATGTTTTATTTTTATCCCCGATTTAGATTCGTATTGAAAGTGTAAATTTTTATTTTCAATAGCCGCAGTTAGTACTTCGTTTAAAAGAGGTGTATTAATTGTTCTCTTCGGATTCCAAAACGCGATATAAGAACGTATTTTATCAACTTTCGCTTTCGCATCATGTTGTAGAGAGCTGTACAGTTTATGAGTAACAGAATTGATTTCTGTATTAAAAGGTAAGTTTCTGTAGTAGCTTAAAGATTGAAATGCAAAAAAGATGGAGACTGCTTCTTCTTCCGTAAATAAAATAGGAGGAATGACTCTATTTGTTAATACTTTATATCCTCCGTTGCGACCCTGTTCTGCATAAATAGGTAAACCCATATCACTTAAATCTACAATGTATCTATGGACAGTACGAACGGAAATATTAAATTCGTCAGCTATTTCTTGAGCTGTAAATGTCTTTTTGGCAGAAGCGAATATAAGAATATCTAATAAGCGTTTAGCTTTGGACAAATGTATCACCTTTTTCTTTTTAACATGACATAAAGTGTCATGTTTTACTGTTAGTATATTGTTTACATCATAATGTTATCAAGATGAGATGCAAGGAGGAAAAGAGATGTCACGTGAAATTGTTTTATTTATAGCCGCTAGTTTGGATGGATATATTGCGAAAGAAAATGATGATTTAGAGTGGTTAATGGAAACCGAAGGAGAGGGAGATAACGGTTATACGGAAATGTATGAAACGATTGATACAATAATTATGGGAAAGAAAACGTACGACTATGTAGTAGAGCATACAGACACATTCCCGTACTTAGATAAAGCATGTTATGTTTTTTCTCGTTCAGAAAAAGGTTCAGACGGAAACGTGGAGTTTGTAAATGAAGATATAGTGGAGTTTACTAAAAGGTTAAAAGCACAAGAAGGATCTAAAATATGGATGGTCGGTGGAGGGAGTTTACTGAAAGAGTTCTTTAAGAATAATCTAATTGATGAATATATCGTTACGATTACACCGCATATATTAGGTTCTGGAGTTCCTTTATTTCAAGACAAGAATCCAGAAATTAATTTAATTTTAACGAATACGAAACGTTTTGGACAATTTGTAAATTTATATTATAAAGTGAAACTTTAATCCCCACTGATTATTAGTTGAACCAATCGGACTTTTAGGGGGCAGTTGATCCCCCAACTAACTTCTTTGCTTTCGCTGAATTTTGAGTTGGGGGTTTTACTGCCCATTAAAGCGGGATAAAGTAAAATGATAAAGAAACACGACTACCATCAATAGTCGTGTTTTTGTATAGATGGCAATGAAATAATAAAGCAAGACCCATGATCGACTTCGCTCGTTACAGTAATATTCCCGCCGTGTAGTTCTACAATTTCTTTCACGATAGATAGTCCTAAACCAGTTCCGCCTGTAGCTCGTGATCTTGCTTTATCAACTCGATAAAAACGGTCGAAAATGTGAGGGAGGTCTTCAGGCGGAATACCTTCGCCTTCATCTTCAATTGTAATGGAAATACGTTTATGTTCTTCTGTAACAGAAATATTTATATGAGAATGCTCTTGTGAATGTCTATAAGCGTTATTTAAAATGTTTACTACAACTTGTTCAAATCGCTGTTCATCTAAGTTTACTACTAGTGTAGAAGGACAAGAAAAAGAAACTGTAATGTATCTTTCTTTATACATGGCATTTACTTTTTCAGCTATGCGAGTAAGGAAGGTGTGTAAATGTACTTCCTTTACTTGAATAGAAAAGTTATGTTGTTCCATTTGTGCAAGTGAAAATAAATCTTGAACTAAGTTCGTAATATAATCAGACTCATCTTTTATAATAGATAAATATCGTAAACGTTGCTCAGGAGATGTGTTTTCCTTTAAAGCAATGTCAGCATAACCTCTTACGTATGTTAGCGGTGTTCGTAATTCATGAGCAACACTTGCTAGAAATTCACTTCGCTCTGTTTTCATATAATGTAAATCATTAGCAAGCGTTTGAATAGATGAGGTTAGTTCACCAATTTCATCATTTCGACTAGTCGTTAATGAAACAGATAAATCGCCTTTACTCATTTTTTCAGTGGCATGTTTCATGTGTAACAATGGTTTTGTTAACAACCGTGATAAGAGAAAGATGGTGATGGCTGTTAATAGAAACGTAATGACTCCGGCAATAATGAATTGTCTTGTTAGTCCGTTAACCATTTCCTCGATTGATTCCGTTCCGAGAAACATATATACGTAGCCTACTGTTTTTCCTGCGACTATAATTGGACTAACTGTACATATATAATTAGATGTTTTCCAATGATTCTCTATAATTGCTCCGTCATGATCTGTCCGTGTTTGCATCTTTTCAATATGCTTTTTTATAGTAGTAGTTATTTCGTTGGATTTAGCTAGCACATCCTTATTGGCATTTGTAATAACGACAGTGGTTTCGGCTTCGGATTCCATTAGTGCAACATGGGAGATTGTTTGCTTATCAAAATACTTTTCAAGGACATCTCGGTGACTATTTCCACGCTTTAATAAAGCTGCCATTTCTTCATTTACTCTATTGTTGACAAGACTATAATAAAGCAAGACAAATAGAACACTTTCGATTAAAAGTGTAACAATTAAAAAATAAAATCCGAGCTGAATAGAAATTCGCTTCATTGCTTTGCTCCTTAATCTACAGTATCAACCCATCGATATCCGACTCCGTAAACAGTTTTTAAATGATGATCAATAGGGAAATTTACTTTTCGTAATTTATCACGCAAATTACGAATATGTGAATCAACTGTTCTATCTTCTGTATTTGTATTTAATCCCCAAATTCGTTCAATGAGCTGATCGCGGCTTAATACGTAGTTCACATGACGTAAAAATAATCCGAGTAAAGAGAATTCGATTGGAGTGAGAAGAAGTTCTTCATTATAGACAGAAACGAAATGCTTTGCCTCATCCCATAAAATACCGTGATATTGGATTTGCGCGTGTTGATTCGTTCGCCTTAAAACAGCTTCAATTCTTGCGAAAAGCTCTTCTTCATGGAAAGGTTTCGTTACATAATCATCCGCTCCAAGTTTTAATCCTTGGATGACATCTACCGTTTGATCACGAGCTGTTACCATAATGATGGGAACGTTACTAAAGGATCGAATTCTTTTGCACGTTTCCCACCCATCCATCTTTGGCATCATAATATCGAGTAAAACAAATTTGAAGTTTCGATTTTCTATATGTGAAATAGCTTCTTCCCCGGATACTGCACATACGCAGTTGTATCCGATTGGAGTAAGATAAAGCGTTAATAATTCAAGCATTCTCGGCTCATCATCTACGAGTAGTATATCGACCATAGAGTACCTCCGCATTTGTAGTTATTAATTAAATTGTAAGTCAAAATCATGAAGAAATGGTGCAGATTATCATGCATCTGCATAATTTCTTCAGAATTGCTTGTTATTGTAAAGTTGAAATTTCATTTTAGGTAATCATATTGGCTCGAAAATGATTTATACGGAGGCGGTATAGTGAAAAAGGTGACCCGAATCTTTGGGATAACAATAATTACAGCAGTTGGTCTTGCTGCATGTGGACAAACGAACACGGATCATAAAAATCATGAATCTAAAGAAGAGAAAAAAACAGAGCAAAAGGAAATGAAAATGAATCAGGAGGTAACTGCGCCGAAAGAAATGAACGAAGGTGCATCGAATGATTTATTAACGACAAGTTTAAAAAATGTAACGAGATTAAACACAAACGATCCACTGCAAATGGCAGTAGTAACTTCGCAAACGATATGGCCAGCAACGCATAAAGAGAATCAGCCAGGCGCTGTTATTTTAGTGCCAGTAAACGAGTGGCAATTAGGTATTGCGAGCGCGGATCTTATTCACCATCCGAATAACGGGCCAATTTTATTTATAGAAAAAGAAAAGGTACCCGAAATGACGTTAAAAGAAATAAAACGATTAAATCCGCTCGGAACGAAAGATGGAACACAAATTATGGTGATGGGGGATGTAGGTCCATCTATCCTTGAGCAATTAAAAGCATATAAAGTAAAGCAAATAAAAGAAGCGGATCCAGCTACATTTGCTAAAGATGTGGATAAAGAATATGCCGATATAACAGGTAGCTATCCAAACAGTGTTATTATCGGTTCGTCTGAAGAAGAAGGGCGTTTATATACAACACCAGCTGTAAATTGGATTTCTCATATGCCAGAACCGCTTTTATATACAGAAAAAGATAAAGTGCCAGAAGCGACGATAGAGGCATTAAAAATGAGAAAAGATAAAGCAAATATATATTTACTAGGACCAGAAAAAATCGTTTCAAAAGAAGTAGAAAAAGAGTTAAGTAAATACGGGAAAGTAACGCGTATTAGTGGAGAGACTCCAGTAGAAAACTCTATCTCATTTGCGAAGTTTAAAGATGAAAAAACGGAATTTGGCTGGGGATTCACAAAAACAGGCCACGGTTTATCATTTGTTTCAAGTAAAACACCAGACTTAGCAGTTGCAGGGGCACCTTTTTCTCATATGGGTAAACACGCACCTGTTGTATTGTTAGAAGAAGGGAAAGCTTCACAGCCAGTGTATGAATTCCTTGCTAGTATTCAGCCGAAGTTTAAAGATGACCCAACACTTGGACCGTATAACCACGGCTTCTTATTAGGAAGTACGAGTGATATTTCATTTGAAACACAAGGTATACTGGATGAAAGGTTAGAGATTGTTCAGGAAAGTGGTCAAGGGCACGGTGGACATTAATGAAATGAGAAAAGACGCTATGAAGGTAGCGTCTTTTTTTAGGAAACTTTTACATAGCAAAAATCTCTCTACTCGTTATATAATAGCCTTCGTGCAGTCGGTCTAGATTTTCTTATGGAGAAAATCAAATGATAAAAGAGTAGAGGAGTGGTATTTTGTTTCAAACCATAAAAAATGACTGGTTCTCCAATGTGAAAGGGGATGTGCTGTCAGGAATTGTTGTTGCTTTAGCGTTAATTCCTGAAGCGATCGCTTTCTCAGTTATTGCAGGTGTGGATCCGACTGTTGGACTATACGCAGCCTTTTGTATTGCAGTTACCATTTCATTTGTTGGCGGAAGAATTGGGATGATTTCAGCTGCAACAGGTGCAATGGCATTGTTAATGGTGACGCTCGTGAAGGATCACGGTTTGCAATACTTATTTGCTACAACAATATTAACGGGTATTGTCCAAATTATTTTTGGCGTGTTCAAACTGAGCTCATTTATGAAGTTTGTTCCTAAATCTGTTATGAGTGGTTTTTTAAATTCACTTGGAATTTTAGTTTTTACAGCGCAATTACCACATTTTAAACATGCAACTTGGCAAATGTATGCACTTGTCGCATTAGGACTTGTAATTATATATGTATTTCCACGTATTACGACGGCTGTACCGTCTACACTTATTTCCATTATTATTGTGACAAGTATTGCACTTATGAGCGGATTGCAGTTAAAAACAGTAGGAGATATGGGAAGCTTGCCGAAAGAATTACCGTTCTTTAGCATTCCTGACGTACCTTTTACACTTGAGACGTTAGGGATTATTTTACCGTACGCAGTTATGCTTGCAATTATCGGTTTACTAGAGTCATTATTAACAGCTTCAGTTTTAGATGATATGACGCATACGGACAGTAATAAACATAAAGAAGCACGTGGGCAAGGTATTGCAAATATTGTCGCTGGTTTCTTCGGAGGAATGGCAGGATGTGCAATGATTGGACAATCTGTTATTAATATTAAATCAGGTGGACGAGGTCGTTTATCGACATTTGTAGCAGGCGGGTTTTTAATCGTATTACTATTCGTTTTAGGTGATTATGTTGTTCATATTCCGATGGCAGCTTTAGTTGCAGTTATGATCATGGTTTCAATTGGAACATTTGATTGGAACTCTGTAACAACGATTCATAAAGTACCAAAAGGAAACGCATTTGTTATGATCGTAACAGTTGTGATTGTCTTAATTACACATAATTTAGCACTAGGTGTAATTATCGGAACAGTAATTAGTGCGGTTTTATTTGCTTTCAATATGGCAAAGATTCACGTGAAACATTTATATATTGAAAATAAGAAAATATACGAAATTCATGGTCAACTTTTCTTTGCATCTACAGCGGACTTCATAAATCATTTTTCATTTGAGGAAGATGTAAAAGAAATTGAGTTGAATTTTACTCATGCACACGTATGGGATGATTCAGCGGTAGCCGCAATTGATAAAGTTATCATGAAGTATGAACAAAGTGGCGTGAAAGTAAGTATAACGGGATTAAATGAACGAAGCTCGAAGATTATTTCAAACTTAGCTACTTATAATAAAAGAATTGCTAGTTAGAAGCCTCCTTTTTAGGGGGCTTTATTATATAATACGGGTAGGATAACGAAAAGGGGATTCAGCATATGTACAAACAAATTATATTAGCATGTGACGGTTCTGAACATGCACTTCGAGCAGCGGAACATGCAACATATATTGCGAAATGTAGCGAAGAAACAAATGTTGAAGTTGTGTACGTAGTAGATAATAGAACGGCAAAATCAGATATTATACAAGGTCAAACAGATCTAGAAACAATATCGGCTAGTCGAAAAGATAAATTAAAAGAGATTGAAGGTTTATTAAAGAAAGAGAACATTTCTTATAAAATTACGATATTACATGGCGATCCAGGAGATACGATTGTTCAATATGTAAATACAGGAGACATAGATCTTGTTATCGCTGGAAGTAGAGGATTAAATACACTGCAAGAGATGGTGCTTGGTAGTGTAAGTCATAAAATAGCAAAACGAGTGAAATGCCCGGTGATGATTATTAAATAAATTGAGTGAGATACTCTGTAGTGTAAGCAGGACTTTGATATAATTCAAGGTCCTTTTTGGTGTATAAAAGGGGAAGGTATGGACATACTAGATACATAAGTTTTAGAAAATGTTAACTTACAAATTTGTAAGTTTGTTGTCAGAAAAATCGATGTTATGAAATTTTTCCCATTGGTAAAATAAGAGTATCAAAGGGGAGATAGGGAGGATGGAAGTAATGAAATCATTGCAAAATTTATCATATAGTCAAGGGGTAAGCTTAATTTGTTTAGGCGGATTTGCTGCATCTGTTACGTTAGCTGTTGTAATAAAGATGATTCATCAAATCTTTTAATCTTAGAGTAGGAAAGGAATTGGTTGTTATTAATAGTAAGAGAAGGATGGTAAATAAAAAATAGCTCCTAGCATGTATCTTAGTGCTAGGAGCTATTTTCTTATTTCTCTGTTTCTGCTTTATCGCTTGTTACGCTAACTTTACCCCACTTGTATTGATCTTCTGGTGTATATTTATAATCTTTTACGCGATTATTTACACCTTTTAAGTCAAACTTATAATGAAGTGGAATTAATGGTACTTCATCGTGAACTAATTTTTGCCATTTATCGTAGACATCTTTACGGTATTTTTCATCAGCAGCTTCTTTAGAAATACCCTGTTTTAATAATTCTGTGTTTTTGTCAGTAGCCCAACGTGTGTAATTGAACGGTGCGTTTTTAGCCCAAATACCAGAAGGGTCTGGATCAGATGCAGTTCCCCAAGCAGCAGCGAAAAGGTCAACCTTTGGATCATCTTTTTTAATCATATCATAGAATGAGTTGAATTCGTGTAAGCGACCATCAAGAAGTTCTACTTTTAGGCCGATGTCTTTCCAAGATTGAATAAAGAATTTTGCAAGTGGTTCACTCACATCGCTACCACTCATTGATAAGAAATTAGCTTTAAATTCTTTACCATTCGGATCTTCACGGAATCCATCTCCGTTCGTATCTTTATAGCCAGCTTCATCTAATAACTTTTTAGCTTTCTCTACATCTTTATCATAGGCACCAATTTTATTGTTATGATATTTTGGTAGAGATGGTGGAATTGGTGAGTTAGCCGGATAACGTAGGCCGTGATATAATTTTTCGCCAATTTCTTTTCGATCAATAGCATAAGCCATTGCTTGACGTACACGAACATCTTTAAACTTATCCTTATCCATCACTACTTCTTCTTTTTCTTTATCCATATGACCTAATTTAAAGCCGATATAACTATAGTATAAATCGGTTTTACCAACTAATTGTGCATTTTTTAATTTACTCACATTTGGATATTGATCTGCACTTACTTCAGCAATGTCAATATCACCATTTTTTAAGGACGCGTTAACAATGGAAGGGTTAACAACTTTTAAAACCATACTTTTCAGTTTTGGTTTTCCGCCATAATAGTCATCAAAACGTTCAAATTCAACGGATTCTCCAGGAGTGATTTTCTTCACTTTAAAAGGTCCGAAACCAATTGGGTTTTTACGGATTTTATCAGATTCTGCTAATTTATCGATTGGTACATCTCCTAAGTATTTCTTATGAAGAGGGTATGTCCAAAGCCCAGTTTTCACTGAAGGATTCGGTTCTTTAAACGTAATCGAAATTGTTTTTGGATCCGTTACCTTGATACCTGAAATTTTTTCAGCTTTTCCATTATGATAATCTTCCATACCTTCAATCATTTGCATTTGAGTGTCATAGCGAGAACCAGCATATTGTTTGCTACCAATTACTAGATAAGAGTATTCTAAATCCTCAGCGGTAACAGGGTTTCCATCATGCCATTTTACATTATCTTTGATTTTTAATGTAATTGTCTTTTTATCTTTAGAAATTTCATATGTAGCAGCGCCATCATTCGTGTATTCCCAGTTTTCGTCATTTGATAATAAAGATTCATCGAAAATGGTAATGACTTGGTTATCAGGATCTCCTTCATATACAGCGAAGTTCAAAAGTCCTTCAAATGGTGTGTTAGAAACAAGACCATATGTTAATGAACCATCTTTCACTTCTTTTTTATCATTTTTAACATTTGTACTAAATTTATTTGTATCTACTTTTTTTGTGCTGCTCGTTTTTTCACTACCACCACTGCCCCCACATGCTGAAAGTAGTAATGTTGAAACCGCAAGTGTACTTAATACTTTAAAAAATTTTGGCTTATTCATCATTTCTTCCACCCCTTATCCTTTTCTTTGTCTTGCGTCGGCCGAACGGCGTAGCGCTTGACCAATAAAATTTATACACAGCATCAATGTTAAAATCATGATTGATGCGGGTAACCAAATCCACCATTTCTCTTGTAATACATCTGGATTTCTAGCATAACTAACAAGTGTACCAAGGCTTGGTGTACTCTCTGGTAGGCCAAAACCTAAGAAAGTTAAACCAGATTCAATACCGATGTTTCCAGCAAGATTTAATGTAACGCTAACAATGATAATTGAACTTAAGTTAGGTAGTACTTGGAAAAGAATGATTTTCCAGTTTGGTGTTCCTAAAGTTTTAGATGCTGAGACATAATCTAGTTCTTTTTCAGTTAATACTTTTGAGCGAATTAATCTGGCCTTTCCTGTCCATAGGAACACGCTCATAATTAAAATGAAAGTAAAAATATTGAATGTAGGAACAAGTGTAATAAATACAATTACAAGCATTAAAAATGGTAAAACCATAACAAAGTCGATAACGCGCATAATGATATTATCAATAGCTCCTCCAAAATAACCGGCAATTAATCCAATTGAAAGACCAATTAAACAAGAAAGAATAGTAATTGCTAATCCAATTGTAAATGAGTTACGTGTACCAATAATAAGTTGACCGAAAATATCGCGTCCTCCGTAATCTGTTCCTAACCAATGTTCAGCAGAGGGAGGAGCATAAATAGCGAATAAATCAACTCGTACAATATCTTCTTGTTTCATAATAAAAGATGTTGCGTAGACTGCTAGTAATAAGATTGCTAGGAAAAAAAGTGAAAACATTGCTAATTTATCTTTACGAAGTTCTCGCCACATAATAGAGAAACCGGAAGGGCTTTTTTCGTAATGAATAACTTCAGTTTGTTTTTCGGGTTTTGCTAACATAATGTTTCTTCACCTCCATTAATCAATACGAATACGTGGATCGACGATGCTTAGAATAATATCTGAAAGGAGAGTTCCAAGTAACGTTGCAAATCCAGTAAACATAACGAGTGCAGTTATTACACTAAAATCGCGTTGAGAGATAGATTGTATAAATAGTTGCCCAATTCCTGGATAGCTAAAAATACTTTCTAAAAAGATGGCACCCCCAACTAATCCTGTAATTTCATAGCCTAAGAAGGCTGCAATTGGTAAGAATGAATTTCGTAAAATATGTCTAGAATAGATTTTTGATTCTGGAACACCTTTTGCTCTTACTGTACGTACAAAATCTTTATGTTTCGTATCAATAATTTCGCTTCGTAAATATTGAACAGTACCAACTGTTGCAATTAATGCCCCGGATAAAGCTGGTAGTAGCATGTGATTCAATTTGCTTAAATAGTAAGCAAATGTACCTGTTGCAACTTGAGGATCTACGCTACCGCCGGTTGGGAATATTGCAAACTTAAATCCAAATAGGAAGAGCATAACTAGTGCAAATATAAATAGTGGTGTAGCGAAACCTAGATAGTTGTAAATGGTAATGAGTCGATCAGCCCATGTATCATTCCACCGTCCACTTATAACTCCCAGTGGTATGGCAATTAAATAAGTAAGAATAAGAATGACAAGTGCTAAAGATACTGTATTTCCAAGTCGTTCTCCAATTAACTCGGTTACTTTCATTTTATGTGCATAGGAAATACCAAAGTCACCTTGGACTGCATTTTTAATCCAGCGAACATATTGTGTTGGAACTGGGTCATTTAATCCAAGCTTTTCACGTTGTTCTTCAATTACTTTTGGATCCGCTTTTGGATTCATTGCTCTGCCGGTTAAGGCATCGCCTGGCATTGCTTTAGCTAGTAGAAAGACAAGTACACTTAACACGAATAATTGCGGGATCATTACTAAAAATCTCCGTAATATAAACTTCCACATGATTTATCACTCCCTTATGGTAATGCCACCCGATGCGTTGGCGAGATTGGTTTTAAATCGTAAGCACGACCGTTTTCATTGAAATAATTTTCATATGATTTTTCGTATTCAGTGCTGACCTCACGACGTAATTTACGTTGTTGTTCTCGATTTTCAGGACGAATATCAGGAATTGCTGATATGAGGCGCTTCGTATAAATATGTTGCGGATTACTGTATATTTCTGCACTAGTTGCTTCTTCGACGATACGTCCGCGATACATAACACCGATACGATCACACATATGACGAATTACACCTAAATCATGACTAATGAATAAGTACGTTAGTCCGAGCTCAGCTTGTAAATCTTGCAAGAAGTTTAATACTTGAGCTTGTACAGAAACATCTAGTGCTGATACAGGTTCATCAGCGATAATAAGCTTCGGTTTTAATGTAAGAGCGCGTGCAATACCAATCCGCTGCCTTTGCCCACCGGAAAATTCATGTGGATATTTATAAATTGACTCTGGATTTAGACCAACTTTATCAAGATATTCTTGAACTGCTCTACGTTCTTCATCAGGTGAGAGCTTCTCAAAATTTCGAAGAGGCTCAGCAATAATGTCGAGAACACGTTTCTTAGGATTTAATGATGAATACGGATCTTGGAAAATCATTTGAATATCTTTTCGTTGTTCACGTAGCTCAGAGCGACTTAACTTTGTTAAATCTCTATTATTAAAATGAATGCTACCCTCTGTTGCTTTCGTTAAATGCATAATTGCTTTACCCGTTGTTGATTTGCCACTTCCTGATTCACCAACGATCCCGTATGTTTCACCCGGTTGTAATTCAAAACTTACACCATCGACAGCACGTACGTAATCTAATGTGCGGCCGAAGAAACCACCTTTAATTGGGAAATGTACTTTTAAATCTTCTACTTTAAGCAGTGCCATGAGTTACGTCATCTCCTTTCTTATCTTGGAAGTTGAAATGCTTGTAGCAAGTACAACGCACCCAGTGGTCTGGTTTTACTTCATGTAAAATTGGATTTTCCTCGTGCTGATCAGGTCTAATCCATGGAATTCGAGCTTGGAAGCGGCAACCTGTGCGAGGAAGTTTCGCTAACGTAGGAACGACCCCTTGAATTACGTGCAATTTTTCTTTTTCACCATACGCAGATGGAATGGAGTTTAATAGAGAACGAGTATATGGGTGAAGAGGGTTGTTAAAAATCTCTTCAACTTTTCCTGTTTCTACAACTTGTCCAGCATACATAACGACGATACGATCGGCTGTTTCTGCGACAACACTTAAATCATGAGTAATTAAAATAATGCCCATTTTCGTTTGTTCTTGAATAGACTTTAGTAAGTCTAAAATTTGTGCTTGGATGGTTACGTCAAGAGCCGTTGTTGGCTCATCTGCAATAATGAGTGCTGGGTTACAAGCGATTGCAATTGCGATAACAATTCTTTGTCTCATTCCGCCAGATAATTCGTGTGGGTATTGTTTATATGTAAGTTCTGGTTTTGGAATACCAACTTGATGAAGTAGTTCTAAGGTGCGTTCTTTCTTTTCAACTTTTGAAAGGCTTGTGTGGTAGTCTAAGTTTTCTTCGATTTGCTTTCCAACTGTCATAAGAGGATCGAGTGCTGTAAGAGGTTCTTGGAAAATCATACCGATGTTTGATCCGCGTACTTTATTCATCTCTGCGGCTGACATAGTTAGTAAATCCTTATCTCTATAGTTAAGCTGCCCTTTTAATTTTGTATTTGCTTCATTATGCAATCGCATAATAGAAAGGGCAAGTGCACTTTTTCCGCAACCTGATTCACCAACTATCGCGACAATTTCATTTTCATGGACAGTTAACGAAACATCATCTACTGCTGCATGATAGTGATCTTGTATGCGAAAGGAAGTCTGTAAGTTTTCAATGCGAAGAAGTGGATTCTTCATGGCTATCCCTCCATCTTTTCAGAAAAGACTAAATATTTTGTATGTTGTTGTTATTTTAATATAAAATGACAATGTTTGACAAGTATAAGTTGAGAAAATATTCAAAAATCTTTTTATATAAAAATTGAATGCAGTTGTATTAGTGGTTGAGGTGTTTTGGAAACGCTAACATATATGTGAGAGGGAAATAAATCTTTTGTAAGAAAAAAGTATTATATGTAGAAAAAAGAGAGGTGTTCTGGAAAGAACAGTCTCTCTTTTTTTGATAAGAATAATATTAGTACTTAAGCTTGTTTTTGTTTTGCAGATCCTGTGTTTAAAGTAAGAGCAAGGAAGAACATTGCAAGTACACAAGATACAAGTAATAAGATGAATCCGCCATCCCATCCGAATGCATCTACGATAAAGCCCATAGCGGCACTAGCGAAAGCAGCTCCGCCTAAGTAACCAAAGAATCCAGTTAAGCCTGCTGCAGTTCCAGCAGCTTTCTTTGGTGCTAAGTCAAGAGCGTGTAGACCAATTAACATAACCGGTCCGTAAATTAAAAATCCAATCGCGACAAGTGCGATACTATCAACCATTGGATTACCAGGAGGATTTAACCAGTAAACAAGAACTGCGATAAATACACCAACCATAAATAAAATACCAGCAGGTGCGCGGCGTCCTTTAAATAGTTTATCACTCATCCATCCGCAAAGAAGTGTACCTGGAATACCAGCCCATTCATATAGAGCGTAAGCAGTACGTGAGCTACTATGAGTAAAGCTTTTTTCTTCTACTAAATAAGTAGGAGCCCAGTCTACAACACCGTAACGTACGAAATATACGAAAACGTTCGCAATAGCGATGTACCACAAAAATTTATTGTTTAGTACGTATGTAAATAAAATTTCCTTTGCCGAAAGTTCGCGTTCGCGATCTTTTATTTTCTCATCTGGTGGATATTCTCCAGTATGCTCTTCAATCGAAGGTAGTCCACAAGATTGAGGTGTATCTTTCATTGTAATTAATACATAAATACCAACTAAAATTGAAAGAATACCTGGGAAGTAAAAAATACTCTTCCAGTCATTTGCGAAGAAGTATAAGCCTAATGTCACAAGAGAAGGCATAAGCGCGCCACCGACATTATGAGCAACGTTCCAAATAGACATTTTTGTACCACGTTCACTAATAGAGAACCAGTGAACCATCGTACGACCACAAGGAGGCCAGCCCATACCTTGTACCCATCCATTTAAAAACTGAAGTACAAACATAAGTATAATGCTCGTTGTAATGAAAGAAAATGAGCCGAAAATAATATTAATGATACCTGATAAAAATAGTCCAGCTGCTAAAAAATAGCGAGGATTACAACGATCGGATACGATACCCATAAGAAATTTACTTAATCCGTAAGCAATAGAAACTGCTGAAAGGATAACCCCAAGTTCCCCTTTACTAAAGCCTTGTTCGATTAAGTATGGCATTGCTAGTGAAAAGTTTTTTCGAACGAAGTAGTAACCTGCATAGCCGATGAAGATACCTAAGAATACTTGTAAACGTAATTTACGGTATTCGCTATCAACACGATCAGCTGGTAAGCGTTCCGCGTGGGGCGCAGGTTTAAATAATTGTGTGAAAAACATAAAATGAAAATCCTCCCCTAATTAATTCGAAATGTTGTAAGTCAGAGAGAATATAAAAAGGCCATGAAATATAAAAAAGTTTCCTTTTTTATGATTCATAGCCGTATACTCCGATTCTCCGTGACTGTCAATATTAACTTCGTCGAAAATTATACAACTTTGTGACAAAAATGTAAACGTTTTTATAAATAAAAGTGTTGACGGATTTTGTTCGTGGTATTAATATTTAAATACATTAAATATTTTATTGTTTAAATAAGAGGTGGATAACATGCCAAATGATATGACGCATATCGATAAAATTCAAGCTCTTGCCTTTTCGATTGGAAAGAAAATGCAGACGGAGTTATTAGAACAAATGCAAGCAACAGGACTTACACCACCGCAGTTTTATATTTTAAAGATTTTAGATCATTACGGTGCTTCAAGAGCTACAAAATTAGCAAAAAAGATGTATGTAAAGCCTAGTGCAATTACAGTGATGATTGATCGCCTAATTGACCAAGAGCTTGTAGAACGCTATCACGACAAAGATGACCGCCGTGTTGTCATCATTGAGTTAACAAAAAAGGGGAAAGCTAGAGTAGAAGAGGCAATGACCGCTCGTAATGAGCATATTGCAAAATATTTCTCACATTTAGAATTACAAGAAAGAGAAGATTTGTTACGCCTCTTTGAGAAGTTAGAAACAATTATTTGCGGGACACAAGAGAAAAAAGAGAATAACTAAGAGGAATTGAGGAGATTACATGGAGCAACAAGAAAACATAAATAGAAAGTTGCTGTTAATCGGTTTAATAATCGCGATGCTATTTGCTGCATTAGATGGAACAATTGTTGGTACAGCAATGCCGCGTATCGTCGGTGAACTAGGCGGATTAAGCTTAATGACATGGTTAACAACAGCTTATATGTTAACATCAACAACAGTTGTACCAATTGCAGGTAAATTAGCGGATTTACTTGGTCGTCGTAACGTATATATAACAGGGCTAGTTATCTTTATGGTTGGCTCAGCGTTATGTGGTATGGCAAATGGTATGACAGAATTAATTATTTTCCGCGGTATTCAAGGTCTTGGTGGCGGTATTATGATGCCAATGGCTATGATTATTATCGGAGATATGTTCACGGGAAAAGAACGTGCAAAATGGCAAGGTATTTTTGGTGCATTATACGGTCTTGCTTCTGTAATTGGACCACAAGTTGGTGGTTGGATTGTAGACGCAGTGAACTGGAGATGGGTATTCTACATTAACTTACCAGTTGGTATTTTAGCAACAATCTTTATTGCAATGGGATTAAAATCACATAAACAAACAGGACCGATCAAAATTGATATTGCTGGAATCTTTACGATGATTCTCGGTGTTGTAAGTTTATTACTTGCATTAACGTTTGGCGGAAAAGATTATCCATGGGATTCTTGGCAAATTATCGGGTTATTTGCATTAGCTCTAATTGGTATTGTTAGCTTTATTATCGTTGAAACAAAAGCAGAAGAACCAATTTTACCGATGCATTTCTTTAAAAATCGCACGTTTACATTACTGAATGCAATTGGATTCTTTATGAGTATCGGAATGTTCGGTGCGATTATGTTCGTACCATTCTTCATGCAAGGAATTGTAGGAGTAAGTGCTGCTGAATCAGGAACAATCATGACGCCAATGATGATTACTATGATTGTGATGAGTATTATCGGCGGTCAACTTGTATTAAAAGTTGGTGTGAAACCACAAATTATTACAGGGATGCTTATTATGGCTGGTGGTTTCTGGTTATTAACAACGATGGATATGCACACGACTAAACTTACTGCTACTTTCTATATGAGTATTATCGGTTTAGGAATGGGTCTTGTTATGCCGACATTAACATTAGCGTTACAAGAAAGTTTCCCGAAAAAAGATCTTGGAGTCGTAACATCATCAAGTCAGTTCTTCCGTCAAATCGGTGGAACATTTGGTATTACAATTTTAGGGTCAATCATGAATAACACTTCAGGTACAACATTAACAAATAAATTAGTACCTGTATTAGATACGTTCCCGAAAGAAGCGGGCCAAATGGTAACGAAATTTAAAGATATGATTCAAACAGATCCACAAGGTTTATATTCGATGCTATTTAGTCCAGAGGCATTAAAACAAATGCCAGAAGCATTCGCTAACAGCATTGTACCAATCTTGAAAAACTCTTTAGTAGACTCACTTCATACTGTATTCTTAACAGGATTAGTATTTATCGTAGTAGGCGCTATCTTTACGATTTTCTTACAGAAGATTAAACTGTCAGATCGTAAAAAAGATGCTGAAGAGCCAGCCACAGAGGAAAAAAAACAAACTGTATCCTATTCGTAATGAAAAAGCATCGCCTTATGGCGGTGCTTTTTTGAGTATAACCTTAAAAGCTTTTTCATGAGAAATGATTGACGTATTTCGAGAAATACGTTATATTGTTTTCTGTAAACGGTTACATGGGATGGAGAGGAAAGAGAATGAGTACGATTAAAGACGTTGCGAAATTAGCGGGAGTATCTGTGGCGACCGTTTCCAGAGTGTTAAATAAAAATGGATATGTTCATGAAGATACATTAAAGAAAGTAGAACGAGCGATTGAGATGCTAGATTATAAACCTAGTACAGTAGCGCGTTCATTGTATAATAAAAAATCACGTTTAATTGGCTTAGTTGTTCCAAATATCGTGAATCCATTCTTTCCAGAAGTTGCACGTGCCGTAGAAGATGTAGCGCATAAGCAAGGATACACAGTTGTCCTTTGTAACTCTGATGAGAGTTTAGAGAAAGAAAAGCAATATATTGATGTACTTAGGCAAAATAATGTGGATGGATTTATTGTAGCAACGAATCCACAAAATAGTGTTAATTACATGAAGTTGTCTGTTCCAGTTGTTGCAATTGACCGTATGTTTAATGAGCGTATCCCTACTGTATATGCAGATAACTATGCAGGGAGTCAGGCAGCGACAAAGTTATTAATAGATAAAGGCTGTAAACATATTGCGCATATTCGCGGACCGCGTGATGTAAGCACTGCTAATGAACGTTTTGAAGGTTTTGTAGACGTTATTACGCAAAATAATCTTTCTTATATGATTGCAGAGAGTACATTTGATCCAGCTAATAGTGAGCGTGTAGCAGTGGAATTATTAGAAGAATACCCACATATTGATGGAATTGTTGCTGGAAATGATTTAATCGCAATAGGTATTGTAAAGGCTGCACTCCAAAAGGGGATTTCTATTCCAGATGATTTACAAATTATCGGATTCGATGGAATTTCTTTAACAGAAATGATGTATCCATCTATTACAACTGTTGCACAGCCAATTTATGAAATGGGGAAAATTGCAACAGAGCTGTTATTAGAGCAGATGGAAGGAAACGTATTAGAAGAGAAACACTATCGTTTACCGATTGAAATTATAGAACGAAATACAACGAAGTAAGGAGATGAAACAGATGCCAAATATTGCAGTGGTAGGTAGTATTTCAATGGACTTAGTGGCTGTTTCAAAAAAACGTCCGAAAGCAGGAGAAACAGTAATTGGTGAAGCATTTCATACAATCCCAGGAGGGAAAGGAGCCAACCAGGCAGTTGCTGCAGCTAGATTAGGCGCAAATGTAGCGATGGTTGGAGCGGTTGGAAACGATAATTATGGAACTGTAGTTAGGAACAATTTAGAGAACGAACGCGTTTTTATCGACTATGTGGTACCGGTTACAGATACGGCGACAGGAATTGCTCATATCGTTTTAGCAGAAGAGGATAACAGTATTGTTGTTGTGCAAGGGGCGAATGCTCTTGTCAATGAGTCGGTTGTAGATCGTTCAAAAGATCTTCTTATAAAAGCAGATATGGTTGTTCTTCAACTAGAAATTCCACTTGAAACAGTAAAATACGTATTAGCTATTTGTGAGGAACACAAAATCCCGGTTATGTTAAATCCAGCGCCAGCACAAGTGTTATCAGAAGATATTTTAGAAAAAGCAACTTATATTACACCAAATGAACATGAGTGCCGCATCGTATTAGATGATTTCATATCGCCAATTGAAGATTTACTGGCTAAATATCCAAATAAACTATTGATGACAGAAGGTTCTAACGGTGTTCGTTTCCATAATGGTAAGGAGATTGTACATGTTCCTAGCATTGCTGTTGATGTAGTAGATACGACTGGAGCTGGTGATACATTCAATGGTGCATTAGCAGTTGCACTTTCTGAAGGAGAAACACTTCAAAAAGCAATTCGTTTTGCGAATATTGCTGGTGGTCTTTCTGTAACGAAACTTGGAGCACAGGGCGGTATGCCAACGAGGGATAGAGTACGTGAAGTGCAGGTGATTGTCGGATGAAAAAGCACGGTGTATTAAACAGTGAGATTGCATCAGTCCTTGCTTCACTTGGACATACAGATACGATTGTAATCGCAGACTGTGGGCTACCAATTCCTGACGGAGTAAAACGAATTGATTTAGCTGTTGAGATTGGAAAACCTAGCTTTTTAGACGTATTGCAAGTGGTAGCTGATGATATGGCAATTGAAAAAGTAACGTTAGCAGAAGAAGTCATTAACAATAATGCGGAAGTAAATAAAGAAATCGAGCTGAAATTAATAGAGCCAGCGTTTGAATATGTATCGCATGAACAATTTAAAGAGCACACGAAGAAAGCGAAGGCGATTATTCGTACAGGAGAGGCTACTCCTTATGCCAATGTAATTTTACATGCGGGCGTGATTTTTTAATAAAAGGAAGTGATGGGAATGCGTATTGAAATGAAAAATATTTCAAAGGCGTTCAATGGTAATCCTGTTTTGAAGAATGCACAGTTTATGATTGAAACAGGGGAAGTCCATGCATTGATGGGGGAAAATGGAGCGGGCAAATCAACGCTCATGAAAATTTTAACAGGTGTATACAAAAAAGATGGTGGAACAATCACGATTGATGGACAAGAACGAACTTTTAAAAATGCGAAAGAAGCAGAAGAGTACGGTATTGCATTTATACATCAAGAATTGAACATATTATCGAATTTAACAGTAGCTGAAAATATGTTTCTCGGTAAAGAGTTAATGTATGGGAAGACAGGTATTTTGCGTACGCGTCAAATGAACGCGATTGCGCAGCAGCAACTAGCGGAGTTAGGGTTACATGTAAAAGGCGCTATGTTGGCAGGAGAGTTATCGGTTGGACAACAGCAAATTATTGAAATTGCGAAAGCGTTAATGACAAACGCGAGCGTTATTATTATGGATGAACCTACAGCTGCATTAACAGATCGTGAAATTGAAACGTTGTTTACTGTCATTAATAAATTACGTAAAGAAGGTGTTTCGTTCGTTTATATCTCACACCGAATGGAAGAAATTTTTTCAATATGTGATGCCATTACGATTTTACGTGATGGGGAATACGTAGGAAAGAGACTTATTCCGGAAACATCATTTGATGAAGTAGTGAGTATGATGGTGGGGCGCAGCATTGGTGAACGTTACCCAGAGCGAAATAGTCAAATTGGCGATGTCATTTTTGAGATGCGTAACGGAACGAAAAAAGGGAAGTTTGAAAATGTTTCGTTTCAAGTAAGAAAAGGTGAAATCCTTGGTGTTGCTGGCTTGATGGGAGCTGGCCGGACAGATATTATGAAAGCGATATTTGGATACGAACCTTTAGATTCTGGCCAAATTTTTATAAATGGACAAGAAGTAAAGATTGATAGTCCGATAGATGCGATTAGACAAAGAATAGCTTTTATTACAGAGGATAGAAAATCTGAAGGGTTAGTTTTAGATTTCTCAATTCGAGAAAATTTAGCTTTACCAAATTTAGAAAGTCTTTCAAAGGGAAGTGTCTTAAGTAACGAACTAGAACAACAGTTTACAGCGGATATGATGAAACTTCTTAATGTGAAAGCAGCTAGTGGAGAGCAAGCGGTGAAATCTCTTTCTGGTGGAAATCAGCAAAAGGTTGTTATTGCAAAATGGCTAGGTATCCACCCGCAGTTACTCATTTTAGATGAGCCAACACGAGGTGTAGATGTTGGAGCGAAAAAAGAAATTTACTCTATTATGAATAAGCTTACTGAGCAAGGCGATGCCGTTATTATGGTATCATCTGAGCTTCCAGAAGTTCTAGGAATGAGTGATCGTGTTCTTGTTATTCATGAAGGAAAAGTCGGCGGCATTTTAGAGAAAGGTGAGGCATCACAAGAGTCTATTATGGCACTAGCTACAGGGGGAGAGTAAGGATGGCTAAGAAGGGGAATGTATTACAACAACTCGGTTCTTTAATCGGTTTAGTATTAATTATCGTCGTAATTACAGCTTTAAATCCGGCATTTATTGAGATTCCAAATTTATTTAATATACTGCGTCAAGTATCGATTAATGCGCTTATTGCATTCGGAATGACCTTTGTAATTTTAACAGGGGGTATTGACTTATCGGTAGGTTCTATTTTAGCATTATCAAGTGCACTTGTTGCTGGAATGATGGCAAGTGGCATGGACCCGTTCCTTGCGATGGCAGTTGGATTATTAGCTGGTCTTGTAATGGGAATTGTAAACGGTATCATCATAGCGAAGGGAAAAGTAGCTCCATTTATTGCAACTTTAGCAACAATGACTATTTTTCGTGGGTTGACGCTTGTTTATATGGACGGACGTCCGATCACTGGTCTTGGTGATCATTTAATGTTCCAAATGTTTGGCCGCGGTTATTTTCTCGGTATTCCGGTACCAGCTGTTACAATGATGATCGCTTTCGCAGTACTGTACTTCATTTTGAAGAAAACGACATTTGGTCGCCGTACATTTGCAATTGGTGGAAATGAAGAAGCAGCAGCGCTATCAGGTATTAATGTTACGAGAATTAAAGTAATGATTTACGGTCTTTCCGGAATTTTGGCAGCGCTTGCAGGTATTGTCTTAACATCACGACTAGATTCTGCACAGCCAACTGCAGGTACTTCTTATGAATTAGATGCAATTGCAGCAGTTGTATTAGGTGGAACAAGTCTTTCTGGGGGAAGAGGATGGATTGTTGGTACATTCATCGGTGTACTTATTATCGGTGTACTAAATAACGGTTTAAATTTATTAGGTGTATCTTCTTTCTTCCAACAAGTTGTAAAAGGACTTGTAATCTTACTAGCTGTATTAATTGATCGCCGAAAAGAAGCGTAATGGAGGGATAGTTCATGAAGAAATGGTTACTTATACTCGTTGCATGTATTATGGTCATTACTGCTGGTTGTTCAATGGAACCACCAGAATGGGCAAAGGATTCTAGCGATAAAGGTCGAAATAAAACTATTAAAGTTGGATTCTCTGTTTCAACTTTAAACAATCCATTTTTTGTTACTTTGAAAAAAGGAGCAGAAAAGCAAGCGAAAGCAAGCGGCATTGAATTGATTGCTGTTGATGCACAAAATGATGCAGCAAAGCAAACGAACGATGTTGAGGATTTAATTCAAAAAGGTGTCGATGTAGTTGTTATTAATCCAACCGATTCAGATGCTGTTGCTTCAGCAGTAAGTGCGGCAAACGCCGCGAATGTCCCTGTTATTACAGTAGACCGCGTTGCAAATTCAGGTAAGGTTGTTTCTCACATTGCCTCTAATAATATTGAAGGTGGTCAAATGGCTAGTGACTATATTCGTGAATTAGTTGGCGAGGGAGCAAACGTTGCTGAATTAGAAGGAATACCTGGCTCTTCTGCTGCTCGTGAGCGCGGGAAAGGATTCCATAACGTAGCTGATAAGTCTTTAAAAGTAGTTGCAAAACAAGCAGCTGATTTTGATAGAGCAAAAGGATTATCTGTTATGGAAAACATTTTGCAAGCAAATGGTGATATTAAAGCCGTGTTTGCGCATAACGATGAAATGGCATTAGGGGCACTTGAAGCATTGAAGTCTGCTGGAAAAACGGATGTAGTCGTCGTTGGGTTTGATGCAACAGAAGATGCTGTAAAAGCGGTTAAAGATGGGCATATGGCTGCAACAGTTGCTCAAAAACCGGAATTAATCGGGGAGAAGGCGATGCAAACAGCAAAAGAGATCACGCAAGGTAAAAAAGTGGACAAATCTATTCCGATTGAATTAGAGCTTATTAAGAAAAACAAATAAATATAAAATGAAAATCAGGAAGGAAGAATAACAAATGAAATTCTTTATTGATACAGCAAACATTAACGAAATTAAAGAGGCAAATGCATTAGGCGTAGTAGCTGGAGTAACGACAAACCCATCACTTGTAGCAAAAGAAGGCGTAGATTTCCATGAGCGTATTCGTGAAATTTGCAGCTTTATAGAAGGACCTGTAAGCGCAGAAGTAATTAGCTTAGAAGCTGATAAAATGATTGAAGAAGGAAAAGAATTAGCGAAGATTGCTCCAAACGTTGTTGTAAAAGTACCAATGACAACAGAAGGTTTAAAAGCAGTAAAAGCATTCTCTGATTTAGGAATTCGTACAAACGTTACATTAGTATTCTCAGCAGTTCAAGCATTACTTGCAGCTCGTGCTGGTGCAACATATGTATCACCATTCTTAGGTCGTTTAGACGATATCGGTCATAACGGTATGGACTTAATCCGCCAAATCGCAGAAATCTTTGCAATTCACGGCATTGAAACAGAAATCATTGCAGCATCTGTACGTCACAGTGTTCACGTAACAGAAGCAGCATTAAACGGTTCACATATTGCAACAATCCCAGCAAACGTAATTGCTTCATTAGTGAAGCACCCATTAACAGATCAAGGAATTGAGAAATTCTTAGCTGATTGGGAAAAAACACAAGAGAAATAATAGAAAATCAAGAATCCTAGTTTAATTGACTAGGATTCTTTTTTTTATTTAAAAGAATTTTCATGCAATTTTGCATATTGTCTTTTAAATTTGTTATATAAACTATTTAATATATACAAATCACTCTTTATTTTTCATATTTTGATATAAGAAGATAGAGGGTCTGACCAGAAAACTGGAGGGCATGATTCTATAACAGAAAGTTTAACGTTTATAGAATTATGCCTTTTTGTCCCGCATTAACGGTCAGTAAGATTCCCACCTCAAAATTCAGCTAGAGCAAAGAAGTTAGGTGGAAAATCAACTGCCCGTAAATGCCCGATTGGTGTGGGCTAATAATCAGTGGGGATGGACAAACTCCCCACTGATTAAAGTTTCACTGTATATAGGGAGGGCAGAAAGGAGAGCTTTTGATTTAAATGCACTTATTTATCTGAATTTTAAGTTTTATAAAAGGAGAGAAATAAAATGAGAAGAAAAGCGCCATTTAAAGTGTTATCATCATTAGCAATTGCGGCAATTATCGGATGCACATCTGTAATGAGTGCTCCGCTAGCATACGCAGAAACGCCAGCAAAAGAGAAAGACAATGTATCTACAACACCAATTGATTACAATTTAATTCAAGAAGATCGTTTAGCGGAAGCACTGAAGGAAAGAGGAACAATAAATCCAGCATCTTCTAAAGAAGAAACGAAAAAAGCTGTAGAAAAGTATATTGAAAAGAAACAAGGCGATCAGGCAAATAAAGAAATTCTTCCAGCGGATACTGCTAAAGAGGCATCTGATTTCGTGAAAAAAGTAAAAGAGAAGAAAATGGAGGAAAAGGAGAATGTAAAGAAACCTGAAAAAAATGTTAGCCCTGAGCAAAAGCCTGAACCAAATAAGAAACAATTGAATGGGCAAGTTCCAACATCTAAAGCAAAGCAAGCGCCGTATAAGGGATCTGTTCGAAATGATAAAGTATTAGTATTACTCGTTGAATTTAGTGATTATAAACATAATAATATTGATCAAACGCCAGGGTATATGTATTCGAATGACTTTAGTAGAGAGCATTATCAAAAAATGTTATTTGGTAATGAGCCGTACACATTATTTGATGGTTCAAAAGTAAAGACGTTTAAACAATATTATGAAGAGCAGTCTGGCGGTAGTTATACGACTGATGGATATGTAACAGAATGGCTAACTGTCCCAGGAAAAGCGTCTGACTACGGTGCTGATGGTAGCAGTGGTCATGATAATAAAGGACCAAAAGGTGCACGTGATTTAGTGAAAGAAGCTTTACATGCAGCTGCTGAGAAAGGATTAGATTTATCTCAATTTGATCAATTCGATAGATATGATACAAATGGTGACGGAAATCAAAATGAACCTGATGGTGTAATTGATCATTTAATGGTAATCCATGCTGGCGTTGGTCAAGAAGCTGGTGGTGGTAAATTAGGTGATGATGCAATTTGGTCACATCGTTCAAAATTAGCAATAGATCCAGTAGCGGTTGAAGGTACAAAATCAAAGGTAGATTACTTTGGTGGAAAAGTAGCGGCGCATGATTATACAATTGAACCAGAAGATGGAGCAGTAGGTGTATTTGCGCATGAATTTGGACATGATCTTGGCTTACCAGATGAATATGACACGAAATATACTGGAACTGGTTCACCTGTCGAAGCGTGGTCATTAATGAGTGGAGGTAGTTGGACAGGGAAAATTGCAGGAACAGAGCCAACTAGTTTCTCACCACAAAATAAAGATTTCTTACAAAAGAATATGGGTGGCAACTGGGCAAAAATTTTAGAAGTGGATTACGATAAAATTAAGCGCGGTGTAGGAGTTCCTACATATATTGATCAAAGTGTTACGAAATCTAATCGTCCAGGCGTTGTACGTGTTAACTTACCAGGTAAAAGTGTTGAAACGATTAAACCAGAGTTTGGAAAGCATGCATATTATAGTACAAGAGGAGATGATATGCATACAACACTAGAGACACCATTCTTTGATTTAACAAAAGGAACAAATGCAAAATTCGATTATAAAGCAAATTATGAGTTAGAAGCAGAGTGCGATTTTGTCGAAGTGCATGCAGTAACAGAAGATGGAACGAAAACATTAATTGATAGACTTGGAGAAAAAGTAGTCCAAGAAGATAAAGATACAACAGATGGAAAATGGATGGATAAATCATATGATTTAAGTCAATTTAAAGGGAAAAAAGTGAAACTGCAATTCGATTATATTACAGATCCAGCTGTAACATATAAAGGTTTCGCGATGGATAATGTAAATGTAACTGTTGATGGACAAGTTGTATTTTCTGATGATACAGAAGGACAGGCTAAAATGAATTTAAATGGTTTTGTTGTTTCTGATGGGACAGAAAAGAAAGCTCATTATTACTACTTAGAGTGGAGAAACTATGCGGGATCAGATAATGGATTAAAAGCAGGAAAAGGTCCAGTGTATAATACAGGTCTTGTCGTTTGGTATGCAGATGATAGCTTCAAAGATAACTGGGTTGGGGTGCATCCAGGTGAAGGATTCCTTGGTGTTGTGGATTCGCATCCAGAGGCATTTGTTGGCAATTTAAACGGAAGACCAACTTACGGTAATACAGGTATGCAAATTGCAGATGCTGCATTTTCATTTGATCAAACACCAGCATGGAGTGCAAATTCATTAACACGTGGACAGTTTAACTATTCTGGATTACAAGGTGTTACAACATTTGATGATTCAAAAGTATATAGTAACAAACAAATTGCAGATGCAGGAAGAAAAGTTCCAAACCTTGGACTTAAATTCCAAGTTGTTGGACAAGCGGATGATAAGTCTGCAGGTGCTGTTTGGATTAAGCGTTAATAAAATGGAACTTTAATCAGTCGGAGGTGTTCATCCCCAATGATTATTAGCACACACTTCCTCGTATTCGTCGAATTTCGAGGCGGGATTCTTACTTTCCGCAAATAGCGAGATAAAATAAAAGCACATTCTTCATTCGAAGGATGTGCTTTTTCTTTGTACATTAAGGTATTAATTTATCTATGTGTAGTGTATCAAATTATGTGGGGAAAAGAAGTATTTCCGAGGAAATTGTCGAAAGGATTTATTTGTTTTTTATGAGAATTGACTCGAAGAACTTTCAGTATATCAGATGAGAATTAATTATTTTAATATGGTAAATGTTCTAATTGAAAAAAAAGTAAATACATATTTTTCAAGGTTTTACTAATTTAAGGTGTCGAAATTTAATTATTTTTAAAAAATAAAATTATATATTGCTTTTAGTTTTTGTTTTAAGTAAAATTCATAGGGAATTAATAAGATAATAGTTTAGTAGTTTAATGTAATATTCTTTCGGAAAAAGAAAAGTAGCACGTAGTAAACTTTTAATTTGTAAGTAAAGGGAGAGTAAAGTAATTGAAAGCATGGAAAAATGTATCGTTTGTTATGAAAAGTAGTATCTTTTTATTATGTTTAACTTGTATGTTTTTTATTGTGCCAAGTACAAATGCGAGTGCAGAAACAGTTAAAATTTATCTAGATCCAGGGCATGGGGGAACAGATACAGGTGCTATTGGAAATGGTTTGAAAGAGAAGGATTTAACATTAGATATTGCTTTGCGAATTCGTAATATTTTAAATTCTGAGTATACAGGTCATGAGATTAGAATGAGCCGTACAAGTGATGTGTATCCTACATTAGCACAAAGAACGAATGATGCTAATCAGTGGGGAGCAAACTTCTTCTTATCTGTGCATATCAATAGTGGTGGAGGAACAGGCTATGAGGATTACAGTTATCCGAATGCAGGTGCTCCTACTACAACGTATCACCAATTGATTCATCAAGAAATTATGAAAACAACTGATTTTGTTGATCGAGGAATGAAAACAAGTAATTTTCATGTGTTAAGAGAGACAAATATGCCTGCAATATTGACTGAAAATGGATTTATTGATCGAGCTGAGGATGCTGCAAAGCTTGCCAATGCGGATTTCAGAGAGCAGCTTGCAAGAGGACATGTAAATGGATTAGTAAAATCATTTAATTTACAAAAGAAAACATTCTTACTTCGTGTAAAGGCACCTGAATTATACTATTATAACCAACCTGATTGGAATGCAAAAGCAGGGACTGTGAAACAGGGAGATGTGTTTACTGTTGTAGAAACATTAACTGTGAATGGTTCGAAAATGTATAAATTAAAATCTGGAAATTATATAACTGCGAATCCAGCATATGTTGAAATTATAAATTAAAAGGCTATACATAGAAAGACAATGATGGAATTAACCCATCATTGTCTTTTTTACTTTGCTTTTTTCTTTACTTTTTATTTTGCTTCTTACATAAATCATTCCAGCGAATGTTAATAAGAATGCTGTTCCGATAACGAAGCTGACGCTAGGGGATGCCCCGATTGCACCAACCGTAAAGGATCCAGCAACAACTCCTAATGAGAAGAAAGCATAAAACAATCCGAATGCTTTTCCGCGCTTATCATCTGTCGTATTCTCAACAAGTAATGCATTTATCGATGGGAAAAGGATAGCGAATCCAATGCCATAAATCATCATAACGATAAAGAGCATACCTTTTGTTGCGAATAATCCAAGTAAAGATAACGCGAATGCCATTACTGCAATACCAATTAGCATAAGTTTTGAACGATTAAATCGATCATAAATACGGTTTGTTGGCAGCAAGAAGAAGAGGATAGCGGTAATGCCGAATACACTTAACATCATGCCTGTTGTAGATGCTTTAAGTGCTAATGCCTCAACTTTCATTGGTAGCATATAAGTGACAATTCCTTGTGAAAACATTAGCGTGAAAGCACCAATATATGCTTGCAATAACGGTTCTGATTTTAATAGTTCAATCATATCCTCTTTGTTCATCATTTGTGTTCTTGAAGTATCTTTTCTTGATACGTTATTTGGTAAGAAGAATAGAGATACGATTGTACCAAGGACCATTAAAATAGAAATGGTAATGAACACCCACTCTATACCAGCAGTTGCTTTCATAATTCCACTGAAAGCCGGTCCTACAATTGCCGCTGTTCCAACAGCAGCACCAGATAGAGCCATTGCCTTACCTTGTCTTGCTGAATTTGTTTGTTTTGATAAAAACGTAAAGGCAGCAGGAATTAAAAATCCGTCACTAAAGCCGTGCATAAAGCGCACAACTAATAGTTGTTCACCACTTTGAACAACGGTGTATAACAAGACTATGAAACTCGTAAGTCCCATGCTTATATAAAGTATTTTTTTTGCACCAAATTTATCGACAGCAGCGCCAGCAATAATATTACCGATCATATTAGCGAATGAGTACATACCGACAACTAGCCCAATAATAAGAGGAGATCCTCCAAGACTTTGAGCGAACGTACTCATAATAGGTAATTGTGAAAATGTATCTAGAAACGCTACGATAACAATAAAGTAAATAAAATATTTCAAGCGATATTCACCTCTCCTCTGCTATTATGGCATAATGCTAATTTCAACCGCAATGAAATTAGCATTAACAGATGTGGAAAAAAGTACAAAGTGACAAAATATTGAACGTTATTTGTTAAAATTTAGTGGAAATGAGATTGTTTTTTTGAAATATATGGATAGAAGTATTATAATAGATTTGTAAACTTCACCAGGTTAAGTATATACGTAGAGAGGGATGTATAAAATGAAAGCATTACTTTGGCATAATCAACGCGATGTACGAGTAGAAGAAGTACCAGAACCAACTGTAAGACCAGGAGCAGTTAAGATTAAAGTGAAATGGTGTGGTATCTGCGGAACAGACTTGCATGAATATTTAGCAGGACCTATTTTTATTCCAACAGAAGAGCACCCATTAACACACGTAAAAGCACCGGTTATTTTAGGTCATGAGTTTAGTGGTGAGGTAGTTGAAATCGGTGAAGGCGTTACTTCTCATAAAGTGGGAGATCGCGTCGTTGTAGAACCAATTTATTCTTGTGGTAAATGTGAAGCTTGTAAACATGGACATTACAATGTTTGTGAACAACTTGTTTTCCACGGTCTTGGCGGAGACGGCGGCGGTTTCTCTGAATATACAGTAGTACCAGAAGATATGGTCCACCATATTCCTGATGAAATGACGTATGAACAAGGTGCACTTGTAGAACCAGCAGCGGTAGCAGTTCATGCAGTACGTCAAAGTAAATTAAAAGAAGGGGAAGCTGTAGCAGTGTTTGGTTGTGGTCCAATTGGACTTCTTGTCATTCAAGCAGCTAAAGCAGCAGGAGCAACTCCTGTGATTGCAGTAGAACTTTCTAAAGAACGTCAAGAGTTAGCAAAATTAGCAGGTGCGGATTATGTATTAAATCCAGCTACTCAAGATGTACTAGCAGAAATTCGTAACTTAACAAATGGTTTAGGTGTAAATGTGAGCTTTGAAGTAACAGGTGTCGAAGTAGTACTTCGTCAAGCGATTGAAAGTACAAGCTTTGAAGGACAAACTGTAATTGTTAGTGTGTGGGAAAAAGATGCGACAATTACGCCAAACAACCTTGTACTAAAAGAAAAAGAAGTTATCGGTATTCTTGGATACCGTCATATCTTCCCAGCTGTTATTAAATTAATTAGCTCTGGCCAAATTCAAGCAGAGAAATTAATTACGAAAAAAATCACAGTAGATCAAGTTGTTGAAGAAGGATTTGAAGCACTTGTAACAGATAAAACACAAGTGAAAATTCTTGTTTCACCTAAATAATAGAGAATAGTAAAAAGTAGCCCTTTTCTAGAAATAGAAGAGGGCTACTTTTTTTCTATACAGAAAGGTGATAGACTTTCCTTTAACTACAGGTATTTTGTTTGGAAGGGGAAGTCTAATGCTTTCATTTATGTTGACATTGAAACGAATGCTAAAAGCTTGTTTACGAGCGTGGAAAGATAAAGAATTTCAAGTATTATTCGTATTAACATTTTTAACATTAACATCTGGTACGATTTTTTATAGTACAGTTGAAGGATTACGTCCTCTTGACGCTTTATATTTTAGTGTGGTCACGTTGACGACTGTCGGTGATGGGAATTTTAGTCCGCAAACTGATTTCGGAAAGGTATTTACAATCTTATATATCTTTATTGGGATTGGATTAGTGTTTGGATTTATTCATAAGTTGGCCGTTAATGTACAACTGCCAAGTATATTATCGAATAGAAAAAAAGAGTAAAGCATGTGTATGCTTTACTCTTTTTTTACATTAGTTTAGACAATCATTTGTAGTAGCTTAACAATACTTTATTACAATATAAGTGCATTCATTCATTATATTCACTATGTATAAAGTTATAATGATATGAACATTTGCATATTTTAATTTATTGATAGAAATTTCATGAAAGGTGGGATATTCTAGTCATAGGTTAACCGGACGACATCATAGGATCCTAACAAAAAGTTTACAATAATTCAATTATAAAATGGAGGATTTCAGATGAAAAAGAAAGTACTTGCTTTAGCAGCAGCTATTACATTAGTAGCCCCTTTACAAAGCGTTGCATTTGCTCATGAAAATGATGGGGGAAGTAAAATAAAAATAGTTCACCGTTGGTCTGCTGAAGATAAACATAAAGAAGGTGTAAACTCTCATTTATGGATTGTAAACCGTGCGATTGATATTATGTCTCGCAATACAACACTTGTAAAACAAGATCGAGTTGCACAAGTAAACGAATGGCGTACGGAATTAGAAAATGGTATTTATGCTGCTGACTATGAAAATCCTTATTATGATAATAGCACATTTGCTTCACATTTCTATGATCCAGACAATGGAAAAACATATATTCCATTTGCAAAGCAAGCAAAAGAAACTGGCGCTAAATATTTTAAATTAGCTGGTGAATCATATAAAAATAAAGACATGAAACAAGCATTCTTCTATTTAGGATTATCTCTTCATTATTTAGGAGATGTAAACCAACCGATGCATGCGGCAAACTTTACAAATCTTTCGTACCCACAAGGATTCCATTCTAAATATGAAAACTTTGTAGATACGATAAAAGATAATTATAAAGTAACGGATGGAAATGGATATTGGAACTGGAAAGGTACAAATCCAGAAGAGTGGATTCACGGAGCGGCAGTAGCAGCGAAACAAGATTACGCTGGCATTGTAAATGATAATACGAAAGATTGGTTCGTAAAAGCAGCTGTATCACAAGAATATGCAGATAAATGGCGCGCTGAAGTTACACCAATGACAGGTAAGCGATTAATGGATGCACAACGTGTTACTGCCGGATACATTCAGCTTTGGTTTGATACGTACGGAGATCGTTAAGTATTAAAAAAGGTCAAATCTCACAATAGAGTATTTGGCCTTTTTATAACTAATACATGGAGGTATGAAACGTGAAAGGAAAATTGCTAAAAGGTGTACTTAGCTTTGGGATTGGTTTAGGAGTTTTATACGGAGGATCTTCAGCTCAAGCAGAAACGTCTACAAATCAAAATAATACTTTGAAAGTGATGACACATAATGTGTACATGCTATCAACAAATTTATATCCGAACTGGGGACAAAGTGAGCGTGCTGATTTAATTGGGGCGGCAGATTATATAAAGAATCAAGACGTTGTTATATTAAATGAAGTGTTTGATAATAGCGCATCAGATCGTTTGTTAGGGAATTTGAAGAAAGAATATCCAAATCAAACAGCGGTATTAGGTCGTAGTAACGGAAATGAATGGGATAAAACGTTAGGTAGCTATTCATCTTCAACTCCTGAAGATGGGGGCGTTGCAATCGTGAGTAAATGGCCGATTGTTGAAAAGATTCAATATGTATTTGCAAAAGGATGCGGGCCAGATAATTTATCGAATAAAGGATTTGTATACACGAAAATTAAGAAAAATGATCGTTTCGTTCATGTAATCGGGACACATTTGCAGGCTGAAGATAGTATGTGCGGAAAAACTTCACCTGCATCTGTACGTACAAATCAGTTAAAAGAAATTCAAGACTTTATTAAAAATAAGAATATACCAAATGACGAGTACGTCCTATTTGGTGGTGATATGAACGTGAATAAAATAAATGCAGAGAACAATAGTGACTCAGAGTACGCATCCATGTTCAAAACATTGCACGCTTCTATTCCATCTTATACAGGACATACAGCAACTTGGGATGCGACGACAAACAGTATAGCAAAATATAATTTCCCTGATAGCCCTGCCGAGTATTTAGATTATATTATCGCAAGTAAAGACCATGCGAATCCGTCATTTATAGAGAATAAAGTATTACAACCGAAATCTCCACAGTGGACTGTTACATCATGGCTTAAAAAATATACATATAATGATTACTCTGATCATTATCCAGTAGAGGCAACTATTTCTATGAAATAGTCCTAAAAAAGTTTCTTCTTAATAGGAAGAAACTTTTTTATTTTGTAGAGGAAATTTCAACTTTCTTTCCAATATGTATAAGACATATTGAAAAGAGGAGAGAAAAATGTGGATCGAGGAATTTTTAAAGAGGTTCCATTACCGTGTGCATTTTTGGATGAAGTGGCTTTAGATAGAAATATTCAATCGATTATAAAATTAAGTGGGAATAAGAAGATTCGTATAGCGAGTAAATCGTTACGTTCTGTTCCAGTTATGCAAAAGATTTTAGCTACAAATGATCGATTTCAAGGTATTATGTGTTTTTCACCTAGAGAGGCTTTGTTTTTAATTGAACAAGGATTCAATGATTTATTGCTTGGGTATCCTGCTTATGATAAAAGAGCTTTACATGAAATTAGTTTGCTAACAAAGCAAGGCCTCATTATAACTTGTATGGTGGATTGTGAAGACCATATTGTTTATCTAGAAAAAATTGCTGAGGAGTCTAAAGGGTGTTTTCGTGTTTGTTTGGATATTGATATGAGTAGTCATTTTTTTCAATTTCATTTTGGGGTAAACAGATCACCGGTAAAAGATGTGCAAGGTGCTTTGAAAATAGTAAAAAGGGTAAAAGAATCATCATTTTTAATACTAGATGGTGTAATGGGATATGAAGCTCAAATTGCTGGGGTAGGAGATCACATACCGAATCAAAGAGTGAAAAGTAAAGTAATTTCGTATTTAAAGAAGAAGTCAGTGTTAGAAGTTAAAGAAAGAAGAGGACATATCGTAAAAGAAATACAAAACCTAGGTATTGAACTAAGGTTTGTAAATGGGGGAGGTACAGGAAGTATAAAAACAACTGAGCAAGATAATTCAGTTTCAGAGATTACAATAGGTTCTGCTTTTTATGCCCCGAAGCTGTTCGATTATTATAAAGAGGTGCAATTTCATCCAGCTGTCGGATTTGCTTTACCAGTTGTGCGTAAACCAGCCCTGTTTATTTACACTTGTTTAGGTGGTGGATATATTGCCTCAGGTGCAATCGGGAAAGATAAAGAACCTGAGATTTGGAGACCAAATGGTGCAAAATTATTAGCTTTAGAAGGCGCTGGCGAAGTGCAAACACCGATTTTTTATAACGGTGAGGAACGAGTAGAGATAGGAGATTCTATCTTGTTTCGCCATAGTAAAGCTGGAGAGTTATGTGAGCGTTTTCCTTTTTTATATCGTGTGAAAGAAGGAGAGATTGTTGGGGAGTATTCAACATATCGGGGGGATGGCCAATGCTTTCTATAAAGGGACAAAAATGGAGAAATTGGACAGGGAATGTAGAAGGAACGCCGCATTATACGATGTATCCAGAAAGTATACAAGATGTAGTAGAAGTTGTAGGGCTTGCTCGAAAAAAAGGGAAGAAAATTCGTGTTGTCGGTTCAGGACACTCGTTTACACCTCTTGTGCAAACGGAAGAAATTTTAGTTTCTTTAGATGAATTGAAAGGTATTTTGGATATGGATGCAGAGAAGATGGTTGCCGAAGTATGGGCAGGAACAAAGTTACATGATTTAGGGAAGTTACTTGAAGAAAAAGGTTATGCACAAGAAAATTTAGGGGATATTGATTTGCAATCGATTGCAGGAGCGATTAGTACAGGGACTCATGGAACGGGTATTACCTTTGGAAGTTTATCAACACAAGTTATAGAGATTACCGCAGTTTTATCTACAGGCGAGAGTATAGTTTGTTCGGAAACTGAGAATGTGGAATATTGGAGAGCCTTTCAGTTGTCGCTTGGAATGTTAGGTATCATTGTAAAAATAAAATTGAAGGTTATTCCAGCCTATTCACTCGTCTATAAAAGTGAAAAACAGTCATTATCTACTGTAATGAACAAGCTAGAAGAATATAAGAAGAATCGCCATTTTGAATTTTTTGTTTTTCCTTATTCAGATGAAGTACAAGTGAAATTTACAAATGAAACAACGGGTAAAAAAAGTGACTTGAAATGGCATAAACTAAAGGTAGAGTTGCTGGAAAATAAGATGTTCTCTTTGTTATCTAAAGGATGTAAATGGTTTCCCTCTATAAGTAAAGGAGTAAGTCGATTATCGGCTAAAGCTGTACCGAATACAAAGATAGTTGGTCCGAGTTATGAAGTATTTGCTACGTCGCGTGCGGTTCCATTTTATGAAATGGAGTATAGTGTTCCTTCAAATTATATGCGGGCCGTTGTAGAAGAAATTTCAAACCTTATTGAAAAGAAAAAGTATAAAGTGCACTTCCCAATTGAATGTCGTTATGTGAAAAGTGATGATATATGGCTCAGTCCAGCGTACGGAAGGGATTCAGCGTATATTGCCGTTCATATGTATAAAGGTATGAAGTATGCTGCTTATTTTGGTGAGGTGGAGAAAATTTTTCTAAAGTATGAAGGGCGCCCGCATTGGGGGAAAATGCATACGTTAACGTACGAAAAATTACAAAATATATATCCAGAAATGCATTCGTTTCTAAAGGCGAGGAAGTTTCTAGATGAAGCAGAAATGTTTTCAAACCCTTACACAGAAAAATTATTTACGATTATGAAAAAAAGCTGACAAAGTATTACTTGTCAGCTTTTTTTAGTATGATCGCATTTCTTGTTTGACTAATACGCTCGTAAAATAGTAATTTATCACGACTAAATACATGCAATAAAACATGAATAATAAATAGACCGTTAATTACAAATTGGAATAATAGTATAACTAGTAATACTAAAGGCTCTGTATGATTTAAGATAGAGCTACTCGAAAGAATATAATTGATTCCGCCTAAAATGAAATAGAATATCCCGTAACGAATGAATAATTCTTTTAGTGTAATACGCTCAGCTTGTCCTTTAATATAAATTCGAAGCAACGCTTTTCCTATTGTTCTTCCATTCGTAAAGTATGGAATGATAATAAAGTAAATAAAGATCGAACACGTTATGAAAATGAGTTCGTATATGTTCGTGTAAGATTGAATATTAGAAACAAAGAAGGAATTTCCTTTGTTTTTAATGACAGGTACAACGATAGATAAGAAAATCCAATCAATTTGCATCGCGATAAAACGACGAACGAATCCGACTGGTTTTGTTTCTAAATCAATATGAATATCTAATTCACTTGTTTTCGGAAGGAAGTACGTAAATATTGGTGCAATGATAAAACCAATTACGCCGCCTAGCGTGTTTAAAAACAAATCGTCAATATCAAATAAGCGATAGGCACAATTATAAATACCATATAATCCAGTTACTTGTGTTAACTCAAAGAACAGTGAAAGGCAAAAAGAAATGCACACTGTTTGTAAGAAACTACGTCGGAAATAATAACGTAAGTAAATACCAAATGGAACGGTTAATAGAACGTTAAATGTTACTTGTAAAAACGCAGATTCTTTTAATAGGTAGAAATAAGTAGCTGGTTTCGTTAAAATTGCCGAGGTATGATTACTAATTTCTTGTATGAAATAAAATGGTGATAGTTGCATATGTTGCGTATTAGCCGGTTGTAGGCTACAAGTATCATATGTTTGTGGTAACGGCAAAATCACAAGAAAATAGGCATTTAATAAGTAAAGTAATAATGAGTATAAAATAAATGAACGCCATTTATTTAAATAACCATACTTTCGGTAGTTAAATATTAAAAAAGGTATTAAGAGAAACATTGCTAAAATAGGAAATAAAATAAATGCTGTTTTTACTGGAAATAAATATGCAGTCAAAATGAAGCTCCTTTCATTGAAAATTCGTTTATCATTATAACGTTAAAAGAGCCTGAAAACAAAATTAAAATATTTCGAAATAGAAAAAATTTCAAATTTAAACGGGATTAAGTTATACTAAATTTAATATAAGGATATTGTGATTATTATAAGTTGAGAGAGGGTACAAGATATGCGATATGAGCTTTTTTCTGTAAGTGGGGATCATATTACAACTTTTGAAAGTGCATGGCGTTTTCAGGAGGGAGAACAGATTTTTGTTCATGATGATCAAACAAAACGAAATTTTATTATTATCCGCCTAACGCATGATGTATTTCAACAAAATAAACATGTTATTCGTTTGTATTGTCAAGAAAAGAAAGTATACGCATAAAAGAGGGCCCCTCTTACTGTACAGAAAGATAAGAGGGATTTTATCATTATAAAGATATAAAAAAGCGAGTCATCCTAGTTTAATAGAATGACTCGTTTTTCGATTTGTAAGTTGAACTTTATAAGAAAATAAGAGTAAGTACACCTACGATAATGCAATAGAAAGAGAAATATTTTAAATTTCCTTTTGCCATAATGTTCATAAACCATTTTAAAGAAATATACGTCATGATAAATGTTGCGATAAATGCAACGACATATGGCACGAATAATGTGTCTAGATTTGGATCTTTTGCAATGTCTGTAATACTTAGTAATAAACCACCTAAGCTAACAGGGATATATAGTAAGAATGAGAAACGAAGAGCTGTTTCTTGCTTCATACCAAGTAACATCGCTGCGACGATTGTTGCACCTGATCGGCTTATTCCAGGAATTAGTGCGCAAGCTTGTGCTAATCCGACGATGATTGCATCTTTCATAGAAAGGTCGCCATCATTTTTACGCCCACGCAAGTTTCTAATAATCCAAAGGCCGACAGCAGTAATAAGGAGGGAAATCCCAACCATCTTCACACCTTTTAAGTACTGATCGATGTAATCTTTAAATAAAACACCAATAACACCTGCTGGAATGGTCGCAATAACAAGGTAAATAATAAAGAAGAAATCTGATTTTGCGCCTTCCGCTCTTGTAAATATATAAGATAGACCATTCTTCGTTAGACGAATTAAATCGTTTCTATAAATAAGTAATACAGCTAATAATGAAGCTGAATTAACAAGTAGTTCGAAGCTAAATCCTTCTATTTTTAGTCCTAGCAAATGTTGTGCTAAAACGAGGTGACCACTTGAAGAAATCGGAATGGGTTCTGTTAGTCCTTGGAACAGACCAAGAATTAAATATTTTAAAATGTAATGAAATTGTTCCATAATAACCTCCTTGTTTATTAGTCGAAAGAAACAACTTTTCCATTATAACAAAGATATGGATGAATATTGAAAAGAAATAAAAATTCGAAATATAATAAAACCCCCTTATAGCGCTAAAGGGGGTTTTATTATTAATGAGAAGCCGCTGTTTCTTGAAGACCTTTAGTCAATTGAACGTCGACTTTTTCGGCATCATGAATATGGTTCATAATAGTAGTATTTAATTTTTGGAACATTTGTTGTGTATTAGAGAATTCACGTAATATATCATCATTACAAGATTTTTGGTTTTCGATAGCTTTAATAACATTTGTAGCACCGCTTTGTAACGTTTGAATCATAATTAAAATATTTTCAATTCTAGCGTTTGTATCAGCACTCATTTCGACACCTTCATCAACTAAATGCAAATTATCTTTTGTGTTATCGTATGCTTTTTCAATTTCTTCTTGAATTTTTTTCGTTAAGTTACCGATGTTTTTTGTACTTTCGGCTGTACTTTCCGCTAGTTTTCTTACTTCATTGGCAACGACAGCGAATCCTTTACCGTGCTCTCCAGCACGCGCAGCTTCAATACTCGCATTTAAAGCAAGTAAATTTGTTTGTGCTGCAATGTTTTGGATGACTTCTACAATTTGCTCGATTTCTTTTGAGCGCTCACTTAAATGATTCATACTATTAGACGTGCGCTGAGATTGTTCACCTAATTTATTAATTACAATAAGTAAACGATGAACAGATTCTTTTCCTTCATTAGAACAGTCAATAATTTCTTCAATTGACTGAATTAAGCTTTGTTCTTTTTGTAACATTTCATTATTCAATTCATTGGAATGTGTTGTACGCGTTGAAACATTTTCGAAACATGAGCTTAATTGTTGAACTAAATTTTGAAGTGTATGGTGTTGATTATTTACAAGTTGGTGCTCTTGAACGACGCTTTGCACACGGTCGTGAATAGAAGAAATGATTTCTTGTTTTTCAATATCTTTTTGTTTTAATTCTGCTTCTAATTCCTGTATACGATTTGCTAATTGATCAATTTTATGTTGGAGTGATTTCTTTTGAGTAAACATATATTTATTTCAACCGCCTTTAGAAGTTATATTTTCTCTATATTTGGATTTTAGCATCTTTTATAATTTTTAAATATAGGAATTGTTAAATATTTAAGAATCTATTACATTTTATGCATAATTCCCTTTTTTTCGTCATGAAAAATAAACTGTATTTAATGGTATTGTAAACAAACTGTAAAATAAATCATGTATAACTGTATAAGAAGGGAGTCGGATTATGAACTATTTTAAGCGAATCAGTAGTCTAGTATTAGCAGGCATTATCGGTCTTTCTAGTACAGTCGCTGTAAAAGCAGAGTCAAACGACGAGAAACTTAACAACATGCAACAGCAATTGCAGCAAAACGATGCAGATATGCAAAAGAAAGAGCAAGAGAAGCAAGCTGTTAGTAAAGAAATTCAAGGTATCGAAAACGAACTACATAATTTAAATAATACAATTGCAAAAAATAAAGAGGATCAAGCTGCTATTCAACGTAAAATCGATGAAACACATAAGCAGATTGAGCAAAAAAAGAATGAAATTGTCGTTTTAGAGGATAAAGTCCTTGCTCGTAAGGATATTATGAGAAAACGTATGGTTTCTGTTCAAAACAGTTCAAATACAAGTTTAGTAGTAGAAGTTGTAGTAGAGTCAAAAAACTTTGCAGATTTCTTACAACGTATGAACGCAGTTTCTACTATTCTAGAAGCAGATAAAGAAATTTTACGTCTACAAGAACAAGATCTTCGTCAAATTGAAGAAGATAAGAAAACAATTGATGAAAAAGAAGCATCTTTAGTAGTAGACAAACAAAAATTAGCAAAAGCACAAGCTGAGTTGCAAGATAACTTGAAAAAGCGTCAAGATAACTTACAAACAGTTCAAGCTAAATATAATGCAGTTGCAAGCCAACTTAATTTAGCAGCAGACGAAAAAGCTAAAATCGAATCAAATATGAAAGCAGTTCAAGAAACAATTGCTCGTGAGCAAGAAGCAGCAAGAATTGCTGCAGAAGAGCGTGCAAAAGCAGAAGCAGCTGCAAAGGCTGAGCAAGAAGCTTTAGCTAAGGCACAGGCTGAAATTGCTGAAAAACAAAAGCAAGAAAAAGCTAGTAAACCAGCTGAACCTGTAGCGAAAAATACAGTAACAGAGTCTAAACCTGATACGAAACCAGCTCAAGGTGGAAAAGAATTTTACGTAACAGCAACTGCTTATACAGCTGATCCATCTGAAAACGGCTATAAACCGGGTGAAACTGTAAAATCTAGGTTAGGACATAATTTAACTGCAAATCCAAACATGAAATTAATTGCTGTAGATCCATCTGTTATCCCGCTAGGTTCTACTGTATATGTAGAAGGATATGGAACAGCAATTGCTGGAGATACTGGTAGTGCAATAAAAGGGCATATCATTGATCTATTAATGCCAAACTCAGCTCAAGCTAATGAGTGGGGTAGAAGAACAGTTAAAGTTAAAATTTTAAATTAATATGTAATCCAACTTTACAATACGTAAAGTTGGATTTTTTTATAAAAATAATGTTAAGTTAAGTTTACATTTTGTTAAGGAAAGCATACAATAAAATTGAGAGGTGGTAAAATTGACCATTTTAAATAGAGTGAAGGAGTTAAGAGCTCGCTTTAATTTTTCCCAAAGTGTATTAGCAGAAAAGGTTGGAGTGACAAGGCAAACAATCGCGGCAATTGAAAAAGGGGATTATGTCCCTTCACTGTTATTAGCACTTACGATTTGCGATGTATTTCAGTTAAAGATGGAAGATGTGTTTGTTTTAAATAAGGAGGGGAAAGAGGATGAGTAGGGTTGTCGCTTCGTATATCATAAATTTATTTTACAGTGTATTGGCATGCTGGGCATTTGTAGAGTTTTATGATTTTTGGATACAGTTTGCTGATATTATTAAAAATGAGAGTTTGCCATCCAAAATAACAATGAGTTTGACACCTGTTGTATTACTGTTTATTGTAGCTATCATACTAGCGTTCTTTAAAAGATTGCATAAGAAGAAATATAAAAGATCATCATTGCAATTGTATCCGTTATTATTTCCCCAAGAAGATGAACGCGAGAAGGATATTACAGATAGAGCATGTCGAACAACATTTGTATCATTGTGGTTTGTATTACCTTGTGCACTAGGATTATTAATATTTACACCTGTAGCAAATTTATATATTTCGGCATACCCTTTATATGTTGTGTATTTAATTTATTTAATTCAAATGACGGTCTTTCACGTATCACTATACAGAAATAAATTAGCTTAAAAAGAAACCTTCTTGCACGTGCGAGAAGGTTTCTTTCTAGCTTACACTTGTACATATAGCAATATTATCTTATCATTTTATATAGAGTAAGATTTTGTAAGGGAAAGGAATTGTATATGAATAAGCAAAGAATTTATAGTATAGTAGCAATCCTTCTATTTGTTGTAGGTGGTGTGTTAATCGGAAAGCCATTTTACGATGGATATCAGGCTGAAAAGAAACAGACTGAAAATGTGCAGGCTGTTCAAAAGATGGATTATGAAAAACATGAGACGGAATTTGTAGATGCTTCGAAAATTGATCAACCAGACTTGGCAGAAGTAGCGAGTGCATCATTAGATAAGAAACAAGTAATTGGTCGTATTTCGATCCCGAGTGTTTCATTAGAACTTCCTGTTTTAAAATCTTCTACTGAGAAAAACCTATTATCAGGTGCAGCAACAGTAAAAGAAAATCAAGTCATGGGAAAAGGGAATTATGCATTAGCAGGACATAACATGTCTAAAAAAGGTGTTTTATTTAGTGATATAGCCTCTTTAAAAAAAGGTGATAAAATTTATTTGTATGATAATGAAAATGAATATGAATATGCGGTTACTGGTGTATCTGAAGTAACTCCTGATAAATGGGAGGTTGTCGAGGATCATGGGAAAGATGAGATAACGCTTATTACATGTGTATCTGTGAAAGATAATTCTAAACGTTACGTTGTTGCTGGTGATTTAGTAGGAACGAAGGCGAAGAAGTAAAAAAGAAGGTCAACTCTTTAAAGAGTTGACCTTCTTTTTTACTAATGTTGAGAAATAATAGAATATTTTAGTTAGTATTTAAGTATTTTTCTATTTATGTATAATAAAGTTAGAATTCAAGATTTTGGGAGGAACAAGAGTGAAACAACAGGTGAAGAAACTTCTTTTAGCAACAAGTGTAGCGTTATTGGTAGCTCCAATTTCAGCCTATGCGCATCCAGGGCGTACAGATGCTAATGGAGGACATACGTGTCGGACAAATTGTGAAAAATGGGGATTACAGTACGGGGAATATCATTATCACAATAAGCCAGCTTCTAGTAGTGGTGCAACGAGTCCAGCTCCTAGCCCAAATGATAATGGTGCTGTAGAAGCCGAAAGACAAGTAGAAGCGCAGCGCAATGCTGAGGCTGAAAAACAACGTGCCGCAGAGGAGCAGCGTAAAGCTGAAGAAGAGAGACAACGTGTAGCGGAGGAACAAAGAAAAGCAGAGGAAGAGAGACAACGTGTAGCTGAAGAGCAAAGAAAAGCAGAAGAGGCACGTAAGCGAGAGGAAGTACAGCGTCAAGCTGATATGGAAAAAGGGCAGCTTGAGGGACAAAAAAGTGGAGAGACTGATTTTAAAGCAGGGAAAAATGATGCGGAATCACATTTAGCTGAAAAATCAGATACATATAAAGAAGCATTCAAAACTGCATATGTTGCATCTTGGTCTTTAGAAGAGCAGAAGAAAACGCATTTTGAAAAAGGAAAAGAGCAAGGTTTAGCACAAGAGACGATGGAAGATAGTCAAATTGCTCCGGAGTTTAAGCCGAACTTTGCAGAAGGTTTCCAAGTAGGGAATAAAGAAAGAACAGAAAACATTGAAAAAGAGCAAGCTGAACTAGGGGAAAAGGCAGGTAAGGAACTAGCCGGAAAGAACCCTGGAAATAGAGAGAAAGATGTGTACGTGAAGGTGTATGAAACAGCTTATGAAAAGGGCTATAAGTCTACAAAAAAAGCAGTAGAAAAGGCTGGCTATAAGTATGCATTTGAAAACTATGATTTGAAAGTTCCTGCTAAGTATGAAAAAAATGAATCGTTAAAGAAATGGTTTATTGAAGGATTTAAATCAAATAAAAAAGCAGCAGAAATTAGAGAAGAAGGATATAAAAAAGGAGACAGTTGGCTTGCATTCTTCTATAAGAATTTTGTGCCAAGTGAATATAAAGAACATAAAGAGCTGTACGAACAAGCGATAGAAAAAGGTAAGAATGCATAAAAAAGATGAGGGATTTCCCCTCATCTTTTTTTAATCCATCCATTTCACTAATTTCTTAGAAATTAGTAATAAAACACAACCTAATACAATTGCTACAGCTCCGATTACGGTAAATACTTCAGCATATCCAAGTGAAGTTGTGAAGCTTGCAAGTTGTCCGCCTAAAATGTTGGCGATTCCTGAGCTTGCTAACCATACTCCCATTAATAAAGAAGCAAGTTTTACTGGGGCAAGAGCACTAACCATTGAAAGTCCAACAGGTGATAGGAATAGCTCACCTAACGTATGGAAAAGATACGTAAAGACGATAAATAGTAAGTTTGCTTTTTCTGTAATGTTATGTTCATCACTACCAGTTTTTAATGTAGCGATAACGAGAATGATATAACCGATACCGAGCAAGATCATACCAAGTCCCATTTTAGTTGGGATTTTTAAATCCCCGCGCTTGCGAGTTGCAAGTTTTGCCCATAATGCTGAAATGACTGGAGCAAGTAAAATAATAAATAATGGATTGACCGATTGGAACCAAGATGTTGGAACTTCCCATCCGAACACAGAGCGGTCTACAAATTTGTTTGTATATAATGTTAATGAGCTACCAGCTTGTTCAAAGCCAGCCCAGAAGAAGACAACGAAGCATGTTAAAATGACGATAACTGCGGTACGTTGTTTTTCTTTTTTTGTTAACGGTGTATCTCCTACTGATGGTTGTCCATCTGTTGTTTGCAAATCACGAGTTGGTTTTTTACCGATATCACCAAGGAAGCGATTTGATAATGTTGTAAATAAAATTTGTCCAATGATCATTCCGATTGAAGCGGCTAAGAAACCGTAACGGAATCCAAAGTGAACAACGCCATCCACTGTTGTTTTGAATAAATTTTCTGATAAAAATCCGCAAACGAGTGGAGCTAAAAATGAACCGACGTTAATACCCATATAGAAAATTGTAAATGCACTATCACGTTTTGGATCGTTCTCTTCGTATAATTCCCCAACCAGTGTAGAGATGTTCGGTTTGAAGAATCCGTTACCGATAATAATAAGCGCTAATCCGAGGTATAGGCCGACTTGGTTTTGCATGGCAAATAGTGTAAGGTTACCGATTGCCATTGTTATACCACCAATTGTGATCGCTTTTCGTCTACCTAGGAACCGGTCTGTTAAGTATCCACCAATCATTGGTGTGAAATAACAGGCTCCAGTGTAAAATCCGTAAATGGATAGTGCCCACGCAGGACTAAACCCAAGACCACCGCTTACTAAAGCTGTCGTTAAATATAATGTTAATAATCCTCGTAATCCATAGTAACTAAATCTTTCCCACATTTCTGTAAAGAAGAGTAAGTATAAACCTGGAGGATGTTTCTTTTTTCTTTGTTGTTCTCTTTCTAGTTGTATCGCTGATTCCATGTTATTTTCCTCCTGACACAAACAAAAACAAAGTTAATAATTTTGTACATTTAATATTTTACCTTATTAACTATTATAAGTCAATAAAGGTTGATTTTTCAGAAGAAATTGGAAAAGAGATATAGCTATAGAATGGGTGTTTCTTTTATGTTAGACTATGGACTATGTTTTCTTTGTTAGGAAGCGGATTATTGCACTTTTTTATATGTGAAATTGATTTCATGAAAGATGAAATTAAAGAAGGAGAAACAAATGAAATTGTTACAGAAAAAAGAAATTTTACTGATTAGCCTTATGTTATTCTCGATGTTCTTTGGAGCGGGGAATCTTATATTCCCACCTTTCCTTGGGTATGAAGCAGGAGAACATGTGTGGATTTCATTAATAGGATTTATTATATCAGCAACAGGTCTTCCTATATTGGGTGTTATCGCTATTGCGAAAGCGGGAAGCTTTCAAACGTTAGCGGGGAGGGTTCATTCTTCATTCGCCATTATTTTCCCATGTATCGTGTATTTATTTATTGGACCAGGTCTTGGTATACCACGTGCAGGAAGTTTAGCTTTTGAAATGGGACCAGGTCAGTTCTTCACAGAATCGGGAAGTGTAGTTTTATTATGTTACACGGTTATTTTCTTTAGTATTGTGTACTGGTTAAGTTTATCACCGTCTAAATTAATGGGGTTGTTCGGAAAAGTTTTAACACCGTTATTATTAGGTATGATTGCCCTTATTTTTATAAAGAGTATGTTTACATCAGTAGGCAGTGTGAAAGAGGCTACTGGAAACTATGAACAAGCTCCTATGTTCCAAGGCTTTTTAGATGGATATTTAACAATGGATGCGCTAGCCGCTTTAATTTTTGGGATTGTTATTGCAAATGCTCTTCGTGCAAAAGGTGTTGAAGATGATAAAGGTTTAGCGAAATATATGAGTATTGCTGGAATTGGTGCAGGACTATTATTATCTATTATTTATGTCATACTTGGATATGTTGGTTCAATTAGCGGTTCGTTAGGTACATTTGATAATGGGGCGAACGTGTTAGCGCAAGTGATGACTACATTATTTGGACAAGGCGGAGTCGTTTTATTAGGTCTTATTTTTACGATCGCGTGTTTATGTGTGTCAATCGGACTTGTTACGTCTTGTAGTCAATTTTTCGCAAGTGTATTTCCGAAAGTAGCGTATAAAGTTTGGGCATTTATATTGAGTTTTGTTAGTATGATTTTAGCTAATTTAGGATTAACACAAATTTTAAAAGTATCAGTACCGATTCTTGGGTTTATTTATCCAGTTGCATTAACACTTATTATTTTAGGGTTATTCCATAAATATATTGGAAAGTATGCATACGTATATGCAGTAACTGTTGGGATTGTAGCGGTATTTAGTGCAATCGATATTTTCAATAAAAATGTGATGATGAATCAGTGGACGCCAATATTGAAATACATTCCGTTTTATACAGAAGGTGTTGGGTGGATTGTTCCAGCTATTATAGGTGTTTGTATTGGTGTCATCGTTAGTGTTGTTCTAAATAAGAATAAATGAGTAAAAAGGTGTTTTCCTATTTTGGAAGACACCTTTCTTTTTTTAGGAAAAATAGTATTGAAAATGAATAGACTAAGAGTATGATAAAGATAATTGGTAATATATAGATTTTGAATAGATGATGAGGGGGGAGCGTATGAAGGAGGATTTAAATAAGAAAATAGAAGCGCTCGAAACGGCAATTGAAACGATTCAAGAAGCGCTTTTTGAATTGAAAGCAAAACAAAGAGAAATAGAAGTAGAAAATGCTCAGCAACATGTTAGTAAGGAAAAGGAAGAATATATTGAAACGGTAACGGAGGAAAAACAAAAAGAAGAAGTAGTTACAATAAAAGAGCCTGTGCAAGAACGTGAGGTAAAACAAGTAGATATATCTGCTTTTAAACCAGAACCATTTAATATTGTTAAGTTTTGCCAAACGTGGTTACCACGCATATTTGTCGGTATTATGTTACTTGGAGTAATCTGGTTGTTTAAAGCAGGGGTAGATGCTGGATTATTAACGCCAGCAATACGAATTGTGTTTGGTATTGTCCTATCAATCGGTTTTTATTATATAGGGGATATTCAAATTAAACGAGAGCGGCAAGCGTTAGGGTTAGTATTAGCAGGAGGAAGTATAACGGGTATAGTTTTAACGACATTTGCGGCACATTATTTATATGGCTTTATTCCGGCGAGTGTCGCGTTTGTATGTAATATTGCATGGGTCATTTTAGGTATTTATGTAGCGAAGAGGTATCAATCGGAATATCTTACTATATTCGTAGCCGTAGGAGCTTTCTTCGTGCCATTCTTATTAAATAGTACGACTCCTAATCCTTATATTTTCTTTGGATATGAGACGATACTAACACTTAGCTTATTATGGTATGCGTTGAAAAATCGTTATCAGTATTTATATATGATTTCTTATGCTGTTGCTGCTATTGTCCTTTTTGTTTTCTTTGCTATTATGTCAATGTTAGTAGAGGATTTGCAAGTACAGTTAACAGTTGTTTATGGTTTGATTCACTTACTATTATTTTGGCATATGTTTACGGAGAGAAGCTTTATATTAGAGCCACGCTTGGCGATATTTAGTGCGAATGCAGTTTTCTTTATATTAGCCATTTCAAAAATACCTGAATTTACAACATGGGGATTAATGATTAGTGCACTCGTTCACGCTACGATGTTCGTGTTTGAATATAGAAAAAATAGGCATTCTTCATTTACAAATCTTTTATTTGGTTTCGCAATGGGTGCATTTAGTTTAGCGATTTTATATGAGTATAGTTTAGTGAATGCAGCGATTGTATTATTATTACAAGGTTTCCTCGGTATGGTGACTTCTATTAAAGTAAAACAACAAATAAAATTATATGTTAGCGCGACGATTTACGCGATTGGAATGATACAGACCATTTTTAGCCCGTTCGATCATTTTGTTTCAGCTGGGTTTGTTGCTCATATTATTTTAATAGGTACATTTTATTACTGCATGAAACGAGCGAAAGATGTATTAACGAGCTTCGGAAAATATGTTTATTCTATAGCACTCTATTGGTTTATGGTTATCGTATTTATTGCAATTACTAGAGTCGGTGAAGTGCTGTCTACAGATGGAAGTATAATAAGCGTATCTGTATCGTTATTATGGATGGTATATGCATTATTTGCCGTTTGGCTTGGAAGGAATAAAAATATGAATGAAATATTGTATGCCGGCTTAGTCGTGTTAGTCGTAACGATAGGGAAGCTATTCCTTCTGGACTTACCAGAAGTATCGATGATGATCAGGGCTGTGTTATTCTTAATTGTAGGTAGTATAGGTATCGTTATTTCAAGAATGTTTTTCTCGAAAGAAGAGAAGTGAGAAGAAGGCAATCCGCATGCGGATTGCCTTCTTCATCATTTCTTATTAATCGTTACAGCCTCACTATATTTCGCTGTTGTATTTTGGCGTAGACGAAGTGTTGCTTGTCCAGTTGTATTTGAATCAAGTTGTACGTTCACAATTTTTTCAGCAGAACCAAAGCTGTTTGTTGTGAATGAGAAGGCGCTACTATATCCGAAAGTAGATGGCCAAGTGCCGTTTGTATTTTGGACTTTTGCTACTTGTGTTCCACCAGTCGAGAAGATACCTAAAGAATAGTTATTATAAGTTGTATTAGGTAATAAGTTGTTTACTTGAATCTTTATTTGGAACACTTCATTGTTTGGTAGAATGCTAGGGCGTGTAATCACATAATCATTTGCTGTTACGGCGCCGTTATATCCGTATGAACCAGATTTAAATGTATTTGTATTAAACCATTGGTAACCCGCGTTTGGTGCACTCCAAGGTTCTGGTTGTGGCTCTGTTGATAAGCTTGGTTGTTCAAATGTTTGTAAAGCAGTAGGTGAATCAAGTTGTAAACCGTTTACTTGATCTAAGCTTGTAAATGTTTCTTTATTCGATAGCCAATTTACGATATTTTCTAGTAAGATAGCATCGTTTTCTTCTTTATATCCATCGTAAGTTTTCTTTGTTTGGCCAGAATCTTCACGAACGTATTTTGGCGATGCATCTTCAACTGGAGAAGAATCACCGATAAAGGCAGCTTTTCCAAGTCCTACTTTTGCGATTGCGGCATATGGACCCTCTGCAACGCCACCGCCGTTATAAACACCACTATCAACAGCGTTATTCCATTTTGACGGATTTTCTGGAAGATAAACAAGTCCTTTTGCTAGTTTTGGGTTTGTAATTGCTAGAGTAGAACCAGCGTGCATTGCTACAGATGAAACACCTTTTGTAATTCCAAATGATTGTTCAGGCGACACAATATTTTTAGCTGCAACATCACCGATTGCATTGTAGCGGAAGCGAATACCGAAGTTGTCAGATAGCCAATCAGAGCTTTCTACTCCTTGCATAGCTTGTGAATTTACTTCCTCACTAGACATTCCTTTTGCAGGATTATCCCAAGCACCGCGTCTGTATCCATTAAATACTTCAGAAGAGTCCCAGCGATTTTTATTACGATCTGCATTATAATGATCAGCAATGAAGAAGATACTACCGCCATTTTTCACGTATTGTAACATAGCATCTTGTTCAGATTTTTTGTAAGGAATATTTGCCTCTGGAACGATAAACACGTTGTAATTTTTTAAGTCGTCGTATGTAATAGGTGTTGATTTACGAAGTTCTTTTACATGATATCCATTTTGGGCAATGCCGTTTCCGAAATCAGAAAAGCCACCATCAATAACCCAGTCAGCAGTCCCGGCCGTTTGACCGTGTGTATTATCGAATAATACTTTCTTCCCGCTATTTTGATTTACAACCTTTGCAGCAATTTCAGGAGCTGGGTCTACAGAGCTTTCTGCATAAGTAGACGGTATGAACGAACTCCCCATACTAAGTGTAATTGCTGTTGCTAAAGAAAATGTAATCCACTTTTTATTCTTCATAGAAGAATCCCCCTAATAATAAATATATGTGCTTTAATAATGTAATTTATTTTTCTGAAAAAAAAAAGACGGAAAACGTAAAAAATATTAAAAAATTGTAAAAATACCGTGAATTTTGTTGAGAAATATTTATATAGACAATAAAAAATCCCTTCCAATTAATAAGGAAGGGATAGCTTGTTTAACTAATCTTTGAATTAGGTGTTTCATCAATCTTATGAAATCCTTTCATATAATACACGATAGCTAAGCCAATAAGCCAAATTGGGCCAACGATTAATGCAATTCGTGTATCTTCTGAATACGCCATTATACATAGTACAAGTGCAAGGAAGCCAAGTGAGAAGTAAGAGCTTAATGGATGTAAAGGCATTTTATACGTTAGCTTGTCTTTTTTCTCAGTTGATAATCCTTTACGGAATTTAATTTGAGCGACTAATATAATCCCCCAAGTCCAAATTGCCCCGAAAGTTGAAATACTAGTCAGCCATGTAAACACTTTTGCGGGCACAAGATAGTTTAATATAACACCAACGAGTAAAACGATAGCTGTTGCTACAATTCCTTGACTCGGAATACCGTTTTTATTTAAACGACCAAATCTTTCAGGTGCTTTCTTTTGCTGAGCTAAGGTAAATAGCATACGGCCTGTACTAAATAAACCACCATTACAAGAAGAAAGAGCTGCTGTTAATACGACAAAGTTAATAATACCTGCTGCTTTTGCAATGCCGATTTGTTGGAATGTTAATACGAATGGACTTCCTTTCTCGCCAAGTTCGTTCCATGGATAAATTGCCATCATAACGAATAATGCCCCGACGTAAAAGATTAGGATTCTCCAAAATACGTTATCGATAGCTTTTGCGAGTGTTTTCTTCGGGTTTTGAGCTTCACCAGCTGTAACACCGATTAATTCAACGCCTAAATAAGCGAATAACACCATTTGCATGGAGAGTAGTAACCCAGAAAAACCATTTGGGAACCAGCCACCATGTGACCAAAGGTTTGAAATACCAGTAGCGATACCACCGTTTCCGAATCCGAATAAAATAATACCAGCTCCAACAATTATCATACAGATAATTGTGACAATTTTGATGAGAGCAAACCAAAACTCAAGTTCTCCAAATACTTTTACTGATAAGAAGTTGAAAGCGCTCATTAATAATAGAGCGAGTAGTGCCCAAGTCCAGCGCGGGATATCTGGGAACCAGTACTGCATGTAAATGCCAGCCGCCGTAATTTCAGCCATGCAAGTAACAACCCATAAAAACCAGTAGTTCCAACCAGTAATATAGCCAGCAAGTGGGCCGATATAATCATTAGCGTATTTACTAAAAGAACCGGCAACCGGTTGTTCAATTGCCATTTCTCCGAGTGCTCGCATAATGAAAAAAATAACGAGTCCAGCGATCATATAACCTAGTAAGATGGAAGGACCGGCTAGTTTAATAGCAGAAGCGGATCCTAAAAATAGTCCAACGCCAATAGCTGAACCGAGTGACATTAAAGTAATATGTCGTTCTTTTAAACCTCGATTTAAAGTTTCAGATTTGTTTGTGTGCTGCATAAGAAGAATCCTCCTTGTAGAGTGAACGATATTTGAATGCGTTTGCTAAATATTTAACTATTTCAAATTATAAAACATTTCTATCTGTTATGCTACAAAAATAATCATGATGAACTGTACTACATCTAAACTTGTCAGACTTAAACTTAAAATTCGAACTATTAGCTAATATATTGACTCTTCTTTTTATTGATTGTTAAGATTAAGTATTATATTTTCTCACATACTAGTAAGAAAAGAATATGTGATAATAATTCAGATGTAGGAAGGGTACATAACCATGTTTCAATTACAAAAATATAACACTTCTGTGAAGCAAGAGCTTTTAGCTGGCATCACAACTTTTTTTACATTTGCGTATATTCTTGTCATCAATCCGAAAATATTATCTGATGCAGGTGTACCATTTGATCAAGCTTTTACAGCAACTATTATTGCGACTGTTATAGGGACGCTATGTATGGCGTTTTTAGCTAACTATCCAATTGTTATTGCTCCAGCTATGGGAATGAATGCGTATTTTGCTTATTCTGTTGTTCAACAGGCAGAGGGGATTACATATGTCATTGCGTTTTCAGCAGTATTTGTAACAGGTATCATTTTTCTTTTATTATCTTTCACTTCATTTAGGCAAAAGCTAATTGTCGCAATTCCTGATAGTTTAAAACATGCAATTGCAGGTGGAATTGGACTATTTATTGCTTTTATTGGATTACGCCTTTCTGGAATTATCGTTGATCATCCATCTAATTTAGTTACGATTGGTGATTTTCATTCTCCAGCCGTTATTTTAACTTTAATTGGTTTAATATTAGCGGCGGTATTAATGGCATTACGTGTGAGCGGTGCATTATTTATTAGTATGATTGTGACAGGAGTTATCGCCTTCTCTACAGGTCAATTGAAGTTTACGGATAAAATTGTTGCGATGCCTCATTTACCAGAGGGAATTATCGTTTCAAACCCAATCAATGCTTTTTCAGATGTAATTGAATATGGATTATACGGTGTTGTATTTTCATTTTTACTTGTACTGTTATTTGATACAACAGGTGCATTACTCGGTTTAATTAAACAAGCAGGTTTAATTACAGATAATACAGAGAAGCGTTTTGGTAAAGCATTTATTGCGGATGCAATTGGCGGGACTACAGGTTCTATCTTTGGAACAAGCCCAACAGCAGCGACGATTGAATCATCAGCTGGTATTGCTGCAGGTGGTAAAACAGGATTAACAGGTATTGTAGTTGTCGGTCTAACGATTATAACGGCATTCTTCAGCCCTGTGATTGCTTCTTTATCAAGTGTAGCCGCTATTACAGCTCCTTCATTAATTATTGTAGGTAGTTTAATGGCGCAAAGTCTTCGTGATATTAATTGGAATGAATTTGAAGATGCATTACCAGCATTTTTAATTTTCGTTGGTATTCCGTTAACGTCTAGCATTGCGAATGGAATTGCAATTGGATTTTTAGTGTATCCAGTCTTAAAAATTGTGAAAGGGAAAGCGATGGAAGTACATCCGTTACTATACTTATTTACAATTTTATTTGGATGTCATTTATTCTTATAATATAGATATAGGAAAGGGGCTTCTTATGAGAGGCTCCTTTTTTGTGTATAATAAGGTGAAAATCAAATTAATGGAGTAAAATATAAATTACTTAATGGAATATATATGTTACAATATAGGTGAAGGAGGAACATGAATGGCTGTAAGTAAAATAAAAGTCGCGCGTGTTCAGTTAGATTTAACGCAGCAACAATTAGCAGAAAAAGTAGGCGTTACAAGGCAAACGATTAGTTTAATTGAGAAGGGGAAATACAACCCGTCTTTAGATTTATGTTTGAAAATTTGTTATGCGGTAGACAAAACATTGAATGATTTATTTTGGGAGGAAGAGGAGTGAGGGGATGAGAATGGTGAAAGATGAACGTTTAATGATTGAGGGGCTAAAACATATTAGACTCGTTTTCATCTTACAAAATATCGTCATACTAGGTATTGTTTTTTATCGCTACGTTTTGCAAGATGCAGGATATGAAAGTGTTTCAGATTTATTAATGGTATTTATGTGCGGGATCGTAGTCATTAACTTCTTAAATTTAAAACATTCTGTAGAGGCATATGAGCATACAGGTGGAGTATCACGGAGCTATTTTATGAAATTATTATTTATTCCAGTAGGTATTGTTATTGGAATTTTAGCTATTTGTATCATTGTAACACCAGATATTTCTATAAAGGAAATTAGTATGACAGGACTTATTATGTTTGCTTGTTTTTTAGTTCCTAGTTTGTTTATATACATATATATGAGAAAAATAAAAAGTGAAGATTGAAATATAAGAAGAGCTTTCCCATATTGCGGAAAGCTTTTCTTATATTCTTTTATATAGTACTTTATGAAGGCCGATCGGTTCAATTTCAAAGATTTCACCATATTCTTGGAAGCCTAAGCGCTTGTAATAGTCAGCTACAGTAATTCGGCCATTACACCATAATATATTTGCTTGGCGTTCTTGCAAGATTTGTTCCGCCTTCTGAATTAAGGAGCTTCCAGCACGGTTGTTTCGAAATTCAGGTAATGTTGCCATTCCTCGTAGACGATAATGAACACCTGCTAGTAAGTCAGGGTATATTTCTTTTGAGAAGGAAGCGATACTAATTAGTTCATCGTTTATAAATGCACCTAAGTGAAAGGTGTCTGTTTCATAGTCAGAAGAGTATTTACAATCTGCTAATGTTTGATTCGGGCGTAAAATTTTTTGACGTAATACGTAAGTTTCAGATCCCTCAATATTTTTCACGGTAATCATATTAACATCCTTTCTTATAAGGCGTTTTCTGTTAGTTGTATAAAGAAATAGGCAGGTGCGGCGAAAAGTCCGAGTATGCTAGCAGTTCCGAGAAGGAGTGAAAGTAAGAGGCAAGAGTATTTTATTCCATTCGATTTTTTCCATCCGTAACTACAAATTTCAATGCTAACACCGATGAGAATAATGGCAACGAGTATTTCCGCCAATAATAAAAGAGCTAAAGTTACAATAGACATAATGTGATCCATCCTCATAATATGTGATAGTAACATTTTACCATATAAAATGGAAAAAAATGCCCCTCAATTATGTGAGGGGCATTTTTCTATTCTAATATGCTTTTTAGTGTATCGATATGTTCTTTTGAGCCAGTTACAAGTAATGTATCGCCGTGTTGTAGGCTTGTATCACCATGTGGGATTAATGCTTTATTTCCACGATAAATTTGAATGACGAGTACATCGCCTAAAAATGGAAGGCGACGAAGTGCAACGCCGTTGTATGTATTGCTGCGTAGTTCCACTTCACGGACTGTTTCGTTTGCTGTTGTAATTAAGCGAACGAGACTCGGTTTATCAATTAGTGCACGTAATAGAATACGTGTAGAGTTAATTGTTGAGAATACGGCGATATGTTCTTGCGTTGCTTTTTCTTGTAGAAGTGGATCTTCTACACTTGCAATAACATGTTCAACCCCTAGCTCTTTTGCATGTTCTGCTAATAATAAGTTTTGTTCATCATCGCTTGTTGCAACAACAACGCGGTCTGCATGAAATGCTGTTTGTTCAGTTAATGAAGCGATTGTGATGTCATCTAATTTTACGATAGGGAAGTCATGTGATTTCGCTTCCTCATCATTTATTTTATTTTGACGCATCATATATAGTGTTACGTCATAATCTTCTCGTTTTAAATCAAGTGATAACGGAAGGGTAATTCTGCTTGCGCCAATAATAGAAACTTTTGGTTTTGGTGTTTCTACTTTTGGGAACATTTTTTTAAATAATATAGGTGCAAAAATACAAGTAATAACTGCGCTTAAAATAAGGGAAGCAGATAAACTTGGACTGATGATTCCTAGTTTTTCACCAATTTGTGCAGCTGCAATAACTAAAGAAAGTGTCGATGTTAATAAGATGGCACTTCCTAGTACGATATTACGTGGATACCATTTTCGTAAGACGAGTGATGGTAACAGTTTTGAGATAAAGAGTCCTATAATTAAAATTGGGATCATTAGCATGCTAGAAGGTTCTTTAAAAATAGACCAAACTTCTAGATTCACACCAACCATTACGAAGAAAATAGGGATGAAGAAACCGTAGCCGATGGAATCCAGTTTTTCAACCATATCTTCATTTGGTGATAATAACGATACGAGTACCCCTGCTAAGAAGGCACCTAAAATATTTTCAGCTCCAACAGATTCAGATAACCCAACTAATATTAAGATGAGTGCAAAAACAGCTCGTGTATCAATTTGTACACTACCAGCTTTTAAGCTATCTAAGTATGGAATGTTTTTAAAGCGTTTTGCAACGAAGTAAATAACAATACCAGCGCCGAATAGAAGAAGAAGGAGCCACATGCTTTGACCGCTTTCGGAATTTAATCCGACGAATACAGCGAGTAAAATCATTGTAACTAAATCTGCAATAACAGCGACTAATAAAATGATTTGTCCGATTGCCGTTTTTCCTAAGTTATTCTCTTTTAATGTTGGTACAACAACACCTAAAGAAATAGTTGAAATAATTAAAGTCATAAACATTGCATTATCCACGAATCCTAGCCATACGAACAGTAATGATAGGGCATAAGATAAGATGAAAATAAATAAGAAGATAATGCTTGCTGCTTGGAATGTGTTTGGTTCGTTTGTCGTATTCTTTTTCCCTTTTTGTTTAAAGATAGAAAAATCAATTTCTAAACCGCTTAAGAACATTAAGAAGATAAATCCTAGTGTCGATAAGACTTGAAGCCACATATCTGGCTGAATAATATTAAACCCACTTTTACCTACAAAGATTCCTGCGATGATTTCTGCAACAACGACAGGAAGTGCTTTTAATTTAAAGCGTTGTAACAAAAGGGGAACGAAAAACGCGATTGCAACGACAACCATAAGTGATAGAACAGAAGTATGATGTTCCATTGCGTTCTCTCCCTTCAAATAAATATAGTACCTATTTAGCCATATAATAGGTAGAAAAGCAACGCATATGGATTCGATTTCATAAAGAAAGAGTTTTCTTAACATTTGTCATAATAAGTATATTTTTCATGATTCTGTTGTTAATTCCGTAATGTGGATGTAATAGGTGAGGGGATAAAGTGAAACTTTAATCAGTGGGGGTCTTACTGCTCGTTAATGCGGGATAAAAAAAGACTGCTGAGGAATCTCAGCAGTCTTTTTCATGTACATTACATTGAGAAGAAGATCCATACAGTTAAACCAACTGTTGCAGTTGCAACGAAGAAACTGTATATCATAGTAAGAATTTGAACTCTTCCTTCTCCTTCTTTTAAATGCATGAACATAATTAATTGTAACAACGCTTGCGCAACAGCCATTACGATAATAGTTGTTAAGATTGTTGAAAGTGGCAGGTTTGTATAAAGTGCCACGTATAACGCTAGAAACGTTAGTGCAAGCGATAAAATAAATCCGAAAACGTGTGACCAAGGGAATCCGCTATGCGCATGTCCGTTTGCCTGGTTGTTATTTTGACCCATTTACGCCACCATCCCGTTCAAGTAAACTAGTGTGTAAATAAAGACCCAAACAAGATCAAGGAAATGCCAGTATAAGCTGATAATAAATACTTTACGAGCTGTAACTGGTGTTAAACCTCGTTTTAAAATTTGGATAATAACACAAATTGCCCAAATGATACCGCCTGTTACGTGGGCTCCGTGCGTTCCAAGAAGAACGAAGAATGCAGATAGGAAAGCACTTGTTTGAATTGTTGCGCCTTCACCGATGTACATAATGAACTCTTCGATTTCAAAGAATAGGAAACCTGCACCTAAAAGTAATGTAAGGATGAACCATCCAAGCATTGCTTTTTGGTTGTGCTTACGCATTTCGTGAATTACGATACCACATGTGAAACTACTTGTTAAAAGTAGTAATGTTTGAATTAAAAGCGTTTTAAGTTCAAACAGTTGCGCTGGGGTTGGGCCATCTGCCGTACGACCAGCAAGTACTAGATAAGAGGCGAAAAGTGTTGCGAACAGCATAATTTCAGCCCCAAGAAAAATCCAGAATCCTAGGATATTCAATCTGCTTTGCTCGGATTGATATTCCAAAGGTAAGCTTTTATCTAAAGCCGCCATATCATTTCACCTCTCATGCTATATGTTCTGTTTCTTTAATTTCATCAACACTTACGTAGTAGCCATCATCATAATCGAATGAACGATAGATTAAGCAAGCTAAAATACCAACGCCGCCGATTGCTGCAAGCCAGAACCAGCTAAATACTAATGCGAAACCTGCAAGACCGAAGAATAAAGACGCAATAATAGGCACACCAGAGTTACTTGGCATGTGAATTGGTTTGATATCTTCTGCTGCTGGTGTAACTGTTTCTCCGCGTTTTTTCATGTACCAGAAAGCATCAGCTTCTTTGATTTCAGGAAGTTTCGCGAAGTTGTAATGTTGTACAGGAGATTGAGTTGCCCATTCAAGTGTACGGCCATCCCATGGATCTCCAGTTGTGTCACGTTCACCGTGACGAGCACTCCAAATTACGTTGTAACAAAGAATTAGGAAACCAATACCCATCATTACCGCACCAACAGATGCGATTTGGTTTAGCCATCCCCATCCAAGACTTTCAGAGTAAGTGTACATACGACGAGTCATACCGTCTAAACCTAAGAAGTACATTGGGAAGAAACAGATATTGAATCCGCTCATAAAGATCCAGAATGTCCATTTACCTAGGCGTTCGTTTAACATATGACCAGTCATTTTTGGATACCAGAATGTGAATCCAGCAAGCATAGCGAATACTGTACCTGCGATTAATACGTAGTGGAAGTGAGCAATTAGGAAGTAGCTGTTATGGTACTGATAATCAGCTGCTGCCATACCAAGCATAACCCCTGTAACCCCACCGACTACGAAGTTTGGAATAAATGCCAATGACCAAAGCATTGGAACTGTAAAACGAATACGTCCTTTATACAGTGTAAACAACCAGTTAAAGATCTTAACCCCGGTTGGAATCGAAATCGCCATTGTCGAAATCGAGAAGAATGAGTTAACCGCTGGACCTGCACCCATCGTGAAGAAGTGATGAAGCCATACGACGAAACTTAGTAAAGAAATTGCAACCATTGAGTATACCATCGCACTGTAACCGAATAGACGTTTACGTGAGAATGTACTAATGATTTCAGAGAAAATACCGAATGCCGGTAAAATAACGATATATACTTCAGGGTGACCCCATACCCAGAATAGGTTGGCCCATAACATTGGCATACCGCCGCTCGCCATCGTAAAGAAGTGAGCATCGAATAGACGGTCAAATGTCATTAATGCAAGAGCAACTGTTAATACTGGGAAAGCGAAAATAATGATAACTGTTGTAATTAAGATTGACCAAGTAAACATTGGCATTCTCATTAAAGTCATACCAGGTGTACGCATTTTTAAGATAGTAACAAGGAAGTTAATACCGGTCATTAGCGTACCGAGACCTGAAATCTGTAATGCAATTGCGTAGTAGTTATTTCCTACACCAGAAGTAAACTCTGTACCTGCCATTGGGAAGTAAGAAGTCCACCCAGCGTCTGGAGAACCACCGATTACGAAAGCGATGTTGAATAACATTGCTCCGACAAAGAATAACCAGAAACTTAAAGCATTTAAGAACGGATATGCAACGTCACGAGCACCAATTTGTAATGGTACTACAAGGTTCATTAATCCCATAACGAATGGCATCGCCATGAAAAGAATCATAACTGTACCGTGTGTTGTGAAGATTCCGTTATAGTGTTCAGCATTTAAATAAGTTGTTTCTGGGAATGTTAACTGTGCACGGATCATTAAACCGTCCATACCACCACGGAATAACATGATAACCGCAGAAATAATATACATGGCCCCAATTTTTTTATGGTCAACAGTTGTTAACCATTCGTCCCAAAGCCATTTCCATTTTTTATACTTTGTTAGTACGAAAATGATTGCTAATGTCACAAGAACGATAGAAGCGTCTGCACCGTAAATAATCGGGTCACCTGTGACAAAGAATTCATCAAGCTTCACTGTGTTCACTCCAATCTGTTGGAATAATAGCTATTATTTTTTGTTTTTGTAGTAGTTGTAATCACAATATTCAAGTGATTTTGGATCTACATAACTTAAGTGGTGACTAGAGAATGTCATACGACCAACTACACCAGGTTTAACAATTTCGTTGTACTTATCTTCTGTTAGTTTAGGAGCAGTTTGTTGTACTTCTTTAACCCACTTGTCATATTTCTCTTTAGTTTTTGCTTCAACTTCGAACTCCATATGTGTGAATCCTTCACCAGAGAAGTTCGCACTACGGCCTAGGTAAGAACCAGGCTTATCAGCTTGTAAATAAAGATCCATAATCATGCCATCCATAGTGTACTTCATACCACCAAGTTCTGGTACCCAGAAAGCATTCATTGGACCGACAGAAGTCAGTTTGAATTGAATTGGTACACCAGCTGGGATGTTTAAATAGTTAACGGTTTCAATTTTTTCCTCTGGGTAACTGAATAACCATTTCCAGTTTGCAGATGTAACATAAATCTCAACTGGTTTAATATGTTTGGACTCTTCCGGAACCTCTTCCGAAGCATACGTTGCTTTTACTGTTGGAATCGATAATGCGATAACGATAATAACAGGAACAAGCGTCCAAATAATTTCTAATAATGTGTTACCGTGTTGTTCAGGTGGCTCGTAGTCCATATTCTCTGGTTTTTCACGATAACGAATCAAGATGACTGTAAACAAGATGAATACAATTGCGATAATTAATGACATAAGCAAGAATGACCAAACAATTAAATCATACTGTGCTTTTGCAACAGGTCCTTGCGGATTTAATACTGCGAGTTTCTTATCACAGCCGCCGAGGAACAGAAGTAATGATAACGGAAGAAGCGAAGCCAGCTTCCAAAACGTTTTCTTTAGTTGCACGATTGAAAATCTCCTTTCTCCTTGGATTGAAACTATGCCAATAAAACAATATAAACCTATTAATTTATAGATGGCAATAGTTTTTGTGATATTGTTAAAAAATAGACACAAATGCACACTTTTTAAGGTGAATATCATTTGTAACTTGATAACATTGTAAACTATTTTCCAGTGAAAAACGTGATTGTGGAAATTTTAAGATAAATAAAGTTATACCAAGATATCCAAGAAATAGAAAAAAGCTATCTTATGATAAGGAAGATAGCTGAATATTTTGTATATTTAGTTTACTTCTTTTTTTAGATTTATTTGTTGTTCAAATGTGTCAACTTTTTTATATTTTAATTGGTATAAAATGTAACAAAAAATCATAAATGGAATACCACAATAAAGAGCAATTCTCTGATCTGGAATGAAAGCTAAACTAACAAATGTAATGAAATTGAGTGAGAATGCTACGATTGGAACGATTGGATAAAGCGGTGTGCGATATTTTAAATCATTAATGTCCCCGCCGTTTTTCAAGAAATTTCTACGGAAGAAAAACTGTGAAGCTGCGATTGACATCCAAACTACGACAGCGGCCATAGCTGCAATAGATGTTAAGACTAAAAAGACAGTATCTGCCGCAAATATACTTGTTAATAGAGACAAACTTGCAAAAATTAGACTGAAAATTAATGCGTTTAGTGGCACTCCTTTTTTAGTTAACTTTGTAAAAGCTGGACTTGCCATTTCTTGTTTTGCCATCGCCCAAAGCATACGAGAATTTGCGTATAGACCAGAGTTGGCTACGGATAATACTGCTGTAATAATAACAAAGTTCATAATGTCAGCTGCATATGGAACACCAGCCACATCAAATACAAGTACAAATGGACTTTCGACTAGATTAGCCTCTTGCCATGGGAGTAAACCTACAACAACTGATATTGCTAGGACGAAGAAGAAGAGAGTTCGCCAAATGGTATTTTTAATCGCTTTTGGAATTGTTTTTTCAGGGTTTTCACTTTCTCCTGAAGCAATTCCGATTAATTCTGTTCCTTGGAAGGAGTAATTTACTGTAATCATCGTAAGAAGAACAGCTAATGCACCGTTTGGAAATAATCCGCCATTTTCAGTGAAATTGTGAAGCATTGGCGCTGGTTTTCCATTAAAGTCTAGTAGACCGAACATAACTGCACCACCGAGTACGACGAAAATAACAATGGTTGCGACTTTTACACTTGCGAACCAAAATTCTGCTTCTGCATATGCCTTTGCTGATAATGCGTTTACAAGAAAGAGTGCTGCTGCAAATGTAACACACCAAATCCACGAAGAAACGTCTGGAAACCAACGTTTCATTAAAATACTTACAGTTGTTAACTCTACCCCAACTGTAACAGCCCAATTTAACCAATACATCCAACCGACAACAAATCCAAAACCAGGTGAAATAAATTTGCTTGCATAGCTTTGGAATGAACCTGCTTCTGGCATAGCAACTGATAATTCACCAAGACATAACATCGTTAAATACATAACAAATCCACCGACTAAAAATGCAAGAATAGCACCACCAGGACCGGCGTTATGGACGATTTGACCAGATCCCATAAATAGGCCAGTTCCGATAACACCACCAAGTGCAATCATAAATAGGTGTCTACTTTTCATTGTTCGTTTTAAATCTGTGTGTTCTACTTGTTGATTCATATGCCCCTCACCCCGTTATTTTCTTGTATGTATGAATTGATTTTCATTCCGAGTTTTTAATCATTAGTGGGGGATGTGACACATACTCGGCTTATTTATTATGAAATGAATGGAGTATGTAAAAATGCGAACTATGATTAAATACTCTAAGAATGTTTTTATTAACAAGGTGATATCTTCACTATGTTAATTATTTTGATTTTAGCAAAAATATTCAAAAAAGTATATTGTTTTTTCTTTTTATTAAAAATAATTAGAATCTTATAACGATTAAAGTGTAAACAATAATTCACAGAATCTTTCTAGCAAACTAGTAAGAAGAAAGGTACAATGATAAGAGGTATGTCTGTAAAATAATAATTAATGGAGTTTTGTTTAAAATGAAAAAGTTAAAATATCTTTTTGTTTTTGGAATTATATTTGCTGCCGCGTTTTTTATAGGGAAAGATAAAATTATACAAAAGGCGCAAGTGTTCCGTTTAGAGTTTCTATCTGAAATGAAAGAAGCGACTATGATTGAAAATGTTCCGTTTATAAAGCAGTTACCAGAATTACCTCGTGGATGTGAAGTTACAAGTTTGGCTATGTTGCTACAATACAAAGGTATACAAGTAGATAAGATGCAACTTGCTAGCGAAATTCATCGTGTTCCATTTGAACAAAATGGTTTACGTGGAAATCCTTATGAGGGGTTCGTTGGAAATATTTATACGAAGGCTGAGCCAGGATATGGTGTATATAATCAACCCATTTTTAATTTAGCAGAAAAATATGCTCCTGAAAAAGTAGTTAATTTAACAGGTAGAGACGTGCAAGATATGTATAAAGTAGTTAGTTCCGGTTCGCCAGTATGGGTCATTATTAATACAACGTTTAAGCCACTAGCCGAGAGTAGTTTTGAAACATGGAATACAAGCTCTGGCGAAGTGAAAATTACATATTATGAACATAGTGTAGTAATAGTTGGGTATGATCAAAACTTTGTATATGTAAATGATCCACTTAAAAATAATCCGCGTTTTGCTGTTCCGCGAGCAGAGTTTGAGAAAGCTTGGGAGCAAATGGGGAAACAAGCGATTACTATTTTATAATACTGAAAAAGTCATCTTTTTGATGGCTTTTTATTTTTGGATCATTATAACGGAAAATTCAGAAGATTCTTTTAAAAGTTGACAATTCACGCTATAATAACATTTAACTTGGTGAAGAAGGGGCGAAGAGAAATGGATGTTGCAAAGGAACTGATTTTATCGAAAAATCAATTAATTGAGTGGAGAAGGCATTTTCATAAGTATCCAGAGTTATCTTTTCAAGAAGAAAAAACATCACAGTTTGTATTCGATATACTTCGAAAAATCCCATATTTAGAAGTGTCAAGACCTACTAAATATAGTGTAATGGCAAGGTTGATTGGTAAGCAACCTGGTAAAACCATCGCGGTTCGTGCTGACATGGACGCTCTTCCTATTCATGAAGAAAATGAGTTTGATTTTATTTCTACATATCCAGGTGTTATGCATGCATGTGGCCATGATGGACATATAGCGATATTACTTGGGGTCGTACATAAGTTAGTAGAAAAAAGAGAGAAGATTAAAGGGGAGATTCGTTTTCTCTTCCAACATGCAGAAGAAAACTTTCCTGGCGGTGCAGAGGAAATGGTTGCAGCGGGTGTAATGGAAGGTGTGGATTATATTATTGGTGCTCACCTTTGGGCATCGTTAGAGGTTGGTAAAATAGGTGTAATTTATGGTCCTGCAATGGCTGCCCCAGATGTTTTTAAAATTACGATAGAAGGAAAAGGTGGACATGCTGGAATCCCTCATGAAACGGTTGATAGTATTGCAATCGGTACACAAGTCGTTTCGCAACTTCAGCACATTGTATCTCGCCTCACGAATCCGTTAGATTCTCTTGTAGTATCTGTTACGCAATTTCATGCTGGGACAACCCATAATGTGATTCCAGAACAAGCGGAGATTGAAGGGACAGTGCGGAATTTAAGACATGAGTTGCGAGAAGAAACAGAGAAAAGGATTGAACGGATTGTGAAGCATGTGACGGAATCTTACGGAGCGAAATATACATTTTCTTATGAATATGGATATCGACCAGTAGTAAATGATTATGAAGTTACAGAGATTATTGAGCAAACTGCATTACAGCTTTATGGAAGGGAACGAGTTACTCGTTTACAACCGACGATGGCTGGGGAAGATTTTTCAGCGTTTTTACAAAAGGCACCAGGGACATTCTTTTTTATTGGAGCGGGAAATAAAGAGAAGGGAATTATATATCCGCATCATCATCCTCGTTTTACGATTGATGAAGATGCATTACCGATTGGAGTGGAAGTCTTTGTATCATCTATTATGAATTTTATAAGTAAAGGAGAATGAGATGAAGAAAATACACGTATTAGCGCTTATTCCAGTTTTTTGTTTAGTTGTTGGACCTGTATTTGCTAATTCAGTTACTCCTTACGTATTAGGGATGCCATTTTTATTATTTTGGGTATTATTATCGGTGCTCATTACGTCTCTTTGTATGGGGCTTGTGTACGTATTTGATCCTGCTAATAAGGGGGATGTAAAATGATCGCCTTACTTATCATTATTTTATTTTTGTTTCTCGCACTATTTTTAGGAATTCGGGCACAACATGGAAAAGATATGAATTTAGAGCAATGGTCAGTTGGAGGAAGAGGCTTTGGCACTATTTTTGTTTTTCTTCTTATGGCAGGTGAAATTTATACGACGTTCACATTTTTAGGCGGAAGTGGATGGGCGTATAGTAAAGGAGCACCTACTTTCTATATTTTAGGTTATGGTGCACTAGCTTATATTTTATCTTACTTTTTATTGCCGCCAGTTTGGAAGTATGCGAAAGAGCATAATCTTGTTTCACAGCCAGATTTTTTTGTGAAGAAATATAAGAGTCAGACGCTTGGCATTATCGTTTCTGTCATTGGGGTTATTTCAATTATCCCATACCTTGTTTTACAGTTAAAAGGATTAGGTATTATCGTTTCGGAAGCATCTTACGGCAGGGTATCACCAGTTATTGCAGTGTGGATTGGTGCGATTGTTATAACGATATATGTAATGGTTTCAGGCATACACGGCTCTGCTTGGACAGCCGCTTTGAAGGATATTATGATACTGTTTATCGTTATGTTTTTAGGTATATATTTACCATATCATTATTACGGAGGTTTTCAGCCGATGTTTGAAGCTGTAGAAGCAGCAAAACCAGGATTTCTATCTTTACCTGATGAAGGAATGAGCATTTCTTGGTTTGTTTCTACTATTGTATTAACAGCTCTCGGTTTCTATATGTGGCCCCATACATTCGCTTCTGCTTTCTCTGCAAAAAATGAAAAAGTATTTCGTAAAAATGCGGCAATTATGCCATTGTATTCTTTAGTTTTACTTTTCGTGTTCTTTGCAGGATTTGCAGCTATACTGCAAGTTCCAGGGTTAAAGGGAGGGGATGTAGACCTTTCGTTATTCCGTCTCGCTCTTCAAACATTTGATCCATGGTTTATTGGTATTATTGGTAGTGCAGGAGTATTAACAGCATTAGTTCCGGGTTCTATGCTTGTTATGGCGGCGTCTACTTTATTAGCAAAAAACATTTACCGAACAATGGTCCCATCTGCTTCAGATAGACAAGTTGCTAAAGTGGCAAAATTATTTGTGCCTGTAGTAACGCTTGTAGCTGTTTTGTTCACTTTTAAAGGTGGAGAAACAATAGGGGCACTTCTTTTAATGGGATATAGTATAGTGACACAACTTTTCCCTGCACTTGTATGTAGTTTGTTTCCACGTCAAGTTATTACGAAGCAAGGGGCAATTGCAGGGATGGGGATTGGGTTGTTAGTGGTCGCATATATTACTTTATCTGGTTCAACTATAGCTACGATGTTTCCAGCTTTCCCTCAATATATAAAAGATTTAAATGTAGGTATAGTCGCATTGTTAATGAATATGATTGTGATGTTTATCGTTAGCGGGTTCACGAGAAATGTGTCTATAAAGACAGACAGTATAATAGTAGAAAAGTAATCCGTGTGCTAGAGCTATCTTTGAAAAGAGATAGCTCTTTTTTGTATATATTTTCTTCTATTAGCGGAATCTAACTAAAAACTTGTTGAAAAGGAAGTTAGGTGGGGGAATTGTTAGAGTTAAAAGGTAACTTATTTGAAGTTATGAAAGAAATTAGGGATGAATTAGGTTCGCCTAATGATTTAACAATTAGGGAAGTTGCCCTTGCGGGTAGTTTTACACGCTGTGCGGTTATTTTTTTATGTGGGTTAACAGATAAGGATAATGTTTATAAATATGTAGTTCGTACACTTCAATATGAAGAAGTACAAAAAGAAGAAGCTGTTGTTCAAACATTATTGGATCGTTTTATTTCTATTGCAGAAGTCGGTATGAAGACAACGTTTCCAGACATTATAAATGCGATTTTAGCAGGAGACACAGTTATATTAATTGATAATATTCAAACCGCTATTGTCATTAATAGCCGAGCATGGGAAAAAAGAAGTCTAGAATCTCCAGTAACAGAAGATTTAATACGTGGACCAAGAATTGGATTGAATGAAGATATTAACGTAAATAAGATGTTAATTCGCCGCAGCTTACGTGATCCGAAGTTACGGTTTCGATCCTATATTATGGGGAAGCGATCGCAAAAAGAAGTAACTTTAGTCTATATAGAGGATATTATTAACCCTTATATTGTAGACGAATTAGATCGAAGGCTTCAATCAATAGTGGCAGACGTTATTCTTGAGACAGGAACGATTGAGCAATTAATTCAAGACAATAATTTATCACCATTCCCGCAATTTTTGAATACAGAAAGACCTGATAATATAGTGGCTGCGCTAGCGAAAGGAAAAGCGGCCATTTTAGTGGACGGATCACCATTTGCTCTTATCGCTCCACTAGTGTTTGTTGATATTTTTCAATCTGTAGAAGATCATTATGAGCGCTGGGTAATTGGTACGTTATTAAGAATTTTACGTATGGGATCAGGTATTGCTGCTGTTTTACTACCTGCCACGTACGTAGCGCTTGTTTCGTATCATCAAGGGCTTATTCCCTCTAAATTAGCTTATTCTATTGCGGGAGCGAGAGAAGGGGTACCATTTCCGGCATATATAGAAACGTTAATGATGGCATTAACGATGGAGTTAATACGAGAAGCGGGAATTAGGTTGCCAAAACCGATGGGGCAAACAATTGGGATTGTAGGTGGTCTTGTAATTGGAGAAGCTGCGGTGAACGCAGGGATTGTAAATCCGTTTTTAGTAATTATTATTGCAGTTACTGCAATTGCTACATTTTCACTGCCTGTATATAGCATTACGATTACGTTTCGGATTTTACTTTTTGTCTTTGTTTTAGCGGCGACTGCTTTTGGACTATATGGAATTATTTTAGCTCTTATTGCACTTGCGATTCATATTACGAATTTAAAGAGTGTTGGGGTGCCATATACAACGCCTATTGCTCCTGCATTTTATAAAGATTGGGAAGAAGAAATGATCCGCTTGCCAAAATCAATGTTGAAAGAAAGACCAGAGTACTTACAAACGAAAGATTCTACAATACGTCCAAAGGAGCGAGAGTAATTGAAGCCATTTGAATATGGGGATGAAGAGATTGGATCTCGGGAAATTGGTTTTGCGGTATCGTCAACAATTATCGGTATAGGTGCATTATCTATGCCGCGAGATATTGCTACGCAAACCTTATTTTCGGACGGTTGGATTATTTTGCTTTTGGGTGGATTAGTCTGTGCGGTTTTAGGGTGGTTTGTAACGAGGGTAGCTATTTTATTCCCAAAACAAAACTTTGTTCAATATACGAGTGCACATTTGACGAAGCCTGTTGCATACACAATTAGTAGCATTTTAGTATTAACGTTTGCTGCTTTGACAGCATATGAATCGCGAATGATTGCAATTATTTCACAAACGTATTTATTTAGTGATACACCAGTGCAACTATTGTCTTTCTTTTTCCTATTAGTTGTTATTTATGGAGTAGCAGGATCGAGAGCGGCTTTATTAAGGCTAAACGTTTTGTTTTTACCTATAGTTTTAATTGCGATAGTGCTGCTTTCTTTATTGAATATAAATTTAATGGAAATAAATAATTTACTACCAGCTTTTCAAACGGACGTCAGTCAATATGCTGTAGGAGTTAAAAACTCTATTTTCACATTTATCGGATTTGAGGTAGCTCTGTTTTATGCTGTGATGTTGAACGATAAGTCAGTGAAAAAGGCACCGATGGCAGTTGCAAAAGCGGTGATGGTAAACGTGTTGTCATACATTTTAATTTATGTAACTTGTATTAGTGTTTTTACATATATGACAACACGTGGATTGACATATCCAACAATTGAACTCGGGAAAGAAATTGAAATTGGTGGGGGGTTTTTAGAAAGGTTTGATGCGATTTTTTTTACTACTTGGATTATTACTATTTATAACACTACAGCAATGTATTATGACGTCGCATCTTTATTGTTTTGTGCTATGTTTCCGAAAGTGAAGAAACATATTTTTATTTTCGTAAGTGCCCCGATTATTTTTATGCTGAATATGATACCTAGTAGTTTGAATGACTTGTCAAATTACGGAACTTATTTAGCTTGGATAGATATGGGCTTTGTCGTGTTAGCACCTTTGTTAGTTTTTATTGTATATAAAATAAAAAGAAGGAATGGTAGAAATGAAACACCTTCTTAAAATTATAATGCTTCTAGTGTTAGCGGGATCGATAAGTGGATGCTCTGAGTTAGAAGAAATAGAAGAAAGAGGATTTGTAGTAGGTGCAGCCTATGATATTGTGAAAAAAAAGAAAGCGAATCCAATTATGAAAGGGACGTATCAGATGGTACTCCCCAGTAAATTGTCGCAACAAGGTGGACAAGGTGGTGGAGATAGCGAAAATTATATTAATGTGAGTGCGAAGGCAGATAGTGTCTTTGAGCAAATACGAATTATTGCCAAAAAAATTAGTCGCTCACTATTCTTTCCGCACATACAAGTGATAATTTTTTCTAAAGACTTATTATCGAATCCATATGTTTTACAAAATACGTTAGATGTATATATTCGTGATCATGAGATGAGAAGAAATATACGTTTGTTCGTTTCTAAGAAAAATGCAGAAGCTATTTTGAAGCAGAGCGCTAAGCCTGAAAATTTACCGGCGCAGTATATTGATATGTTAGCTGAACATCCTCCGAAAAATGCTCAAATGATTGAGGCTGCAAGAATTGGTGAAGTTCAGGAAAAGATGATTTCCAACCGAAGCTTCGTATTACCTATTCTTGAATTAACAAGGCAAGGGGTACAAATGAACGGTGCAGCGTTGTTTCGCGGGAAGGATAATAAGTGTGTAGGTAGTTTGAATGGAGAAGAAACATTTGGAATAAATTATATAATAGGTAAGAAAATTGGAGGATTCTTTACCATTCGTAAAAAAGACCAGCTTATTACATATGAAATTCATAAAATGCGTCGAAAGATTAAAGTATCTACAGAAAATGCTACAAAACCGAAGTTCGATATTCACTTGTTTTTGGAAGGAACATTGGCTGAGTTGCATTTTAGTGATCATAAACAAATTATGAACGAAAAGCGATTAAAGAAAAACATCACGGAGGAAATGGAGAAGCGCATTCAAAAATCGATTAAGCTTGTTCAAAAAAAATATAAGGTAGATGTATTAGAGTTAGGGGACGTATATAAGCGGCATAATTATAAAGAATGGAAGAAGATAGATAAGAATTGGGATCAAGGTGAAAATTACTTTAGTAATGCTGAGATTACTGTTCATGTTCATCCGACAATTGAGCATTCAGGTTCAGCTTTACCAAAAAGAGTAAAGTAAGGTGATGGAAGGTGTTTACTGGATTAGGAATTAGTTGCACGATATTAATGGCAGTTCTTCCGGGAGCCATATACTTTATTCATAAGAAACTCACAACGTATGGAGCACAGCCTTGGAATACTGATGCACAAAAAAAGAAACCTGAATGATTTCAGGTTTCTTTCGCGCAAAGCAAATGTGAAGGGGGATACCTTCTATGTATGCTTTGCTTATAAAAGCCCTAACCAATGTACCAATTGTGTAGAGAGGAATGTCACAACAATGGCGATAACGGTAGGGATTGCAAACGATAAGAATGTCCACTTTGCACTTTTTGTTTCTTTATATATGTTAACCAGTGTTGTTCCACATGGGAAGTGAAGAAGTGAGAACAACATTGTGTTTAACGCTGTTAACCAAGTCCAACCATTTTCTAAGAATAGATTTTTAATTTGATTAAAATCGTCTATTTCAGTTAAAGCTCCAGTTGATAAATAAGACATTAATAAAATAGGGATAACAATTTCATTCGCTGGTAGTCCAAGAATGAATGCAGCTAAAATAAATCCATCAAGTCCTAACATTTTAGCGAACGGATCTAGGAAGTTTACAAAATACATAAGTAAGCTTGTGTCACCGATGAAAATATTAGCTAGTAACCAAGTTAATGCAGCCGCAGGGGCAGCTACAACGATAGCTCGTTTTAAAACATAAATTGATTTATCGAGTGTTGCACGTACAATTGTATTCCAAACTTTTGGTTTACGGTACGGTGGTAACTCAAGAGTGTAGTGAGTTGGCACACCTTTTAAAGCTGTTTTTGATAGTACCCAAGAAACAGTTAATGTCATAATAACACCAATTACAACCATTCCAACTACAACGCCAGCAGTAACTAATGTTTGCATACTACCTGTATAACCAGCGGCCATAAATAATGAAGCCATTAAAATTAACATAGGCCAGCGACCGTTACAAGGAACGAAGTTGTTTGTTAAGATTGCAAGCATACGTTCACGTGGTGATTCAATAATACGCGTTGACATAATAGCGGCTGCATTACAACCAAATCCCATTGCCATTGTTAAAGATTGTTTGCCATGTGCACCGGAGCGTTTGAATAAGCGATCCATATTAAAAGCGACACGTGGTAAGTATCCGTAGTTTTCTAATAGTGCGAACATAGGGAAAAAGATGGCCATAGGTGGTAACATAACGCTAATAACAGCACCGATACCACGGAATAAGCCGAGTATTAAAATGCCATGTAACCATTCGGGTGCATGTGCTGCCTGGAACCAAGATGTTAAATACCCTTCGGCCCATCCGAAGAACTCAGCAATCATATCAGAGGGTACGTTAGCACCTGCAATTGTAAGATAAAAAATGATAGATAAAATACCGAGCATAATTGGAAATCCCCAGATTGGAGATGTGAAAATTTTATCTAGTTTTTCAGAACGATACAATTTATCAGTATTTGTATATTGAACAGATTCTTTACATATGCTTGCAGATGTTCGATAAATATCCCCGACAATATCATCTCGTATATCTTCTTTTGAGAGTGCTTGTGCATGTTGAATAATATAGTCTAATGGAAGAGCTTTACTGGCTGAGTGAGATTCCATTCATTACGACCTCCCTTACAAGTGGTTCATTATGGTGTTTTTGAAGTGTAGTTAAGAAATTTTTATCTCCATCTAATATACGTAACGCAATCCAACGTGCTGGATACGTATCACCGAACACTTTATAAATTTGTGGTTCTAATTCCTGAATCATATTTTCGATTTTTTCACTGTAAGAAATTTTAATTGGTGTTGGAATTAATTTTTTATTTGCTACTTTAGCGATAACGCTTAGCAAATGCCCAATACCTACTCGGTTACGAGCAGAAATCTTAACTACAGGTACACCGAGCGATTTTGCTAATTTCTTTTCATCAATAACGATGCCTTTTTTCTCCGCTTCATCAATTAAATTAATACAAATGACTACATTGCTTGTCATTTCCATCACTTGGAGAGCTAAATTTAAATTTCTTTCCATTGCAGTTGCATCTATAACAACTACAGTTACTTCTGGTTTTTCAAATATAATATAATCTCTTGCTACTTCTTCATCCGCAGAATTTGAATATAGTGAGTAAGTTCCAGGTAAATCTATTAATGTATATTTACTTCCGTTATGTTGATATTCCCCTTCAGCTTTTAAAACAGTTTTTCCCGTCCAGTTTCCAGTGTGTTGTTTTAAGCCTGTTAAAGTATTAAATAATGTACTTTTCCCGGTGTTCGGGTTGCCAGCTAAAGCAATACGATGTTTGCTCATCTGAAATCATCTCCTATTAATACCCCGAAAATAAGGGAACTTTCTTCCTTACGTAGTGCGATAGTTGTATTGCTTACTTGATAAGCGACCGGATCTCCAAGCGGACTGCGCTGTAATACTTTAATTGTTGCCCCAGGGATAAATCCTAAGTCTAATAAACGTCGTTTCATAGTTCCTTCTAATTGTATCTTCTCAATTTGTACAAACTCTCCTGTCTTAAACTCGGAAAGTGGTTTTGTATTAGCCGATACCATAAAAGTTACCTCATCTCTATATTGTTTGTTTAAGTTTAAAAAGTTTCCTTAGGTAAACTTTTTGTTAATAATATAGTAGACTACATTGGATGATGCTGTCAATTGGTACTTTAAAAATATTCATTTATTTTTAGAATTGTTCCAATTTATTTAGTTGTACTAAAAAATATTACTGAAATTTTGTTGAATGTAAATAAAGTAAGAGTGTAAAAGTTAAAAGATACAATGTATTTGTAAATGTATTTTTAATTAAAAGGGGAAAAGAGCGAAAAACATTTACATTGAATTTACATTTTTAAGAATAAATTTACATTACAGCTTAATTCGTGTGGATTTTGTTGGGTTCTTTAACTATAAATGTTGGGATTCCTAGCTTTTAAGGGTTATTATCGTCATTTACTTAAAATTAAAAATTGCTTAACACTCACATAATATTGTTGTCCTACAATGAATTTGTGTTCGAAAGAAAATGAATTCGAAAAGTGATAATCCAAATGGGGGTACAAGACATGGTTATGAAAAAAGGTATTAAATTTTCTTTAGCGGCTTTAGTGGTGGCAGGAGCGTTAGTTGGATGTGGGAAAGCAGATGATACAGCTAGTAAAGAACCTGCTAAAGGAAGCGATAATACAAAACAAGAATTATCAGGTACGATTGCAGCAGCTGGTTCTACAGCTCTTCTACCTCTTGCGGAGGAAGCTGGAAAGAAATTCATGGAGAAAAATTCAAAAGTTTCTATTCAAGTGCAAGGCGGCGGTAGTGGAACTGGGATTAACCAAGTAGCATCGGGTGCAGTACAAATTGGTAATTCAGATGTTCCATCAGGGGATAAAATAAAAGATGCTGAAAAAGCGAAAGAATTAGTAGATAACAAGGTTGCGGGTATTGCATTCGCGCTTGTCGTAAATAAAGATGTAAAAGTTGATAACTTAACAGTGCAACAAGTACAAGATATCTTCACTGGGAAAGTAACAAACTGGAAAGAGGTAGGCGGGAAAGATGAAAAAATCAACGTAATTAACCGTCCAGCTTCATCTGGTACACGTGCTACATTTGAAAAGACAGTTATGAAAGAAGCGAAAATTAATGATGGAACTGGTACAACACAAGATTCTAACGGTGCAGTAGAGCAAGCGATCAATTCTACTCCAGGTTCAGTAAGTTATTTAGCAATGTCTTACATGGTTGGCGATAAAAAAGGTGCGCTACAAACAGTGAAAATTGATGGTTCTGAACCAAAAGTTGAAAACATTTCGTCTGGTAAATATCCATTCTGGTCTTACGAGTACATGGTAACAAAAGGTGAAGCGAAAGAAGCAACGAAAGCTTACATTGATTATGTAAAAGGAAAAGACTTTGAAAAGCAAGTAGAAGATATGGGTTACATCCCAATGTCTAAATTAAATAAGTAATAAATTTTTATGGGGCTGGCTGCAAGGCCAGTCCTGTTCATTTCAATCTATGAAGTGGGGTCTGACCTGTGATGAAGGGGAAAAAACAAATTAATTACGTAAAAAGTGAATATATAGGAAGATCGCTTGTTACGTTTTGTGGTATTTTTATTGTTTTAATTACATTAGCTATTATTGCGTTTATTTGCGGTAAAGGTATTCAATCTTTTACACAAAGTGGTATCTCATTTACTGAGATGTTAACATCGACAAAATGGAATCCAAATACTGACGAAGGAACCTTCGGGGCTTTGATTTTTATTGTAGGTTCAACGGTGGTTTCGTTAGGTGCGGTTATTATTAGTGCGCCAATTGCTATAGCTCTTGCTATATTCATGAATTTAATTTCGCCAAAGTTTGGAAATAAAGTATTGAAGCCCGTTTTAGAATTATTAGTTGGTATTCCTTCGGTTGTATACGGATTATTAGGGGTTACGATTTTAGTGCCACTATTACGTGATTCGTTCGGGGGAGTGGGATTTAGTCTAATTGCGGGTATTGTTGTATTAAGTATTATGATTTTACCTACTATTGCTAGTATCGCTTCTGATGCAATACGCTCTGTTCCATTTGATTATTTAGAAGCTTCTTATGGTCTAGGATCAACGAAATGGCAAGCGGTTAGCCGAGTGATTGTTCCTGCTGCGAAAAAAGGGATTTTAACAGGTGTTGTTTTAGGTTTAGCGCGTGCTTTTGGTGAAGCATTAGCGGTTCAAATGGTAATCGGGAACACAATTAAATTACCAGAAGGAATATATAGTCCGACAGCGACGTTAACTGGTATTTTGACAATGGACATGACAAATACATTAAACGGAACTGCTTGGAATAATGCGCTATGGACTTTAGCGATGATTTTACTTGTTATTTCATTCCTGTTTATTTTAGTGATTCGAGCGATTGGGCAAAGAGGTGAGCGATAATAATGAATGCAAGAATGGTAAATAAAATTTGGACAGGTATCTTTTATGCAGTTGCGGCTTTAGTTGTAGCTCTGCTAGTATTCTTAGTATTTGAAATTCTGCAAAAGGGATGGGGATTTTGGGATCCTGATTTTTTGTTTGGAGAACCAAGTAATACAAGAGCTGGTGGTGGGATTGGTCCACAGTTATTCAATTCTTTCTACATGCTTGTTATAACGCTTGTTATATCTATTCCTCTTGGATTAGGGGCTGGAATATATTTAGCAGAGTATGCAAAACAAGGGCGCTTTTTAAATTTTGTTCGCTTATGTATTGAGACAATGGCGTCGTTACCTTCGATTGTTGTTGGTTTATTCGGTTTGTTAGTGTTCGTTACCATGACAGGTTGGGGATACACAGTAATGGGTGGTGCTCTTGCTTTAACTATTTTAAACTTACCAGGTTTAACACGTGTTTGTGAAAATGCGATTTCAGAAGTGCCTCATAATGTAAAAGAGGCAAGTCTTGGATTAGGTGCAACGAAATGGCAAACAATTGCTCGTATCATTATTCCGTCGTCATTACCGCAAATTATTACAGGTATTATTTTAGCGGCGGGTCGTATATTTGGTGAAGCGGCAGCGTTAATTTATACAGCGGGTTTAACATCCCCGATTTTAAATTCAGCAGCGGACTTCTCAAGTCCTGCGCATCCTTTAAATCCATTTAGACCAGCTGAAACGTTAGCGGTTCACATTTGGAAGTTAAATTCTGAAGGAGTTATTCCGGATGCAAAGTTGATTGCGACAAAATCTGCAGCTGTATTAATTATTATGGTATTACTATTCAATGTTATTTCACGCTTGGTAGCATCTGTATTGCACAAACGTTTTACAGGAACGAAAAGAAAAAGTAAAACGACGAAGAAGATAAAAGCAGCATAAAATACAAAAAGAACTCTCTACTTATAAGTAGAGAGTTCTTTTTGTATTTTAATATAGAAGGAATGGATGTAATGATTGTTGAATTTGGAATTGATTATATAGATGAATAGGTTCGGACGAGAGGGGGGAGTTAATTTGTTTCTTCTGCAAATGTCAGGTTTTCCTGGATCGGGAAAATCGACAGTTTCTAAGTATATAGCGAAGTTAACAGGTGCTGTAATTGTAAATCATGACGTTTTGAAATCGGCATTGTTACAATCATTAGAAATGAAAGGGATTGAATCGACGATTGTTGGAGGAGTATCATACGATGTTGAATGGGCATTGCTTGATTCTTATTTAGGACAAGGGCATAGTGTTATATTGGATAGTCCATGTCTATATGAAGGTATGGTTGAAAAAAGAATTAAGCTGTCTAATGAACATGGTGTGAAATATAAATATATTGAATGCTATCTTAATGATATGGAAGAGATTAATAATAGGTTACAAACACGTAAACGTATGTTCAGTCAGATTGGAAAAGTGGATTCGGAAGTAGCTTTTAAAAAGTGGTTAGATGGTAGTAAGAGACCTTCGAATACTGAATATCTTATTGTAGATTCTGGTAAACCTCTAGAGCGATATGCTCAAAAAATGATGGATTATATCGGTAAGTAGAGAAAAAGGCGTTATCTTCGTTCTTGAAGAAAACGCCTTTTTCTTTAAATATCAGGTGTTTCTGTAGAAGTGCTTATTTTTCTGCGAGAGCGTCTTTTTCTTCCGATTTTATCTAATAGTTCATACATAACTGGAACGACTACTAATGTAAGAACGGTTGAGACTGCTAAACCACCGATGACAACGACGGCAAGACTTTTTGATACCATGCTTCCTGCTTGCGATTGACCAAATAGGAGAGGGAGCATAGCGACGATTGTCGTTATAGCTGTCATAATGATTGGACGTAACCTAGTGGATCCCGCTTCTAGTAAGGCATCTCTTGTTTCCATTCCGTGTTCCCGATTTTGTTGCACTCTTTCTATTAATACAATAGCGTTTGTAACAACAATCCCGATTAACATTAATGCGCCGATCAAGGAATTTACATCAACGGGTGTTCCTGAAATGATTAATCCTAAAATACCGCCAACAGCAGCTAATGGCAAGGAGAACAAAATTGCAAAAGGAGCGCGCGCCTGTCCGAAGGTGATAACCATAATTAAATATACAATCCCGATTGCAATCCCCATAATTTTGAATAAATCAGTGAAGTTCTCTTGCATAGATTCAGTTGCACCTGCAATAGTTACTTTTGCGCCGCTAGGTAAATCTAAGTTAGCTATCGTTTTGTTTACTTCTGCGCTTACTTTACTTAAATCTTCATTTGAGGCCTCGGCAGTAATTTGAATCGTTTCTTTTCTATCTTTATGGAAGACTTCTGTTTGAAGTTGCTTTTCTGAAATAGTTGCAATGTCTTTTAAAGGAATTGGTCCATTGATAGGTGATAGTATGTTTGTGTTTAAAATGTCTTCTTGTTTAGTGATGTTTTCTTTTTTGTGTTCTATTATAATAGTTGTTTTTTCATTATTGATTGAAACTTCACCAATAGGTGATTTCTTTATAAGGAATGCTACTTGTTGTGCTGCTAATTCTGGTGTTAAGCCTAGTTGTTCGGCCTTTGTTTGATCAACATGGATTTGCCATTCTTTCTTAGAGTCTTCTAAATTTGTTTTTACTTTAGAGAGAGCAGCCATATCTTTTAGTTTTGTTTCGACGATAGTAGCAGCCTCTTTTAAATTCGTTTCGTTAGTTGCTGTTACGTTAAATTGCAAATTGTTGCCACCACCAGAGCTTGAATAACTCGTTTTTATATAATCTAGTTCAGCAGGCTCAAAAGCTTTATGTTCTTTCTTTAACTCTTTAATATATTGATCAACATCAGAGCCTTTCTTGAAGACTACAAATATACTGGCAAGATTATTTTTTGTCGTTTGCCCCCATTGTGCATCTTCTGCGCTAGATCCCATTCGCAAAATAACATCTGTTACATCCGAATTAGAAAGTAATTTCTTTTCGAAATCGAAGGCTTTTTGTTTTTGTGTTTCAGGAGCGTAATCAGCTGGGAAAGTCATATTAATAGATAACATTGTGTCGTCTTCAGATTTTATGTTCGCTTTCGGTAGTAATACATAGGCTGCAATCGATCCTGCGAATAATAAAAAAGCAGTAAGTAGAATAATGAATTTATGCGAAAGAGCCCACTTTAATGTAGCGACATATCGTGGTGAAGAACTTGGCTTTTTGTGCTTTGTTTTTTTTAGTAGTAAAAAAGCCATAAGTGGAACAACTGTTAGTGCAACGATTAAGGATGATAGTATAGAATATACAACTGCTAATACCATAGGTAACATTAATTTTCCGATTACTCCTGATACGAGGCCGATAGGTAAGAAAACAGCGACTGTTGTTAAAGTAGAAGAAGTAATTGCGACGGCGACCTCTTTCGTTGCATCGAGAATAATATCTTTAGAGAAAGATTCTTTTTGTAAACGACGGAAAATATTCTCGATGACAACGATACTATCATCAACGAGACGTCCAACTGCAACTGCTAAACCACCAAGCGTTAAGGTGTTAAGTGTGATGTTAGATTGGTGTAGTAAAAAGAGTGTTAATAAAATAGATAATGGAATACTGACAACGGCGATGAGTGTCGTTCGGAAGTTACGCAAAAAGATTAAGATAATTAGAGTTGCAGCAATTGCTCCAAGAATTACTTCTTTGCCCATACTAGTAACAGCATTTTCAACTTGCTCATGAGTTGAGGCTAAAAGTTTAATAGAAAACTGATCTTTATATTGTTTACTTATATCTTTGATTTTCTTATCGATTTCCTTTCCGATTGCAACTGCATTTTTACTTGGCTCTTTCATGATGATTAATCCGGTTCCTTCTTCTCCGTTTATATGCGAGATTGTATCGTAGTGTTGTTTAAGTTCGATTTGAGCAACATCTTGCAATTTTACTTGAGGTGCAACGGTTATGTTTTTAATATCATCTACATTTTTTATATCCCCAATGACACGAAGGTTATATTCTTCTTTATTAACGGTAATTGCTCCGGCTGGAGTAGAAGTTTCTTTTCCTTGTAAAACTTTTAATATTTGTTCTGTTGTTACGTTTTTATCTTTTAATTGGTTTGGGTCTAGTATGATAGATAATTCAGAGGCTGATTTTCCGAAAAACATAACGTTGGCAACACCATCAATGCTTTCGAGTTGTGGTACGATTTCTTTTTCGATTTGTTTTTCATCTGCTTTTGAAAATCCGTTTTGCTTCTGGATCGCAATTTGAGCGAGTGGAATCATAGAAGTATTTAATTGGCTAACTATGGGTTTAGTTGCATCTTTAGGTAATTTAATTGTGTTAATGGCCTTTTCAACCTCGCGTGCTGCGTCTTTCATGTTTGCTTTGGATGTATACGCGATATCGATACGTGATAACCCCTCGTGCGTAGAAGAGGTGATGCTGTCGATGTGTTCTAAATTGCGAAATTGTTTTTCGAGGGGATCAGTTACTTCTTTCGTCATCGCTTCAGCGTCGAGTCCTTGGGATAAGGTTGTGACAGTGACTGCTGGATTATCGATGCTTGGTAAAAATTCCATAGGTAATTTAGATCCAGAATAAACGCCAAGTACGGAAATGAGAAAAACCATGATGATAACAGCGGCGCGGTTTTTTAATGAAAACTTTGTTAACCTATCCATAAAGTAATTCCTCCATTGGTTTATTTATAGTTGAGTACGTCCTTTCTTACTATATAACAAAAAATGGATATTTTTAATTAATTAAATGTAAAAAAATTCTAACAATAATCTTAAGTTAATGTTTTTGTTGGAATTTCGTTATTTATTCCGCTATTCGCCGAGCGATAAGACTATTACCTAATCGAGCTGTCTGTAAACAACCGATTCGTTCAATTAATAGTTTGTGTGGAGGAACAAAACTAAAAATCGGCATATTTGCTTTATGTAGGAAGTGGTGAATCTATTTTTTTAGTTTGGAGTGATTTGTTTTTTATATTGTTAGTCTATAGAGAAGTAAATGATCAGGGCTTTAATATAGAAGAGAATGAAAATCTAGGAAGGGGTTATGAAATACAGTTTGGTTAACTAGAGTGTATTGGTATACAATTTAAATAGCTGTTTTCCATAGATGGGATGAGGTGTCTCTATATAGAAGAAAGTAGGATGGATATTTTTTTGTGTTTTTTTTTAAAAAACACTTGTTATTTAAAAATCATGATGGTATATTAATAAACGTCGCTGATGCGGAAACGCAGAAAACGACAAAAAATAAATTTTGAAACGTAGTTGACATCGAAAAATGAAGATGTTAATATGATGAAGTCGCTTCTGAAGCGGCAGACAAGTTCTTTGAAAACTGAACGAAACAAACAACGTGAAACGTCAATTTTTATTTTTAGATGCTAGACAAACTAACTTTA